>DCLA01000010.1:67618-165163 GCA_002320815.1 Myxococcales bacterium UBA1660
ACCAGCGCGAGCCGCTGGCGGTCGTGGCGCTCGCCGATCTCCTCGATGAGCGAGGTGGTCGAGATGCCCTCGGTGCGCGGGAGGTAGACGACCTCGCAGAGGCTCTGGAACTCGTCGAAGCGACCCTTCCAGTCGTCGCCCATGACGAGCACGTCGGCGCCGAACTGCTGGATGTAGTCGCCCTTGAGCTCCAGGGACTCCTCCAGGAAGACCTGATCCACGAAGCGGAGCTGCGAGATGATCTCCATGCGATCCGCCTGGTCGTAGACCGGTCGCCGGCCCTTCTTGCGCAGGTTCAGCGCGTCGCTGGAGACGCCGACCACGAGCCGCGTCCCGAGCGCAGCTGAGCGCTGGAGGATACGGGTGTGACCCACGTGCAACACGTCGAAGGTGCCGAAGGTGATGACGGTGCGGTTCGCGATTTGGGGATTCATCAGGAGTTCCAAGGGGTTGCGTGGCGAGACGTCGTGTGACCGCGTCTTCACGGTCACCAACCTGCTCGTCACGATGCAACGACCGTGCGAACTCCTGTTACGCCCTCGCGGCGACCGGGGCAACTCCCTGCCGGCCCCCGCGGGGGAGGGCTCACTCGTGGATGCCGACCAGATCGAGGATGAAGGCGTAGGTGAGCGCCGTCTCCCGGTGCTGCCGGAAACGGCCCGAGGCGCCGCCGTGCCCGGCCTCCATGTTCATGTGGAGGAGCAGCCGGTTGTCGTCGGTCTTGCGATGGCGCAGCCGGGCCACCCACTTGGCGGGCTCCCAGTACTGAACCTGCGAGTCGTGGAGCCCGCTGATGACCAGCATGGCCGGGTACGCCTGGGCCCGGACGTTGTCGTAGGGCGAGTAGCGCATCATGTACTCGTAGGCCGCCGGGTCGTTGGGGTTGCCCCACTCGTCGTACTCGAAGGTGGTCAGCGGGATGGTCTCGTCGAGCATGGTGGTGACCACGTCCACGAAGGGGACGTCGGCCACCAGACCCTCGAAGAGGTCCGGCGCCATGTTGGCCACCGCGCCGATGAGGAGACCGCCGGCGCTCCCGCCGTGGCCGAAGAGTCGGTCGCTCGCGGTCCACCCCTGGTCGACCAGGTGTCGCCCGCAGTCGATGTAGTCGAAGAAGGTGTTCAGCTTCTTCATCAGCTTGCCGTCCTCGTACCAGGCGCGGCCCATCTCCTGTCCGCCCCGGACGTGGGCGATGGCGTAGACGAAGCCCCGGTCGAGGAGGCTGAGCCGGACCGAGCTGAAGGTCGGGTCCATCGAGTGACCGTAGGACCCGTAGGCGTAGAGGAGGAGCGGCTGGGGCTCGCTGCGGTCCAGGTCCCGCCGGTAGACCAGCGAGATGGGCACCGGCGTGCCGTCGCGGGCCGTGGCCATGAGCCGCTCGGTGGCGTAGGCGTCGGGCTCGAAGGATCCCACCACCCGCTGGCGCTTCTTGAGCACCCGGGCCTTGGTGTCCATCCGGTAGTCCACCGTGGACCACGGGGTGGTCATCGAGCTGTAGATGAGCCGCAGCGTGTCGCTGCCCACCTCGGGGTTGTCACCCAGGGTCGCGTAGTAGACCGGCTCGTCGAAGGCGATCCGGTGGGCGCGCTCGGCGTCGGCGCGGCCTTCGTCGCCCCAGGGGAGCACCCGCAGGCCGGCGATGCCGTCGACCCGCTCGGAAGCCACCAGGTAGTCCCGGAAGAGCTCGAAGCCGCGGAAGAGGACTCCCTCACGGGCGGGGATCTCCTCCCGCCAGCGATCCTTGTGCCCGGTATCCGCGGGCGCGGCGCTCATCAGCCGGAAATCCTGGGCCTCCCAGTTGGTGCGGACGTAGAAGCGGCCTCCCAGGTGGTCCACGTCGTACTCGTGGTCGCGCTCCCGCTCGAGGAAGAGCTGGGGCGCGGCGGTCGGCTGCCGGGCGTCGACGAAGCGGTACTCGCTGCTGACGGTCTGGTAGCTGCCGATCAGGATGTAGTCCCGGGAGCGGCTCCGGCCCACCGAGACGTAGAACTGTTCGTCGGTCTCCTCGAAGACCAGGGTGTCCTCGGTCTCGCCCAGGGTGTGGCGCCAGACCTGATGGGCCCGGAGGGTCCCCTCCTCGCGCTTCACGTAGAAGACCGTGCGGTGGTCCAGGGCCCAGACGGCGCCGCCGGTGGTCCCCTCGATGGTATCCGGGAGGAGCTCGCCGGTGCCCAGGTCCTTGAAGCGGAGGGTGTAGATCCGCCGACTGACCGTGTCCTCGCCGAAGGCCATGGTGGCCCCGTCGACGCTGATCATGGGCCCGACGGCCGCGTAGTAGTCGTGGCCCCGGGCGCGCTCGTTCTCGTCGAGGACGATCTCCTCGCCGGTCGCGGGGCCGGCGCTGGGATCGGGCTCCGGCGCGCTGGCCGGGAGCCGGCAGTGGATGTCGTACTCCTTGCCGGTCTCGTTGCGCGTGTAGCGCCACCAGCCGTCCACCTGGACGGGCACCGAGGCGTCGTCCTGGGGGATGCGGGCGACGATCTCTTCGTAGAGGGTCTCCCGGAAGCCCGAGAGGGGCGCGAGCTCCTGCTCCGTGTACTCGTTCTCGCGGCGGAGATAGTCGAGCACCTCGGTGTTCTCGCGCTCGTCGTCGCGGAGCCAGAAGTAGGGATCCTCGCGGGTCTGTCCGTGAGTCGAGTGCCGGTAGTCGATGCGCTTGGCCATGGGCGGTCGGAGTCTAGCGCGCGCGCCGCCGGACGCAGCTCGGGACTCGAGCTCGGTGGGCGGCGTGCGCGGGCAGCCGGCGAAGACGCCGAGGAGCAGGAGGGCGAGGGCAGCGCGCATCGGCGGGAGTATCGCCGAGACCGGAGCTCACGGGGGAGACTCCCGTAGGCTCTTGGCCCGCTCGCGGATGGCCCGGCGGTCGGCGTCGCTCTTCCGGTCCAGGTTCTTCAGCTGCATCTGCATCCGGCGGATCCCGGCGAGCTTCCGGCGGTTCCGGGAGAGAAAGTCCCAGTAGAGGGTGGTCAGCGGGCAGGCGTCGTCGCCCAGCGCTTCCTTGGGCCGGAAGCGGCACTGGCCGCAGTAGTCGCTCATCTTGGAGACGTAGTTGCCGCTGGCGGCGTAGGGCTTGGTCCCCACCAGCCCGTCGTCGCCGTACTGGCTCATCCCCAGCACGTTGGGCAGGGAGACCCAGTCGATGGCGTCGGCGTACATCGCCAGGTGCCACTCGTGGACCTCGTAGGGCCGGACCCCCAGGAGCATGGCGTAGAGGCCGAGGACCATCAGCCGCTGGATGTGATGCGCGTAGGCGTGCTCGAGCACCCCGGCCATGGCGTCGCGGACGCAGGCCATCTCGGTCTCGCCGGTCCAGTAGCTTCTGGGCAGCGACCCCTCGGCGCGGAGCGCGTTGCGCTCGGCGTACTCGGGCATCTCGGTCATGTAGACCCCGCGGACGAACTCCCGCCACCCGAGCACCTGGCGTACGAAGCCCTCCACCGAGGCGATGGGTGCGTCGCCGGAGCGGTAGGCGGCCTCCGCCGCCTCCACCACCTCGCGCGGGTGCAAGAGCTGGAGGTTCAGCGCCGTGCTCAGGCGCGAGTGGCTCAGGAACGGGCGCCCGGTGACCATCGCGTCCTGATGTTGGCCGAAGGTCGGTAGCCGGTCGGCCACGAAGGCCCGCAGGTCGTAGAGGGCCTCGTCGCGGGTCACCGGCAGGGCGAAGTTCTCGGCGTCGCCGGGGTGGTCGCCGTAGCGCTCCTTCACCAGCGCGATCACGTCCCGCGTGATGGCGTCCGCCCGGTGCCGGGGCGGGCTGGGGTAGTCCGGCGCGCCCCCCTTGCCGAAGCTGGCCCGGTTCCGAGCGTCGAAGTTCCACTCGCCGCCGGCGGGCTCGCCGTCGTCCATCAGGATATCGAAGCGCTTCCGTAAGTGCCTCTGGAAGTGCTCCAGGATCATCGCCTTGCGGCCGGCCCGCCACTCCCCGAAGGCGGCGGTGCTGCAGAGGAAGTGGTCGTCGGCGACGATCTCCAGCTCCACGTCCCGCTCGGCACAGGCATCCTCCAGGGCTTCCCGCACCCGCCAGTCGCCGGGCTCCCGGACGCGCACGACCTCGGGGCGGAGCTTGCCCAGCCAGCGCGGGAGCTCCTCCCGGAAGGACCCCCGGTTGAGCTCGTCGTCCACCGCGGCGTACTCCACGCGCTGACCGCGCTCCCGGAGCGCGTCGCGGAAGTGGCGCATGGCAGCGAAGAAGAGGACCAGCCGATGCTGGTGCTGGGTCACGAAGGTGGCCTCGTCGTGGAGCTCGAGGAGCAGGACCGGCTCGTCCGGCTGGACCTCGTCGAAGAAGGCGCTCCCCAGATCGAGTTGGTCGCCGAGGACGAGGTGCAGGGGGCCGCTCATCGGGGGGCTCTGGGGCCAGGTGGGCGGGGCGGCCAGGAGCTGCTAGAGCGGGCTCGTGGCCGAAGATTTCGACGTCGAGGACCTCAAGGTCCACAAGATCGTCCAGCGCAAGGCGGACGGGCGGCGTCACCTCGCCATCGCCGGCAACGCGCCGCCGCCCAGCGCGGCGGACGACGTCGACGAGGCCTTCGGCGGGGACGGGGAGCGCGCCGTCGCGGTCGCCAGGGACGAGCTCGAGCCGCGGGTGGTGGCCACCCTGAAGCAGGTCTACGACCCGGAGATCCCCCTCAATGTCTACGACCTGGGCCTCATCTACGGCTTGGACATCAGCGACGAGGGCGACGTCGAGGTGCGCATGACCCTCACCGCGCCGGCGTGCCCGGTCGCTGGGCAGATCGTCAAGGACGTGGCCGAGCGGGTGGGCGGCACCGAGGGGGTCCGCCGATCCCACGTGAAGCTCGTGTGGGATCCGCCCTGGACCAAGGACCGGATGACCGACGAAGCGCTCCTCGAGCTCGGCCTGCTCTGACGCGGGCGACCGAGCGGACTCGTTCGGCCAGCCGAGCGGACTCGCTAGAAGGGGAAGGCCGCGAGCCGGCGCTCGACGCGGCGCTTGGCCAGAGCCCAGGCCAGGTCGAAGGCCTTGTGCCGGATGGCCCGGCGGAGCCGCGCTTCGGCGAGCTCCCGCCCGACCTTCCACAGGACCACGCCGCCCACCACGCCGACCGCGACCGCGGTGTCCTTGGCGTTGCGCTGCCAGCGGCTCTTCCGCGCCGCCGGCGGCTCGGCGATGCCCACGGCCGGGTCGGGCCCCGGGTGCAGGTCGGCGTCGGCGAGGTCGGGGTTGGCGCGGGCATCCATCTCTCCCGAGACCGGCGGCGTGGGGCTTTCATTACGCCCCAAGAGCGTTGATCCCCCGGCACCCCGTGCCATCATCGGCCCATGCGCTTCTTCTGCTTGGTGTGGGCTCTGACCTCGCTGGCCTCGCTGACCTCGCTGGCCTCTGCCCAGGAGGACGAGCCGCCGAACCCCTTCGGCCAGGGCGCGGACGAGGGACCCGACGGGCCGGCCGTCGTGGACCACCAGTCCCTGGAGCCGGAGTGCACCAGCCCCTGTCCCGCCGGGACCACCTGCGCCCAGGGCCAGTGCGTGGCGCTCTGCAACCCGGCGTGCGGTGACGGCTTCGTCTGCGCGGCGGGGCGCTGCGTGCCTGCCTCGGGCGGCTATGGACCCCAGCAGCCTCAGGCGTACCCGCAGCCGGGCGGACCGCAGGGCCATGCCCAGCAGCCGGGTCCCGGGTACGGGCCCGGCGCCTATCAGCCCCAGCCCCAGACCCAGGCCATCTCCGGGCGGCCGGCCATCGTCCGCGGTGCGGTGGGCCTCGGCCTGGGCGCGTTGGCGTTGGGTCTCGGGCTCGGCGCCTATGCCAGCGAGCCGACCGGCGGCGGCATCTTCACCGACGACTTCGGCGGGGTCGACGCGGAGACCATCGCGCCGCTGATCCTCACCGGGCTCTCGGCGGCGGTGACCATCGCCGGTGTCTTCGTCGCCCGCAGCGGGAGCACCAAGGTGCGCCGTCACGGCGCCCAGGGCATCGGCTTCCTGCGGGTCACCACCTTCATCTTCATGATCGGCGCGCTCCTGGTGGACCTCACCGCCTTGGCGCTCTCCGGGGTGAGCGACGACTCGGGCTACCCCAACGCGCATCTGGTCGGCGGGCTCCTCGGGGGCCTGGCGCTCTTCAGCGCCGGAACCGATGCGCTGGTGGCCGGTCTGCAATCCAATCGGCTCTACCGGGCCCAGCAAGGCGGGGAGACCGCGTGGCGCTGGGTCCCGCGCCTCGGCCGTATCCGCGACGTCCGCGGCAACGGCGCCCCGGCGGTCACCTGGGGAGGCCTCTTCTGATCTACATGGACCACCACGCCACGACGCCCGTCGACCCCCGGGTGCTCGAGGCGATGCTCCCCTACTTCTCGGAGCACTTCGGCAACGCCTCCAGCAAGGCCCACGCCTTCGGTCACCGCGCCGGCGACGCGGTCGACGAGGCGCGGCGGCAGGTGGCGGCGCTGGTGGGCGCGCGGCCGCGCGAGATCGTCTTCACCAGCGGCGCCACCGAGAGCGACAACCTCGCGCTCAAGGGCGTCATGCACGCCTACCGGGAGAAGGGCGACCACCTGGTGGTCGCGACCACCGAGCACAAGGCGGTGCTCGACCCGGCGACGCGGTTGGAGCGCGAGGGTTTCCGGGTGTCCCGGGTGGCCGTCGACGCGCACGGCCGGGTGGCGCCCGAAGCCCTCGCCGCCGCAATGGACGAGGGCACCGTTCTGGTCTCGGTGATGCTCTGCAACAACGAAGTGGGCACGGTGCAGGACCTGCCCGCCCTCGCCGAGGTGGTGCGGGGCCGGGGCGCGCTTCTGCACTGCGACGCCAGCCAGGGGCTGGGCTACGTCCCCTTCGACGTGGCCGACGTGGACCTCGCCTCGTTCAACGCCCACAAGCTCTACGGGCCCAAGGGCGTCGGCGCCCTCTACGTCCGCCGCACGCCTCGGGTACAGCTGGTGGCGGAACAGGACGGCGGGGGCCAGGAGCACGGGCTCCGGGCCGGCACCCTGAACGTGCCCGGCATCGTGGGCTTCGGTGCGGCGGCCGAGCTCCAGCGGGCGGAGGGGGCCGCCGAGGCCGAGCGCCTGCGGACCCTCCGCGACGCGCTCTTCGCTCGAATCGGGGCGCTGGAGGCGGTGCACCTCAACGGGCCGCCGCTGGACGGACCGCGGCACCCGGGAAATCTCAACGTCTCCTTCGCGGGCGTGGACGGGCAGGGGCTCCTCCTCGCGCTGACCCAGGAGGTCGCCGTCTCCAGCGGCTCGGCCTGCAGCAGCGCCTCCACCGAGCCCAGCTACGTGCTGCGCGCCATGGGCCTCGACACCGACTGGGCCGCGTCGTCGATTCGCTTCGGCCTCGGTCGCGGCAACGACCGGGACCAGGTGGAGCGGGTGGCCGACCACGTGGTGGCCACGGTGAACCGGCTCCGGGAGAACTCGCCCCTCTGGCAGCGCCGGGGCCAGGCGATCGATTGGTAGCCGGGGCCGGCCAGGTAGCGGACCCCTGGCCTGCGCGTCTCCGGAGCGTTAGGAATGCAGACCATGCGTGACCTCGTCGAGATGGAGGACCTCCCGCCCCCGCCGGTGACCCCCGGGGACCCCACGATTACCCTGACCCCCAAAGCGGTGGAGATGGGCAAGAAGCAGCTGGCCGAGGCCGGCGAGCCTTCCCTCGGTCTGCGGCTGGGGGTGAAGGGCGGCGGGTGCTCCGGCTACTACTACGTCTACGAGCTGGCCAAGAAGGTCCGCGGTCGGGACAAGGTCTGGGACTTCGGTGGCCTCCGCGTGGTCGTGGACGACCGGAGCCTGGAGTTCCTCCAGGGCGGCACCCTCGACTGGGAGCAGCGCCTCATGGGATACGGTTTCAAGTGGGAGAACCCGAACGCCAAGGGCGACTGCGGATGCGGCGCCTCCTTCAACGTCTGAGCGCCCTGGCGCTCCTCGCCGGCTGCGCGGGCACCACGCCCCCGCCGGCCGAGCCCGCGCCCGTGGCGCAGCCTGCGCCGGTGCCGGTCGCGGTGGACGAGCCCGACCCCGCCATCGACGCGGCCACGATGAGGCGCATCGCCCAGGGCCACGTGCTCCTGCGAGACCTCGTCGACCCCGAGCGCGGCGTGGTCTACGTCCTCTACGCCGAGGACGCCTCCGGCGAGGACCCCCGCGCGGACGACGACGGCATCATCCGCTTGGCGGAGCACTGGTGCGCAGCCGAAGAGCTCGACGACCACGTCGACCGACTCCAGCGCGACCTCCACCGCCGCATCGACGACCCGATTCGCGAGCCCCTCTTCGAGTGTGCCGACGACCACTGCGACCACCCCGCGCAGATGGAGTACGACGTCGAAGGCCACTACGAGTTCGCCCGGGTGGAAGGCCGCGAGGGCCCGACCCTCATCGCCGTCGAGCAGGTCGAAGGGGCCGCCATGAGCGAAGCGTTCCAGAACGACGCCGCCGCGTTCGTCCGCGACCGGCGCGCCGCCTTCGCCACCGCCCGCTGTCCCTGAGCGCCGCCTGTCCCTGAGCGCCGCCTGTCCCTGAGCGCCGCCTGCGCCCGGCGCGGGGCCTTGCGTTCGTGGGGTGACGCCTTACCCATCGCGGACCATGGACGACCTCGCCATTCGCGGGAACATCGTGATTCCCGCCGCCGATCTCGACTGGAGCGCCAGCCGCTCCGGCGGGCCGGGGGGTCAGAACGTGAACAAGACCTCGACCAAGGTCGACCTGCGCTTCGACCTCCCGGGGAACACGTCGCTGCACGACGCGGTGAAGGCCCGGCTGCGCAAGCAGGACGGAGTGCAGCTCGACGCCGAGGGGCGGCTCATCGTGGTCAGCTCGGTGACCCGATCCCAGTCGGCCAACCTCGAGGACGCGCGGGAGCGGCTGCGGGTGATGGTGCTCGAGGCGCTGAAGCGGCCCAAGGCACGCAAGGCGACCAAGCCCTCGCGGGGCGCGAAGCGCCGGCGGCTGAAGGCGAAGCGCCAGAACTCCGAGAAGAAGAAGTCGCGCCAGAAGGTCGACTACTGAGCGCGATCAGTCGTGGAGCTTGCGGAGCAGCGCGTCGTACTCGAAGCGGCAGCGTCGCCCGCCGCGCCCCTGGTACTCGCGGTAGCCGCGGCCGGTGAAGCGGCTCCCGTTGGGCCGCATCTCGGCGCGCTGCTGGAGCGAGCCGTTGGTGGCGGTGGCCACGATCTGCCCGTCGGGCGCGATGGTGAGCTGCCACTCCGGCCAGTGGGTGGAGTTCGTCAGCTTCATCGACATCCGCCGGCTCGCCGGGGTCCCGTCGATGGCCGCGAAGTAGCTGGTGACGTAGCCGGTCTCGCTGTCGTCCTCGCAGGTCGCGCGGTCGAGGCGCGTCTGGAAGACGTAGAGCCCGGGCCCGAGGACGCCCTGGGTGTCCTGGGCGCCGGCGGTGTCCCGGGCGGCGATGCTGGTGAAGAGGAGGGCGGCGAAGGCGAGGAGGGTGAGGCGAGGCATGAGGTCTCCGGGTCCTATGGACGAGGGCACGGCGCGTTTCATCAACGGTTTCTCGCGCTCGCCGCGGCGAGGAAACGGTCCCGCGGGGACCAGTCGAGCTCGCGCAGGGCGCGGCCGGGATCGCAGGCCTGGTGGGGCTGCAGGACGTCGCGGACCTTGTCCCGGGTGAGCACCAGCGGCGCACCCCCGCGGGCGCGCGCTTCGGCCAGGGCCGCGGCGGCGCGCACCACGAGCGGCGGCAGCGGCACCACCAGCACCCGGCGGCCCACCTGGGAGCCGACGGCCTGGGCCATGGCGCGGCGAGTGATCGGCTCGGGCTCGGCGACGTAGTACACCCCGGCGGCCTCGGGTTGGACCAGCGCCTGGGCGATGGCCTCGGCGCAGTCGGGCCCGGAGAGCATGGAGAGGGTCCCGGCGGGGTAGACCGTCGGCACCACGCCGCGCCGAGCCGCGCGCAGCAGGGGCTCCATGCGGTGCTCCCCCTCGCCGTAGAGAGCCGGCGGGCGCAGGACGACCCAAGGGCAGGGCAGGGCGGCGAGGGCCCGCTCGGCGGCGAGCTTGCTCTTCCCGTACTCCGAGCGCGGAGCGTCCGGGTCGGCCTCGGTGGCTGGGCGCCCGGGGCGGGAGGGGCCGTGGGCCGCGAGGCTGGAGACCAGCACGAAGCGGCGCAGGGACGTCGCGTGGCGGACGAGGGTCCGGGTGGTCTCGGTGTTGGCCCGATGGATGACCGCCGGGTCGAGGGCCAGACCGCCGCCGGCGGCGTGCACCACCGCGTCCACGCCGTCCATGGCGGCGGCGACGTCGCCGTCGTCGGTCAGGGCGCCTCGGACGATCTCGACGCCCTGCGCCTCGAGGGGCGCGGTGCGGCTCGTGGGCCGCGCGAACGCGCGGACGGAGAGACCTCGCCCGAGCAGGCGAGGGACGAGGTGGCCGCCGAGGAAGCCGGTGGCGCCGGTGAGCAGGACCTTCACTCGGCCTCCAAGCGGCGGGCGGCGATGCGCTCGAAACGGGAGCCCGCCCGGGCGCGGAAGCCGAGGCCCACCCGGCCGACCAGTCCATCGACGCGGCAGGTGCGCTGGCTCCCGGCGCGGGCGAGCGCGAGCGCCTCGCCGCGTCGCACCAGGGTCAGCGGGCCGGCGCCCGCGAGGGTGCAGAGGCTGGGGCCGGCCTCGCTCGCCCCGACGTGCACCGCCGTCGCCGGCGCGCCCTCGGGCTGGAGGAGGAGCTCCACCGATCCCTCGGCGGTGACCTCCAGGGCGAAGTCGGCGAAACGGAGCCCCGCGAGATCCGCGCGCGCATCGTCGACCTGGGCGACCAGCGCGGCGCCCTCGGTGCGCCAGCGCTCGGGACCGTCGAGGGCGAGGTCCTCGGCCAACAGGCTCGCCGGAGGGTGATCCAGGGCGCTGCGCTCGGTGGTGCGCCGGAGCGCGAGGCCCTCGGCGTCCAGCGCGGCGGTGGTCCCGTCGGCGAGCGCGATCAGGCGACCCAGAGCCCGGGGCGGCGGCACCTCGCGGACCGTGGCCGTCCCGGGATCCACTACGAACGCCTGCCGCCCGCTCGCGGTGGCCCCGCTGACGAGGAGCGTGCCGTCCATCAGCGCCACCGCCGTCGCGGTCTCGAAGGCGGGGAGGGCCACGGCGACGGTGTCCTCCACCAGGCCGGGCACCGGACCCAGGAGGGGCGGCGCGTTGCGGTAGAGCGTGAGCTCGCCGGGGCGGCTGCTGGCCAGGAGCGCCAGGCGTCCGCCGGGCAAGGGGGCCACGGCCTGCAGACCGGCCGGCGCGTCGAGGCCGAGCTCGATGAAGGTGCCGGACCGCGGGTCGAACGCGAGCAGGGGCCGGAGGTGGCCGCCGGCCGCGCCGGTGCCACCGACGACCAGCACGCTGCCGTCGTCCAGGACGACGACCGAGGGATCGGCGCGGCCCACCGGGAGCTCCCCCACTGGGGCGCTCGCCCCGGTGTCGTCGTCGAGCACCTCCGCGCTGGCGAGGGGGTCCCCGCCGCCCGCGGCGCGGCCGCCGACGAGGAGGATCCGCCCGTCGGAGAGCCGCGCGGCGCCCGCGTCGCGGCGCGGCTCGCCCAAGGTGCCGAGCCCGCTGCGGAGGGCCCGGGTCTCGGCGTCGTAGATCTCGTAGGTGTCGTGGGCGGGGCCCTCGCGCCCCAGCGCGCCGCCGAGGACGAAGACCCGCTCCCCCGTCGCCACCGCGACCGAGCCCTCCCGGCGGAGCTGGAGCCCGGGGTCGGCCACCGTCGCCGCCGCCTCGCCCGGATGCCAGTGCACCAGGCGCCGCGACCCCACCTCGCCGTCGTCTCCGCCGGCGAGGACCAAGCTCCCGTCCGGCAGCGCCACCGCGGTGTCCCCGTCGACCAGCGCCGGGTCGGGGACCAGGCAGGAGGTCGACGCGGGGAGCAGCAGCAGGCGCGCCTCGGCGTCCGCGTCACCGATCCGCGGGAAGAGGGCGAAGCCCTCCCAACCTCCCGCGTGGGCGCGCACGCTCAGCGCCCGGGTCCCCACCGGGAAGCGGTCGATGATCCCGGGGCCGTCCGCGCCGAGCACCTCGATGGTCCGCTCGTCGCTGGCGGGGAAGTCGCCCAGCGCCTCCACCACCAGGTCGTTCGTGGGGGCCCCCGGGCTGCAGGGGCCGCTCGCCGGCGCGCGCAGGCGCAGGCTCACGGTCTGCAGGTCCACGCGGTCGGCGCAGCCGCCGAGAAGGACCAGGAAGACCACGAGGGGGCGCATCACCGGCTATGCTAGCCCCGAATGCCCCTCCGCGCGCCAGAGGACCGCGCCCCGACACCCTTCGGGCCCTACTTGCTGGACTCCCTCCTGGCCGAGGGAGGCATGGCGCGGGTGTATCGAGCCCGGCTCCGGGGCGCCCTGGGCTTCGAGAAGCCGCTGGTGGTCAAGCAGGTCCGGCCGGAGCTGGCGCGGGATCCGCGCTTCGTCGCCATGTTCGCCAAGGAGGCCAAGGCGCTGGTTCGCCTGGTCCATCCGCACATCGTGCCGGTGTACGAGCTGGGCGTGGTCGACGGGGTCTACTTCATCGCCATGGAGCACATCGCCGGGGCCACCCTGGAGGGCGTGCTCGCCGAGGGGCCCCTCGAGGCCGGCGCGGTGGCCCACGTGGGGCTCCAGGTCGCCGAAGCGCTCCAGCACGCCCACGAGCGCCACGATCTGGTCCACCGGGACGTCACCCCCCGCAACGTGATGGTCGACGACGGCGGCCACGCGCGCCTCCTCGACTTCGGCATCGCCACCCCGACCGAAGGCGGCGACGCCGAGGTCTTCGGCACGCCGGGCTATCTCTCGCCCGAGCAGGCCCGGGGCGACGAGGTGGGGCCCGCGAGCGACGTGTTCTCCCTGGGGTGCGTGTTGGTCCGGGCGCTCACCGGCGAGGGCGCCTTCGACGGCGCCGAAGGCAAGGCCCGGCTCCTGGCCGGCGAGCGACCCACTCTGGGCGGAGTCCCGGACGAGCTCGCGGTGTTGCTGCAGGAGGCGCTGGCCGGTGACCCCACGGCGCGGCCCGCGGCGCGCCAGGTCGCGCGGCGGCTACGGGCCTGGCTGGCCGGGACCCACCCCGAGGGCGTGGGCGCCGCGCTCGCGGATCGAGTCCAGCGCGCCGTCGAGCAGGCGCCGGCGGTGCAGACCACCGGCGAGAGCACGGCCGCCGTGGGCAAGGTGGAGGCCCTGGCGACCAGCCAGGTCCTGGCCGACGCCCGCCCGTCGACCCCGGTCACGCCGCGGGTCCCCCGGGGCGAGGCCACGGCGCCGATCGCCGACCGGGCGGCCGAGGCGACGGCGCCGATCTCGGGTCGCGGGGGTCCGGCGGCGGGCCAGGGGACGGCACCGATCCCTGGTCGGGGCCCGCGCTCGGCCGAGGCGGCCGAGCGCGCCGACGCCTCTGAGCGCGTCCCCCCGTCGGCGCCCGCGGATGCGGCGGGCACCGACGGGCCACCGACCCTCGGCCGCGGCCGCCTCCTGGCGGCGCTGGTAGCGGCCCTCCTGGTCGCCGGCCTGGGGTGGCGCATGGCGACCCGCGAGATCCCCGCGGCGCCCGAGCCTGCCCCGGCCCGAGCGCCGGAGCCCGAGGGGGAACCCGAGGTGGCGGTCGAGGCGCCGCCCGCGATGCCTGCCGAGCCGGTGGAGGCTCCCATCGAGGCCTCGAATCCGCCGAGCGAGCCCCCACCGGAGCCCGCCCCGGTGGCCCGGGGGGTCCTCCGCATCACCGCCAGCCCGTGGGCCCAGGTCGCGATCGACGGCCGCAGCGCCGGTAGCACCCCGCTGCGGGGGATCCGGGTGATCCCGGGAACCCATCGGGTGCGCCTGGAGTGCCCGCCCCTCGGGGCGGTGGTCGAGCGCACCCTCGAGGTGGGCCCCGGGGCCGAGGTGGTCCTCGACGGCGCGCTCGACGCCGACCCACCGCGGCTCGTGGTGCGCTGATCGCCGGACCGAATCCTCGCGCACCGACCGACCACAACCGTGCTCCCAGCGGACGGGTGCAGTAGGATGGTCCGGTGAGCTGCTTTTCATCGCTCCGCGCGTCCCTCGCGCCTTTGCTCCTGCTCGCGCTCGCCGGCTGCGACCAGACCACGACCGCCACCTTCAACGTCGGCATGGAGGCCAGCCTCTCCACCGAGGACTTCTCGGTGCCCGAGGCGCTCCGGGAGGAGACCGCCAGCGGACCCCGGGTGCGCGAGCTGGCCTGCGACGGCGTCCCCTGTCCGTCGACGGCGGAAGCGCCCGTGGTCTGCACCGCGGGCATCTGCGACCCGGAGCCCCTGACCATCAGCGCCCAGGTGGGCGACGTGGTGGACCTCGACGAGCTGGCCGGCGACCTCGACGACGTGGTGGGCGAGATCGACTCGCTGGAGATCCTGGAGGTCAACTACCAGGTCTCCCGGAACACCCTGACCATCCCCGTCGAGGACGTGGAGATCCTCTGGGGTCCGGCGGGCGCGGCGAGCGTCGACGCCTCGGGTGTGCAGCGCCTCGGCGTGGTGCCGGCCATCGCCGCGGGATCCACCGGCGAGGGCGCCGTGCAGCTCGATGACGCCGGCAGCGCGGGCTTCACCAGCTACTACGAGACCACCGCGCACCGCTTCAAGTTCTTCGTGCGCACCGGCATCGACCTGATGCCCGCCGGGGCCTTCCCCGAAGGTGAGCTCGACGTCGCGGTCACCATGCGCGTGCGCATCACCGGCAGCCTGCTCTGAGCGTCTCGTGGCCGCTCAGGCGAGCGGGAGCCGGCGGAGGGCGACCATCGCGGCGCGCACGCCGTCGCGGAGCGCGCCGGTGACCGGCCCCTCCACGCGGTAGCCTCCGCGCGGCCGTCCCTCGGCTTCGGCGAAGAAGAAGACGGCGCGCTCGGCCTCGGGGCCCTCCAGGGCCACCTCGATGCCGCCGGGGATTCGCTGGGACCCGGCCCACCGGAGGTTGCCGAAGGGGGCCGCCGCGCGGAGCCGCTCCAGCCGGACCCGCACGCTCGCCGGGAGGGCGAGCCGCTGGGCGGGGATCTCGTCGGCGCTCAGGGGCCGTAGCTCGGCCAGGCCATGATGCGCCGCGTAGGTCTCGAAGACCCCGTTGCACTCCGGCCGCATCGCGCACTCGGCGCAGGCGGGCGCGTGGACCTTGTCGCGACGCTTCACGGCGTACTTGTCCCAGGGCTCGCTGAGCTGGTCGTCGTGGTCGATGGCCACCGTCTGGGTGTGCTCGCCGTCGTGGTGGATCCAAGGGACGAGATCCGGCGCGACGCAGTAGGGCAGGTTCCCGATGTTCACGTCGAAGCCCGGCGCGCGCGCCTCGAAGCCGGCGACCATGGCCCGCAGCGGCTCGGCCAGGTCGGTGTAGGGCACCAGCATCTCGGCCATCTCCGCGGGGCTCCGTTCGCCGGCGTCCAGGGGGCGCACCATGTCCACGTGGAGCTGCCGGGCGCCGAAGGGCAGGAGCAGGTCGGGAAAGCGCGCCAGGTCGGCGTGGTTGGAGCGCACCACGCACATGTTCACCGTGATGTCCTCGCCGCGGGCCTGGAGGTGCTCGAGGGTCCGCAGGATGCGCTTGAACGAGTTGGGGCGGCCGGTGGTGCGCACGTGGGACGCCTCGGTCGCGCCCTGGATGGAGATGCGCCAGACGAGTCGCGCCCGGGGTCCCAGGGCCGCGCGGGTGGCGTCGACCACCTCGGCGCGCGCGGTGCGAACGCCGTTGGTGAACACCACCACCTCTTCGAAGCCCAGCTCCCCGCAGCGCCGGACCACGTCGAGGAACGCGGGCTGGAGCGTGGGTTCGCCGCCGAGCAGGGTGATCTTCCGGTGGCCGTCCCGCCGCGCCTCTTCGATGCGGGCCAGCAAGGGCGCCGCCGCCATCGGCTGCGCCTCGCCACGCTCCGTGCGCTGCCCGCTGACGCAGAAGACGCAGCGGTTGTTGCACATGTGGCCGAGCTGAATCTCGACCTGCTGCAGGGGTTCCACCGCGCAGCAGCCTAGCAGGGAGCCCCACCGCGAGGCGACTCGCTACCGCGGGGCCGGTCGCGTCACCGCAGCCGACTCTTGCGCTCGTTCCCCCCGAGGCCCGCGGGCCCTGTTGGCCGCCGGTGGCCGAGCGCTCCTTCGGGGGGCGCGGGTCAGATGAGGATGGTGGGGCAGCCGACGACGATCTCGACCTCGGCGGAGTCCATCAGGAGCTGGTCACAGATGGGGCCCTGGATCACCAGGGCGTCGTTCTCGCTGCTGGTGTAGTTCCAGCTGTTCATGCTCGGGTCGGTGCTCCGCGGCAGGACCTGGCGCTCCTCGCCCTCGAAGGTCACGCCGACGTTGACCTGGCCGGGGTTGAACCCGTCGATGCCGTCCCGGGGAACTTCGAAGACGCAGCTGTCGAGGAAGCGGGTGGCGATCTCTTCCAGGGCGCCCTGGAAATCGGACTGGAAGGACGAGCCCTCGGCGTCGTAGTGGCAGCAGTTGGGGGTGCCGCTGCACTGGGGACCGATGAAGGGCAGGCTCTCGCAGGTCAGCGGGTCGGGGCAGTCGGCGTCGGTGCCGCAGGCGCACTGACCGGGGATGGGGATCGGGCCGAAGTCGGGCACCGGCTTCCAGCAACTGTTGCCGCCGTCGCAGTCGGCGTCGCTGTAGCAGGTCGGCGTGGTGCACTCGGGCAGGCAGGTGGCGTTGCGCGGTGTGTCGCCGTTGAAGGCCAAGGTGCTGAGGAAGTTGTTGCTCTCGTCGAGGCCCACCGCGTAGGTCAGGTAGCCGTTCGAGGCGTGCTGGTCGGCGGCCAGGGCCAGGACCGCGTCCCGCTCGGCGGTGGAGGTCTCGCAGGTCTCGGCCCCGTCGGTGACCAGGATGAGCCCCTTCTGCCCGCGGCCGTCGATCGCGTCCAGAGCGCCCCAGCCGGCGCGCAGCGCGCTGGCGATGGGCGTGTTGCCGCCGCCCGCGCTGGCGCTGGAGAGCGCCGAGGCGATCTGCGCGCGGGTGGTGCCCAGCGGGGCGACGTCCACCTGCACCGCGGTGGCGGCGTCCACGGTGCACTCGGAGCTGCCCACCGGGAAGAGCATGAGGCCCAGGTTCAGGTCGTCCGAGACGCCGCCGAGGGCGCTGTTGATGGCCGCCGTCGCCAGGTCCCACTTGGTGGGCCCGGAGTCGCCATTGGCTTCGTCGTTCATGCTGCCCGAGCGGTCGAAGACCAGCATCAGGCTGCCCGGGACCCGCTCGGTGGGGATCGAGGCGCTCCCGCAGGCGGCGTCGGGGTCGAAGGGATCGAAGGCGCCGAAGTCGCTGGGCTCGCTCATCATGTCCGCGGTGGCCGCGTCCATGCCCGGGTCGCCCATGTCGACGCCCGGGTCGTCCGTACGGTCGCCGAGGGGCGTGCGCTCGTCCTCGCAGGAGCAGGCGCCGGCCAGAGTGAGCAAGAGGAGAAGGAAGGTGGGAGAGCGTCGAGAAGTCACGGCGGCCCCAGCGTAGCCGAGACCGCCGCGCTTTGGCTCGCGGGGGACCTTTCGCCTGCTGCGGCCCCCGGGCTCGTCACCCCTCGCCGGCGCGGATGGGCTTGGTCTCGTGGAAGACCCAGTCGTCGTTCTCGCCGACCGCGCGCTCGAGCTCCCAGTCGTTGCGGAAGAGGGCCACGATGCCGCCGTCGACGTCGGTGACCGCCAGGGGGATCCGGCGGGCCTCGACCTCTTCGGTGGTGGTGGGGCCCTCGACCCAGCGGGCGTACTCGAAGGGCAGCTTGTCGAAGGTGATCTTCGCGCCGTACTCGTGCTGCAGGCGGAAGATGAGCACCTCGAACTGGAGCTGACCGACGACGCCACAGATGGGGTCCTTCTCGCGACCGGTCTCGGTGAAGAGCTGAACGGTGCCTTCCTCGGCGAGCTGATGGATGCCCTTCTGGAGCTGCTTCCGCTTCAGCGGGTCCAGGAGCTGCAGCCGGCCGAAGTGCTCCGGCGAGAAGCGGGGCACCGCCTCGAGGAGCAGGCCGGCCTCGGAGCTGAGGGTGTCCCCGATGCGGAAGAGGCCGGGGTCGTAGAGCCCGAGGATGTCGCCCGCGTAGGCCTCCATCACGGTCTCGCGCTCCTGGGCGAAGAACTGCTCCGCGCGGTTGAGGCGGATCTCCTTGCCCAGCCGGTAGTGGTTCACCTTCATGCCGCCTTCGAAGCGGCCGCTGCAGACGCGGGCGAAGGCGATGCGGTCCCGGTGCGAGGGGTCCATGTTCGCCTGGACCTTGAAGACGAACGCGGTGAAGCGGTCGTCGTCCGGCGCCAGGGTCTCCCCCTCGGCGTCCCGGGGCTGCGGCGGCGGGCAGAGCTTGCCGAAGCTGTGCAGGAAGGCCTCGATGCCGAAGTTGGTGAGCGCGCTGCCGAAGAAGACCGGCGTGAGCTCGCCCTTCAGGAAGCGCTCGCGGTCCCACTCCTCGCCGGCTCCGTCGAGGAGCTCGACGTGACCCTGCAGCTCCTCGGCGGCTTCGGCGCCCAGCATCTCCGCGAGCTTCGGGTCGTCGATGTCCACCTCGGTGGCCTTCACCTTGGTGGAGCCGCCCTTCTCCTTCTGGAAGCGCAGGAAGCGCCGGTTCCGGCGGTCGTAGACGCCCTGGAAGAGGTCGCCCGAACCCACCGGCCAGGTGAAGGGGAAGCTCTCGATGCCCAGCACGTCCTCGACCTGCGAGGTGAGGTCGAAGGGATCGCGGGCGGGGCGGTCGAGCTTGTTGATGAAGGTGACGATGGGGATGCCGCGCATCCGACAGACGTGGAAGAGCTTCCGCGTCTGGGGCTCGACGCCCTTGGCGGCGTCCAGGATCATGATCGCGCAGTCCGCGGCGGTCAGCGTCCGGTAGGTGTCCTCGGAGAAGTCGTTGTGACCCGGGGTGTCCAGGAGGTTCCACCGCAGGTCGTCGTACTCGAACTGGAGCACCGACGACGTGACCGAGATGCCGCGCTGCTTCTCCAGCGCCATCCAGTCGCTGGTGGCCGCTCGCTTGGCCTTGCGGCTCTTCACCGAGCCGGCCATGTGGATGGCGCCTCCGTAGAGCAGCAGCTTCTCCGTCAGCGTGGTCTTACCCGCGTCCGGATGGCTGATGATCGCGAAGGTGCGCCGCTTTTCGAATTCGCGCGCCATGAGCGCGCGGGCATAGCAAGGACCGCCGCCGGCGGCCAACCGCGGCTACTTCGCGCCGGGCGGGATCGGCGGCGGGACGATGAGCTCGGTGAAGCTCTCGCGCTTGCGGCGCAGGCGCTCCTCGGGCTCGATGACCTCGATCTCCAGGACGAGATCCTCGTACTCGCTCGCGTCCATCTCCAGCGCCTCGGCCAGGGCGCGCAGGAACTGGTCTTCGCGCAGATCCATCTCGCCGTCGGCGTCGACCATCTTCGAGACCAGCTCGAGGAGCCGACGCTTCTTCATCGGCGGGTCGGCGAGGAAGTCCCGGGCGGCCACGTCGAGGTCGAACTTGGTCACGTCGAACTCGCGGATGTGCCGGTCGACGTGCTCGGGGAGCTGGTCCGGGGTGGTCAGCAGCAGGTCCGCCAGCACGCGCCGCGCCTCTTCGTCTTCGGCGCCCATGATGGTGCCGTCGGCGTAGATCGCCGCGCAGAAGAGCTCGGTGATCACGTGGATGCGTTCGCGAACCTTCATCGCTGGTGTGATGCCATGGCTAACACTCGGGGCAAGTCACGAACTGGGGTCATTGGGGATGATTTTCTAGGATCGTTCCCATGAGCGAGCTCCGGGTCCTCACCTACAACGTCAAGTTCCTCCCCGGTCACGTGAAGTTGGGGGTGCCACCGAAGGGGCAGCCCTGGGGCTTCTGGGAGACCGGGGACCAGGCCACCGGCGACGAGGTGCGCGCCCGGGCCATCCTCGCCGCGGTGCTCACCGGCGGCTGGGACGTGATCTGCCTGCAAGAGGTCTTCGAGGAGAGCTTACGCTGCCTGCTGGCGGATGGACTCCGGGCCGCGGGCTACCACCTGGTCGAGAAGGCCAGCGACCACGACCTCCTGCAGGAAGACAGCGGCCTCTTCGTGGCCAGCCGGCTCCCGGTGATCTTCCACCGGTTCGCGGAGTACGCGGCGAAGGAAGGGTCCGATGCCCTGGCCGACAAGGGGGTCCTCGGCCTGTGCCTGGAGACGCCCCGGGCGTGGCGCGCCGAGCCCCATCAGCTCTACCTCTTCGCCACCCACCTGCAGGCGGTCGGCGACGAGACCCGCCGCAAGCAGCTCCGGCAGCTCCAGCGCTTCATCCGCGCGATGCTCGATCCGGTCCGCGCCAAGGGCGTCTCCGCGCTGCTGGTGGGCGACATGAACGTTCGCGCCGAGGAGATCTGTTCCGGCTGCCGGGGGCTCACCACCACCGGCGAGTACCGGGCGATGATGTCCATCCTGGACCAACCGCGGGATCTCTTCCGTGAACACCTGGCCCAGGACCCGGGCCACACCTGGGACGGCGAGGGGAACGCGCGGATGATCCGACCCAACGACCGGCGCAGCATGCGCATCGACTACGCCTTCGCGTTCGACTTCGTGCCCGAGCACGATCTGCACGCCGAGGTCTCGGAGCTGCGCACGCTGCGCTGCACGGCGGCGTCGGTGGAGGCGTTCCGGGCGGGCCCCATCTGCCTCTCCGACCACTACGGCGTGTCGGTGACCCTCACGCCCTGAGGGCGGCGCTCAGATCAGCAGGAGGCCGAAGCCGGCGAGGGCGGTGGCCAGAGGGATCGACAGGTTGTCGTCCACCCGGAAGCTGAAGAGCTCGGCCAGGGTGCCGGTGAGCGCGGCCCCGGCGGCGACCATCGCCAGTCGCCACCCGAGCACCAGGCCGGGGTGGAGCACCGTGAGGACCGCGGCGACGGCGAGGGTCCCCACCAGGAAGAAGGCGGCGCTGCCCTCGAAGGTGCGTCCGTTGACCAGCTTGTGCTTGCCGAAGCGCCGACCGACCAGCGCGGCGGCGGGGTCGGCGAAGCCGAGCACCGCGACGCCCATGGCGCCCAGCTCGGGGCGGCCGGTGAGGGCGAGCAAGAAGAGCGCGCTGACGAACCAGGTGCCGGAGTTGACCCGGTGGTTCTCGTAGGGGTGAGCCACCGGTCCGAAGAGCCTCATGATCTTCGCGTTCCAGCTCACGCTGAAGCGGCGGGAGATCTCCAGGAACCACACCGAGGCCAGGGCGCAGCTCGCCGGCCACATGATGTATTCGTAGGGGACCAGCTCGATGACCGCGATGACCACGATCGAGTTGAGCACGTGGAAGAGGTTCCGGACGTAGTTGGTGGGCCGGAGGCTCGGGACGTGGACGGCCTTCTCCCGCATCGCCTGGACCAGGTCCTCGTAGGCCGGCTGGAGGTTCTGACGCACCTCGACCCACTCCTCGGCCGCGGCCGGCTCGGGGAGGTTCGGGAGCTGGGCCCGCAGGAGGGCCACGAAGGCCTGGAGCCGCTCCAGGAGCGTGCTGCCGTCGGTCTCCGGGGCAAAGCGCTCGGCGAGCGCCGCCAGGCCCTCGGCGACCCGCTCGAGCTGGGCGCGCACCTGGGCGGCCTTCTCGGCGCGCCAGCGCGCGGGATCCAGGGTCCGCAGCGCTTCGTGGAGGTCCACCAAGAGCGGACGCGAGGCCTGGGCGAGAGCGACCGTCATCGGAGGGCGATGATGACACGAAACCCCCCAGCCACCCAGCCGACCCTGTGCTGGCTCACGCCGCGCCGATCCATGGGTGCCACCGGCGGCGGCCGGGCTCTAGCATCGCCCCATGGCCATGCCCTCCGCTCTCTATCCCGCCCTGGAGCCCTACGACCGCGGGTCCCTCGAGGTCGGCGACGGTCACACGCTCTACTACGAGCAGTCGGGCAACCCCCAGGGCAAGCCCGCGGTCTTCGTCCACGGCGGGCCCGGCGGCGGCACCGATCCCTCCCAGCGACGCTTCTGGGACCCGCGGACCTACCGCATCGTGCTCTTCGACCAGCGGGGCTGCGGCCGGAGCATGCCCCACGCGAGCCTGGAGGCGAACACGACGCCGCACCTCATCGCCGACATGGAGAGGCTCCGGGAGCACCTGGGGATCGAGCGTTGGCAGCTCTTCGGCGGGAGCTGGGGGAGCACCCTGGCGCTCGCCTACGCCGAGGCCCACCCGGAGCGGGTCACGGAGATCATCCTTCGGGGCATCTTCCTGGTCCGCCGCGAGGAGGTCCAGTGGTACTACCAGGAGGGCGCCAGCCGCTTCTTCCCCGACGCCTGGGAGTCCTTCTTGGCGCCCATCCCCGAGGACGAACGCGACGACCTGGTCTCGGCCTACCACCGGCGCCTGACCAGCGACGACGAGAGCGTCCGCCTGGAGGCCGCGCGGGCTTGGAGCGTGTGGGAGGGCTCGACCAGCCGGCTGCGGGTGGACCCGGCCTTGGTCGCCCGCACCGCCCAGCCCCACTTCGCCGAGGCGTTCGCCCGGATCGAGTGCCACTACTTCGTGAACGGCGGGTTCATGGAGGACGGCCAGCTCCTGCGTGACGTGCATCGGCTCCGGGCAATCCCCGGGGTCATCGTCCAGGGGCGCTACGACGTGATCTGTCCGCCGAAGAGCGCCTGGGAGCTCCATCGAGCCTGGCCCGAGGCCGAGCTGAATTTCGTGCCCGATGCCGGCCACTCGGCCCTCGAAGAGGGCACGGCGGCTCGGTTGGTCGCGGCCACCGACCGCTTCCGCTGACGCTCGGGGCGCTCAGGCGCCGACGAGCGGCTCGACCACGCGCCGGAAGCGCTCGCTCCACGAGCAGGGCGTGTTGGTCTTCGGGTCCAGCCGGACCAGCCGGGTGGTCGAGGTCGCGTGGAGCACGTCGCCGTGGCGACCCTTGACCCGCGCGTCCAGGATGAGGCTCGAGGTGCCCAGTTTGGGTAGCCGGAGCTCGACCGTGAGCTCTCCCTCGCCGCGGACCGGCGCCAGGTACTCGATGGTGTGGGCGGCGACGACGTGGAACTTGTCGGGGTTCACGTCGAGGTCGTCTTCCCAGCGGAACCCGAGGGTCTGCAGGAGCTCGCCCCGCGCCCGCTCGATGAAGAGCAGGTAGCGCACGTTGTGGAGGATGTTCAGGGCGTCCAGGTCATCGAAATAGACCCGCTGGATCGAACGAAACGGCATCGGAACCATGACCCGCGGAGCATGGTCCAGGGTCCGCCTCACCGCACCCCGAAGGGCTTCGCGCGTCCTCTATCCGCCCATCATCGCGCGCCGGTAGCTGGGGGCCTCGTCGGCCGGGTCGCCGCACTGGATGGCGCGCTCGGCGTACCAGGCGTGCAGCCCACCGTCGGCGGCCGACTGCTCGCCGAGCCGGTCCATCAAGGGATGGGCCGGGGCTCCTTCGCGCCGGGTTCCCTCGTAGAAGCGCAGGGCCGTCTCGGCTCCGGCGACCTGGACCCGGGCCGAGCCCGCGTCCGCGTCGGGGTCCTCGAGGAGCTCGGCGGCCATCCCCAGCGCGTAGCCCTGGGTCACCCGCGGATCGAGGGGGCCCCCGCCTTCGGTCTCGGCGAGCTCCTCGAGGAAGCCGCAGCGCTCGACGGCGACGTCGGGCGCCGCGCGCAGCCACTGGTCCAGGGCGTCGGGGGCAGAGCGCCCGGTGTCGTTACCCGCGATCGGCGCGGCCGGCGCGGTCTCCAGGCGTCGCACGTAGGCCACGATGGTCTCCCGCTGGCTCGTGCTCCGCGGTCGGCTCGGTTCCTCCAGCGCAGCGGCCAGCGAGGGCAGGGCGGCCTCCCTGCTGGGAGCCGTCGCCGGCTCGACCGTTGGTGCGACCGTCGTCTCGCGGGCGCCGGGCGCACCTCCGCATCCACCCAGCGCGAGCAGCGCGCCGGCGATTCCCATCCATTTCTCCATCGGGACCTCCGGCGCCTTGGAGGCCCGACGCCGTCCGCAATTGGGTCCATCTCCGATGAAATGCGCGACCGTCGCCCTGCAGCTTTCGTGAACCTCGGCGCCGCCTGCGGCATCCTGCCCTCGTGGACCAGACGGGGGAGAGCTTTCTACGTACCGGTACCGGCGTTCGGGTGAAGCCCGACTGCCCGCACACCCTGCCGTCCTATGCGCGCACCAACCGCGGCGTCGTGGTGGGGCACACCGAGGACGGCCTGGTCATGGTGAAGTTCGGCGAAGACTGGGAGTTCCCCATCCCCGAGGAGTTCCTCGAGCGCTGGGTCCCGCCCGAAGACGCCTGACCCGAGTCCGTCTACACTGGCCCAATGGGCCTGCTCGATCCGACGCCGACGCCGTACGAGCCGCTGGACTGGGTCCGGCAGCCCCTCGACGAGCGCGGCCGGCAGGTCTGCGAGGCCTGGGGCGTCCAGGGCTATGGCACCCCGCCGGCCGTCTACCTCGTCTACGCCCTCAAGGTGGTCTTCTACGTCGGCGTATGGGCGCTCTCCTGCGGAGCCCAGGGGCCCCTCGGCGGCGCGTGGCTGCACCCGGTGGCGTTCCAGAAGGCAATCGTCTGGAGCATGCTCTTCGAGGTCCTCGGCCTCGGGTGCGGCTCGGGTCCGCTGACCGGGCGCTACTTCCCGCCGGTCGGCGGCTTCCTCTACTTCCTCCGGCCCGGCACCACCAAGCTGCCGCTCTTCCCTCGGGTCCCCGTCCTCGGCGGGCGCACCCGCTCGTGGCTCGACGTCGGGCTCTACGCCGCCCTCCTCGGCGTGGGTTTCTGGGCGCTGGTCACGCCCACCCCGACCGTCGTCCACTACGCGCTCCTCGCCGGGCTCCTGCCGGCGCTGGGGGTCCTCGACAAGACCCTCTTCCTGGCCGCTCGCGGGGAGCACTACTGGGTCACCCTCGTGGTCTTCGCGGTGGCGCTCCCCGCGGGCGGCGAGGGCTGGATCGCCGGCGCCATGGCGGTGCAGCTCGCCCTCTGGTTCTGGGCCGGCTTCTCCAAGCTGAACCACCACTTCCCCGCGGTGGTGGGGGTGATGACCAGCAACGGGCCCCTGACCCGCTTCGGCTTCCTGCGTCGCGCGATGTACCGCGCCTATCCGCGCGACATGCGCCCCTCGGCCTTGGCGACGGCCCTCGGGCACGGCGGCACCCTGCTGGAGATGGCGGTCCCCGTCGCCTTCCTGCTCACGCCCCTGGGCCAGGAGCCGGTGGTCGCCCTGGCGCTGATGGTCGGCCTCCACGTGTACATCACCAGCAACGTCCCCATGGGCGTGCCCATCGAGTGGAACTTCATGGTGGTCTACGGCGGCTTCGCCCTCTTCGGCGCCCACCCCGACGTGTCGCTCCTGGACCTCGGGCACCCGCTCCTGGGCGCCTTCCTGGTGCTGATGACCGTGGGGCTCCCGCTCTTCGGGAACCTCTTCCCGGAGCGCCTCAGCTTCCTGCTCTCCATGCGCTACTACGCCGGCAACTGGGCCTACTCGGTGTGGCTCTTCCGCGGCGAGAGCTACCGCAAGCTCGCGCGGCTCACGACCAGCGCGGGGTGGATCTACGATCAGCTCGACCGCTTCTACGATCGCCCCACCGCGGTGGGACTGGTGGGCAAGGTCCTGGGGTTCCGGCTGATGCACCTCCACGGCCGCGCCTTGCCGCTCCTGGTGCCCAAGGCGGTGGACGACCTGGCCGCCTACGAGTGGCTCGATGGCGAGCTCGTGGCTGGCCTCGCCCTGGGGTGGAACTTCGGGGATGGGCACCTCCACCACGAGCAGCTCCTCCAGTCCCTGCAGGCCCAGTGCGGCTTCGAGCCCGGCGAGCTCCGCTGCATCTTCGTGGAGTCCCAGCCCCTCTTCGGCTCGTCCCTGAGCTACCGCATCGCCGACGCCGCCACGGGCGAGCTGGAGCGCGGTGAGCTAGAAGTGGCCGAGCTGCGCACCCGCCAACCCTGGCTGGCCGCCGCCTCGCCCCCCTCGTGACCCTCGACGCCCTCGTCATCGGCTCCGGCCCCAACGGTCTGGCCGCCGCCGTCCACCTCGCCCGCGCTGGGGCCTCGGTCCACGTGATCGAGGGCCAGGCCGAGCTCGGCGGGGGTACCCGGACGGCCGAGCTCACGCTCCCCGGCTTCCACCACGACGTCTGTTCGGCGTGCCATCCGATGGGGATCCTCTCGCCCTACCTGCGCGAGCTGCCCCTGGAGGAGCATGGGCTCCGCTGGATCCAGCCGCCCCTCTCGGTGGCGCACCCCCTCGACGATCAGCCGGCGGTGCTCTTCCCCAAGGACCTCGCCGCCATGGCCGAGGGGCTCGGGCCCGACGGTCCCGCCTATCGGCGGCTGGTCGAGCCCTTCCTGGAGGACCCCCATGGGCTCCTCGCCGACCTCCTGGGGCCCCTCGGGATCCCGCGGCGTCCGCTTCGCCTGGCGCGCTTCGGGTGGCACGCGCTGCAGCCGGCGACCTTCCTCGCGCGCCGCCAGTTCCAGGGCGAGCGGGCCCGGGCCTTCTTCGCCGGCTGCGCCGCCCACGCGATCCTGCCCCTGGAGACGCCGCTCACGGCGGCGATGGGCTTGGTCTTCGCCATCGCCGGCCACGTCGAGGAGTGGCCGGTGGCCGCGGGGGGCTCGGCGGCCATCCATCGCGCGCTCACCTCGTTGCTGCGCGCCCACGGCGGGACCACCGAGACCGGCCGCTGGGTCCACTCGTTGGCCGACCTGCCGCCCGCGCGGGTGGTCCTCTTCGACACCAGCCCGCGTCATCTCGCCCAGGTGGGGGGGCCGCTTCTGCCCGACCTCTACGTGGAGCGCCTGGAGCGCTTCCGCTATGGACCCGGGGTCTTCAAGGTCGACTGGGCCCTCGCCGAGCCCATCCCCTGGAAGGACCCGGCCGTCGCCGACGCTTCCACGGTGCACCTGGGCGGCACCCTGACGGAGGTGGCCGCAGGCGAGGCCGCCATGTTCCAGGGCGAGCACCCGGCGCGGCCCTTCGTGCTCCTCTGCCAGCAGAGTCACTTCGACCCCAGCCGCGCTCCGGCGGGGCGGCACACCGGCTACGCCTACTGCCACGTCCCCGCGGGCTCCACGGTGGACATGAGCGCGGCCATCGAGGCCCAGGTGGAGCGCTTCGCGCCCGGCTTCCGAGAGACGATCCTCGCGCGGCACACCACCGACGCGGCGGCGGTCGAACGCTACAACCCGGCGTGGGTCGGGGGCGCGATCACCGGCGGGGTCGCCGACGCGGGTCAGCTCTTCACCCGGCCGGTCGCGCGCCTCGATCCCTACTCGACGCCGCACCCCCGGCTCTTCCTCTGCTCCGCCTCGACCCCGCCCGGCGGCGGGGTGCACGGCATGTGCGGCTACCACGCCGCCGAGTCCGCCCTGTGCGCGCTCGACCGACTCCCCGCGGAGCCGCTGCGGATCCCGCGGAGCGCGATCCTGCGCGCCCGCAACCGGACCTGATCGACACCTTCTACGCGCGTGACTCCTCGCGGACGGCGTTGGCGCGCTCGACCAACCAGTCGCTGGCCAGGGGCCAGAGCGCGGCGTTGCCGCGGCGGAAGAAGCTAAGGTGCCCGAGCTCCCGGAGGCCGAGCTCCTCGGGGCGCAGTGTGCGCACCGTCTGCGCCGCGTTGGGGTACGCGGCGAGCAGCGGGGTGGCGTTCTCGGGCGTCGCGATGCGGTCGTCGCTGGCGTAGAGCGCCAGCCACGGCGCTCGCAGCGCGGCGAAGCCCGGCTCGTCGCCCAGCTCGCCCACGAAGTAGTCGGAGCGCCGGCCCCACCGAGCCCAGTCCCGGGCCACGCCGCGCGGCAGGTCTTCGCCGAGCCCCAGGCGCCCGAAGGGCATGCGGTCGAAGAGCGCGGTTCCGACCGGAACGCCCACGTACCAGAGGCTGGCCACGAAGAGGCCGTAGCCGAAGGGCATGTTGGCCCAGTACCCGAAGGAGGTCCCGTAGGTGAGCACCCCGTCGAAGGCCTCGGGGCGACTCATCAGACCCAAGAGCTGCCCGCCGACGCTGTGGCCGAGGACCAGCCGCGGGACGCCGGGCACCTCGCGCTCGAGCCAATCGAAGCCGCCGGAGAAGTCCAGCCGTGCCCAGTCGGTCTTGGTCGCGTCGAAGCCCTTCCAGCGCTCGGGGCGCGAATCCCCGACCCCCCGGTAGTCGAGGGTCAACGTGGTCAGACCGCGGCCCGCCAGATGCGCGGCGAAGGCGTCGTAGAAGCGGCGGGGGATGCCGGTGCCGCCCAGCAGGAGCACGGTGCCCCGGGGCCGCGCGGCGCGATGGACGGTGCCCGCCAGCGCGAGGCCGTCCAGCGCGCGGACGGAGACGGCTTCGGACCCGGCTTCCTTCGACGGAGTTGCATGCGTGGTCTGCATCAGGCCTAGTGTTCGACGGGACTCCGCCTCCGGGTAGGGCGAGACTCGACACATGGGTTTACGTAGATGAAACGCCCCGCCGACATCGCCTGGGACGACGTGCGGGTGGTGGCCGCCGTCGCCGCGACCGGGTCCCTCACCGCGGCGGCGCGGCAGCTGCGCCTCTCGGTCCCCACCGTCGGTCGACGCCTCGACCGCCTCGAGGAAGCCCTCGGCCTCCGCCTCTTCCAGCGGCACTCGGGGGGCGTGACCGCGACCGACGGAGTGGAGCCCATCCTGGAACGCGCCGCGACGGTCGCGCAGGGCGTCGACGATTTCCTCCGCGCCGCGGCGGCGCTGGAGCGCGGGGAAGGGCGGGTCACCGTCTCCAGCCTGGAGATCCTCATCGAGCACGTGCTCGCCCCGGCGCTCCCGGCCTTCCGCGCCGCGCACCCGGGCGTCGACCTGGTCTTCCGCGCCGACTCCCGGATCGTGAGCCTCGAGCGCCGAGTCGCCGACGTCGCGCTCCGGGTGGTGCGCCCCCACGAGGCGCGGGTGGTCGGCAAGCGGGTGGGCACGGTGGGGTTCGGGCTCTACGCCAGCGCCGCCTACCTCGCGCGCTCGCCCATCGAGGCGCCGGGCGATCTGAGGGGCCACGCCGCCGTGATGTACGCCGCCCCCTGGGACGGCCTGCCGGAGATGCGCTGGCTGACCGAGCGGCTCGGCGGCACCGAGCCCGCCTACCAGGTGGCGACCGCGGCCTCGATGGCGGCCATCGTGCGCAGCGGCGCGGCTCTGGGGGTCCTGCCGACCTTCCTCGCCGAGGGCCTGGTGCGGCTCGCGGAGCCCGAGGCGGAGACCCGGCACGTCTGGGTCGTGCTCCACGAGGACCTGCGACGCGTGCCCCACGTGCGCGCGGTGGCCGACTTCCTCGGCGACACGGTCGCCGCCGCGCTGCCGCCCCGCTGAACGCTACTCGACGCAGACGCAGCCGAAGCCGGCGAAGCCGCTGACGCACATCGCGCCCGCGCCGCACTCGGGCTCGGCACCGCAGCGGCACCCCTCGGCGTCGCACTCGCTGGCGCGCGCAGCGACCGTCTTCGGGGACACAGACAGCGGTCGCCGTGCCACCCGCGTGCTCGTTCGCCCAACGCACGCAGGCCTCCATCCCCATCCCATCGCAGACGCCGGCCTCGAAGGGAGGCACCGGGGTCGGGCACCCTCCGGGCCCGCCGTCGGCCTCGGGCCCGCCGTCCGCCTCGGGACCGCCGGCGTCGCTGCCCCCATCGGGACCGCCGGCGTCGCTGCCCCCATCGGGACCGCCGGCGTCGCTGCCCCCATCGGTGGCGCCACCATCGGGGAGGGAGTCACCGTCGTCGTCGCCACAGGCGCCGAGGGCGAGCACGAGGAGGAGCAGAGAGGTGCGCATCGCCCGCCATCCTAAGGCACTTCGCGCGTCGGCGGTGGCTGCCGGGAAGGGGGTGCTCGCCCGCTTCGGTGCTACACTCTCCGCGATGGCTTCTTCCTCTCGGCGCGTGCTTCTCGGGCCGCTGCTCCTCCTCGGCGGGTGTGTGCTGGGGTACGTCGGGCTGGACGATCTGGAGTGTCCCTGCGCCGAGGGATGGGTCTGCCAGGGCGAGGTCTGCGTCCGGGAAGACGACGCGGTGGACGGTGGCCCCGTCGCCGACGCTTCGCTCGACGCGGCGGAGCCGGACCTCGGGCGGGACGCCGGGACGAGCGCCGACCTCGGACCCGACGACCTCGGCCCCGAGGACCTCGGGGTGGACGCGAGCACCTCGCCCTTCCGCGCCATCGCGCCGGGGGACTCGGTGGTGCTCGATCTCGGCGGCGCCGCGACCACCAACTGGGCGTACATCATGCAGAACGGCATGGTCGGCCCCCTGTTCAGCACCCAGGGCGAGGCGACCAGCGTGACCTTCACCGCCACCGGGTTCGTGGGGGAGAACAACGACGGCGCCTCGGCCAACGACTTCGACTACCCGGCGACCGCGGCGCGGGACACGTCCTGGACCGGCTCCTTCGACGGGCACGCCGCCGCCCTCCCGCTGGTGGCCAACGTCGCCATCGGCGGCCTCCCCCCGGGGAGCTACACGCTTCACCTCTATGCTTCCCGGAGCGGGGACGACAGCGGCAACTTCCGGCTCACCCGCTACACGGTCGCCGGCGTGGCCCAGGACCTCGAGGTCTCCGACAACACGTCGACGCGGATCGAGTACGTGGTCGCGCCCGATGCCGACGGAAGTGTGAGCATCGACGTCCAGGTCAGCCCGGAGGGGACGTCGCGCTTCGCCTACCTCGGGGTCGTCGAGATCACGCGCGACCCCTGAGCCCGGCGCTCGGAGAACGCGCCCCGTTCGTCAGGGTGCGTCTCGCCGGTGGGTGGTACGGTCCGCCACCATGGTGAGTTCGTCGCGCTCGCGCGTGCTGTCGACCACGGTCGTGCTCTCGTTCCTCCTCGGCGGATGCACGTTCGACGAGGTGAGCCTCCAGGGGCTCGAGTGCCCCTGCGCCGAGGGCTGGGTCTGCCGAGACGAGGTCTGTGTCCGCGCCGAGGAGGCGGTGGACGGCGGAACGGGCGCTCCGGACCTCGGTGAGCCCGACGCGGCGGTCGCCGACGCGGGGACCGATGACCCGGGGCCCGAGGACGCGGGGCTCGAGGACCTCGGGCCCGAAGACATGTTCGTGGACGGCGGCATCTTCGTCCCCATCGCCGAGGGCGACGGCTTCCTCGTCGACTTCGGCGGCGCCGCGACGCCCGACTGGGGCTACATCATGAGCAATGGCCTGGTGGGGCCGCTGACCACCACCGGCGGCGCCGCGTCCAGCGTGACCGTCGCCGCCAGCGGCTTCGCCGGCGAGAACCTCGACGGGGTCCGGACCAACACCTTCGGCTATCCGGAGTCGGCGGCGTCGGACTCCACCTGGTTGGGCTCCTTCGACTCCCACGAGATCGCGCTCACCCGAACGGGGACGGTGGTCGTCGGAGGGCTCCCGCCGGGGAACTACCGGGTCCGTCTCTACGGCTCGCGGCTCGAGGACGACTTCGGCCAAGGCCGCCTGGCTCGCTACACGGTGTCAGGCACCGCCCAGGACCTGGAGATCGGCGACAACTCGGACCGCCGTGTGGAGTTCCTCGCCGAGCCCGACGGCAGCGGCGACCTGGTGATCACCGTCGGCGTGAGCCCGCTGGGGAGCGCGCGCTTCGCCTACCTCGGCGTCCTCGAGCTCGTTCGGATGCCCTGAGCGCTCAGAAGCGCAGGCGCAGGCCGCCCGGACCCACGGCCCTGTCCTCGTCCACCTCGCCGCTGCGGAGGAGGTCGATGAGACCCCAGATGGCGCCGGCGAGCACGATCGCGCCGCCCACGCCGAACATCACGTTGGCGCCCAGCGCGTAGTTCTCCGAGCGGTCACGGAGGTCGACGCGCTCCTGGTGCACCGGCTCCGCCAGCGCGTCGTCGTGGGCGCCGCTGGCGAGGACCCCGAAGACCACCCCGCCGCCGACGACGAGCACCCCCGCGCCGGCGACGATCCACGGGACCACGCTCGGCTCTCGGACCTCCGGCGGGGGCGGGGGCGGGGTCCGCTCCTCGGCCGCGGCCCGGGCCTCGCGCTCTCGGGCCTCGCTCGCCGCGGCGGCGGCCGCCAACTCCTCGCGCTCGCCCACCTGGCGCTCGAGGGTCTCGATCCGCGCCTCGATGGAGCCCCGGTCCTCGATCGCCTCGGCCTCCTCCAGGTACAGCCGGTAGGCGGCGATGGCGCCTTCGTCGTCCCCCAGGCCCTCCAGGGCGCGGGCCAGGTTGTACTGCAGGATCGGGATGGGCTCGATCGCGTAGGCGCGCTTCAGCAACGCCGCGGCCTCGGCGAAGTCTCCGGCCCGGTAGGCGTCCGCGCTCTGGCGGAAGAGCGCCTGGGGGCTCTCGGCGTCGTCTTGAGCGAAAGTGGCCGTCACCGGGACGAGCAGCAGACCGAGCACGAGGGCGAAACGCACGCGGGGAGGGTAGCGCACTCCGCGGGGCCGGGGGACTTCCCGTGCCGCGTGTCGCGGACACCCTTGCCAAGGGGCCCTCCCGGGGGTGAAGATGCCGCGGTGCGGAAGCTCACCATCCTCGGGCTCCTCCTGAGCGCCTGCCAGGGCGTGGTCGGCGATCCGACCGGCTCCACCGAGCCGGTGGAGACGCCGGTGGTCTGCGACGCGCCCCCCGCGCCCTTCCCGGTGCGGCGGCTCACCGCGGCCCAGATGCGCCAGACGGCGAGCGACGTGCTCGGCGTGGATCATCCCGTGCCCGTGGAGGACGAACGCCTGGGCACCTTCCCCAGCAACGGCTCGGTGGCGGTCGACGCGAACATGGCCTCGACGCTGAGCACCTGGGCTGGCGAGGTGGCGGCCGTCGCGGCGCCGGACATCGCCAGCAGCTGCGAGACCTCCGAGGCCTGCGTGGCCCAGCTCACCGGCGAGGTCGGCCCGCTGCTCTACCGGCGGCCCCTCGCCGACGAGGAGGCGCTCCCCCTCGAGGGCCTCTTCGCCACCATCGCGGGCACCCACGATCGGGAGACGGCGGTCCGCTCGGTCCTCGAGGTGATGCTGCAGAGCCCGTACTTCCTGTACCAGGTGGAGCACGCCGAGGGCCCCGACGAGTGGTCCCAGCTCGCCCGGCTGACCTACGCCCTCTGGAACGCTGGCCCCGACGCGGCGCTGATGGCCCGGGTGGACGAGCTCGGCGACGAGGCCAGCGCCGAGGCCCTGGTGCAGGACGTGCTCGACGACCCGCGCTTCGAGCGGGGCCTGGGGGCCTTCTTGCGCCCCTGGTTGATGCTGGAGCAGATGGACGACAGCAACCGGCGCACCGACCTGCACGGTCAGCTCGACGACGCGACCCGCGCCGCCCTGCGCGCCCAGGCGCCCGCGTTCTTCCAGCGCGCGATGACGGACGGCCTCGCCTTCGGTGAGCTCTTCACCGTGACCGAGGTCCAGGCCTCCGAGCTCCTGCGGGAGCTCTACGGCGACGACATCCTGGAAGACCGGGGCGAGACCTGGGTCCTCGACGAGTCGCGGCGTCTCGGTCTCCTCTCGCTCCCCGGCGTCCTCACCGCCAACAGCGGCCCGGAGTCCAGCTCGCCGACCCATCGGGGCGTGATGGTCCTGTCCAACCTGCTCTGCTCGCCCCCCTCCGCGCCGCCGCCGAACGTGACCACCGAGCTGCCCGAGATCGAGGGCGCCACCACCCGCCAGCGGCTGGAGGCCCACCGCGACGATCCCACCTGCGCCGCGTGCCACGAGTCGATCGACGGCATCGGCTTCGCCTTCGAGAACTACGACTGGTTCGGCCGGTACCGTACCGAAGAGAACGGGTGGCCCATCGACGCCAGCGGCCGGCTGGTCGCCGACGGGGAGGTCCGCACGGTGACCGACGGCATCGAGCTCTCCCGCGCCCTGGCGGAGAGCGAGCAGGCCCGGGAGTGCTTCGCCGAGATGTGGCTCACCTACGCCGCGGGTCGCTCGCCCCGCGCGAACGATGCCTGTCTGATGGAGGAGATGGCCCAGAGCCTCGACGCCCCCGGCGGGCTCCGGGCGATGCTGGTCCACCTCTTCCGCTCCCCCGAGTTCCTGCGCGGCCAGCTGACCCCGCGCGAGGAGGTGGCCCCGTGAGTCGCTTCGGTCGTCGCGGTTTTCTCATCGGCTCCGCCGCGGGCGGACTCGCCGCGCTCCTGCCTTGGACCCGCGCCCACTCCCAGGAGCTGCCCCGGCCCAAGCGCCTGGTCCTCTTCTTCACGCCCCACGGGACCCTCTTCGACAGCGGGCGCCCGACCGAGAAGTGGCTGCCGACCGGGACCGAGCGGGACTTCACCCTCCACCCGCTGATGGACTCGCTGGTGCCCTTCCAGGACCAGCTCATCGTCACCCACGGCATCGCCAAGCGGCACCGCGGGCCCGACCTGGGCGGTCCGCACACCACCGGGATGCCCATTCTCTGGAGCGCCGGCGGCGTCACCCCGGAGGGCGACTTCACCCGTGGCGAGCTGCCCTTCGGGTGGAACAGCCACGCCTCGGTCGACCAGCTCGTGGCCCAGCACCTGGCCACGGTCGATCCCACCCCCTTCGACTCGATGACCCTGGGCGTCGCCTCCGGCGGCAACCACCCGGGATCCCGGATGATCTACGCCGGGCCCGGGATGCCGGTCACGCCGCTGACCACGCCGCAGGCGACCTTCGACCGCTTCTTCGCCGGGAGCCTCCCGGGGGAAGAGGCCGACCGCGAGCGCGCCCGGCGGCTCAGCGTCCTCGACGCCGTCCGCGGCGAGCTGACGCGTCTCTCGCCCCGGATGGGCACCGACGCGCGCCGGCGCCTCGAGGCCCACACCGAGGCGATCCGGAGCCTCGAGCGCGGCCTCCAGTCCTCGCTCTCCGAGTGCGCCATCCCCGACCCCGAGGTCGGGGACGGTCTCGGCGAGATGATCGACAAGCAGAGCGAGCTGCTGGCCACCGGCCTGGCCTGCGGGCTGACCCGGGTGGGCTCCATCCAGTGCCGCGTCGGCGAGAACGACGGGCGGGTCTACGACTTCCTGGGCCATACGGTCGGCCATCACTCCCTGACCCACCGGGAGCCCGACGAGCCCGAGGCGCTGGAGCAGATCCACCGCTTCTACTTCGAGCGCTTCGCGGCCCTTCTGGGCCACCTCGCGCGCTTCCCGGAGGGCGACGGAACCCTGCTCGACCACACCCTGGTGGTCTGGGGCTCGGACACCCGCGGCTGGGACCACAACTACGCCGCGCCCTTCATCTTCGCCGGGGGCGGGCGCAGCGGCGTCCCCACGGGCCGCTGGCTCGAGTATGGCGACGTCGAGCACAACCGCATGTTGGTCAGCCTGGCGCACCACATGGGGCTCACGTCGATGGAGACCATCGGCGACGCCGACGAGGGCGCGGGGCCGCTCTCCGGCCTCCTCGGCTGAGGCCGACGGCGAGCGGTAAACCCCGGTTTTACCCGCCTTAACTGCCTTTGCCGGTCTGGGCGACGCAGGGTTCTCCTCATCAACCCCCGAGGAGGTCGCTCGATGTCAGCACCCAAGTCCCACGCCCGCTTCTCTTTTCTGCTCTGTCTCCTGCTCCTGGCCTTCGGCGCCGCCTGTGGCTCCGACGGCGACGGCGGCACCACCCCCTGCGAGGAAGGCGACGACGCCTGCGTCGAGGCCCTCGACCAGGTCCGCCTCACCTACCTCGACGTCCAGTACGACCTGAGCCAGCCGGTCTACATCAACAACCGCGTGCCCATCGAGTACGGCCTCACCGGGGCCGGCGGGGACGGCGCCGTCTCCCAGGTCGCGGTCGCCTTCAGCTTCATCGAGGCCGACCCGGCCGATCCCGAGGCGCCCATCCAGTGCACCTCGAACGCGATGATCGCCGAGCTCCCCGGCGACGGCGCCGAGCACCGCTTCAACGGGTACATCTGGCCCACCACCGCCTGTGAGGAGCTCCTGGGCCACGAGGTGAACATCGCGGTCGAGTTCGACGGCGGCGACGAGGTGGAGACCGAGACCGACGCGCCCATCGTCGCCTTCACCACCGCCGCCCAGGGCGAGGCGGTGAACCAGCAGTGCCTCTCCGCGCTGGGCGAGCCCGGCTGCGTGTACGCCATCGACCTGCAGGCCACCCCCGAGGCCGCGGGCGAGGACCTCATCGACGTGCTCCACGCCGGCATGCAGGCGGGCAGCTCGGTGGGCGTCCTGCCCCTCGAGGCCATCGCGCCGACCCTCTCCATCGAGTCGATCCTGACGGTCAACGGCCGCGACCCCTACATCGCCGCCGTCGACCCCGCGGACGTCCCCGAAGACCTCATCGCCGACGAGCCCGGCATCGTCGAGGATCTGCAGTTCGGCCTCTCCGAGGCGGAGGCCCAGGCCCTCATCGGGATGCCCGGCGCCGCCGCGCTCCGCTACGCCATCCGCCCGACCGGCTCCGAGGACGAGTACCTCCCCCTGCGCGTCGGTCTCCCGGACTCCGAGACCCAGGAGCGCGTGGACGCCATCGCCGTCGAGGAGCTCCTCCCCGGCACCCCGAACATCTTCGCCCACGAGCTCTACGCCGAGGGCAACACCCGCGTGGCCCTCGCCGAGGGCGGCACCTGGGGCGCCCTGACTGACTTCGAGGTCCGCGGCTGCTTCGAGGCCGACTTCGTCCAGGAGGGCAACGAGGGGAGCTACGACGGCACCGACGACTGCCGCACGGTGGAGATCGTGATGGTGCGTGAGACCGAGAGCACCAGCGCCGCGACCGCCCACGAGTTCAACGCCAACCTGGAGCGCACCATCGGCGGCTCGCGCCTGCGCCTGGAGACCGGTCTGGAGACCCAGAACCGCCTCGACACCGAGGGTGTCTCCAGCCGCATCGAGGGCTACGTGACCATCGCCGGTCGCATCGGCCGGAACTTCGCGGTCGACGTCGCTCGGGCCTCCGCCGAGGCCGGCGCCGGCCTGGACCCCCTCGCCAACGGCTACGAGGTCTCCGTGGTCGCCTTCGGGGAGACCGTCTTCGAGGCCAGCGAGACCGGCGGCGAGATCACCCGCGAGGACGAGTTCTCGGTGGCCAAGTCCTTCCGCTTTCCGGGCCTCGGCTTCGGCTTCGGTCCGGTGCGCATCGGCCTGACCTTCGAGCTCGGCGGCGAGGTGGGCATCGGCATGGAGGACGGCCTCTTCAGCACCACCGACGCCGACATCTGCACCGAGGCCCTGGGGCAGGACTCCTTCCTCGCCTGCGCCCAGATCGGCCGGACCACTACGCCCTTCTTCGCCTTCACCGGCGTCATCGAGGGCGGCGTCCGCATCGGGCCGGTCAGCGGCGGCGTCGAAGCCGACCTGCGGCTGGTGAACACCGAGTTCCCGCTGCAGACGACCCTGAGCATCGGCGCCACCGAGGACGGCCGGGTCAGCGTCGTGGGCAACGCCAACTGGAACCTCGAGCTGCGCCTCATCCAGGGCGACGTGAACATCGTCGGTCGCATCCGCTTCCGCCGCCGGTTCCTGCGCCGCTTCAACCGCACCTTGCGCGTGAACCTCTTCTCCTTCGCCTCGCCGCTCATCGAGCGCGAGCTCCTGAACCGCTCCATCGCCCTCGAGGAGCTCCTGTGAGCCGCCTGCCCAAGCCGCTGATGGTCGTCGCCCTGGGCACGGCCGTCGGCTCCCTCGGGGCCTGGTTCGCCGCCACGCCCACGCCGGCGCCCCAGGTCGCCGAACCCACGCCCGAGCTGGCCTGCTCCTTCGTCCGCGGTGAGCGCCGCGCCTACGAGGTCTCGTCCCAAGCCGGCACCACCGAGGCGGTGGACCGCTTCGCCGGCACCCTCAGCCTGGAGGTCGTCGAGGCCTCCGCGGTCGGGGCCCTGGCCCGCGCGGCCTTCAGCGAGGTCTCCCTCGAGCAAACCCTGAGCGACACCCCGGCGCGCGAGCGGGACGTGGAGGGCGCGCCCTTCTTCGTCCGCATCGACCGCCAGTGCCGCTACACCCACCTGGGCTTCGGCGACGACTGGCAGGCCTCCGGCCGCGACGTGGTCACGCAGGTGCTGCACGCGACGGAGATGGTCGTCTCCGGGGAAGCCCGGGACCACTGGCAGGCCGCGCAGCGGGATGGCGGCGGGGACTATGTCGCGGAGTACCGCGCCGCGGTCACCGCCGACGGAGTCGAGGTCGTCCGCCAGAAGCCGGCCTACGACGCGGACCCGGAGGCTCGGCGCCTGGGCATCGAGCTGACCGTCCTGCGCTCCCGCGCGGAGGCCCGCTTCGACGCCGCGGCCCAGTCCATCGAGCGCGTCGCCGGCGCGGAGCAGCTCATGCTCTCCCTGCCGGACGGCACCGAGCAGGTGCTCACCCACCGCTTCTCCATGGGGCGGCGGGACGAGGCCTTCGCCCTGGTCGCCGCCGCCTCGGTGGACGACGTCGACTTCGACGACACCCCCCGGGCCATCCCGGTGGACCGCCCGGTGGATCCCGGCCTCGCCGCGCTCGCGCTCGGGGACGCCCGGGACCGCTTCGGGGACTTCTTCGCCCGCCTGGGCTCGGACGGTGTCTTCCCCGCCGCCCGCTTCTTGGCCGACTGGCTCCGGGCCAACCCGGCCCAGTCCCAGGCGCTGATGGAGGAGCTCCGCAGCGGGGCCATCGACGAGGCCGCCCAGGCGTCGTTCTTCCTGGCCTTCGAGCTCGCCGGCACCGACGCCTCCCGGGAGGTGCTGGTGGGCGCGGTGGTCGACGGGGTCCTCACGGACCTCAACCGCGCCCGGGCCGCTTCGGCGTTGGCGGACCATGGGGAGCCCAGCCGTGCGGTCGCCGACGTCCTCCTGGGTCTGGCCCACGACGACGCCTCGGGGACCGTGAGCACGGTGAGCCGCCTGGGGCTCGGCAGCCTGGCGGGCCGCGCCGACGGCGCCCTCGGCGACGAGCTGCGCGACGTCCTGGCCGGTGAGCTGGCGGCGGCCGAGGCCCGCACCGATCGGGTCGCGGCCATCGACGCCATCGCCAACTGCGGCGACGACCGCTTCGCCGACGCCCTCGGGGCTCAACTCGGGGCCGGCGAGCCGTCGGTGCGGGCCCACGCGGCGGAGGCCCTCGGGCGCCTCTCGCCCGAGGTCGCGCGGACCCACTTGGTGGAGCAGCTCGGCGCCGAGGAGGATCCCCAGGTGGTCGCCTCGGTGCTGCGTGGCCTCCGCCAGGTCGACGAGGGCGGCTCCGCCCTCGGGGCCGGGGAGCTCTCCCTCGCGGGGGAGCGGCTCGCCTCGCCCCACGCCTCGGTCCGCCTCGGCCTCATCGAGTGGTTGGGTCGCTCCGCGGACCGTCCGGAAGTGCGTCGGCTCCTGGCCGAGCAGTTCCATCGCGAGACGGACCTGCGCCTGAAGCAGCGGCTGGGGTCCTACGTGAGCGCGGCCGAGCTGCGCGCGGCGGGCTGAGGTGCGCCGGGTCGCGTCGTCGCTCCTGGTCCTGCTGGGCTGCGTCGGGTCCCCCGACGGGGCCCGGCCGGACCCCCTCGCCGGCGCCGAGCCGCTGGCGGTGTCGAGTTTCGACGCGACCGGGCGCTCCGCGCCCCTGGTGATCCCGAGCGCGACCACGCTGTGGGCGCTCGCGGGTCCCGACGAGTGTTTCGCCCTCGCCGGGGACGGCGGGGGCTTCGCCGCGCGCGGCGCGGCCCTGGACCGGGTCGAGGCCGGGGTGGTCCACTACCAGCGCGTCCGCTGTGACACCGGGACCCCGCTGCGCGAGGCGCTACCCGCGGGGCTCGAGGTGGCCTGGGTCCCCCACGAGGCCCCGACGGGCCGCGCACGCCTCGGGCTGCGTTTCCTGGTCACGGAGCACTCCGCGGTCCGGGGCGCGGTGCCCGCCGAGCTGCTGGCGGCGCTGGCCGCGGAGCTGGCCCCGGCGGACCTCGAGCCCGAGCTGGTGGCGACGGTGTCGCTCCACGGGGCTCCGGCCGAGAGCCGCTTCGGCGACCTGGAGACCGAGGCCCTCGACGCGCTCCTGGCTCTGGGCCCGCCGGCGATCCCCGGGGTGGTCGACGTCGTCTTCGCCGGCTGCCTCCAGCGGGAGGACGCGCTGGGCGTCCCCTCGGCCGTCCTCGGCTTCACCGGCCGGGTCGGTGGGGGCGGCGGCGGGGGCGCCGACGCCGTGTTCCTGCCCGGGCGCCGGTGCGAGAGCTTCGCCTCCGAGCCGGCGCCCGTCGACGTGGATCGCACCGCGCACCTCTTGGCCCACGAGTTGGGTCACTTCCTCGGCCTCCCACACAGCGAGGGCGGTGGCGACCTGATGGCGACCAACCCCCAGCTCGCCACCGCCCGCGGGCTCACCCCGGCGCAGGTCGCCCGGCTGCGCGAGCACCCCTTCGTGCGCCCCGCGCCCTGAGCGCGGCCCAGCCGGCTCGACTCCGCCTCGGCCTCTCGGGCGGCATCACTCCGCGCGGGCGCGGGTCCGGCCGGTGAAGGTCGAGTGGAGCGTGGCGAGGTCCAGCCCGTCGCTCTGCGCCGGGCCGTGCCAGACGTAGACCGCGGCGGGCGCGGTGGCCTCGATGGTCGCTCGCTCGTCGAAGACAAAGGTCCGGCGGCTGGCGCTCGGGTCCCACACCTCGACCAGCACCGCGTCGGTCGCCCCCAGCGTGAGCTCGGTCCCGGCGATCGAGGGCGAGGCCGGCGCGGGCAGGGCAGGGGGCGTCAGCCGGGCCGGGGTCTCGCCGGCGGTGGCGCGGGCCACCGAGGCGGACTCGACCCCGTCGCCGGTGGCCAGGGCGAAGGCCCAGCAGCGCGAGGCCGCGAGGGCGCCGGTGGCCTGGGGCAGGGCGAAGGCCGTCTGCCCGCGGAAGTTGCCCAGGATCATCGTGGCCGAGTCGACGCCCACGCCGGGGACCCCGACCACGCGGTCGGTCCCGGGGACCAGGTCGGGCAGGTCGATGGCCAGGGCGGCCTGGGGCACCGGGTCCAGGACCACCTCCACGGACGGCGCGTCGACCTCGGCCACCAGCGGCGCGCTGACGGCGAAACCCAGCGGGGTGATCACGTCATCGGCGGCGTCGTCCGGCGTGCCGCCGTCGTCGTAGGCGTCGAACTGCGCGAAGACCGTGGTGCGCGCGCCGGGCACGGCGAGCCCGTTGAACGCGCACTCGGTGGTCTCCGCGCATTGGGTGAGGGTCGCGCCGCTCACCGTGAGGTGCTCGCCGCTGGTCGCCGCCGACACCCGCGTGAAGAGGACGGCCCCCGCGGGCACCTCGGCGGCCCCGGGGAGCGCGACGGTCCCGTGGTATTCGGCGGTGGCGGCGACGTCCCGCTCGAGGGGCAGCGTGAGCACCTCGGCCTGCGCGCCCACGAAGGCCGTGGCGAAGTAGCCGGAGGCCTGGACCTCGATGCGGTCGATGGCGTCGGCCTCCACGGCCAGCCTCCCGTCGGCGCCCGTCCGGCCCACGTCGATCCCGTCCGCCAACACGGTAGCGCCGACGATGGGCTCGCCGTCGTAGCGGTCGACGGCCATCACGTGGGCGGTCCCGGCGAAGGTCCCGCGGACGCCCGGATCGATGGCTGCCGGCGGGGTGGGGGAGGAGTCATCGGCGCAGCCCCCGAAGAGGGCCAAGAAGCAAAGGATGCGGAGGCGCATGGGGACCCCAAGCTAGCAGCCGGGGAAACGTGTTGCACCGTTCCCTTCGCCCCCTCTCGGGTCCGGCGCGCCTCTGGCTTCCCCCTCCCGCCGTCGCGCGCGTCCTTGCAGAGGGCCCCCTCGGCGGGCATCGTCGGCCCCGGATGACTCCCGTCGCGCCGGACGCCCCCGAACGATGAGCCGCTTCGGCCCCCCGCCGGCCCTCACGCCGCTGCTCGGTCGCGCCGAGGAGCAGGGCCGGCTGGCGACCGCGCTGACGGGGGAGAGCCGGCTGACGGTGCTCACCGGGCCCCCGGGTATCGGCAAGACCCGCCTGGCGGTCGAGGCGGGCCGGTCGCTCGCCGAGGGCACCTCCGTCTGGGTCGACGCCTCCACGATCCAGGGACCGGAGGACCTCTGCGCCTGTCTCGCCGACGCCCTCGGACTGCGGCTGAGCTGGGTCGACCTCGGCGACTACGTGGACGAGCTCGGCTACGCCCTCGAGGGCCGCGGTCCGGTCCTGGTGATCCTCGACGAAGCCGAAGGTGCGCTCGACGCCCTGAGCGCGGTGCTGCCCCGCTGGCTCGACGCGGCGCCCGCCGCGCGGGTCCTGGTGACCAGTCGAGAGCGCCTGGGCGTGACCGGCGAGGTCCTGGTGGAGGTCGGCCCGCTGGCGACCGAGGGGGACGACGCCGCGGCGGTGCTGCTCGTCCTCCAGCACGCTGGCGCCCGCCTCCCGGACGAACCGGCCGAGCGCGCGGCCCTGCAGCGGCTGGTGCAGGCCCTCGACGGAGTCCCGCTGGCGCTCGAGCTGGTCGCCTCCCGGCTGCGGGTGCTCTCGGCGGTGGAGATCCTGGAGCGCTTCGCCGCCAAGGGGCTGAGCGCCATCGAGGCCAAGCACGGCCGTGGTTCCCCGCTCTACGAGGCGCTGGCGGACTCTTGGGACCGGTTGGAGCCACCGGCCCAGGAGGCCCTGGCGCGTTGCGCCGTCTTCGCCGGCGCCTTCGACACGGCGGCCGCCGAGGCCGTGCTGGGTCCCGAGGCCGTCGACCTGCTCCATCTGCTCCGCGACCGCTCGCTCCTGGCGCGGAGCGAGCGGCAGCATCGGCTCTACGCTCCGGTGCGCGCCTTCGCCGCCGAGCGCCTCGCCGCGGAGGTCGCCGCCGACGCCTCGCGGTCCCACGCCGCCTACTACGCCGAGTTCGCCCGGCGCCATCGGGAGGCGCTGGCCGGACCCCGCCGGGCCGCGGCCCTGCGCGCGCTCACCGACGCCCTCGACGAGCTGCGGGGCGCCTGGGAGGCCGCGGACCCGGGCCAGCGCCGGGAGCTGGCGCTGGCCACGACCGAGGTGCTGGTGGAGCGGGGCCCGGCCGAGGCCGCCTGGGCCCAGCTCGACGCGCTGCCGCCGGACCCCGAGGTCCGCATGGCCCGCGCGAAGGTCCACGAGGTGACCGGTCGCATGGAGGCCGCCATCGCGGACCTCGAGGCGGCGACTGCCGCGCTCGAAGTCCCGGCGGAGCGGGCGCGGGGCTTGGTCCAGCTCGCCGCGTGCGAGCTGGCCCGGGGCGCCGTGGACGCGTCGGTACAGCTCGCCGACCATGCCCTCGAGCTCGCGCCCGAAGGGAGCGCCGTCCGGGTAGAGGCCCTGCGCCAGCGGGCCATCGGCGCCCACGCCCGGGGCTCGCTGGACGTCGCGGCCGAGCACTACGAGCGCGCCCGGCGCCTCGCCGACGACCTGGGGCTGAGCCAGCGGGCGGCCCAGCTCCGCGCCGACATCGGCACCGTCCGCCTCCAGGAGGGCCGCCACGACGAGGCCCGGGAGCACTACCAGGCCGCGGTCGAGGCCCTCGATCCCCGCTTCGCCCCGGTTGCCCTCGGCCTCGCCGAGGGGAACCTGGCCATCCTGGAGCAGGAGCAGGGCGCCCTCGAGCGGGCCGCCGAGCTCCTCGCGCGGGGCATGGGCCGGCTGCGCTCGGTGGGTCATCGCCTCTACGTGGCGCACCTGGGCGTCTACGCCGGCGCGGTGGAGCACGAGCGGGGCGACCTCGCGCTCGCCATCACCTTCTACGAGCAGGCCCTCGACGGGCTCCGCCGGGTCGGGGACTCGCGGACCACCGCGGTGGTCGCGGCCCTGCGTGGCGCCGCCGAAGCCGAGCGGGGCCGCGAGGCCGCTGCCCGGGCCGCCTTCGAGGAAGCGGCCGGCGCGCTGGAGCGGATCGACGATCCCGGCATCCATCGGGCGGTGGCCCTCCATCGGGTCCACCTGGAGCTGCTCGATCCCGCGGCCCGCGACGCGGCGGTGGCCGCCGTGGCCGAGGCGGCGGCCGACGAGGTCGTCGCGCGCTCCGACGACGCCCGCATCGCCATGCGGCTCCTCGACCGGCGCCTGGGGCGCGGCGCGCTCACGTTCGCGGTCGACGCCCGGACGCTGACCTTGCCCGACGGCAGCGAGGTCGACCTCTCGACGCGCACGGCGCTGTGGAACATCGCGCTGGCGCTGGGCGAGGCCCACGGCGAGGGGGCCGCCCTGGATTCCATGGCGCTCCTCGAGGCGGGCTGGCCCGGGGAGACCATCTCCGCCGAGTCGGGCCTCAACCGGGTGAAGGTGGCCCTGAGCACCCTGCGCAAGCTGGGGCTCCGGGAGGTCCTCCTGCGCAGCGACGAGGGCTATCGCTTCGATCCTGAGATCCCCGTGACCCTGGCGCCGGACTGAACGGCTCGGTTCCACGGGGTTTCATCGGTCTCCGCCCCGGCGGCGCCCGTTGACCCGGCCGGGGTGGAAAAGAGAGGATCCTCCGACCGCACCTGGCGAAGTTCCAGATCGAGCCGCCGGCGTTGGGGACCGAGGTGCCGCGCATCCCCGGGAGTGCCGCGCGATCGCCGGCGTAGGGGCCTACTCGAGCCGCCGGCCGTCGGGGAGGAGCCGCGGATCGGGCATCGTCCCCTGGGAGGCGAGCCGGTAGCGCTCGCAGCGCTCGTAGGCGCCCTCGCGGTAGAGCGATTGGATGACCCGCAGGGGGCTGTCCGAGCGGAAGCGGGGGAACATCGGGCAGCGATCGACGTTGGGGCAGCTCGTGGCGCTCCATGACGTGTGCTCCCATCCGAACCCACCGCCAGGGATGGGGTCACTCATTTGGGTGAGGTCCCAGAAATGCGCAGTGCCGATGCCCTCGTTTAGGGTCGACACGTGCCGATCCGGTGCCATTCTCCGGCCCCATGAGCCCGTCCGAACTGCCGGCCCATCCCGAGAGCGAAGCCGCGATGTGGCACTACGTCCGGGGTGTCGAAGCGCGCCTGCGCGCCGACCTCCGGGGCACGCGCATGCAGCGCGAGATCGACGTCGCCCGAAGCCTGGAGCGCTTCTATGCCGCCGCCGGCCGCCCCTGGCGCGCGACCACCGTGGGCCGCATCGCCGAACTCCTCGAGCGCGCCCAGACCGGCGTCCTGGCCGTCCAGCAGGTCCGCCTGCCCCGCACCCCCGAGCAGCGCTGGTAGCGCCGCCCCGAAGAGTGCACGCCAGCGCCGAACTTCCTTGACGACCCACCCCCGAAGTCGTATCTCCGTCCCCCTCACGCGGGTGTAGCTCAGTTGGTAGAGCGTCAGCTTCCCAAGCTGAATGTCGCCGGTTCGAGTCCGGTCTCCCGCTCCGAGAAAACAGGCCCGCCAGGCATCCGCCGGCGGGCCGTTTCGTTTTCCCGGGACCGAGATGGTCCCTTGAAATCCGGTAATGCCTGCGGACGACATCACGGCAGGGGCCCCAGTGGGCCGAGTAGGGACCAGCTTCGTCACGCAATCGCATCATGGTGACATCCCGCCACGGAATGGACCGCCCCGCGTCCCTGCATCGAGCCGCTGACCGGCCTCTGTGCTCAATCCAAGTAGGCCGCCAAGGCGTTAGTATCCGGCGCAAGCTGCGGGGCGCCGTGAACGGCGACCTGGAGCTGGTCGACGATGTGGAGCGCATAAACGGCGAGTATGTTCTTCTACACGGATGTCGAAGATCTACTGAAAGGCTCAAGGAGACGCAGCGGCATGGGTTCTCCATCAACCGCCTAGCTAGCTAGCTGCCTTTGCCGGACTCAGCCGCGGGTTCCACAGCGAGCTGCGGGCTCAGATAGTCCCGACGCTGGCCACCGTCGAGATGCCCGCGGCCGCGCTACAAGTGGCCCCCTGCGACCTCTTGTGCCCTTCGACCAAACCGTGGGCTCGCACCGGCCGTCTTGTCGCCCGCGTGCTGGAGGCTGTCTTTCCGGTGGGCGATTGCGCTATCGTAAGCCGTCGTCCGTGCACATTACCCAGCAGAAGGAGGAGTTCTCTGTGGCGTACGTTCACGCGATCGCCGCCAGCGCGGGCTGCGCTGTCGACCGACCGAAAGTCGACAACGAGAGCGTGGACGTGGAGGTTCGAAGCAACCTCAGCTACCAGAAGTTCGACAACCCTCGGATCGACCTTCAGCTCAAGTGCACCGCCTCGCTGCAGGGTCACGCAAAGGGCGTGTTGAAGCACAAGATTCCCGTCCACAACTATAATGCACTTGTCTCGACACGACGGGTCATTCCTCTGCTCTTGGTTGTCGTCCACGTGCCCAAATCGGTTGACCGGTGGATCCATCAAGACAATCGGATGCGCGCCGATCTTCGGTTCTGCGCCTACTGGTGCGCATTTAGAGGGAAGGCGCGGTCAACTAACTCGACGTCGGTGACCGTGAGCATCCCCCGCTCGCAGGTCTTCACGCCTTCCGTGATCCGCTCGTGGATGAAGCGCGTGGGCGACGGCGAGTTTCTGCAGTGACGGTGAGAGGCGAGTCGTTCGGAATCAAGCCCGGGGAGCTACTAGCGCTTCTCGCGCGGCGTGGTTGGGATCGCGTCCAGCCGGGTAGGCTGACGTCCATTTGGGCTCGAGACGGTGTACGTATGCTGGTTCCCGTTGACGATACGGCGGACGACTACGAGCGAAGGGTTCGGGATGTACTCCAAGACCTTGCCGCCAGAGACGGTCTAGACCTTCGGCGCCTCCGGCACGAAGTCGAAGAATCCATCTTCGACAGCCTCAGTCTGCGGGTGGCTGCGCACTCGGTCGCGGGCACCACCACTCTCGAAGAGGGGCGGTCCCTGCTGATGGTTGCGCGCCAAGCCTGGAACTCGGGGGCTCGCCTCTTCGCGCGTAGATCGCCAGACGGTTTCTCTCAGGACGATGCGAAGGCTTTCGTTAGGCGGGTGAGGCTGGGGCAGACGGAGCGTGGGAGCTATATCGTGCGGACGCTGGCGCCGGTGATCGAACTCCCCGAGCCCGGTCGACAGTTCTCCAACGAACCTACCGTCAGCCCCACTCACACGATAACAAGATTCTTGGCCGGGTCTTTAGGGGCTCTCCGGGAAGTCGTGCCGGAACTCCAGGTCGACGGCCTCGACTTGTCTCGCGCCGGGGCATTCCTGGCGACCAAGGGTGTGACGGCCGAGATTTGTAGAGCGATCAGCCGCGCTGTTGAAGAGCCAGGTGCTGAGAGTCTGCAAGCCGAGGTGAAGACCTCCGACGTTGCTGCGCCTCCACTTGTCGGCGTTGCTTCGTTCACAGTTGATGATGCCCCGGCGCTACGAGCGGTAGCCAACGTGATCGCAGACCCACCACTCGCGGCGAGGCTTGGAGTGGAGGGGAAGGTCATAAGGCTGCATCGACGCCCCGGGGCCGAGCATGGCTTTGTGCGAGTGATGGCACTGGTCGATGGGCGAACGCGCCAGGTCAGCTTCTCATTAGGGGTGGAGGACTATGAGGTTGCGGTCGAAGCGCACAGGGCGATGAAGACCGTCGCGGTCTACGGTCCGCTGGAAACGCGGGGAACTGAGCTGTGGATCTCGAACCCCGCGAGCTTCCTCGTCATGGCAGATAGGTCAGAAGAGCTGCCCTTCGAGGAGAACGAGTAGTCATCACATGGATGGGCAATTAGGTCCTAGCCCACGGCTCCACATGGACAGGTCACACCCTCGTGGTACCTGACGGTTGGCCACGAAGTGAGAAAGGACTCCACGAAAAGACGCGCACATCGAATCCGTCGGGCGCGGAAGGCCGCGCGCCACCAGGAGCGGCGCCACTGGAGTCGCGAGCTTTATCGCGATTCTCAGCGGGCACTGTCCCGATGGCTGCGGGAGAATGCGCCGATCACTCGGTCGGTCGCTGCGCGACACCATCATGAGACCGTTCGCCTCGAGGGTGTGCTGTGCCTCGCATCGAGGCCCGGCCCAACACTGAAGGAACTGCTGAAGCTCGACCTCCAACTACCCTCATGCCCGACCTTGGTCGTGGTCGACCTTCGGGGGGTCAAGGCCATCGATGCCGCGGCGATAGTCTACCTCTGCTCTCGCATTCGGAGAATCGGTCGGCGGCCGCACACCCAGGTGGCGGGCTTCTACCCGGTGGCTGACGCGCCGACCCGGCTTCTGATGGAAGCGGGGTTCGACGACTTCCTCAAGTCTGAGCAGGTGCCTAGGCGAGCAACCGGGGACTTCCGGTCCGTGAAGCTGGTCGTGGGGCGTCGTCGGAATGAAAGAGTGAATCCCGACGTTGCGGCAGAAGTGGGGGGATTTATCAAGGCGCTGCAGCCATCCATGAGCGTGATCGAGCACGACTCGCTGACTCTAGCAGTGAGCGAATGCTTGGAGAATGTCCGGGTCCACGCGTATCGGCCACGAATCGAGTACGGTTGGTACGTCGTCGGGGTGCACGACCCGGACCGTCGAGTCTCGTCTGTCGCTATCCTTGACGCCGGAAGGGGTATCTTCGCGAGTTCCACCGAGAACGCTCCGCTGAGCGACACGAAGGGCAACCGGAAGGTTGCTCTGCTAGAGACTACGAAGGGGGTACGAACAGCCTCGATGTCGCCTGAGCGCGGCAAGGGGCTCAGCTCCCTACGCGAGATGGTCTGCGACCCCACCTGTGGGGGCTCCTTCACGGTCGTGTCGTCCGGCGCCATGGTCCGTTGGGTGACTGGCGACGAACCGGATCGTATAGTAACGGTCCCCGATGTCGGTGGGACGATCGTAGTGGTCGAGGTCCCGGACCCATGACGAGCACCTACATTCATATCGCCAAGAACTATAGCCCCCGTCTCGGCGGCCGATATGTTCGCGACGGGAAGTTCTCGGGCGAGGACTTCCGAGATAGGGTCCTGCGCCCGGCGTTCCTCGCGAACGACAAGGTCTCGATGAACATCGATGGCACTGAAAACATCAGCGCTTCGTTCTACGAGGAGGCGCTTGGCGGTCTTGTAGCGGAGTTCGGGCTGAAGGCCGTTCTAGAGAAGCTGACGATCGTAGCGGTGGAGCGTGGCTACCTCGTACCTCGCCTGCTCCGCTGGATGGAGCAGCGTGAGGCTCAGCGTGTTGCAAAAACCGCAGCCAACGCTTAGGCCACGGCAGCGACTCCGCTATGGCATCGCCCATCATCTCTGCCCTCGCGCTCGTCGTTTCGATTGTCGTAGCGTTCCTCACTTTGCGTTGGGCTGGACGAGCGCCATGGCATTCCCTCGTCGGCGAACAACTCAATAGGATCATTCACAGGACCGTTGACGACTGGCACGCGATGGACTCACTCCTTGCGTGGCCCGTGAAGGATGCCCGGGAGGAGCTGGCGCAAAGGCTCAGCAACCTGCGCGAGAGCGTCGACCGAAAGCTCAAGGCTCTTGAGCTTCTGTACCCCGAGCTATCGAAGCCCCTCATGAGGGCAAGACAACGGATGCTCGAGACATGGGACGATCGGTTTTTCTCCTCCGATGAAGCGACGCTTCCCGAACGGGACCGCGAACGTCTAAAGACAGCGTATCGAGACGCAACGACAGAGTTCCTGGCGGCAATCCGTGCCTTCGCCGAGACGATAGGTGACCCGGGACGACTAACAAAGTCTCGGCTCGGCAAGGGCTTTGCAGCCTTGCTCGTGGCATCATCTTTGGTCGGGGCCGGATTCTGGCTCGGGCTGACCTACGGTGTGGACGACGAGCGCGAGCCTGCCGCGTCGAGGGTCTCACCGTCCTAGGGCCCGCGTCGCCAGTGTCCAGGTCCGAGCTTGGCTAGACCTCTGTCGCGATCACCCAGGGACACGGCTTTGCCCAGACATTTGGAATCCTACCGAATACCTCGATGAACTCCTAAATAGTGCTTCTCCGCAAGCGCTACGCGGTGGCCGAACTGGCGCGCACTGAGAAACGCTATCACCCATCGAAGACCCCGGGCGTGCGTTGCACAGGCTTCGAAGCCTCTTCCGGACGACGCTCGGTGCTCCAAAGTTCTCGTCCCCGTCGGTGGGATGGGCGTCATTGACCAGGTTTTTCGATAGCGGTTCGTCGGGGCCGAAACATACGGTCCGTGGGACTGGCGTCAGAGCGAGGACGAGTCTGCAAGTTGGGAGGCGGGGAGGGCGATCCCCGCGGGGGTCAGTCGTCGCCGAGGAGGTCGTCGAAGGCCTGGTCGACCTCGTCGAGGACCAGGGGCTCGTGGGCGGGCTCCGGCGCCGCGGAGGGGCGGGTGAGCCGGGCGATGCGCTCGTCGACGCCGCGGAAGTCGGGGTCGCGCTTCTGGACCTTCTGGTAGTAGTAGAGCGCTTCCTGGGGGTCCTGGAGGAGCTCGTAGGCGTTGCCGAGCTCGAAGTAGAGGCCGAGCTCTTCGCGCTCGCTCTTGTTCTCGGCGTAGAGGCCCTTCTTGAACTCGCCGATGGCGTCGGCGACGTTGCCCTGCTCGACCCGGCAGAGGCCCACCATGGTGTGGCAGAGGCACTCGCGCTGGGGGTTGCCCATCGCCAGGCGGAACTCCTTCACCGCGTCCTCGATGAGGCCCATCTCCTTGTAGGCGATGCCCAGGTCGAAGTGGGTGTCGGTGTCCTCGAGGCCGATCTGCTCCTCGACGCCCTTCTTGAACTGCTCGAAGACGCTCTCGACGTCGATGACGTCGCTGCCTTCGCTGTCGCCTTCGATGGGGCCCAGCTCGTCGGCGAGCTTCTCGGCGAGCGCGAAGGCGTCGTCGTCGTCCTCGGCGGGGCCCTCGACGGGCGCGCTCAGGGAGGCGCGGACCTCCTGGATCTCCTGGAGCTTCTCCAGGAGGATCGGGTGATCCGGGTGGGACTCGAGGGCGTCCTCGAGGGTGGAGCTCGCCGCGTCCCAGAGGCCCTGGGCGATGAAGAAGTCGATCTCGTCGAGGGTCTCTTCGACCTCGCCGGGCGGCATGGAGAGCCGCTCCTGGGCGGCGGCCACGTGGCCGGCGTTGGGGTCGAGGGGCGCGGCCTCGAACTCCTGGGGGCTCATCGGGGCCAGGGGCGCCTCGGGCTGGGCGCCGATGGGCGCCATCGCCGCCGCGGGGTCCACCGGCGAGACCGCGGGCTGATCGGTCTGGTCCTCGGAGGAGGCCGGCGGCTCGATGGACGGTGCCTCGAGCGAGGGCGGTTCGAGCGACGGCGGCTCGAAGGACACCGCTTGGTCAGTGGTGTCGCCGAAGGCCTCGGGGTCCTCCGGGATCTCGGCGGGATCGAAGACCTCGGGCTCGTCGAAGGCGTCCGGCTCCACCGGAGGGGTGGACACCGCCTCGTCGAAGGCGCTCTCGGTCTCCGCCGAGTAGTGGAGGTCGGTGGCCGAGTGCCGCTCGATGGAGTCCGCTTCCACGGGCGGGCTGAAGACCGCTTCGGCCTCCGGCGCCGCCGGAGGGACCGGGGCCGCGGCGGGCGGCTCCGAGAGCGGCATGAGCATGTCGTCGTCGAGCTCCATGAGCTCGTCGGGGTCCAGCTCCTCGAACGACTGGCGGTCCGGGCCCATGGGCGCGGGGGCGACCGAAGTGGCGTCCAGGCTCGCCGCGGGCGGCAGCACGTCGTCGTCGAAGTCGTCGGCCGGGTCGAAGGAGTCTTCTTCCGGGTCGTAGGCCTCGAACTCGGTGCTGCCGGTGGGGACCTCCACGTCGACGACGAGGGCCTCGTCGTCGATGATGAGATCCATGTCGTCGGCGGGGGCGCTCGCGGAGAGCTCCTGCGCCTGCCGGCGGTACATGGTGGCGATCTGGGACTGGTCGCGCAGGAGCTCGGCGAGGGCGCGGAGCTGCTCGGCCGCCTCGTCGTTGCGGCCCAGCTTCAGGAGCGCGTCCTTCATCCGCTCGCGGGCCTCGATGTGGTCCGGCGCGACGACCAGGACCTGCTCGAGCTGGCGGACGACCTTCTCCTGCAGGCCGTAGCGCTCGAAGACCTCGCACTCGGTGAGGAGGCGGGCGATCTGCGCTTCCCGGGCGACCTCGGGGGGCACCGAGCCGGAGGCGGGCGGGGCCGAGGGCGGGCCGTCGACCTCGACGATGTCCACGTCGCTGGCGTCGTCGTCGACGAAGTAGAGGTCGTCGTCGCTGGCGTCGTCGTCGCCGTACTCGAGCTCGGGCTCGTCGTCGTCGTCGAGGGCCGGCGGCGCCTCGGAGCGGGCGCCCACGATGGCGCCGGGCGGCATCGAGTCGACCGGCTTGGCCACGCTCTTCGGGCGTGCCGGAGCCTTGGCCAGCTCCTCCCGCGCCGTCGCGTCGTTGGGGTCGAGCTCGAGGATCTTCTCCAGGATGCGCCGACGCTCGCCGTGCTCTTCCTTCTCCGCGAGGATCCGGACCAGCTCGTGGTAGACGCTGATCGTCTTCGGGGTCTGGCCGAGCTGGTGGAAGGCCTGGGCGAGGAGCTCCAGGGTGACGACGTCCCGGGGGTCCTTCTTGAAGCAGATCTGCAGCTTCCCGAGGGCCCGCTTGGCGTCGTTCCGGGAGAGGTAGGTGCGCGCCAGCTTCTTCGCCAGCGCCACGTCGCCGGGGCGATGGTAGAGCAGGCGCTCGGCGACCTTGAGGTAGTCGTCGATGCGGCCCTGCTCCTCGAGGAGCCGGGCGCCGGCCTCGAACTCGCTCGCGGCGCGCTCGGTCTCCTTGGCCTTGGAGAGGGCCTCGGCGTACTTGATGCGGACCGGGATGTTGTCTGGGTCGAGCTTCGCCATCCGGTCGAGGATGTCGAGCATGTGCAGGGCATCGCCGGCGCGCGCGTAGGCGATGGCGGCCTGCTCGTAGGTCTGCAGCGCGTCGCTCACGAGCTGGAGCTGCTCGTACATCTCCGCGAGGCGCAGGGAGACGTCGAGCCGCGTGGGCTGGAGCTTGAGGATCTGCTTGTAGACCGCGACGGCCTTCAGGAAGAAGCCCTGGTCGGCGTAGTGCTCGGCGACCCGGTGGTAGGTGTCGCTGGCTTCCTTGTGCGCGCCCTTGCGGGTCTGCAGGTCGCCGATCTTCAGCCACGTACGGACGTCGGCCGGATCCTCGTCGACGAGCCGCCGATACTCGGCGATCGCGCGGTCGTAGTTGCCCTTCGCCAGGTGCTTCTGGGCGGCGGAGAGCACTTTGCTGCGGTCGACGGCCAAAGGGGTGCGTGGAGGTGGGGCGCCGGGCTACGCGCTCGCGGAGAAAGTCCGCGGATCGACCCATCGGGTGTGGGATGGCATACTACGCATCCCCGCCGGTTTGGGTCAACCTGTTGCGCGTCGTTCGGCGAGCCTCTCGAGGAACTTCGTGGAGAGGTTTCCGGACACGAAATCCGGGTCCTGGAGGATCCGGCGGTGCAGCGGGAGGTTGGTGCGGATGCCGTCGATGATGGTCTCGTCGACCGCGCGCCGGAGCCGGCGGATCGCGATGTCCCGGGTGGGACCGACGGCGATCAGCTTGGCGATGAGGGAGTCGTAGACCCGGGGCACCGTCCAACCGGCGAAGACGCCGTCGTCGATGCGGATGCCGGGACCCCCCGCGGGGTGGTAGCTGGTGATCTTGCCGGGCCACGGGACGTAGGTGTCCGGGTCCTCGGCGTTGATCCGCAGCTCGATGGCGTGCCCCTTCATGCCCGGCTCGTCGGGCAGGGTGGGGGTCTCTCCGGCGGCGAGCCGGATCTGCTCCATCACCAGGTCCACGCCGGTGACCTCTTCGGTGACCGGGTGCTCCACCTGGATGCGCGTGTTCATCTCCATGAACGCCAGGTTGCCCCGCTCGTCCATGAGGAACTCGAGGGTGCCCGCCGAGCGGTAGCCGCTCTCGCGGAGCGCGCGCTCGATGGTCGAGGTCATGTCCCGGCGGAGCTCCTCGGTCATGGCGACCGAGGGGGCCTCCTCGAGGATCTTCTGGTGTCGGCGCTGGATCGAGCACTCGCGCTCGCCCAGGACCCACACCTTGCCGGCGCCGTCGCAGAGCACCTGGAACTCGATGTGCCGGGGCTCCTCGACGTAGCGCTCGCAGTAGAGGTCGCCGTTCTTGAACGACGCCTCGGCCTCGGCGCGGGCGCGGGGGTAGGCCTTCCGCATCGACTCGGCGTCGCGGATGATCTGCATGCCGCGGCCACCGCCGCCGCCGGACGCCTTGAGCATCACCGGGAAGCCGACGGCCTCCGCCTGACGCACGGCGTCGTCCGCGTCCTGGATGACCTGGGAGCCCTCCATCAGCGGGAGACCCAACCGCTTGGCCAGGGCGCGGGCGGGGACCTTCTCGCCCCACTGGCTCATGTCCTCGGGGCGGGGCCCGATGAACGTGAGGCCACAGTCGGAGACGATCTGCGCGAAGTCGGCGTTCTCGCTGAGGAAGCCGTAGCCGGGATGGACCGCATCGGCACCGGTGATCTCGGCGGCTGCGAGGATCGCGGGCACGTTGAGGTAGCTCTGGGTGGCGTCGGGCGGACCGATGCAGACCGCTTCGTCGGCGAGGCGCACGTGGAGCGCCTCGGCGTCGACCTCGGAGTGCACGGCGACGGTCTCGATGCCGAGCTCGCGGCACGCGCGGAGCACCCGGAGCGCGATCTCGCCCCGGTTCGCGATGAGGACCTTCTGGAACATCAGCGCTGCACGCGGAAGAGACGGTCGCCGTACTCGACGGGCTTGCCGTTCTCCACGAGGATCTCGAGGATCTTGCCGGAGAACTCCGCCTCGATCTCGTTCATCAGCTTCATGGCTTCGACGATGCAGAGGGTCTGCCCCGCCTCGAAGCTCGAGCCCTCGTTGACGAAGGCCTTCGAGGTCGGGTTCGGCGCCCGGTAGAAGGTGCCGACGAAGGGCGAGGTGACGTACTCGCCTTCGACCTCGGCCTCTTCGGCCGCCGGAGCGGCGGACGCGGGCGGCGGCGCGAACGAGGGCGCCTGGGTCATCATGGGCATGGGGATCGCGGCGGCAGAGCCCCGGCGGAGCACGATGCGCTCTTCGCCGCGCTCGAGCTCGAGCTCGCTCATGCCGTGATCGTCCATGGCTTTCATCAGCTCACGGAGCTGGTCGAGGTCGACTTCCACTGTTCCTTTTCGCTCTCTCCGCGGTCGGCGCGGATGCGCCTAGCCGTCGGTCCGGCGGAGATAGCCGATGAGCGCCCGCAAGCCAAGGGAGTAGCTGTCCGCACCGAAGCCGGTGACGACTCCGACGGCCGCGGACGCGGTGTGGCTGTGGGCCCGGAAGGCCTCCCGCGCGTGCACGTTGGACAGGTGGACCTCCACCGCGGGTAGCGGGATCGCGCGCAGCGCGTCGCCCAACGCGATCGACGTGTGGGTGTAGGCGCCGAAGTTGAACAGCACCCCGGCGTGGGTCGCGCGCGCCGCGTGGAGCCGATCGAGGAGCTCGCCCTCGTGGTTCGACTGATGGCAGTCGACCTCCACGCCGAGCTCGGCCGCGAGCTCCCGCAGGGAGTCGTCGATCGCCGCGAGGGTGGTCAGCCCGTACACGTCGACCTGCCGGGTCCCCAGGAGGTTCAGGTTCGGCCCGTGCAGGACCAGGATCGTCTCCATGAGCTTCCTAGAACGTCAGCTCGCTCGCGAGCGACTGGCCGCGGGTGCGGAGCAGGAAGCGCGCCTTGCCGAGGTTGCCGGAGGGCTGGAGCGTCACCGCGACGAAGTACTCTTCGTTGATGAGCCGGATCACCGTCACCAGCCGCTCGGCCTTGATGGCGACCTCCTTGGCGGCCCCGGCCTGGAGCATCTCGGCGGCCTTGAGGATCTGCTTCAGAACGACCGAGTACTCCATGCCCACCGACTCGACATCGATGGTCTGGCCGTCCCGGACGTACTGGTCGACGGGGATGCCGTCGTAGCCCATCAGGAGGCCGGCGATGCCGCCCTCGGTGTTGTCGACGACGGATTGGAGGACTTCCTTGAACATGCGCGAGGGCGATCTCCGCATGGAACGGGACCCGGGGTCAAGTTCGCTGGCGTACCGCGCGCGACGAGGGGCGCTCCCCCGAGGGCGCGCGGGGCTCTTCGGGTGCGCTCGGCGTGCGGGCCCGCGCCACGCTCCCCGGGCGCTCAGCGATCGCGGTCGTCGAGCTTGCGGGTGAGCGCCACGGCGACGAGCCCGAGCAAAAAGAAGAGCGACCAAGCCATCCAAGCCGGCATAGGAGGGCAGGTTAGAGGTTTCTGCATCGCTTGTCGTTTTCCTTGCTTGACTTCTCTGCTGCCGAGGCTAAACAGGCGTCTCCCAACGGGGCTCCGGCCCTCGGGACCTGACAACTTGCGGATGTGGCGGAATTGGCAGACGCGCTGGATTAAGGATCCAGTGGGGCAACCCGTGGAGGTTCGACTCCTCTCGTCCGCACCAACGGTCCCACGAAGAAAGGCTACCCCGACGGGGTAGCCTTTTTTCGTTCAGTCCTCTCGAACTCCCCGCGGCCGCGCCCCATCGGAGCGCGGCCGCCGACGCGCTCAGCCGACGACGCTGAGGAGCTTCGTCATGCGCAGCATGAGCGGCAGGTGCGCCACCGCGCCGGTCACCTGGATGGCCCCGTCGGCGGAGGCCTTGGCCACCTCCCGCGCCACCTCGCCCCGCGGGTCGGGCAGCCCGAAGCGGGGCTCGAGCTCCACCAGGGACATCTTGGTGATCCACTCGCTCGAGGTGCGGACGGTGGTGTCCGGGATGCCGTGGAAGTCGTCGTAGATGGTCACGCCGCCGTCGTGGAAGTGCAGGGTCACGACCATCTGCAGATCCTCGATCACGAGGGCCACCCGGCCGCGCATGCGGCGCAGGGTGTCCTTCTTGCCCGGGCGTTCGGTGAGGTTGTCGCGCACGAGCTGCGCGAGCATCGAGGTGAACCCGTTGCGCTCCGCGCCGGGTCCGAGGGTCACGAAGGGTTCCATCGGGGGCTCCGGTTCAGGCGGGCGGCTGCGGGGCGGCGTCGAAGTCGGTGTCGACCGCGGTCGCGCTGTTCACCAGGGCGCGCGACGACTCCACGAAGCGCAGCATGGTGGGCAGCGCGCCCTTGGTGAGCTTCAGCTTGCCCTCCATCATCGCCTTGATGGGGTCGACCTCGCCGCGGATCACGCTGAGCCAGCGGTCGTAGTCGGCGACGATCACGAAGGGGGCGGCGTCCATGGCGCCGAGGCCCTTCACGTACTCGATGCCTCGGCACTCGCCCTGGTGCACGTCGAGGACGAAGCCCATGGCGTCGTCGATGCCGCGCTCGGGGGTCGCCTTGACCGCCATGGCGACCTTGCCGAAGGTCCACGGCTTGCCGTGCTTCCGGTAGGTCTCGTTCTGGTTCACGGCGTCGCGGAACGCGTCCGCCCAACCACGGGAAGGAAAGGGATGGCCCATGGCGGCGGACCATGACGCGGGCCACCCGGGGGGGCAACGCGGGGCTCGGGGCTCCCCGCGTGCTAAGGCGACCCCATGCTCCGACCCGTGCTCCGCCCCATGTTCCGACCCGCCGCCGCCCTCGTCCTCGCTTCGCTCGCCGCGTGCGGACCGAGCCCGACGCCGGTGACGCCGGCGGAGCTGCCCGCCGAGGACCAAGCGCTCCTGCGCTGTCAGCTCGTGGGGACCTGGCGCCTGGCCGGGGTCGGCTCCCAGCCCCAGGGCATGACCGCGGCGCGCTGGACCCTGCGCGCCGACGGGAGCGGCGAGTACGAGGAGCCCGAAGCCAGCGAGCGCGGGTCCGGGGTCGCCGGGGCGACCACGACGCCGCTCCGGTGGAGCCTGACCGGGCGGAACCTGAACCTCCGCGACGACCAGAGCACGACCACCTTCCGCGTGGACGACTTCGACGCCGACGCGATGACCTGGTTCCTCTACGACAGCTCCACCCGCTACACCCTCGCGCGGGCGGGCACCGCCGAACCCTGTCCGCCGCCGCCGCCGCAGCCGGCGCCGGAGCCGGAGCAGCAGCCCGACGCCGCCAGCGAGCGGGCGGAGGACGACGGCGACGCCGAAGCTCCGGCGGACGCCGATCCGTCTCCCGCCGCCGCCGCCGCCGCCGCCGAAGGCGATGACGGCTAGGTCCCGCTCGGCTAGCGTGCAGCCATGGCGGACCTGCTGCGCTCCACGCTCCTGACCGAGGCGGGCTTCGCCCACGGCTTCTCCCTCCGCACCGGCGGCGTCAGCGAGGGGCCCTTCGCCAGCCTGAACCTCGGGCGCGGTCTGGGGGATCCCACCGCGGCCGTGGAGACCAACCATCGCCGCTTCGCCGAGGCCGTGGGCTACGTGCCCGGCTCCCTCTTCGAGCTGAGCCAGGTCCACGGGCGCCGAGTCCGCGAGGCCGAGCCCGGCGAGGACCCGGCGCTCGTTCGCCAGGAGGAAGGCGACGGTCTCTTCGCCCGCCGCGCGGGGCTCGCGGTGGGGATCCGGGTCGCCGACTGTATGCCGGTGCTCCTCGCGCATCCGCGCAGCGGAGACGTCGCGGCGGTCCACGCCGGCTGGCGCGGCGTAGAGCAGCGCATCGTCACCGCGGCCGTCGAGGCCCTGGGTCACCCGCCCGCCGAGCTCCTGGTGGCGATCGGACCCCACATCCGCCAGGCGCGCTTCGAGGTGGGGGAGGAGGTGGCCGAGCGCCTCGCCGCGGTGGCCGGGGACGGGCCCCAGGTCGTCGATCGGAGCGGCGCCAAGCCCCACGTGGACCTCACGACGATCGTCCGGCGCGAGCTCGCGGGGGCCGGGGTGACCCAGGTCGACGACGTGGGCGGGTGCACCCACGCCGACCCGGCGCGCTTCTTCTCCTACCGTCGCGAAGGCACCACCGGGCGCCACCTGGCGGCCATCGTCGCCCGCGGCTGAGCCGGGGTCGCCGCCCGGCGCCCCGAGAAAAAGGCCACCTGGCCGCTACCGTGGGGTGGGGGTCCCGTGTTAAGCCCCGGCCGTGGCGCTGTTCACGAAGCGAAAGGCGACGATCGACGCGTCCGAGAAGCGCACGCTGGGGCGTGGCGTCTTCCGGATCTGCGTGGGTTGCCAGGAGACCCTCAAGGCGGAGGCCTTCGCGGACAACCTCGAGGTCTGTCCGCGTTGCGACCACCACTACAAGCTGAGCGCGGAGGCGTGGATCGACCTGCTCTTGGACCCCGGGTCCTTCGAGGAGCACGACGCCGGCCTCGAGCCCACCGATCCCCTCGGCTTCGTCGACTCCAAGACCTACTCGGACCGGATCGTCCAGAGCCGGAAGAAGTCGGGCGTCAAGGACGCCTTCATGAGCGGCAGCGGACGCATGGTCGGCCGCGACGTCCAGCTCGGGACCTTCCTCTTCCGCTTCATGGGCGGCTCCATGGGTTCGGTCGTCGGCGAGAAGATCACCCGGCTCTTCGAGCGCGGGGTGGAGACGAACCAGCCCGTGATCCTGCTCAGCGCTTCCGGCGGCGCCCGCATGCAGGAGGGCGCGCTCTCCCTGATGCAGATGGCCAAGAGCGTCGCCGCCCTGGGCCGCCTGCGCGACAAGGGCCTCCCCTTCATCAGCGTGCTGCTCAACCCGACCACCGGCGGCGTCGCGGCCAGCTTCGCGCTCCTCGGCGACGTCAACATCGCCGAGCCCAAGGCGCTCATCGGCTTCGCCGGACCCCGGGTCATCGAGCAGACCATCCGCCAGCAGCTCCCCGAGGGCTTCCAGCGCGCGGAGTTCCTGCTCGAGCACGGGATGATCGACCGCATCGCCCATCGGCACGAGATGCGCGCGACCATCGCCCGGACCCTCGGGCTCTTCCTCGACTAGGCGCGCCATGGCGAGCTACGAGGAAGCCCTCCGCTGGCTCTACGGGCTCAGCGCCCGCGGCGTTCGCCTCGAGCTGGACCGGATGGGCGGCGCGGTGGCCCACCGCGGTCACCCGGAGCGGGACGTGCCCGTGGTCCACGTGGCCGGCACCAACGGCAAGGGCAGCGTCTGCGCGCTGATCGAGCGGGCGCTCCGCGAGGCCGGCTACCGCACCGGGCACTTCGCGTCGCCGCATCTGCACCAGTTCACCGAGCGGGTGCGCATCGACGGCGAGCCCCTGAGCGAGGCCGAGGTCGCCGAGCGCCTCCGGGAGCTGCGCTCGGCGCTGCCCTCCATGCCGCCGCTGACCTTCTTCGAGATCGCCACGCTGATGGCCTTCGAGACGTTCCGGGATCGCGCCTGCGACGTCGCGGTGCTCGAGGTGGGCCTCGGCGGCCGACTCGACGCCACCAACGTGGCCCACGACCGACGGGTCAGCGTGATCACCCGGATCGCCAGGGACCACACCCGGATCCTGGGCGACACCCTGGGCGCCATCGCGGTGGAGAAGGGCGGCATCCTCCGGCCCGGGGTCCCCGCCGTGCTCGGCGTGCGCGAGCCGGAGGCGCGGGCCGCGCTGGAGCCCCTGGTGGAGGCGACCGGCGTGCCCGGATGGTGGATCGGGGAGGACTTCGACGGGCGCTCCCTGGACGAAGGCACCCCCGCGCTCGACGCGCCCCATCGGGTATCGCTCCGGATCGGCGCCGAGACTCACGAGACCGCGCTGGGCCTCGCCGGGGCCCACCAGGCGACCAACGCGGCCATCGCCCGGGCGGCCTTGGTGCGGCTCCGGGACCGGGGCTTCGCGGTCGACGACGCCACCATCGACCGGGCCTTCGCCGCGGCCCGCTGGCCGGGGCGGCTGGAGGTCTTCGCCGACGAAGGCCGGACGGTGGTCGTCGACTGCGCCCACAACCCCGACGGCTGCGAGGCCCTGGCGGCCTTCCTCCGCTCCCGTCGGGTCCCCGGGCCGGCGGTGCTCCTCTTCGGCGCCATGACCGACAAGGCCCACGAGGGGATGCTGGCGCCCCTGGACGGGCTGGTGGACCACCGGGTCTACGCCATCCCGCCCATGCCCCGCGCGCCGGAGGACCTCGCGGTCTTCACCGCGGTGCGGCCCGGGGAGATCGCCCCCACCGTCGAGGCGGGCCTCGCGCGGGCGAGCGAGCTCGCGGGCGAGGGGGGCACGCTGATCGTCGCCGGCTCCATCTTCCTGGTGCAGGAGGTCCGCGCCCGCCTGCTCGGGGTCCCCAGCGATCCCCCCATCGCGATGTGAAACGGTAGAAACGAGCGCGCCGGGGGGCCATACTCCGCCACCCATGAGCGCCTTCCTCGACGCCTGCCGCCGCAAGCCCTCCACCCACACGCCCATCTGGCTCATGCGCCAGGCGGGTCGCTACCAGGCCTCCTACCAGGCCATCCGCTCCAAGGTCTCCTTCCTGGAGCTCTGCAAGACGCCGGACCTCGCCTGCCAGGTCACCGTCGACGCGGTGGAGCAGCTCGGGGTGGACGCGGCGATCATCTTCGCCGACATCCTCTTGGTCCTCGACCCCCTGGGCATCGACTTCGACTTCGAGAAGGGCCACGGCCCCAAGATCTACAACCCGGTCCGGGACGCGAAGGCCATCGACGCCATGCCCGAGACCATCGATGCCGAGGCCTCCCTGGGCTACGTGATGGAGGCCATCCGGCTGGTGCGGCGGGCCATCGACGTGCCGCTCATCGGATTCTCCGCGGCGCCCTTCACGCTGGCGGCCTACGCCATCGAGGGCGGCGGCTCCAAGAGCTACTACGAGACCAAGCAGCTCATGTACGGCGACGAGGGGGCCTGGAAGGTCCTCATGACCAAGGTCGCCGACGCGCTCGCCCTCTATCTGCGCGCCCAGGTGGACGCCGGCGCCCAGGCGCTGCAGCTCTTCGACAGCTGGGTGGGCATCCTCTCGCCCGCCGACTACGAGCGCTACGTGGCGCCCTACACCAAGCGCATCTTCGACGCGCTGAGCGACGTGGACGTGCCGACGCTCCACTTCGGCACCGGCAACCCCGAGCTCCTCGTGCCCATGCAGGAGGTCGGCGGCGACGTGATCGGCGTGGACTGGCGCATCGACCTCGGCGACGCCTGGGACCGCCTCGGCGGGCCGGAGGAGACCGCGGTCCAGGGCAACCTGGAGCCGGCGATGTTGCTCGCCCCGGTGGACGTGATGAAGGCCGCCGCCGACGAGGTCCTGAAGAGCGCCGGAGGGCACCCGGGCCACATCTTCAACCTGGGCCACGGGATCATGCCCACCGCCACCGTCGACCAAGTGCGGGCGCTGGTCGATCACGTACACGAGAAGACCAGCCGTTGAGCGCAGTGGACCTCCTGGTGGTCGGCGGCGGCGTCGCCGGCCTGGGCGCCGCCTGGCGCGCCGTCGAGCGCGGGGCCTCGGTGGCCCTGCTCGAAGCCCGGGAGCGGGTCGGCGGCCTCGTGTGGACCGAGCGCACGGACGGCTTCGTCATCGAGCGCGGGCCCGAGTCCTTCCTCACCCGGGATCCGATCCTCCTCGAGCTCTCCGAGGCCCTCGGCCTCACCGATCGCCTGGTGAAGACCAACGCCCAGGGGGCCTTCGTGGTCCACCGCGGCCGGCTGGAGAAGATCCCCGCGGGCTTCCAGCTCCTGGCGCCCCTGAACGCCGGCGCCTTCTGGCGCAGTACGCTGGTCAGCCGGCGCGGGAAGCTCCGGGCGCTCTTCGAGCCCTGGCTGCCCACCCGCCCCCGGGACGACGAGAGCCTGGCCAGCTTCGTGCGCCGCCGCTTCGGCGAGGAGGTCCTCGACCGGCTCGCTCAGCCGCTGGCGTCGGGCATCTATGGCGCCGACCCGGCCCGGTTGGGACTTCGCTCCACCTTGCCGCGCTTCCTCGACGCCGAAGCCCAAGGGGGCGTCATCCGCGGTCTCCGGGCCCAGGCGGGGACCGAGGATCGCGCCGCCGGCGCACGCTACGGGCTCTTCGCGAGCTACGACGGCGGCATGGAGGTGCTCACCGAGGGCTACGCGGCCGCGCTGGGCGACCGGGTCCGCACCGGCGTCGCCGTGGAGCGGCTGGAGCGCACGGTTGGCGGCTGGGTCGCGCACACCGACGGCGGCCCGGTCGAGGCCCGCACGCTCCTCCTGGCCACCCCCGCGCCGGTGAGCGCGCGGCTGGTGGAGGACCTCGATCCCACTCTGGCCGCGCACCTGCGGGCCATCCCGCTGGGTTCGGCGGCCACCGCCACCTTCGCCTACGAGGCCAGCGCGCTGCCGGAGCTCACGACCGCCGGCTTCGTGGTGCCCGCGGTGGAGGGCTCGGCGGTGCTCGCCTGCACCTTCTCCAGCGCCAAGTGGCCGCACCGCGCGCCCGAGGGCAAGCACCTGGTGCGGGTCTTCCTCGGCGGGCACACCAACCAGGACGTGGTGCACCTGAGCGACGAGGCGCTCCTCCGGCTCGCTCGCCGGGGACTGCGCGAGCTCCTCGGCGTCACCGCCTCGCCGCTCTTCGATCGCGTCGACCGGTGGAAGGGCGCCATGCCCCGCTACGAGGTCGGCCACCATCGGCGCATCGCGCGGATCGACGCCGCGGTGGCGGCGCTCGGTCCCGTGCGGCTGGCGGGGGTCGCCTACCACGGCGTGGGGCTCCCGGCGGTCACCCGCTGGGCCCGGGACGCCACCGACACCTTGCTCCAGTAGCGGTCGCCGCGCCGGTGCGATAGAGGACCCGGGTGACCTTCCGTCGACTGCTCCCGCTCCTCTGGCTCGCGTTCGCCTGCGAAGGTGGCCGCGTCGAGCTGGGAGGCGCCTGCGCCAGCTCCTGGGACTGCGAGGACGGCGACGTCTGCTTCCGCGTCGGCAGCGAGCCCGCCGACGAGGGCCACTGCATGACCACCTGCGAGGCGGGGACGGTCCTCTGCGAGGACGACACGGTGTGCACCGCCAGCGTGGCCGAGCCCGAGGTGAGCGTCTGCTTCCTGGGCGGCGAGCGCGCGATCGGCGAGGGCTGCGAGGCCACCACCCAGTGCGTCGCGGGCGCCTACTGCGTCGACGTGGGCGACGGCACCCCGGTGTGCCGCGCCGCCTGCGACCGCGGCGCGCCCATCTGCGTCGCCGGGTTCACCTGCGAGCCCCTCGAGGGCGAGCGGCCCGGCTACTGCGCGCCTCCGGAGACCGAGTGACCTTCCGTACCTCCCTGCCAATCCGCTTCGGCCACGAAGACCACGCGCGGATCGTCTACTTCCCGCGGTTCCTGCACTTCTTCCACTGCGCCTTCGAGGACTTCTTCGCCGGCAACGGGATCCCCTACCGGGAGTCGCTGGAGACCGATCAGGTCGGTTGGCCGGCGGTCCACGTGGACGTCGACTTCCAGAGCCCGCTGCGCTTCGGCGACACCTTCGACGTGGACGTCTGGGTCGCCGAGATGGGCACCAAGAGCGCGAAGTTCGCCTACCGGGGCCGCTGCGAAGGGCGCGCGGTGGCCACGGCGGAGATCACCGTGGCCTGCATCGCGATGGACACCTTCCAGGCGCAGCCGATCCCGCCCAAGTACCGAGCGCTCTTCGAAGCGCACCGCGAACCCCCGACCGATTGAGTCGAGGGCCGCGGGCCTCGGCGGCTCGGCCCTGCGTTCAGCGGGGGAGCAGCTTGCCGATGGACGGCATGATCACGTGACGGCGCAGGTTGCGCGCGGCGCCGCGGAAGCCGGCGGGGAGGGCGCGGAACCCGATCTCCAGGTGCTCGTCGTCGGACTCGATGTCCCGGAGGGTGACCAGCGAGGTCAGCACGGCCACCAGCGAGCGCACCATCGGGTTCTGGCCGATGCGCGGGTCGCGCATGAGGTCCAGGGTGATGCGGTTGTCCTTGGCCTCGGCGATCACGGGGCTCTTGTTGGGCATGAAGCCCACCAGGCTGCCGGGGTTGGACAGGTCGAGGGCGCCCGACTTGATCAACGCGGCGACCGGGGTCTGCGCGTCGCCGTTGAGCTTGAGCATGACCTCCTCGAGCCGGAGCACGAGGGTCATCTCGTCGTCGTCGAAGACGATGCGGTCGATGTAGACGATGGCGCCCGCCCGGATGGGCGTGCCCATGAGGTCCACCGAGGCGGAGACGCGCACGCCGGGCGGCACGGCGTCGACCTTGAGGTCCTCCACCTTGCCGGCCTTCTCGGCCTGCTTGCCGAACCAGCGAAGCGCGGCCAGCGGGACCCCGAGCCGCAGGCCGAAGGCGTTGCGGATGGCGCGCGTGATCTCGCTCGGGTTCTCTCGAATGTAGCCGCGTGCGGCTTCGACTGCGGACTGAGCCATGGACATCGTGGGCGGAGCATACCTAGGGCGCCCCGCCCGTGCAGCGGGTTTTTCCGAGAGATTTCGACGCAGTGCGTCACCCGGCGCGTCATGGCGCCCGCGCCGGGCTCCCGTCAGATGAGGGGGCCGGGGCAGCCGAAGTCGACGTCGACCTGGGTCACCGCCCCGGACTGCACCGCGGCGCACTCGTCGCCGTAGAAGGTCACGGTGTTGGTGGTCGGGTCGTAGTCCCAGCCGCTGGTGTGGGATTCGTTGCGGGGGATCAGCGGGCCCCCGTCGAAGCTCACCTGGAAGAGCCGCGGGTCCCGGGTCGCGCCCTCGAGCTGGATGGTGCAGCTCGCGGGGATGATCTCGGCGGCGATGGCGTCCAGGGCGCGGTCGAGCTCGGCCGCGGAGCGCGCGCTGTAGGGCGTTCCGGTGCCGCCGGCGGTGGCCATCCGGTTCAGGTCGCCGGCGGTGATCCCGTCGCCGAAGCCGAGCACGTAGGTCTGGATCCCCGCGGCGCGGAGGGCCTCGATGGCCGCCACCGTCTCGTCGACGGTCTCCTCGGTGCCGCCGTCGGGGAGGGCGGGGCCACAGTTGGGCTGGCCGTCGGTGGCCAGGAGCACGTAGCGGCCCACCGGGTTCTCGGCGACGCCGGCGTAGTAGGAGCGCGCGGCGTCCAGGCTGGTGTGGGTCGGCGTGGCCCCGGTGTTGCGGGTCGCGCAGCCGAAGAAGTCGTCCACGATGCCGCCCAGGGTGCTCATGATCGCCGCGCCGTTGCGAGGCATGATCGGGTTGCTCACCTGCCCCGGCGCGCACTCGCCGCTCGAGTGCGGGAAGAGCATCATCCCGAAGTTGATGCGCGCGTCCTTGCTCGCGACCAGGTCGTTCAGCGCCGCCTTCATGATCTGCATCTTGGTCACCATCGACGGCGGGAAGCTGTCGATGAGCGGGGTGCACATGGACCCCGAGATGTCGACGGTCAGGAGCATGTCGGGCGGGTCCCCGACGATCTCGTTCATGATCGGCTCGGTGGTGTCGCAGCCCCCGTCCACCGGGGTCCCGAAGTCCTGGGGCGGCCCGAGATCGGTCCCGAGGCGCGGCCCGAGGTCGTCCGCGCCGCCGCCGCCGCCATCGGTGGTGCCGGGTCCCGAGTCGCTCGCCGGGCGCGAGGTCGTGCGACCGCCGCTGCCCGGATCACAGGCGAGCAGCGCGGCGAGGAAGAGAACGGTGAAGCGAGCCATCGAAGCCAAGTCTCCAGTCACCTCCACACCCCCGGGAGGCGGCGCCATCATAGACGCCCTCGGCTTTCAGTGGCTGCGGGCTGGCTCAGAAGCGGCCGATGACGACGGTACAGTTGTCGTCGCCGCCGGCGTCGTTGGCGAGCTGGATGAGCTCCTGACAGAGCTCCTGCGGGGCGCGGCCCTGGCGGAGCTCGGCCAGCTTGGCGGCGATGACCTCTTCCGAGACCTGACCGCTGAGGCCGTCGCTGCACATCATGAGGATGTCGCCGGGCTCGAGCTCGGCGGCGGTCAGATCGACGCTCACGTCGGCGTCGCCGCCGCCGATGGCGTTGGTCAGGATGTGTCCGAAGCGCGGGTGGGTGTCCGGGAAGCCCCGCTCCTTGAGGGCCTCGGCCATCGTGTGATCCCGGGTGAGGCGCTGGAGGGTGTCGCCGCGCATCAGGTAGCCGCGGCTGTCGCCGACGTGGACCATGTAGAGCGCGGGCCAGACCACGTAGGCCACCGTGAGCGTGGTGCCCACCGACTCGCCGAGGCCCTTGCGGGCGGCCACCTTCCGCAGGTGGTTCTGGGCGTCGACGACGGCGTCGCGGAGCCCCTGGGAGAAGCTCTCCAGGACCTCCTGGGAGGGCCGGGTGTTGTTCGGCAGCCAGGGGAGGATCGAGAGCGCGTGGTAGGCGAGGGCGTCGATAGCCACCGCGCTGGCCAGCTCGCTGCGGGAGTGGCTGCCGATGCCGTCGGCGACCGCGAGGAGGTAGTTCCGTTCCCGGCTGACCACCGAGGACCCGTCGGGGACCTCGAAGCTGGAGCCCACGATGCGCAGGGTGCGGTCGAGCTCGGTCACCAAGTACTGGTCCTGGTTTCGCTCACGCTGCAGGCCGATGTCGGTCTGCCCGGCGATGACCGGCTCGGGCGCGTCCATCTCGGTGGTACCCGAGTGTTCGCGGAGGGTCCGCAGGGTCGGGTCGGAGAAGCCGTCCCGCGGGGGCGGGGTGGGAGTCGGGCGGTCGTCGGTCACGGCGCGCCAAGGATGCAACAGGCCGCCCGTGGTTGACCAGCGTCCATCGACGGGTATTCGCGGGCGCGGCCGGGCCCGACAAGGGCTATGCTGCCGTCCGATGAAGGCGCTCCTCAAGGTCGGCTACGGCTGCAACGACCACTGCACCTTCTGCCACACCCTCGACATCCGCGAGATCCAGGGCAGCGACGCCGAGGTGCGCGCCAAGATCCGCCGCGCCAAGGAGCTGGGCCACACCATGGTGGTCCTCAGCGGCGGCGAGCCGACCATCCGCCCGGAGCTCATGGCCTGGGCGGAGTACGCGGCCAGCCTGGACCTCGACTTCGGCCTGGTGACCAACGGGCGCCTGTTGGCCTACCCCGACGTGATCGAGGAGCTCCTCGGGCACCGCCTGCGCTACGTGTACCTCTCGCTCCACGGCGGGTCGCGGCGGGTCCACGACCTCCTGGTGCGCGCCCGGGCCTTCGACGAGACCTACGGCGCGCTGAAGAACCTCTCCGGGACCGGGGTCGACCTGCACGTGAACTGCGTGGTGACCCGGCGGAACGTGGACAAGCTGCGCGAGCTGGTCGACGCGGTGCTCCCGTACCCCGACGCCACCCTGAAGATGTCGATGGTCGAGCCCAAAGGGGGGGGCGACAAGCACTTCCAGCGGATGATGCCGCGCATCGCCGAGGTGGCCGCGAAGGTCGCCGACGCCATCCGCTACGGCGAGGCCCAGCGGGGCGACGCGCCGGGTCCCCACTTCCGGCACGGGGCCATCCCCCTGTGCCTACTGCCCGGGCTCGAAGACCGCTTCGACGACCTCAAGACCCACCGCTACGCCACCATGGTCGAGGTGGGCGAGGCGGACTACTTCCCCGTCGACGACCGCAACAAGCTCCAGCCCGAGCCCTGCGCCGGGTGCGCCCTCGCCGGGCCCTGCCCGGGGCTCTACCGCGGCTACCACGAGGTCCACGGCGCCGACGAGCTGCGCCCGGTCCCCAGTGGGCCGCGGGCGAACAGCTACGACTACGTGCTCGAGGCCCTCGTGCCCGATCGGCTCGGCAGCGACCAGTGCCCCCTCCGAGACGGCGGCCTGGGCGTGACCCCCTGGGATCGGGGCCGGCAACTCTTCGTGCGCCACGGCGGCAAGCTGGCCCGCTACCGCGCGCCCACCCGCGACTTCTCGGACGTGGCCATCGAGACCACCAAGCACGAGGTGGGGCAGATCTACTACGACGTCTCCGGCAAGGTGGCCCCCGACGACTTCGCCCGGGACCTGGTGCCGCTCCAGCGCGCGGCGGTCTGCGGCGACTGCCCGGAGCGCCCCCACTGCGTCGGGCTCCACGAGCCCCGGCTGGAGCCGCTCTTCGCGCGCGACGAGGCCGAGCTCGAGGCGCTCCTCGGGGCCCTCGAAGGCGACGTGCTCGACGTGGGCTGCGGCGACGGCCGCTCGTTGCCGGCCATGGCCGAGGCGGCGCGCGCGGGGCGCCTCCGGTATCTCGGCGTCGACCCGGACGTGGAGGCCCTGGCGTCCCTCGGGCGGGCGCACTCTTGGGCCCGCTTCGCGACCGGCACCGCCGAGGCGCTGCCCCTGGGGCCCGCCGAGCGCTTCGACCACGTGTTGCTGCTCCGGAGCTGGAATCACCTGCGGGAGCCCGTCGCCGCCGCGGAGCACCTCTGGGGCCGGCTCCGGCCGGGCGGGACCCTGCTGGTGGTCGACGACGTGCCTTTCGGGCTGGCCCGGAGTCGGCGCGCGACCCGGCGCGCGCAGGCCGGTTCGGCCATCTGGGAGCATCTGCGCAACGACGACGCCGGCGCGGCCCTGGCGCGCCTTCGGAGCCTCGGCGGAGCGCTGGTGCTCCGGCGCGACGTGGGCCGGGACACCAGCAACCGCTGGATCCTCCGCTTGCGTAAAGCGCCCGAAGCGGAGCGTGCGCACGGCCAATCGGCGGCCAACTCTGATATGGAAGACGCCGAGCCCCTGCAGACCGGATGATGAGGAGTCGATGAGCGAGCCCCTGGAAGCCACCCCCCACGCCTTCGTCCGCGCGGATCGCGAAGACGGCAGCGTCTCCTTCGTCGTCGACGAGTCGGTCTACCCGCTCGAGGCGATCTACGGCGCGACCTTCACGTTCCTGGACCGCTGCTTCGTCTTCCTCGGCCGGGAAGGGGAGGGCCAGGTGCGGGTGGTGCTGAGCGCCAAGAAGCTGCCCATCGCCGACGACGAGCTGCGCGGCTGGGTCGGGGAGCTGGCCAACGAGCTGCTCGCCTGCGCCTGGCGCGGCCGCATCCTCGAGCAGAACCGGGCCACCATCGAGGCGGTGACCAGCCAGGCCATCGGCGGCGCCATGGGGCCGCCCAGCCTGGACGAGCTGGAGGACTTCGACTTCAGCGAGGAGCCCTTCGAGGACCCGCTCGGCATCGCGATGAGCTGGGAAGAGAAGTACGGCAAGAAGGACAAGAGCCAGGGCGGCGAGACGGAGGGCACGTGAAGGCCCTGCGCTTCGCCAAGGACCTCTACGTCGGCGAGCAGGTCGACGCGGCGGTGAAGGTCTACGGTCGCTTCGGGACCCTGGAGCTCGCCGAAGACGAGGACGCCTGGATCGTGACCGTCGACGCCCAGACCGACGCCCGCACCCGCCGCCTGGCGGGCGAGCTGGCCAACTACGCGCTGGGCCTGACCATCCGGCAGCACCGCGGGGAGGGCGCGTCGTGAGCGAACGACTCTTCGGGGCGATGACGCCCGAGACCTTCGACGCTCGGCAGCCGGCGTTCTTCCGGTTCCGGCAGCTCCCCATGGCTCCGGACAAGGTGGTGCTGAGCAACCTCGAGGGGCGCTGGCTGGTCCTCGATCGACCGGACTTCCTGGCCTTCGCCCAGGGCCAGGTGAGCGAGGGGACCCCGCTCTTCCAGAAGCTCCGGGAGCGCAACTTCCTCCGGGCCTACTACGACGTCCCCGCCGCGACGGAGATGGTCCGCGCCCGGCACGAGTTCGTCGGCGCGGGCCCCAACCTGCACATCCTGGTGCTCACCCTCCGGTGCAACACCACCTGCGTCTACTGCCACGCCTCCCGGGCGAACATGGACCAGGTCGACACCGACATGACGGTGGAGATCGCGGAGAAGTCGGTGGACTTCATCCTGCAGTCCACCAACCCGGCGGTGACCATCGAGTTCCAGGGGGGCGAGCCCCTGGTGCGCTTCGACCTGCTCCAGCACGTGGTCCGCTACGCCAACGAGCGGAACGAGGCCATCGGCAAGGAGATCGACTTCACGCTGGTCACCAACCTCTCCCTCATGGACGAGGAGAAGCTGGACTGGCTCATCGAGAACCGGGTGCAGATCTGCACCAGCGTCGACGGCCCCCAGGACGTCCACGATAAGCAGCGGAAGCTGCCCAAGGCGAGCGCCCACGGCGAGGCCGTGAAGTGGATCGGGCGCATCAACGAGCGGTACGAAGAGCTCGGCCTGGACCAGACCCTCTACCACGTGGAGGCCCTGGTCACGACGACCCGGCCCATCCTCGACCGCTGGAAGGAGCTGGTCGATCTCTACGTGGACCTCGGGTGCCGCGCGCTCTTCCTGCGGCCCCTCGACCCCTTCGGCTTCGCCGACAAGACCAAGCGGCTCATCGAGTACCCGCGCGCCGACTACGTCACGTACTACCGCAACGCGGTGGACTACATGATCGAGCTCAACAAGGGCGGCGTGGAGATCCTGGAGCGCTACGCGGCGATCTTCCTGACGAAAATCCTCAGCGGCGTGGACCCCAACTTCCTCGACATCCGGCAGCCCTCGGGCGCCGGCATCGGGCAGCTCGCCTACTCGTACGACGGGAAGATCTTCACCTGCGACGAGGGGCGCATGCTCCACGAGATGGGCGACGACACCTTCGAGATCGGGCACGTGATGACCTCGAAGTACCGCGACGTGGTCGGCCACGAGGCGGTCCGCGCGGTGGTCATCGCCAGCCAGCTCGACGGGCAGCCGGACTGCGTCCACTGCCCCTACCAGCCCTACTGCGGGATCCCGCCGGTGCACTCGCACCGCATCCAGGGGACCCTGCTCGGTCGCATGCGCGAGAGTTCCCTGTGCGCCGTCCACAAAGGCATCCAGGACTACCTCTTCGAGAAGCTCGCCAGCGGCGACGAGGAGACCCTCCGAGTCCTCGAGAAGTGGACCACCATCCGCCCCCGCGACCACTTCGTGCAGTAGCGGCCAGGGGACGACGCCGCCACGACGCACCGAGCGGCCGAGCCGCGCGGGGGGCCGGAGGAGGAGCGCGAAGCGCGACGACGCACCGAGCGGCAACGCCGCGAGCTCTTCAGGTTTATGGGGAGGGCGAGGAGCGATGTCGCGACGAGCCGCGCGGGGCAGTGCCGGAGGAGGAGCGCGAAGCGCGACGACGCACCGAGCGGCGAAGCCGCGAGCTCTTCAGGTTTATGGGGAGGGCGAGGAGCGATTCACTCGCGACGAGCCGGGGGATTTTTCAAAATCCCCCCAACAGCTCTAGCATGATCGCCGCGGCCGAGATCGATCCGCTCCAGGCAGAGGCCGTGGGCGGGGGCGGTGGGGCCGCCTTCCTCGCGGCGGCCCTCGGGGCCCAGGAGGCGGGCCACCTGGTCGGGGTTCATCCGGTGGCGGCCCACGTCGAGCAGGGTGCCGGCGAGGATGCGCACCATGTTCTTCATGAACGCGGTCCCCTCGACCTCGATGGCCAGCCGGTCGGGGCGGCCGGCCCAGTCGGGCACCACGTCGATGCGGGTCATCGTGCGCTCGGTGTTCTCGCGGTCGTCGCTGGCCGCGCGGAAGGCGCGGAAGTCGTGGGTGCCCACCAGGTGCGCCGCCGCCTCGCGCATGCGCTCGAGGTCCAGGTAGTCGGCCACCACCTCGCGGCGCTCCGCGCGCGGCACGTCGGGTCGCGAGTGCTGGGGGCCCACCCGCCAGGTCGTGCGACGCAGCAGCGGGTCGGTGGTCTCGCCCACGACCACCTGGTAGCGGTAGAGCTTCCCCGCGGCGTCGTTCCGGGGGTCGTAGCGACGATCCACCGCACAGGCGCTGCGGACGGAGACGTCTTCGGGGAGGAGGCCGTTGAGCCCCAGGGTGTAGGCCTTCTCCGGGAGCTCGCGGTCGCAGGCGAAGCTCACCACCTGGCCGCGAGCGTGGACCCCGGCGTCGGTGCGGCTGGCGCCCCGCATCCGGGAGGTCTCCAGGCTCAGGGCCTTCAGCGCCTTCTCCAGCGTGGACTGGACGGTGCGGACCTTCGGCTGCGCCTGCCAGCCATGGAAGTCCGTCCCATCGTAGGAGACGATCAGGCGCACGCCGTAGGGCAGGCGCGGCTCGCGACGGGCCATGGGCTCAGAAGGTGAGGCCGAGGCCGCCGGTCCAGGCCAGCGAGCTGCCGCCGAAGTCGGCGGTGGAGCCGAAGAGCTCGAAGAGCAGGTAGGAGTGGTTGATGCCCCACTCGTCGTCGAGGTTGCGGGCCCGGCGCGGGTTGATGAAGTCCAGTTCGAGGGCCACCTGGGCACCCCAGTGGAAGCCGAAGGAGCGGCCCTCGGCCTCGGTGGTCGAGCCGTTCTCGATGGACGAGAAGATCATGTCCAGGCCGAGCTTGCCGGCGAAGACCAGCGGGATGTTCAGCTCCCGGGCCAGCACGTCGACGCGCAGGACCAGCAGGGCCTGCAGCGGGAAGATGCGGAACTTCAGCTCCTGGTCCACGCTGCTGCCGTCGGTGGGCGGCGTGCACTCGAGGTTCACGCAGCCGTCGGCGGTGTAGCGGGCCCAGTTGAAGCGGACGCCGCCGCCGAGGAGACCCACATAGGGGATCCGCAGGGGGATGACGTCGAGCTCGAGCCCGAGCATGGGCCCGATGTCGTCGCCGAAGACCGTGTCGAACGCGCCGCTGCCGACGTCCGGCGAGTAGCCGCCGACCCGGAGCTCGAAGGCGAAGTACTCCGGGGACTCGGTCGGCTGGTCGTAGGCGTCCGAGTAGGTGTACTGGGCCTCGGCGGTCGAGCCGAAGAGGGCCGCGAGGGCGGCGACCAAGAGGGTGGTGTGGATGCGGTTCATCGACGGCGCCTCGAGCGGAGCACCAGGCCGAGGGCCAGGAAGCCCCAGAGGGGAGCCTGACCTACAGGGGACCCGCCCGCGCTGCAACCATCCGGGCAGGTGCCGCCCTCGGCGGTGTGCACGTCGCAGAATCCCATGACCGAGATGCGGGTCACGCAGATCGCCGAGGAGGCGGTGCCCTCGTTGCCGGCCTGGTCGACGGCGACCACGTACACGCTGGCGCTCTCCCCGACCGCCAGGCCCATGGTCTCGGGGTTGATGGTGGCCGAGCTGGCGCCGACGTTGGTGGTGCTGACCAGGGTGCGCTCCTCGGTCCCCCCGTCGCCGGTCGAGGAGCCGCAGGCGCCGCCGCGGTAGATCCGGTAGTAGGTCTGGGTCTCGCTGAGGGCGGTCCAGGTGATCTGCACCGCGCTGTCACCCTGCAACGTGTCCTGGTCGACGGTCACCGCCGTCGGACCGTTCGGGTCCACCAGCAGGCTGACGAAGCCGTAGTTGCTGCCCACGTCGCCGGTCTCGTTCGCGTTGTCGGTGGTCAACGCGAAGATGCGCACCGTGGTGCCGCTGCTGGTGGTCGAGGAGCAGGCGGTGCTGGCGCCCTCCAGGATCTGGTCCAGGGGCACGAAGAAAGTGCGCGTGTCCGAGAGGTCCACGGTGCCGATGTTCGTGCAGGTCGCGGTGTCCGGCGCGCGGGCCGCGGTGGTGCTGCAGTCGTTGGAGCTGGTGGTCACCCAGAGGTCCACGAAGTTGGTGTTCGTGATCGCCGACGGCGACGTGACGGTCACGCCCGCGGAGCTGGGATCGTCACAGGCGGCGGCGCTCAGACCGCGGGCCACGCACTCGCTGGTGTTGCAGGTCTCGCCGTTGCCCATGAGCGCGGTCGCGCTCAGGTTCAGCGGGTTCGACTGGGCAGCGGCCAGACCGGGTCCGGTCAGCAGGGCGGCCAGGAGCACGCCGGGGATGGAGAGAGTCCTCATCGCGGTGGGGTTTAGCAAGGTTCGAGCCATGGAAGGAAAGAGAAAAGCGGGCAGTTTTCGATGCGATGGGCGGGGCGCCCGCTTGTCATCCTGACACCCGGGGGCCATGGGGGCCCGCCGCGCTGACAGCATGGCGAACCCCGGGGTTCTTCGGAGCAGGGGGCGGCCTCAGAGGAAGAGGCCCTCGGCGATCTGCACGGCGTTCAACGCCGCGCCCTTGCGGAGGTTGTCCGAGACGACCCACATCTGCAGGCCGCCGGGGTTGCCCACGTCCTCGCGGATGCGGCCCACGTAGACCGGGTCGGTGCCCGCGGCCTTCAGCGGGGTCGGGTAGACTCCGTTGGGGAAGTCGTCGACGACCTCGATCCCCGCGGCCTCGCTCAGGATCTTCCGGGCGGTGGCGGCGTCCATGGGCTCGGTGAGCTCCAGGGTGACCGACTCCGAGTGGCCGTTGACCACCGGGACCCGGACCGCCGTCGGGGAGACCCGGATGCTGGCGTCTCCCAGAATCTTGCGGGTCTCGTTGACCATCTTCAGCTCTTCCTCCTGGTAGGCGCCGGCGGCGTCGACCGACCAGTGCATCAAGAGGTTGCCGGCGAGCTGGCCCTTCAGGGCCGCGCCCTCGCCGCCCTTCATCTGCTCTTCGAGGGCGTCGACGGCGGCGGCGCCGGCGCCGCTGATGGCCTGGTAGGTGGACACCACGATGCGTTTCACCGGGTTCACCCGGTGGATCGGCGCCACGGCGACGACCATCTGGATGGTCGAGCAGTTGGGGTTGGCGATGATCCCCTTGGGCCGGGTCTTGGCCGCCTCGAGGTTCACCTCGGGGACCACCAGCGGACACTCGGGATCGGAGCGGAAGGCGGAGGAGTTGTCGATGACCACCGCGCCCTTGGCGGCGGCGACGGGGCTCCACTCCTTGGAGGGACCGCTGCCCGCCGAGAAGAGGGCCACGTCGACCCCCTCGAAGTGCTCGGCGGCGATCTCCTTCACCACATGGGTCTTGCCCTGGAACGTGACCTCGGTGCCCGCGCTCCGGGCCGAAGCGAGCGGAACCAGCTCGGACACGGGGAACGCGCGCTGCTCGAGGACGCGGAGCATTTCTCGGCCCACCATCCCGGTGGCGCCAGCGACTGCAACTCGGAAGCTCATGCGCTGTGAATGGCACGGGCGCGGGCGCTGGGCCAGTGATCCCCCCGGGAAATCGGGCGAAATCGGGGGAAAGGGCGGCCGCTGGCCTCGGCGCCGGGCTCGGTTCATGACCCGGCCCATGCGCGTGCGACACGTTCCGATCGTGCTCGGCCTCCTGGCCGGGTCCACTGCCGTCAGCGCCCAGGGGGAACCACCGGCCGAGGCCGAGGAGACCGCCCCCGCGGCCCCACCGACGGCGTCCCCCCAACCCGACTCGGCGGAGGTGGAGGCGGCCCTCCGGGAGCAGCTCGAGGCCCTCTCGGCGCCGGGCGGCCTCACCGCCGACCAGGCGGCCGAGCGCGCGGTGGCCACCGCGCCGTCGTTGAATCGCGCCGCGGCCGCCGTCGCCGCCGCGGAGGCCGGCGCCCGCCGGGCCTGGCAAGGTTTCTTCCCGCAGCTGGAGGTCAGCGCGCGCTACACGCGCCTGAGCCCCATCGATCAGCCCTCCTTCGGCGGCGCGCTGCTCAGCGACGAGGAGCTGGCGCTCTCCCGGGGCCTGGTGGCCAACGTGGACGACCCCGACGCCCAGGCGCTCTGGGCCGGGCTCCTGGACAGCTTCGGGAACTCCCAAAGCTTCGAGTTCCCGGTGATCCTGAACAACTACGTGCTGCGGGCGACCGCGACGCTGCCGGTGAGCGACCTGCTGCTCACCATCCTGCCCGGCTACCGCGCCGCCGAGGCGGCGGTCGAGGTGGCCGAGGCCCAGGCCGAGGCGGACCGGATCCTGGTCGCCCACCGGGCCCGGGAGACCTACTACCAGCTCGCGCGTGCCCGGGGCGCGCTGGTGGTGGCCGAGAAGGCCGTCGACCAGGTGACCGCGCACCGCGCCCGGATGGCCACCCTGGTGGAGGCCGGCGCCGCGGCTCCGGTCGACCTCCTGCGCATCGAGGCCCAGCTCGCCCAGGCGCGGGTCGCCGTGGCGCGGAGCCAGGGCGGCGCACGCATGGCCGAGCGGGCGCTCCAGCTCCTGATGCACGAACCCGGCGCGGTGGGGCTGGGCGAGGACTTCGCCGAGACGGTCGACATGCCGGCCGAGAGCGTCGAGGCCTTGAGCCAGCGCGCGCTGCGGGACCGCCAGGAGCTGCAGACCCTGCGCTCGCTGGTCCGCGCCCGCGAGGCCGCCATCCGCGCGACCCTGGGTCGCCAGTATCCGCAGCTCCTGGTCCAGGGGAACGTGGACGTAGCCAACCCCAACCAGCGGATCATCCCCCAGGTCGCCGAGTTCCGGACCACCTGGGACGTCTCCGTGATCCTCCGCTGGTCGCCCAACGAGATGGGCGCCGCCCGGGCCCAGGCCGCCGAGGCCGAGGCCCAGCTCGCGCAGGCCCGGGAGGACATCGCCGCCCTCGGCGACGCCGTCCAGCTCGAGGTCTCCGAGGCACACACCTCGCTCGAGGCCGCGCTGGCGGCGCGCTCCGCGGCGCAGGTCGGTCTGGTGGCCGCCGAAGCCGAGCACCGGGTCCGGGTGACCCAGCTCGAGGCCGGCACGGCGGTGACCAGCGACCTCCTCGACGCCGAGACCGCCCTGACCCGGGCGCGCCTGGCGGTGGTCGACGCCGCCATCGAGGCCCACCTCGCGCGCTGGCGCCTCACCCGCGCCGTCGGCGGGGTCAGGGCACCAGGGGGCAGTTGATCAGCGCATCGGTCTCTTCGTAGGCGACCACCCGGCCCGCGATCGGCGTGATGGCGTAGGTCGCGGCGTCCACGTCGAACATGTCGTGGGCGTCGCGGTAGTCGGCCATGGTCTGGTCCATCGCGGTGTCGATGCTGGCGTAGTCGCTGGGCACGGTGACGGTGACCATGCGCCAGAGCGGCGTGTACTCCACGCTGTCGAGGCCCACCCCGAAGACGTTGTTGGAGTCGACCATGTCGCCGTCGCCGGTGAGGTCGACCATGGCCATCGCCTCGGACAGCGGCGCGTCCTCGCCATCGCGGGTCAGCACGTAGACGTTGCGGATGAGCACCTCGCCCTCGGTGGTGCCGAGCTCACCGAGGCCCAAGCGGCCGGTCCCGGCGCCGAAGAGCATGCACTCCGCGCGCATGTCCCGGACGTACACCGGGCGGGGGCCGCGGGTCCCGCCGTCGGCGGTCTCCACCGTCGCGTCCGGCGCCACGATGGGGCAGTTGAGGTAGGCGTTGCGCTCCGAGAGGGTGGCCAGCCCGTCGGCGGCCGCGTCCTCGACGGCGTCCCAGGAGCCGAGGATCTCTCCGGCGTAGCTGCCGCTCACCTGCACCTCGGTGACCTTGCCGAAGGCGCTGAACCCCGGCTCGCCGGGCAGGTGCTCGAAGACCAGGGGGTGGTCCAGGAGCGCGCATTCGCCGTCGGTCTCCCGGCAGAGCACGGCGACCCGCTGCGGGGTGGCGATGCTGTTGGGCATGGGCCAGTAGCGCTGGGGCTCGCCGTCGACGAAGCCGTGCAGGATCGGCACGGTGCCCTCGACCCCGTCCTCGGTGGCGACGGTCGCGGCCAGGGCGGCGTCGGCCTCGGCCACGGTGGGCAAGACCGTGCCGGCCGGTTGGTACGCCCCGGAGCCCTCGCCGCAGGCGAGGAGGGCGAAGGAGGCGAGGAAGAGCGGGAAGCGAAGAGACATCGCACGAGCGTACCGCGCGACCCCGGCGCGCGTTAGCCTCCCCGACCGTGAGCGCGAAGCGGAAGGAGACTCGGCGATGGTCGTGGTGAGCGCAGCGGTGATCTTCCACGAGGGCCGGGTGCTGATGACCCAACGCCCGGCGAAGACCCACCTGGCCGGCAAGTGGGAGTTCCCCGGCGGCAAGGTGGAGAGGGGCGAGGACCCCCGGGACACGGCGGTCCGCGAGCTGCGCGAAGAGTGCGGCATCACCATCGAGGTCCAGGACATCCTCGAGGTCTCCTTCCACGCCTACCCGGAGAAGGACGTGCTCCTCCTCTTCTACGAGGGGCGCTGGGTCTCCGGCGAAGTACAGCACCTCGGGGTCGCCGACCACCGCTGGGTGGAGCCGGGCCGCATCGGTGAACTCGACCTGCCGCCGGCCGACGCCCCGCTGGTGGCCAAGCTCGCCGCCCGCTGATCAGCAGCCGTCGATGGTCCAGAGCTCGGCGTCGGCGCAGGGCTGCCAGCCCTGGACATCGAAGAGGTTCCGGCCCCCGCCGACGCTGATCCCCGTCGTCGGCGTCCACACCTGGAAGGAGGGGTCCGCGACCGACTCCATGCAGCCGGCGGCGGTGTTGCCGATCACCTCGGTGTCCGCCGCGTGGCAGAGGGCGACGACGTCGCGATCCTCGTAGCAGGCGTTCGCGGCGTCGATCGGCTTGGCGGTGATGGCGGTGCAGCCCGCTGGGCAACTCCGCGCTTCGCCGACTCCGACGGGCGCGCAGGGGTCGGCGGGGCCCTGGTCGACCGGCGTCGCCGCGTCCGCCACGCCGCCGTCGTCGATCATGGTCCCATCCCCCGGGTCGTCGCCGTCGTCCCCTCCGCAGGCGGTGAACAGGAGCGAGGCGAGGAGGGCGAGGCGGCGCATACCCCCTCTGTCGGGTGAATGCGCCGGCCGTCAATCCTCGGGGGCGCTCAGGCGAGCGTACGAACCGCGGGGGCGTCCTCGACCCGCAGGCGCGCGGTCAGCGGCTGTCGGGTCCCGGCCTCCTCCCGCTCGATGACCAGCACGGCCTCGGCGCCATACACGGCGCGGGCTGCGGCTTCGAGGACGGGGACGAAGGCGGTGAAGGCGTCGTCGTCGTTGGGGGCGTGGAGGCGGTCGGGGACCCGCACCAGGACCTCGGTGGCCGAGAACTCGAGGCCGTCCTCCTCCAAGTCGGCGCAGGCCCGGAGGGCGCGCTTCAGGGCGTCGGTGAGCCGGGTTTCGAGGTCCCCCTCGAAGGCGCGCTTGCGCGCGAAGAGCAGGCCCGGGCGGTCCTCGCCGAGGTCGTAGTAGAGGTCCACCCCGTGGCCCACGAGGAGGATCCCCGGACCGCGCCACACGTGGGTGTAGTCGGTCACGTCGATCAGCAGCTCGTCGGGCACCTTGGCCTCGCGGATCCAGCGATGGAACACGGGCACGAGGTCGTGGGGATCGGCGGCGGCCTTGCTCGCGAAGAGCTTCACCTGGACGCGCTCGGCGCGCGAGATGTCGGTCTGGGTCATGACGGTCGATTCCTTCGCGATCACTCGGCGGGGGCCGCGGCGGCGGACGCCTTGGGGGCAGGGGGCGGGGTGAGCTGCGGGGTCTCGCCGATCCGGGCGTAGGCCGCGTGGGTGGCCTCGACGAAGAGTCGGGCCTCATCGATGACCCGGTGGGCCGCTTCGGCGTCGGCGCCGGTCCAGAACTCCTCGTCACCGGCCGCGTGGGCCTTGAGGAGGTAGGTCGCGAACTTCCCGCCCGCGAAGGGATCGTGGAAGAGCCCGGTGTCGTGCAGGTGCTCCCGGAAGAGCGTCACGATGTCGTCGGCCTCGTCGCGGACCTCGTGGCCGAGGTGCCGCACCAGGGCCTGGGCCGCGGTGAGCATCGAGCGCAGCGCCTGCGAGGCGGCCTTGCCGTGCTCGCCGACGTCGTGGAGGTCCTGGGCCTGGTCGAGCTGCTGCTCGGCGGCCTGGATACCGAACTCGACGAAGGGCACCACCTCGCCGGCGCACTCGCCGATCCCGAGGTCCCCGATGGTGTACTCGCGGGGGTCGCCCCAGTCGCTGTAGTAGCTGGGGTCCTCTTCGTAGCTGGGGGGCTTGGTGATGGGCGCCAGGAGCTTCCGGACCTCGCCCTTGCCGATGCGCTTGATGAAGGCCTGGAAGGACTCGTCCTCCTGGCGGTCGGCGACGAACTTGGCGGTGATGAGTTCCACCGCCTGGGGCACGTTCTTCGAGGGCACCGCGCCGACGACCATGCCGTAGGACTTGGCGTTCTCGGTCCACTGGCCGCCGAGGACCACGTTGAAGTGCGGGACCTTGCGGCCGCCGACGTTGCGGCTCACGCCGAGGAAGCCGAGGTCGGCCACGTGGTGCTGGCCGCAGCTGTTGAAGCAGCCGCTGGCCTTGATGCGCAGGGGCTTCACCGCCGGGTCGAGCTGGTCGCGGATGACCGTGAGGTGCTTCCGGAGTTCGCCGGCGAGGCCGCGGCTGGCGCTGATTCCCAGCTTGCAGGTGTCCGTGCCGGGGCACGAGGTGACGTCGTTGATGGTGCTCGCGCCCGCCTGGGCGAGGCCCATGGTGTCGAGGGCCTCCCAGAAGGCGACGGCGTCCGCCCCGCTGAGCCAGCGGAAGGCCAGGTTCTGCTCGACGGTCGCGCGGATGGAGTCCCCGGTGTACTTCCGCGCCAGGTCGGCCAGGAGCCACCCCTGCTCGGAGCTGATGTCGCCGAGGGGCAGGGTGAGGGTGGCGACGAAGTAGCCCTCCTGGACCTGCGGGCGGAGGTTGGTCTTCGCCCACTCGTGGAAGCGAGGCGGCGCGGCCTCGGGGAGGGCGCCGCCGTCGCGGATCGGGTTCTCGATCGGCCCGTGCAGGGTGTCCAGGAAGTCGGTCCAGCGGGGGTCGTCCCGGAGCTGCGCGCGCTCCTCGGCGACGAGCTCCCGGAAGCGCTCGATGCCCTCCTTCTGGATCAGGAACTTGATGCGGGCGCGGGCCCGGCTCTGCTTCTCGCCCAGGCGCGCGAAGACGCGGCACACCGCCTGCGACACCGGGAGGAGCTCCTCCTCGGGGCAGAAGTCCATGAGGATCTTGGCCTCGACCGGCACCGCGCCCAGGCCCCCGCCGACCACGAGCTGGAAACCGCGCTTGCCGTCCTTCAGGACCGCGGTGGCGCCGAGGTCGTGGAAGGTCACCAGGCCACAGGGCTCGCCGTGGCAGCCGCTGAAGGCGATCTTGAACTTGCGGCCGAAGTCCTGGACGTCCGGGTGGCCCAGGAGGAACTGGGTGAGGGCGTCGGCGTAGGGGGTGACGTCGAAGCTCTCGGTGTTGCACACGCCGGCGAACTGGCAGGCGGTCACGTTGCGCACGCTGTTGCCGCAGGCTTCGCGGGTGGTGATCCCGCAGGCGGCCAGCCGCCGGTGCATGTCCACGGTGTCTTCCACGTGGACGAAGTGGAGCTGGATGTCCTGGCGGGTGGTGACGTGGAGGATCCGGTCCGAGTACTCCTCGGCGAGGTCGCTCATCACGTCGAGCTGTTCGGCGGTGATCCGGCCGTAGGGGATCTTGATGCGCTGCATGCCCGGGGCGTCGAAGACGGTGTCCGGGCCTTTCTTGAGGTCCCCACAGGGGAACTCGAGGGGCTTCTGGCCGGTGCCGTCGTCGCGCAGGCCGTTGTCGTAGCGCTGACCGTACACGCCCCGCCGGAGCCGCGTCTCCGCGAAGATGCGGTCGTCCATGCCGGGACCCTTCTTCAGCTCGATCTGCGCCTCCCAGGCGTCGATCTCCTCGCCGAGGGGGGCGGGGATGGCCTCGCCCAGGGTCGACTTCCAGCTTCGCTCGCTCATCGCTTCCTCCATGGGACGGAAGCCCTCGCTTCCGCTGAGGCGCAGTTAGGCAGCGGCGGAAGCTATAGTCAAGCTGAGAGGGCAAGAATAGGCGTGTAGTCCGGAAAATGACGAGGAATAGCCGCATTTGTACCACACCCAATGAGTAAAGAAATAAACCTTCTTGACACCCCCCGCGGCTAGAGCTAGCTAGTGCGTCCCGCAACGGCGGGGGCGACGAGGAAACACCGACTCGCATCGTTCTTTTCGGGGATCGTCTAACGGCAGGACTCCAGATTCTGGTTCTGGCTATCTAGGTTCGAATCCTAGTCCCCGAGCAAAGTAGCCGGCTTCGGCCGGCGCCCACGGCCCCATCGTCTAGCGGTTAGGACATCGGCCTCTCACGCCGGTAACGGGAGTTCGAGTCTCCCTGGGGTCACCGAGTCTGCGGATGCAGACGCGAACATAGGTCGGTCGCACGCGGCCGACCGGGTAGCACACCCGGCCCCATCGTCTAGCGGTTAGGACATCGGCCTCTCACGCCGGTAACGGGAGTTCGAGTCTCCCTGGGGTCACCAAAGAAGCCCGCTCCACATCGGAGCGGGCTTTTTTCATGCGGACGGGGATGGGGACGGGCGCCGGCCGCTCCCGTCGCAGCCGTCAGTTCAGCGTGTGAGGCATCGCCAGCGCGAAGGGCGCGATCGCCACGTCGACCAGCTCGCCATCGGGTCGACGCATCTGGTAGCTGCCGCGCATCTCGCCGCGCGGGGTCTTGAGGACCGCGCCGCTGGTGTACTCGAAGGCCTCGCCGCGGGAGAGTCGCGGGTGCTCGCCCACCACGCCGGGGCCGCGCACCTCTTCCTCGTGGCCCATCTGGTCGCGGATGATCCAGTGGCGGGTCTCCAGGTGCATGGGCTCCGGGGAGCTCTCGTTGTGGATGACTACGCGATACGCGAACACGTAGCGACCCACCGCCGGCTCGGAGTGTTCGGCGACGTATTGGCTCTGCACGGTCACGCGGATGCCCTCGGTGAGGGCGCTCGATTCGGTCTCCACCACGGCGAGGGATCTACCACGTGCTATCCCGGCGTGCGTGCGACTTCGGCAGTCCTTCTTCGCGCGCGACACCCTGGTCGTGGCGCGGGCGCTCCTGGGTCAGGAGCTGCGGCATGGGCCCGTGCGGCTTCGGATCACCGAGACCGAGGCGTACACCGCCGACGACTCCGCCTGCCACGCGCACCGGGGCCGCACGAAGCGCAGCGCGGTGATGTTCGGTCCGCCCGGGCGGGCCTACGTCTACCTCTGCTACGGCATCCACCAGATGTTGAACATCGTGACCGAGCCGGCCGAGCGGGCGGCCGCCGTCCTGGTCCGCGCCTGCGAGCCGCTGGCCGGCCTCGACCTCGTCCGCGAGCGGCGCGGCGGCAAGGCGGGGCCGGTGCTCCTCACCGGCCCGGGCAAGGTCGGCGCGGCGCTGGCCCTGGACACCTCCTGGACCGGCCATCCCCTCTACGCCGCGGGCGGCCTCGAGGCGCACGTCGGCGACGCGCCCGCGGCCATCCTCCGCGGACCGCGGGTGGGCATCGACTACGCGGAGCCGGCCGATCGCGACGCCCCCTGGCGCTTCGCCATCGCCGGCTCCCGCTGGGTCAGCCAGCGAGCCTCGCTCCGGCCGGAGACCGAAGCCGAGACCCGGGCCGCTCAGGCCGCGCTCTGATCCCAGGCGCCCTTGATCCGCTTGAAGGCCTCGATGCCCTCGGCGGTCAGGTCGAGCGCGCCGGCCTCGACGAGCTTCTCGTGCACGGCCTTGGGGTCGCGATCCCAGCCCTTGGGGAGGTCCAGGCGCACGTTGAGCGGCACGCCGCCGAGCTGCCCTTGCTCTTCGAGGCCCCACACCGCCTCGGCGGCCAGGAACTGGCCGGCGACGGTGCGCACCGGACCGTCGAGGTGGGCGGCGAGCGGGAAGACGTCGTAGAGACCGACCACGCCGTCGTCGAGCGAGAGCGCCTTGCGCAGCGCACCGAAGGCGGCGGGCGAGATGGGCAGCTCGACCAGGTCCAGCCCGGCCATGGGCTCGCTCCCGGCGGACACGTACGCGCGCTCCATGGCGTCGCCGTGGCTACGGGTGACCGCCGCGGGACGAGCGCCGCTGTCCAGCAGCGCGGTCACGACGAGGAAGGGGCGCGGGTCGCGCTTCTCGCTGTCGGGGGTCGGGCTCTCGGTGGTCTCGTTGGCGGCGTCTTGCATGATGGCTCCAAGGGGGGCGCGCGGGTCGGGGGACCTCGGGGCGCGCGAAGGGCGGGAACATACATCGCCGATCGCGCGGCGCCAACGGACGCGATCGCGCGATGCGCATGGGCGACGCGCGTGCTAAGGGCTGCGCCGCGATGGAAGTCACTCTCGTTCAGCGCAGCGTCTACGATCTCCCCTCGAAGCAGCGCGTCGGAGCCATCGTCTTCGACGGCACCGCGGACATGCAGATCTGGCCCGGCCCCGGCCCCGAGCGGGAGCTCGAGGAGCACTACGGCGCGGGGCTGCAGCGCGCGCTCGACAACGAGCTGCGCCAGGTCGACGGGAAGAAGCTCGCCATCCCTTCGGTCATCCGCGTCCACCCCGGTCGGCTGCACTGCAACTTCCTCGCATGGGTCGCGTCCCGCGCGCCGGAGCCCGGCACCGAGCGCTCCAAGGCGCCCGGCGCGGAGGTCCTCTTCGACGGCGTGGTCGAGGCGTTGCGCTTCGCCGCGGGCCGCAGCGTGGAGAAGGTCGCCTTCCCCGCCCTCGGCGCCGGACCCGACGAGATGGGGCGTGCCGAGCGGCTGGCCATCATCGTGAAGGCCGCCCACTCCTACTACCAAGAGTGCGTCCAAGCGGGCCGCTCCCCGGTGGTGGAAGAGGTCTTCGTCTGCGAGCCCTCCGGCCCGGCCTTCCGCGACGCGCAGAAGCGCGTGGGTGGCCTGGTGAAGGCGGTGGAGAAGCAGCTCCGCCCGGTCGAGGTCGCCGAGAAGAAGGAGGCGCGTCGTCGCCTGGCGTCCAAGGGCAGCAGCGGTCGCTCGTCGTCGAAGGCGAAGACCAAGGCGCCCAGCCTCACCGCGGAAGAGGCGCTGGGCGCCCGCCGCACCGACGTGCGCTACTCGATGCGCAGCACCTACGCCGAGGGCGACCTCTTCGTCCATCCCAAGTTCGGCGCCGGCAAGGTGGTGGGGCTCCCCGCGCCCGGCCAGATGCTCTGCGTCTTCGAAGACGGGTCCGAGCGCAAGCTCGTGCACGGGAGGTCCTGATGCGTTTGGAAGTCCACCCCGAGACGCCGCAGACGCGGATCATCGCCAAGGCCGTCGACGTGCTGAAGCGCGGCGGGACCATCGCGTACCCGACCGACACCGTCTACGCGCTCGGCTGCGACATCTTCGCGAAGAAGGCCTTGGACAAGGTCTATCAGATCAAACAGATGAAGAAGGACCACCCGGTGGCCTTCGTCTGCGCCGACCTGAGCGACATCGCCAAGTACGCCGTCGTGGACGACGTGACCTACCGCTTCATGAAGCGGCTGGTGCCCGGGGCCTACACCTTCATCCTGCCGGCGACCCGCGAGGTCCCGCGCATCCTGATGATGAAGCGCAAGACGGTGGGCATCCGGGTCCCCAACCACCCGGTGCCCCAGGCGTTGGTCAAGGCGCTGGGGAACCCCATCGTGAGCACCTCGGCCACCTGGGACGGCGAGCAGCTCAACGATCCCGACGACGTCGCCGCCCACTACAAGCAGTGCGACATCGTGCTCGACGCCGGCTGGGGGATGCTCGAGCCCTCCACGGTGATCGACCTGACCGGGGATGGCTACCAGGTCACCCGCGTCGGCGCGGGGCCGGTCGACACCCTCTGACGCTCGCCTTCGGGTAGGCTGGGCGCGTGAGCGACATCGGCTTCCACGGGCTGGCGGCGGCCGTCGCTGGCTTGGCGTTCCTGGCGCTGGCCGGGGCCCTCGCGCTGACCATGATCCTGGTGGTCGTGGTCCGCGCCGCGCGGCGACGACCGCTGGGCAGCCCGGGGCTCGCTGGCGCCGGGGTCGCCACCGGCCTCTGGGCGCTGGTGGGCACCGTGGCGTTGGTCGCCGCGGAGACGTCGCCTGCGAGCAGCGACGACTCCCTCGCGTTCTGGGGCACCGCGGGCCTGGTCGTGCCGGTGCTGGTGGCCGTGGCCGTGACCGTCCTGGGCGGTCGGCCGCGCGGCGACGACCTCAGAGGCTGACGCAGACGAAGTCCTCGCCGGTCTCCCAGGCGAGGCGCGCATCGGTGCCGGCGACGGCGATGGAGGCCGATCCTCCGCTCTCCCCGACCCAACAGCGGTGCGCCACCGGCTCGTCCGTGCGCGGACAGGCCTCCGGGGTCTCCACCGCGACCGTCACCTCGCCGGTGTCTTCCAGGGTCCCGGTGCACTGCGACGCGGCGCAGTGCGTGATGGCCTGGGCGACGGGGAGGGACCCGAAGCATCCATCGCCGCCCAGGCAGACGCCGTCGGTCCCTTCGCTCCAGCGACGATCTCTCCCGGTGCGCCGGCTGACACAGGTGCGGCGCCGCTCGGCTCCGACGCGGACCGCTTCCACCTCCAGCCGCTGGCCGGCGACCTCGAGGACGTGGCGGCCCGGCGGGAGGCCGGGGAGGGTGCAAGGAGACTCGGTGATGATGGGACAAGCGACGGGGGGACGACCCACGCACTCGTCGTCGCCGCCGAGATGGGCGCCGACACCATCCAGGCCCACGATCAGACGGTCGTCCGCCCACTCCCACCGGCACCGCGCGCTCTGAACCAAGGACACCAGCCCGATCGTGAAGGGCTCCCCCGCGGGCACCTCTTGGTCGGCCCACTCCATACAGGCCGCGTCGACCCAATCGCTGAGGTCCCCGACGATGCACTCCTCGTCGGCGTTCGCGGTGGCGCCGTCGAGCGAAGTCCCGGCGTCGTCGCGGTGCGCGTCGCCGCTCTCTCCGTGCGCCGCGCTGCAGGCCGTCCCCAGAGCCATCGCGCCCAGAGCCATCGCGCCCAGAGCCATCGAGCGCAGGGCCATCGCGCGCAGGGCCCGAAGGCCCCGGAGTCGTCGTTCATCCCCGTCCACGATCGGGGGGACGGGCTGCGACCCGGCGGCCATTACGGCGTCGTCAGGGGACGAAGAGATCGCGTTGGGTGCGGAAGACCTCCGCGGTGCGCCCGTCGGTGGGGGCGTCGCCGACCAGCGCGCGCCACTCGTCGCCGGTGAAGCGGGCGAGGGCGCGGGCTTCGCCGCGGGACCCGAGGACCACGAAGAGGTGGTCTTCGCCGAGGTCGGCGGTGAGCCCGGTGGTCCGGGCCAGCTCGCGCACCAGGTCGCGGACCTCGGTCGTCAGCTCGGCGTCCTCGCAGGGAGCATAGGCTCGGTCCAGGCGCTCCCAGCTCCGGGCGAGATCGGCGGCGGCGCTGGGGGAGACCGGCTCCTCGCGGGGCACCAGGACGCCCTCGAAGAGCTCCCCGTCGTGGTCCGGCAAGGGCAGGAGCCCCAGCCGGCCGGTGGTGGCTTCCCAGAGCACGCGGGCGCGCGCGATGTCGCCCTGCTGGAGGGCGCGAGCGAAGGGGCGAAGGGTCACGAGAGCAAGAGGAAGGCGGCGGCGAGGGCCAGGACCAACACGGCCCCGACGATGGACGCCACCAGAACGGTGGGAAAGGGTTTGGTGGGCTCGGCGCCGCCGGCGGTGACCGGGGCTCGGCCCATCGGCCGACCGGGGACCGGGACCTGCTCGAAGGCGGCCAGCATCTCCTGGCCGTTCTGGAAGCGGTCCTTGGCGGTCTTGGCCAGGGCCTTCTGGATCACCGCGTCGAGGGGCGGCGAGGGAACCCAGCCCTCGACCACCTCGTGCAGGTGGGGCGGGGGCTTGGCCAGGTGGGCCTTGAACATGTCCATCCGCGTCTCTTCCATGAACGGCCACATGCCGCTGAAGAGCTCGAAGAGGATCACGCCGGTGGAGTAGACGTCGGCCCGGGCGTCCACCGGAGCACCGGCGCACTGCTCGGGGGCCATGTAGGCCGGCGTCCCGAAGACGGCGCCGGTCATGGTGAGCTTGGAGCTCTGGCCCCAGCGCTCGTCGTCGGTGAACTTCACCAGCCCGAAGTCGAGGAGCTTGGCGAAGGGGCGCCCATCCGGATGGGTCCCGAACCAGACGTTCTCGGTCTTCAGGTCCCGGTGCAGGGCGCCCTGGCCGTGGGCGTAGGCCAGGCCGGCGAGGATCTGGCGGCCCACCTCGAAAGCGACCGCGGGCTCGAGGGGGCCGTCCTCGACCATCTTGTCCAGGGGGTGGCCCTCGAGGAGCTCCATCGCGATGTACGGCTTGCCGTCGACGATGCCGAAGTCGTGCACGTGCAGGATGTTCGGGTGCTCCAGGCCGAAGAGGGCCCGGGCCTCGCGCTCGAAGCGGGCGCGGCTCTCCTCCTGGTCGCCGAGCTCTTCGTGGAGGACCTTGATGGCCACCGGCGGACCGTCCTGCTGCTCGGCGCGATAGACGGCGCCCATGCCGCCTTCCCCGATGAGCTGGGTGACGTGATAGCGCTGGTCGATCACTTGGCCGACGAGGGCCATCATCGTCGCTCGCCCCGGGTGGGTCACGCCGCGAGGATGGTAGGACGGGCGCCGAGATTCAAGCGTCAGCCCTCGCGGGGGCCCGATTGGCCCAGGAGAGCCACCACCCGGTCCAGGATCGCGTCGGCGACGGCCGCCTTGCTCCGCCGCGGCAGGGGGTGGTCCCCGGCGGCGTCCACCAGGGTCACCAGGTTCTCTTCGCCCCCGAAGCCGTCGGCGGCGAGGTTGGCCACCACCAGATCGCACCGCTTCCGCTGGAGCTTGGCCCGGGCCCGGGCCGCGGCGTCCTCGGTCTCCAGGGCGAAGCCCACCAGGACCGGGTGGGCGCCGGACCGCGCCGCGCCCAGCTCGGCCAGGATGTCCGGGTTGCGTACCAGCTCCAGGGTCCTCGGCCCCGCGGTCTTGGCGATCTTCGAGGGGGCCTCTTCGGCTGGCCGGTAGTCGGCCACGGCGGCGGCCATGATCACCGCGTCGGCGTCGCCCACGTGCTGGCCGATGGCCGCCTGCATGGCGCGGGCGGAGCGGACGTCGATTCGCTCCACGCCCGGCGGCGTGGGCAAGGCGCTGGGGCCGCTGACCAGGATGGCCCGCGCGCCGCGGCGGGCGGCGCTGGCCGCGAGGGCGAAGCCCATGCGCCCGGTGGAGCGGTTCCCCAGGAAGCGCACCGGGTCGAGGTCCTCGTGGGTGGGCCCGGCGGAGACCACCACGGTGCGGCCCGCCAGATCCCGCGGGCCCTGCAGATGCGCCACCACGGCGGCGGCGATGGCCTCGGGCTCGCTCATGCGTCCCTCGCCGGACTCGCCGCTGGCCAGCGCGCCGCGCTCGGGGCCGACCAGGTGGGCGCCATCGGCGGCGAGGGTGGCCACCACGCGCTGGGTCGCGGGGCGCCCCCACATCCGCCAGTGCATGGCGGGCGCGAAGAAGACGGGGCCCCGCGCACAGGAGAGGGTGGCCAGCACCGGGTCGTCACCGAGGCCGGCCGCGGCCTTGGCCATCAGGTCCATGGTGGCCGGCGCGACGACGATGGCGTCGGCCCAGCGACCGAGCTCGACGTGCACCTCGCCCGGGTGGTCCCAGAGGCTGGTCACCACCGGGTGGCCGGTGAGGCCGGCGAAGGTGGCCGGGCCCACGAAGTGCTGGGCGGCGCGGGTCATCACCACGCGCACCTCGGCGCCGGCGCGACCCAGCTCCCGGACCAACGAGGCCGCCTTGTAGGCGGCGATGCCTCCAGCGACGGCGACGACGACCTTCATGGGACGGGGTGTAGCGCGGGAGGGGCCGCGGCGTCGAGCGGGCGGGTCCGGGCTCGCCGGGTCAGAAGAGGGTGTAGACGAAGGGGGCCACGTAGCTCAGGCCGCCGGTGAGCAGGAGCAGGCCGCCGGCGAGGACCAGCACCAGGAGCAGCGGGACGAAGAAGAGCTTCCGCCGGCCGACGAAGTGGGCCACGAGCTGCCGCAGGGTGGTCAGGCGGCTCATCGGGTGATCCGGAGGTCCTCGACGTAGAGCACGTCGGGCTTGCGGCGGACGAAGAAGTCCAGGGCGTCGGTGCCCCGGGCGACCAGCGGTTCGCCGGCGGCGTTGAGGGAAGTGTGGAGCACCGCGCGCAGGCCGTGGTCGCGTTCCAGGGCCTCGAGGAGCGGGTCGAGGGCGCCGCCGGGCTCGACGGTCTGGACCCGCGCCGTGCCGTCCACGTGCGTGGCCCCGGCGAGGCCTTCGCCGGCGACCCGGCACACGGTGGTCATCGTCGGGGTCATGTCGTTGGGCGCGCCCTCGAAGAGGGCCGCGGCGTGGGCCGTGCGGACCGCGGGCGCGAAAGGGCGAAAGGGTTCGCGGCCCTTGATGCGCCGGTTGAGCACGTCGCGCAGGCTTTCATCGTCGGCTCGGGTCAGCAAGGAGCGTTGGCCGAGCGCGCGCGGGCCCCACTCGGCGCGCCCCTGCACCCAGGCCACGATGGCCCCCTCGGCCAGTCGCGCGGCGGCATCCGCGGCGGGGTCGGCGACCCGCTCGCCGCGGAGCCCGAGGTGCGCGGCGACCGCGGCGGTGTGCCCGGGGTCCACGCGGACGCCCAGCGCGGGAGTGAACGACCCGGGGTCCGGGGTGTCGCCGAGTTGGCGCGCGCCGAGGAGGGCCGCCCCCAGCGCGCCTCCCGCGTCACCGGCCGCGGGGTGGACGTAGACCCGCCCGAAGGGCCCCTCGGCCAGGACCCGCGCGTTGGCCCGGCAGTTGAGCGCGACTCCGCCGGCGAGGACCAGGTGCCGCGCGCCGCTCCGCCGGTGGGCCGCGCGGGCCAGGCCGAGCACCGCGTCCTCGAGGAGGTCCTGGGCGCTGGCGGCGACGTCGGCGTAGTGGCGGTCGGCGGTGGCCTCGAGATCCCAGGGGCGGTGGGGATCCCGGGGCGGGCCCAGCGCACGCACCATCGCGTCGCCGTAGGCACGGTCGAGGCGCAGGTGATCCCCGAAGGCGTCCGGACGCAGGGTGAAGGCGCCATCGTCGTGGAGGGTGACCATCCGGTCCAGGGCTTCCCGGAAGCGGGGCTCGCCGAAGGCGGCGAGGCCCATCACCTTGTACTCGCCTTCGTTCACCCGGAAGCCCAGGAACGCGGTGATGGCCGCGTAGAAGAGGCCCAGCGAGTGCGGGTGCTCGAGGGCGGTTAACGCCTCCGGGCCGCCGGGGCCGGGGCGCCAGATCGCGGTGCTCTCCGCTTCGCCGACGCCGTCGATGGTCAGCGCCACGGCCTCGCCGAAGGGGGCGGTGTCGAGGGCGCTGGCGGCGTGGCTGGCGTGGTGGGCCACGAAGTCCACCCGGGCTCGAGGGACGCCGCAGTGTGCTGCCAGCTCGTCCAGGACCCAGAGCTTGTCGCCGAGCTGGTCGCGGAGCGCGCGACGGAAGAAGCGCGCGCCGCGGGGGAAGGCGCCCAGCGCGCCGACCAGGATCCGCTCGAGCTTGCGGTAGGGGTTCTCGTAGAAGACCACCCGGTCCAGGTCCGGGCCGCGCAGGCCTCCCAGGGCCAGGCAGGCGTCGATGGCCTGGCGGGGGAGGGAGGGATCGTTCTTCACCCGGGAGAGCCGCTCCTCTTGTTGGGCGGCGACGATCCGGCCGTCGACGACCAGGGCCGCCGCGGCGTCGTGATAGTGCGCGCTGATCCCGAGGACCGCGGCCATCAGCGCCAGCCCGCGGGACCGCGGCGGACCAGCGCCGCCAGCGGCGCCGAGAGGAGATACAGGAGGCCCATGGTGAGCGCGAAGAGGGGCTCGGTGAGCGCGCCGCCGGCCCGGCGCCAGCGCATGCCCCGGTCCAGCCAGCGCGCCCGGCGGGTGGCCCGCGGCTCGCCGACCGCCGTGAGGAGCTCGGCGGTGTAGGCCTCGTGGCGTCGCTCGTCGGCGAGGATGGATCGCAGCGCGTTGGCCAGCGCCGGATCTCGCTTCTCGAAGAAGCGCACGTGGGCCTCGAACTGGCGCCGGCCCCGGCGTTCACCGAGGTGCACGAAAGCGAGGAAGGCCGCCTCGCCCAGGCGCGCGAAGAGGTGCGCGTGACCGCGGCGGGGGAGCATCGAGGGGGCCTGCTTGGCGAGCTCCGCGCGGCGCAGGAGGATCTGCGCGTGGCGCGCCTCGTCGGCGGCGTGCTCCAGGTAGCGGGCCGCGCGCGCGGCGTCGGTGGTCAGCGCCGCGGCGCAGCGGAGCTCGAGCGCGCTCTCCGCCTCGGCCTCCGCGAAGGCCAGGAGCCGGCGCCAGGTGCGCCCGGGCAGGCGCCAGCTCAGCGTGTAGACGAAGTCGGCCAGAGCCCTCACGGCGTCGCCCCGGCGCAGACTCCGCCGCCCTGCCAGGGGATGCAGTCACCGCTCGCGCACGGGTGCGCGTCGTCGCAGGCGGCGAAGCATTGGCCCACGGTGGCCACCGGTACCTCGCCCGCGGCGCACTCGGGCGGCGCGCGCCCGTCGCCCTGCACGCAGTGGAGCAGCGCCTCGCAGTCGTCGGCGTGGGCCGCGAAGCACTCGTCGGTGAGCGCGCCGAAGGCGTGCTGGCAGGTGGTGCCCTCGCACTCGGGCCATTCGGCGTAGCGGTCCAGGTGGTTGCGGCAGACCTTCTCGGCGACGACCTCCTGGTGGCAGGCGCAGAGCCGGTCGGCGCGCTCGTCGCTGGCGCGGGTGGGCACCTCGGCGGGGCGGGCCGCGCCGAAGGCCATGACCGGGGTGCCGTCCTCCCAGCCCACGGTGAGCGTCTGCGAGCGGTCGCTCCAGTGGAACTCGGCGCGCACCTCGTGGCCCGCCGCGAGGGGCACGATGAGGTCCGCCGCGTCGGCGGTGACCAGGACCAGGGTGTCCAGGCCGGGCTCGGCGGGCGCGATGGCCGTGGGCAGCGAGCGACCGTGTCGTAGGCACGTCACCCGGAGCCATTCCCGGACCTTCACCGTCTCGCAGTGGGCGGCCGACGAGCCGCGCACGGTGACCTCCGGGGTGGCGGTCCACTCGTCGAAGGTCGGCAGCGCGCTGCGGCCTTCGGGGAGCCCGGGGATCGGCGCGCGCAGGGGCGGCGCTTCGTCCAGCGCGGCGGCGACGGCCTCGGCCAGGGCGCGCTGACCCTTGGCGGTCATGTGCAGGTCGCCGTCCAGGAACGCGCCGGGCTCGGCGGCCCGGAGGGCGCCCGTCGCGTCGAAGGCGCGGGCACCCACGTGGTGCGCGGAGCCCACCAGGTCGGTGAGGAGCGCCCGGGTGGGCTCCATGTCGATGGGCTCGGCTTCGTACTTGGCCCACTCGCCCGGGTCGACCACGACGTCCAGGGGCAGCGCCACTACCAGGAGCTCGGCGTCGTGCGCGGCGCAGAGTTCCTGGACGCTACGGATCCGCGCCTCCAGGGTCGAGGGGACCCGGTCGTCGGCGGGGGTGAAGGCGCGCAGGCGCAGCCGCTCGCGCTGGTCGCGGACCTGGTCCTGGGTTCGGAGCGCGCGCTCGAGCACCGGGTCTTCGCCGCGCCGCGCGTCGATGAGCTCTGCGCGCCGGCGCACCGCTCGCCGGATCAGCGCGGCCGTGGCGGCGATCTCGCGGGCTTCCTCGGCGGCCTCCTCGCCGAGGATGTCCCCCGGGTGTCCCCGGGCGAGATCGACGTCGAGGTAGAAGCGGTCGTCGCGTGCGCCGCGCTGGGCCAGCTCGGCGGCGCGGAGGCGCTCGTCCACGGCCTCGTCGGCGTCGACCGTGGCCTGGTCGAGGCGCAGCCGCTCCACGCGCAAGTCGGGGTCGGCGTTCGGGGCGTCGTCGTCGCCGTTCTCGGCGGTGGCGCCCAGGCCCACGAGGTCCTGCCAGTGGCCCTCCGAGTCGAGCTGGGTGGGGCGCGGCGCGTCGTCGTGGAGGAGTCGCCGCAGGGCGTAGAAGGCGTGGGAGCGCCGGTAGAGGAGCTCCCGGCCGGGGAAGGTGGTCACCGTCTCCGGCGCCAGCTCCGCGCGCACCGCCCAACCATCCCAGACCACGTGCCGCTCGGTGTTGGGGCGGGTGTCCTCGAAGAAGTCGTTGGACATGTTCACCACGTAGACCACCGTGCCGACGGCGCGCGCCAAGAGCTGCTCGCGGACCACGGCCTCGTACTCGGCGGGCCCGTAGGTGGGCACGCCGCCGTTGAGGACCGGCCGCCCGGTGAGCTCCGCGAGCTGGGCGGCCATGGTCTCGTCGTCGTTCACCCCTAGACCGAAGACCTGGGAGTCGCCGACCACCAGGATGGCGTCGTCGGCGGGCGCGGTCTCCGGGAAGTCGGCGCCGCGATAGCCCTGGGCGTTGACGTGGATGTCGGTGGTGGGGTTGTCCCGGAAGCGGAAGCGCATCGTCGCGCCGGGGCGGAGTCGGACGCCGAGGTCGGGGTCCGCTCGATAGAAGTTCACGTGGGGAAAGGCCCCGTCGTCGCGGAACCAGAAGACCGCCTCGGTGAGGAGCAGGCCCACCACCAGCCCGGCGAGGACGGCGCCGAGGCGACGCAGCCAGCGGGTGGGCCTTCGCGGCGGGGTCGGGGGGCGGTGCGGCGTCGTCGGCGGGGGGGCGCTCATCCTGCGGTCTCCTCGGTGAACTCGACGAGCACCGCCTCTTCCGCGGGAACGGGGCGTGGGTCGCTCGAGTCGCCATCGCCCAGGCGTCCGCCGATGCGGTGCCCCCAGCAGCGCACGTTCCGGTCGGTCCCCAGCGCGCAGCGGTGCGCCACGCCGACGCCCACGTCGACCGCGGGTGGCAGGGCGAGCCGTCGGGGGCGCTCCAAGCGAGCGCGCAATGGAGTCGTGGTGGAGCCCTCCGGGTCCTGCTCCGGGGCGGTGACGGCGATCCGGTACACGGCCCCGGACTCGGCGACGGTCAAGATCTCCAGCGCCCCCACTCGGACCCGACGGATCGGTTCGCCGACCTCGGGGACCTGAACCAGCCCCTCACCGAGCATCGCACCCCGGCGCCGCCACACGTCGCCGGCCGCGCCCCAGCAGGTGAGGGAGCCGCGTCCCGCGAGCGCGCAGCCCAGCGAACCATCGGGTGCCGCCGCCACTTGGCGGACGTCGGCGAGACCGGGAAGGAGGACCGCCTCGACGCTGTGGCGAACCTCGGTGCCCGGTAGCTGACCTGCATGACCGCTGCCCCAGCACCAGACGGATCCGTCCCCCGTCGATGCGCACGCGTGAGCGCCGCTCGCGGTGAGACTGCGGGCCTCCTGGACGATGGCGGCGCCGGTCCGTCGCGTGCTCGCTCCCGGGCCACCGCCGGCGCTGGGGCTCCCTAGACAGTGCACGGACCCCGAGTCCCTCAGAAGACACGTGGCTTCGCCGCCGACGGCGACCGCCCGGACCCCGTCGATTCCGCGCACGGGCTCGGGAGCCGTCCGCGCCTCGCCCGGATGACGATACCCGGTGAACAGGTCTGGGGGAGCCTGCGGTCGACCCAGGCATTGGACCTCGCCGCTGGCTACGAAGCAGAGGCTCGCGCCGCCGACCGAGACCGCGGAGAGCCCCTCGGCTGTCAGCAAGCGCACCGGGCCCGGGCCCGGGTGAGGGCCCAACAATCCGTCGTCACCGCTGCCCCAACACCAGAGCTCGTGCTCGTCCAAGATGGCGCAATTGCTCCGGGGGCCCACGGCGAGCGCCGTGACCCGCCCGGGCGGAGGGGTCGCCGGCGCCGCCGTCTCGGTGGCGACGGGGGCCGCCGGCTCGGTCGGCTCGCTGGGTGCGGGCCGCAGCGAGACGGTCTCGCACCCCAACAGCAGCGCCAACGCGCCGAACGGCAGTCGTCTGCTGGTCGATGCGCCCACGGCGCGCCAACGCGCGCGACGGCTCCCGATGTTCCCGGCCTCCACCGGGGCCATTGGAGCGGCGGAGGTCGCCGGGGGTCAAGGGGCATCGCCCCGGGCGTCACTCCACCCTCACTCCACGCCGGGCATGCCCTCGCGGACGGTCCAACCCAGGGCGCCGGTGCGACCCGCGCGGCGCACGGTCTCGGTGTCTTCGATGTCCGGACCCTGCGTCATGACCGTGTACTCGTCCGCGGTGTACTCGTCGTGCTCGTCGCCGCTGGGCGGCTCGTAGTCGGCGGGGGCGGCCGGGCCGGTGCCCACGCGCCAGGTCTGCGTCGTCGGCGGATAGCGGTCCTCGGAGCGGTCCCGGGTGGTCACGTTGGTGCCGACGTCCCGGCGGAGGCGCCAGCGGCTGACCACGAAGCCCGGGACGCCGCGCTGGGTGAGGACCCGGACGCCGGCGGGCAGCTCGGGATCCTCGGTCTCCCGCTCCTCGAAGGGGATCACCTCGTCGATGCGGCGGACGAAGCTGACCTCCTGCTCCCGGGCGTCGCCCCAGACCTCGGCCTGGGTGAAGCCGTTGCGCACGACCATGCGCACGTAGATGGGGAACTCGCGGTCGTTGCGGAACGAGAAGCTCAGGTTGGGGTAGGAGACCGCGGCGTCCAGCCCGAGCTTGATGTAGCTGCTGGGCCGGCTGTGCGGGTGGCGCTCGCCGATCTCCAGGCCGGAGAAGAAGACCGCGGCGTGCAGCGTGCCGGCGATCTGACAGGCGCCGCCGCCGACCCCGTCGACGAGCTCGCCGCCGGCGATCACCGTGGCCGGCCGGAAGCCATTGGCCAGGCTGCGCTCGCCGAGGCGCTCGTTGAAGTCCCAGCGCTCCCCGGGCATCAGCACCAGACCGTCGACCTTCTGGGCGGCGACGCGCAGGTTGTGGGTCCGCTCCCGGGCGAGCCCGTTGTACGGGGTCTGGAAGCTGCCCAGGAGCGTGTCGAAGCGGGCGCCGGCGAGCTCCTCGTCGGTCCGGCGCGCGGCGGTGGTGATCACCGTGACGTCCACCTCCTCGGCGCGCGCGCGCAGGGCGGCGTCGAGATCGTCGAGGGTCGCCCATACGTCCAGCCGGCGCCCCTCCTGGTCGGGGATCACCTCGCCGCGCTGGGTGTCCACCCGCGCGTCGAGGGCCGGCTGATCCACGCGCGCGGCGAGGGTGGTGAGCACCCCGGCGGCGCGGTCCGCGTCGAGGCGCAGCGGCAGCCGGAGCGCGACGCGCGGCTGGCCCTCGTCGCGGGCATGGCGCGCCAGGGGCGAGGCGGGATCCCGCGCCTCCTCGATCCACCCGGCGAGGCGCTCCTGGTCCACCTCGGCGCCCAGCGCGCGCCAGGTCCGCCGGGTGGGGCGACCCATGACCCGCAGGGTCACCTCCCGGTCCAGGAGCTCGTCGGAGAGCGACTGGGCCAGGGTGCGCGGGTCCTCGCTGGGGCCCACCGGCCGCTCGCCCACCGCGACCTCGAGCAGCGGGTCCGCGCGGACATCGGCGCCGAGGCCGATCCCGAGGCAGGCGAGGGCGATGAGGGCAGGGCGCGCAGGAAACCCGATCATGGCCCCGACCCTTCGCGAACCCCGCCCAACCCGTCAACAAACCGACCACCCCGCCCCGACTTGCTTTGGGGACGCACTTGCCAACTTGCTTTGGGGACGCACTTGCCAACTTGCGCATCGACTGACCCGAGCGCCCCTCGAGCAGCGCCCGACCGGACGCACCGCCCCTCGCCGTGCTCAAAGCCCGTCGGCCACCAGCGCCGCGCCCTCCACGGGCCCGAGTCGCGCGCCCACCTCCCGGTCCCATTCGGAGCGCATGGGCAGATAGGTGCAGGCGTCCAATCGGTGGATGCGCCGCGTCGTGAAGGCCTCCGTGAGACGCCGGCCGAGCCCCACCCGGCCCGCGAGACGCTCCTGGCGGTCGAAGTGCCGCGCGTAGACCGCCAGCACGTCGGCGCACTCCGCCGGCCAGGGGCCGACGTCTTCGACGCGCTGAAGGGCCGCGAAGGTGGGCGCGTACGCGCCCACGGGAGCCGGCGCTCTCCGGCGCGGAGTCGAAAGCGACCGCCTTCGGTGGACTCCAGGCGGAGCTCCGAGGGGAGGGGACGAAGGACTTCGAACCCCAGCACGCCGTCGCACTCGGGCTCGAAGCGCAGCGGGAGGCTCGGCGAGTCCATCGCGCGTCGGTGCGCACGGGCGCGGCGGGGGGCAAGGAGCGTCCCCTATGCCAGTGTGCAAGAGCGTCCC
>DCLA01000010.1:165466-168529 GCA_002320815.1 Myxococcales bacterium UBA1660
GCGTCCCTTCTGCAAGTCGGGGGGGTCAGACGCCGGGGGCGGGGAACTGGGCGCAGAGGTCTTCGACCTCGCCGGCGATGCGCGCGATGGCCGCCTCGTCGTCGGGGGCGCCGATGACCTCGGCCATCCAGGTGCCCACCTGCTTCATCTCCGCGGGCCCCATGCCCCGCGCCGCCATCGCCGGGGTCCCGAGCCGGATGCCGCTGGGGTCGAAGGGCTTGCGGGTGTCGAAGGGTACCGAGTTGTAGTTGCAGACGATGCCCGCGCGATCGAGGGCCTGGGCCGCGACCTTGCCGGGGATGTTCTTCGAGGTGAGGTCGCAGAGGATCAGGTGGTTGTCGCTGCCACCGGTGACCAGATCGACCCCGGCGCCCATCAGCGTCTCCGCCAGCGCGCGCGAGTCGTCGACCACGCGCTGCGCGTACTGCTTGAACTCGTCGGTCATCGCCAGCTTGGCGGCGATGGCGATGCCGGCGGTGGTGCCGTTGTGCGGCCCGCCCTGGAGCCCGGGGAAGACGGCGCGATCGATGGCCTTCTTGTGAGCCTTGTCGCAGAGGATCATGCCGCCGCGCGGACCCCGGAAGGTCTTGTGGGTGGTGCTGGAGATGACCCCCGCGTGGCCCACCGGGCTCGGGTGCACGCCGGCGGCCACGAGGCCGGAGATGTGCGCGATGTCCGCGACCAGGATGGCGCCGACGTCCTCGGCGATCTGCGCGAAGCGGGCGAAGTCGATCACCCGCGGGTACGCCGTGGCGCCGCACCAGAGCAGCTTGGGCTGATGCTCCTTGGCCAGGCGGGCGACCTCGTCGAAGTCGATGAGGTGGTCGTCCTTGCGCACGCCGTACTGCTTGGCGTCGAAGAACTTGCCGCTGATGGACACGTTCCAGCCGTGGGTCAGGTGACCGCCGCTCGGCAGGCCCATGCCCAGGACCGGGTCGCCGGGCTGGCAGAAGGCGAAGTAGACCGCGAGGTTCGCCGGGCTGCCGGAGTAGGGCTGCACGTTGGCGTGGTCGGCGCCGAAGAGCTCCTTCAGCCGCTCGATGGCCAAGGTCTCCACCGAGTCGATGTGCTGCTGGCCCTCGTAGTAGCGCTTGCCGGCGTAGCCCTCGGAGTACTTGTTGTTGAGCGAGGAGCCGCACGCCTGCATCACCGCCGGGTAGGCGTAGTTCTCGCTGGGGATGAGCCGCAGCTTGTTGCGCTGCCGCGTGTCCTCCTGGGCGATGAGGGAGGCGATCTCCGGGTCGACGGTCTTCAGCTCGGCGTCGTTGCTCATGGGCCGCCTCATAGCACTTCGACCCTCCCTTGGACACCGCCCAGGCGTCAGCTCCGCGCACCGGCGCAATTGGTCGTTCGACCTCCGTCTTCGAGATGGCACCCTGCGCCCGCATGCTCCCCAGCCTCGACGACTTCCGTACCCTCGCCGCCGCCGGCGCCACCGTCATCCCGGTCCAGCGGCAGGTGGTGGCCGACGCGCTCACGCCGGTGGTGGCGCGGCAGACCCTGGCGACCGCCTTCCCGGGCGAGCGCACCTTCCTCCTCGAGTCGGTGGTCGGCGGCGAGAAGTGGGCCCGCTACAGCTTCGTCGGCGTCGGCGCGGACACCGTGGTCCGCGCCGGCGGGGGCCGCTTCGAGCTGACCCAGCGGGGCGAGACGGCGGTGGAGACCGGCGTCGATCCCTGGGCGCGTTTCGGCGAAGTCCTCGCCGAGTGGGTTCCGCCGGCGCCCGAGGCCCTGGCGTCGCTGCAGCTCCCGCGCTTCTGGGGCGGCGCCGTGGGCTATCTGGCCTACGACGCCGTGCGCCGCTTCGAGCCCACGGTGGGCGAGGCTCCCCGGGACGACGAGGACGAGCTGGCCTTCGGCTTGGGGGCCACCCTGCTGATCTTCGACGCGCTCCGGCAGACGGTGCGGGTGGTGGTCCCTGCCCGCGTCCGCGAGGACGGCGCGGACGCCGCCTACCGGGACGCGGAGGCGCGCATCGACTCGGTGGTCCGCGCCCTCGCGCGGCCGGCGCCGCTCGCGCACCTGCCGATGCCCTCGAGCGACATCGAGGGCGAGCTGCCGCCGTCGAGCTTCACCCGGCCCGCCTTCGAGGCGGCGGTCGAGCGGTGCAAGGAGCACATCCGCGCCGGCGACATCTTCCAGGTGGTGCTCAGCCAGCGCTTCGAGCTCGACGCCACCGGGCTGGACCCGTTCGCGCTCTACCGCGCGATGCGGGTGGTGAACCCCTCGCCCTACATGTTCTTCGTCGAGCTCCCCGGGGTGACCGTCAGCGGCGCCAGCCCGGAGACCCTGGTGCGCGTCGAAGACGGCGTGGCCACGGTGCGGCCCATCGCCGGCACCCGACGCCGGGGCGCCACCGACGCGGAGGACGAGGCCCGCGCCGCGGATCTATTGGCCGACCCCAAGGAGCGCGCCGAGCACGTCATGTTGGTCGACCTGGGTCGCAACGATCTGGGGCGCATCAGCAAGCCGGGCACGGTGCGCATCACCGACCGGATGATCGTCGAGCGCTTCAGCCACGTGATCCATCTGACCAGCAACGTCATCGGCGAGATCGGCGACGGACGCCACGCCCTCGACGTGCTCCGGGCGACCTTCCCGGCGGGGACCCTCAGCGGCGCGCCCAAGGTGCGGGCGATGCAGATCATCGACGAGCTCGAGCCGGTGCGCCGGGGCCTCTACGGCGGCGCGGTGGGCTACGTGGGCTTCGACGGCAACGCCGACCTGGCGATCGCCATCCGCACCGCGACCCTCGCCGACGGCAAGCTGGCCCTCCAGGCCGGGGCCGGGATCGTCGAAGCCAGCGATCCCGCGAAGGAATTCGAGGAGACCGTGAACAAGGCACGTGCCGGACTGGTCGCGATCGAGGCCGCGAGGCGCGCCGAAACTGACGGGTGATGTGCCGCGAAGGTGACGGGGGGCCATTTCTCATTTGACGGCCCCGGTACCCTGAGCTACTTATCCGCTCCCTTCGCGAGGGGCTACGGCCTCGAAGGGTGACAACTGAATCTGGAGCGGTAGTTAAGTTGGTTATAACGCCGGCCTGTCACGCCGGAGGCCGCG
>DCLA01000086.1 GCA_002320815.1 Myxococcales bacterium UBA1660
AGCCCGCTCGGTGCGTCCTCGCGACGCCATGAGATGACCCGCCCTGCGCCTGGCGCGCAGGGGCGGGTCGTTTCAAATGGATGGGGTGGGGCGCGAAACCGAGACGACCGATCCGGTCACTCGTCTGATGCGGTCGCGGTGGGCGCGGCGGGCGGCGATGGCGCTGCTGAGCGCGCTGGCGCTCAGCGGTCTCATCGTGCTGCCCGCGCTGGACGTGCAGCTCGATCCGCGGGCCCTGCTGCCCGAGGCGCCCGAACTCGACCGCGCGGAGGCCGCGTTCGCGGAGCGCTTCGACCGACCCCAGGGGCCCGCGATCCTGGTGCGGGTCCACGCCGACGACGTCCTGAGCCGCGAGAGCCTCGACCGAATCCACGCGCTGGCTCGGGACCTCGAGGAGACCGCGGGGGTCCACGACGTCCAGGGACCGATGACGGTGGCGCTACCGACGCCGCTGGCGGTGGACGAGCCCGGGGACGACGACGAGCTCGACGCCCTCCTGGCCCTGGTGGAAGCCCACCCCACCGTCTTCCCCGGCGGGCTGGCGTCGGTGGCGGCGAACACCGGTGGCCCGACGTCCCTGGCGCGACCCTACGACGGCCCGGGTGACGCCGCCGCGATCATCCGGGACCACCGGGAGCTCCTGGGATCGCTGGTTTCGGACGACGGCCGGGCCGCGCTCCTGGTGGTCGAGCTGGAGCGGTCCGGGGTCGACGTCGAGGCCGTGCTCGCGCGCCACGCGGACCTCCAGCCCGAGGCGACCGGCGCGCCGCTCCTGGAGCGAGCCCTGCGCGAGGCGCTGATCGCCGACGCGCCCCTGCTGGTCGGGCTGGCGATGCTGGCCAACGCCCTGGTGCTCCTCCTCGCGATGCGCACCAAGCGCGGCCTGGCGCTGCCGATGGGCGCCGCAGGGCTCAGCCTGGCCATCCTCTTCGTCTTCATGATCGGGATGGGGCAGCCCTTCACGCTGCTCCACGCGATGTTGCCCCCGCTCTTGCTGACGGTGGCCATCTCGGACGCCATCCACATCCTCTTCCGGCAGCGGGACAACCTGCGGGCCGCCCAGGCGTCCCTGGGCGATGCCACCGTGAGCAGCTTCGGGCGCGCGACGGAGCAACGGGTGACCGAGGCGACCGCGCGGGAGATGGCCGGCGCTTGCCTGGTGACCAGCCTGACCACCGCGGCGGGCTTCGGCGCGCTGGGGCTGGCGCACACCCGGGCGGTGCGCGAGCTGGCGCTCTGGGCCGCGCTCGGGGTGACCATCGCCTACGGCGTGACCCTGGTCTTCGTGATCACGAACCTCCGCGGCGCGCGCCTCCGGCCCCGCAGTCAGGGCCGGACCGCGGTCCGGGTGGCCACCTTCGCCGCGCGCCACGCCGGGATCTTCCTGGTGGCGTGGCTCGGTCTCGGCATCTTGGGGAGCCTGGCCGCCGGCGAGGTGGAGCGGGGCAGCCGGCTCCTGACGCCCTTCCCGGAGGATCTGGCGCCGGCGGCGGTGGCGCGGGCCGTGGACGCAGAGCACGGCGGCGCGCGCCGCTTGGAGGTGGTCAGCGGATCCCCGGAGACCACCCGGGCGCTCTCCGAGTGGGTCCGGTCCCAGGAGGGAGTGGTCGGGGTCCGCTCACCGGAGACCCTGCGCGCCGACGTCTGGCGCCACCTCTCCGGCAGCGAGGCCGGCGAGGAGGGCGAAGCGGCGACGCCGACCGACGAACCCAGCCACGCCGCGCTCGGCGCGCTGGCGGGACCGCTCCTCGACGGTTGGGAGGCGGAAGGCGGCCAGCGCCTCGAGGTCCGCCTGCACGACATCCCGGCCGAAGCCATCGTCGCCCTGGTGGCCGGCCTGGAAGAGCGGGGCGCCACGGCGGTGGTGGGCGACGCGGCGCGCACGGCGATGGCGGTGAGCACCATCGAGGCCGACCTCCTGCGCACCTTCGCTTTCGCGCTGGTCGCCGTGTTCTTCCTGGTGGGCCTGGTGCTCCGGAGCGTGCGGCTGGGGCTCATCGCGCTCCTGCCCAACCTACTGCCCGTCGGCGTCGGGGTGGGGTGGATGGCGCTGCGGGGGATCGCCCTCGACGCGTCGACGGCGATGGTCTTCGCCGCGACCCTGGGTCTCGCGGTCGACGGCACGGTCCACGCGCTGGTGCGCTTCCGGGCCCAATCGGTCCGGGGCGCCGAGCGCATCGAGCGCACCTTCCGCGAGGCGGGCCCGGGGATCCTGATCGGCGGCGCGACCCTCCTGGCCGGTTTCGGCGCGCTCTTCGCGAGCGACCTGCCGCCGGTGACCCGGTTCGCGGAGCTGGCGAGCGTGACCCTCTTCGTGGCCACCCTTGCCGAGCTCACGCTGCTGCCGCCGTTGCTGCGCCTCTTCGGCGAGAAGAAGCCCGGCTGAGGCCGGGCGCCCGGGCCTCGGCGGCTCGGGCGCGGCGGCTGCTCCTCGGCTACTCCTCGGCGGGGCCGCCGAAGCCGATGCGGCGCCGGGTCGGCGCCTCGCGGTGGAGCTCCTCCTGGATCTTCTTGTAGGCGGCGTCCATCTCGGCGGTCACCGAGGGCCGGGTGTCGGCCCGGGCCTTCTCGAAGGTGGCCATGTCGATGTGCTCCACGTTCAGGTCCCCGCGGAGCGCCAGGAGTCCGGCGCGCCGGACCAGGTCCTCCAGGTCGGCGCCGGTGTAGCCCTTGGTGGACTCGGCTAGCGCGGTGAGGTTCACGTCGTCGCCTAGCGGCATGCCCCGGGTGTGGATGCGCAAGATGGTCTCGCGCCCCTCGGCGCTGGGCACCGGGACGTAGATGAGCTCATCGAAGCGGCCGGGGCGGAGGAGCGCCGGATCCACCAGGGTGGGCTGGTTGGTGGCGCCGATGACCACCACGTGCCGGAGCTCCTCGAGGCCGTCCATCTCCGCCAGGATGGTGTTGACCACCCGCTCGGTGACCGCCGGCTCGCCGAGCCCGCCGCCGCGGCGGGGGACCAGGGAGTCGATCTCGTCGATGAAGATCACCGTGGGCGCCACCTGCCGGGCGCGCTGGAAGAGCCGGGCGATCTGCTTCTCGGACTCGCCGTACCACTTGCTGAGCAGGTCCGAGGAGCGCACCGAGATGAAGTTCGCCTCGGCCTCCCGGGCCACGGCCTTGGCCAGGAGGGTCTTGCCGGTGCCGGGAGGGCCATAGAGCAGGAACCCCTTGGCCGGGCGGATCCCCAGGCGCTCGAAGGCCTCGGGGTGCTTCAGCGGGAGCTCCACGCCCTCGCGGAGGGCGGTCTTGGCGTCGTTCAGGCCGCCAATCGCTTCCCAGGTGACCTTGGGGGAGTCGATCATGATCTCCCGGAGCGCGGAGGGTTGGACCCGCTTCAGCCCCTCGGTGAAGTCGTGGTGGGTGACCACCAGACTCTCCAGCACCGACTGGGGGATCTCCTCGGCGCCCAGGTCGATCTCCGGCAGGCGCCGCCGGAGCGACTCGAGGGCCGCCTCCCGGGCCAGGGCCCCGAGGTCGGCGCCGACGAAGCCGTAGGTGATGCGGGCCAGCTCGTCGAGATCGACGTCGTCGGCCAGGGGCATGCCCCGGGCGTGGATGGCGAGAACCTCCCGGCGTCCCTCGGCGCTGGGCGCGCCGATGACCAGCTCGCGGTCGAAGCGACCAGGCCGGCGGAGCGCTTCGTCGATGGCCTCGGGCCGGTTGGTGGCGCCGATGACGATGACGTTCTGCCGCGGCTTCAGGCCGTCCATCAGGGTCAGGAGCTGCGCGACAAGGCGCCGCTCGCCTTCGCCGGTGACCTCCGCCCGCTTGGGGGCGATGGAGTCGATCTCGTCGAAGAAGATGATCGACGGAGCGGCCTTCTCCGCTTCCTCGAAGATCTCCCGGAGGCGTCCCTCGGACTCGCCGTAGTGCTTGCCGACGATCTCCGGTCCGTTGACGATGAAGAACTGCGCGTCGGCCTCGTTGGCGACGGCGCGGGCCAGCAGGGTCTTGCCGGTCCCGGGCGGTCCATGGAGGAGCACGCCCTTGGGCGGATCGATGCCCAGCCGCTGGAAGAGCACCGGGTGCTTCAGCGGGAGTTCGATCATCTCCCGGACCTGGTCGAGGGTCTCGGAGAGCCCGCCGACGTCGTCGTAGGTGACGTCGATGACCCGGGGCTCCTCGGGCTCCGAGTACTCCGGGAGGAGCACCATCTCGGTCTCGGGCGTGATGCGCACGATGCCGGTGGGTTGGCTGGAGACCACCACCAGCCGGACCTCCTGCAGACCCCAGGCCTTGCGGCGACTGAAGGCGTTGGCCAGCTCGGGCGGGATCCCCTCGCCGGGCTGGTTGCCCGGGTGGAACACGCTGGTGCTGACCACGTTGCCGGTGTGCACCGGGCGGCCGAGGAAGGTGCGCTTCAGGGCGTCGCCGGAACCGGAGAGGCGCACGTTGGCCTGGGCCGGACCGAGGGTCACCCGCCGCGCGGGCTTGGGGTCGACCTTGCGCACGCTGACCGGATCGCGGACGCCCACGCCGGCGTTGGTCCGCTCGATGCCATCGAGCCGGATGATGTCGATGCCGGCGTCCTCGGGGTAGGGCGGCAGCGCGATGGCCGCCGAGATCCGCTTGCCCTCGATGGCGACTACGTCGCCGGGGCGCAGCCCCAGGGCCTCCATCGCTTCGGCGCTCACTCGCGCCACGCCCTTGCCCTGGTCTTGGCTGCTGGCGGCTGCCACCTGCAGCGAGACGGTGTCGTCACTCATGAACCGATTGGGGTGTCGGCCCGGGGTGATGTCAACGGTCCGCGTGGACGGGAACGGCGGTCGGCGCCGGGGAACCGGTCAGAATCGGTGCCGTAAGGGGTCGTGGCCGAGGAGCATCAGCCGCGTGCGCCACGCGGAGTGCTCCACGTCGCCCGGCGGGCGCGCATCGAGGAGATCCCGGATGACCGTCGCGGCCCGGCCCATGAGCCGGTGGTCCTCGTCGGTGAGCTCACCGGTCCGCTTCCGCTGGAGGGTCGCGAGCTGGCAGAGCGAGTCCGAGACCATCGGCAGCGCCGGGACGGGTGCGAGGGGCGCGTGGGCCTGCTTCCAGACCCGCTCCATCTCGTCGGCGGTGAGGTTCACGAACGAACCGTAGGCCCGCTGGATAGCCGCCCGGGCCCGGGGGGACAGGGACGGCTCCGGCGGCCGGGCTTCTTCGTGGCTCAGGCTCATGGCGTGGTGGTGGCCGGCCGACTGGCGGGCGGCACGGCGGCCGTCGCGGCCACGGGGTTCGGTTCGTCGTCTTCGAGGGCTTCGCCCGCGTCGGAGACCAGGTCGGCGATCCAGCTCCACTTGGGGCTCTTGGCCGCCAGGGAGATGAAGAGGACCGTCATGGGGACCGAGAGTAGCGCGCCGCCGATGCCCCAGACCCAGCCCCAGAAGACGACGCTGAGCAGGACGACCAGGGGCGAGATGCGCAGCGCGCGGCCCTGGACCATGGGCTCGAGCCACTGGCCGATGGCGACCTGGACCACCGTGAGGGTGGCCAAGACGGTGATGCAGAAGGCGCCGCCACCCTGGCTCAGGGCCACGATGCTGGGGGGCACGACCGCGACCAGCGAGCCGATGTTGGGGATGAAGTTCAGGAGGAACGCCACCACACCCCAGAGCGGGGCGTCGCGGACTCCGAAGGCCCAACACGCCAGGGTGGTCCCGGTGCCGGTCAGGAGGCTCATGATCACCCGGGTCCACATGTAGCGGCGGAAGCGCCCGGTGACGTCGCCGAGGGTGTCGATGAGACCGGGGCTGCGATCCTCGAGGACGCGGGTCATGCGCTTGCGCCACCGCCCCGCCTCGGAGACGGCGAAGACGGTGAACATCACGATGAGGAAGGCGACGCTGGCGGAGAGGAAGAACGCCCGGAGACCGTTGCGGGCCATCTCGCGGGCCTGGTCGGGGTCGGGGTCGAGGGCGGCGCCGATGGCGGGGAAGAGGTCCTTCTGCTGCTCGGCAAACTCGCGGAGCGATTCGGTGTAGGCGTCGATGTTCCCGATGAAGCCCTTCATCGCCCAGTAGAGGAGCCCGACGAAGCCGGCGCAGATCGCGCCGAGGGTCGCCAGGGTCCCGAGGACCGCGACCACCCGATGGGTTCGCTTCTGGAGCCAGGAGTGCACCGGCCAGGTGAGGATCACCAAGAAGGCGGCGACCGCGAGGGGCATGGTCACCATCGCCGTCGCCTGGAGCGACGCGATGAAGATCGCGGCGGCGATGATGGGCAGGGAGAAGGCCGCCGCGTCCACGAGGCGCCGCCGGCGGCGCTCGAAGCGGATCATCTTCGGCGCCTGGACGACCGCGCTCCGGTCCTCCGGCTGGGCGTAGGTGCCGGTGCGGCGGTGAGCGGGGAGCGACGACTCGTTCACCTCGAGCTCGGCGGCGTCTTGCTCCAGCTCGTCGGGGAACGACCCATCGTCGGTGGATCGGGAAGGGAAGCCCATCGTGCCCTTTGCTCAGCAATTCCCTTGCCAGCGGATCGCGGTCGATCTCGACGGCGGGTCGGGGCGATCACGCGTCGGGGCGAAATCGATCGTGGCGGGCTGCCTCGATCGCTTCCGGGTCGGGCGGGGCGTCGGCGGCCATGGCCCCTGCGAGTGCCTCGGCGGCGAGGGCCTCGCCGGAGCTGGCGACCTGGCGGATCGCCGACGGTCTCATGGGGACGGTGGTCTTGGGGACCGCGGGGACCTCGGCCTGGGGGGTCGCGGCCTCGTCGGGTGCCGCAGCGGGGGAGCGCTCGTCGGACATGCGCGCGGGGAGAGCAAGGAGTCTGCCACGCAAAAGGGGGCTCGGAGCGCCCGGTTGCCGTGGCTGGGCAGGGGAATCGGGCGTTTTCGGCCGGGGCACTTTGCCGAGTCCACCCGAGGGGAGGCCTGGCGTCCGGAGGGAAGCTGCGGACCCCGGAGGCCGTGGCGTCGAGGTCGCCTCGATCGAGGCAAGGCACCGCGGTCGACCACTCGGATCGCCCACGATTGGGGCTGGCATGGGCACTGCAGCGTAGGCCGACCAGAGCGTCACCGCGGCCTCGGCCCCATCGACGCCGACCTCGAAAACCCGAACCCAACCCGAAGACCGAGAATGACCATGAAGAAGATCTGGATGCCTTTCGCCATCGTTTCCGCCCTCGCCCTCGGAACCACCGGCTGCTCCGAGCAGACGCAGGACAACGCCGAGGCGACCTTCGAGTCCGCAGGCCAGGACATCGACCGCGCAGGTGACCGGGTCGAGGCCGCGGGTGAGCGCGCCGGCGACCGCATGGAGGCCGCGGGGGACCGCGCCGAGGCCGAGTGGGACCAGGAGATGAACGAGCTCGACCGCGAGATCGAGCAGGAGCGCGCCGAGGAGGCCCGTGAGGACGCCCTCGAGGATCGCTACGAGAACTGACCTCCGCGCTTTGGGGCCTCGCGCCCCGCGCGAGAAGCGCCGGTGACCGAGGGTCGCCGGCGTTTTTCGTGGTGCGCGGCCCGGTGAGGTGCTCCACTGCCCCCGTCGATGGGCAAGCCGCTCCGCCGCCGAGCCAAGCTCGGGAAGTACACGCTGGAGAAGCGACTGGGCGAGGGCGCCTACGCGCAGGTCTGGCGCGCGAAGGACACCGTCGAGGGGCACGTGGTGGCCCTGAAGATCGTCCTACCCTCCGGCATCGAGGACATGGGCCGCGACCGGGTGGTCCGGGAGGCCCGGGTGGTCTCGCACCTGGAGCACCCCAACGTCCTTCCGGTGCAGAACGCGGATTGGGTCGACGACTACTTCGTCCTGGCGACCCAGCTCTGCAAGCACAGCCTCACCGACGACGCGCCCGCCAAGCGCTCTCCGACCCGCGCCCTCAACCTGCTGCGCGACGTGGCCGCCGGGCTGGCCCACGCCCACGAGCGGGGCGTGCTCCATCGGGACATCAAGCCGGACAACGTCCTGATCGGTGAGGACGGCCGGGCGCTGGTCTCCGACTTCGGGTTCGCCCGCTGGCAGGAGGAGAAGACCCTCACCCAGTGCGGAACCCTCGGCTACATGGCGCCGGAGCAGGCCTACGGGAAACCGGCGCCGACGTCCGATGTCTTCTCCTGGGGTCTGGTGGCCTACGAGCTCCTCACCGGGACCCTGCCCACCTGGCCCTTCGAGTGGCCGCTGGTGAAGGCCGACCGCTTCACCGCGCGGGTCCCCAAGCCCTTCCGCCCGGTGATCCGCACCGCCGTCTCGTTCCATCCCCAGGAGCGCTATCCGGACGCGGTGCACCTGCTCGAGGCCTACGACGAGGCCGCCCGCGCCGTCGCCGAGTCGAAGCGCAAGGACGACCTCCCGCCAGCGCGCCAGGTGCTGGCCGAGACCTTCGGGGCCCACCACGGGGGGCGTCTCCGGATGAGCTTCGCGTGTCGTCGCTGCGGCGGGGGGATCGCCGAGGCCATGCGCCACTGTCCCTGGTGCGGGACCAGCGACCACAGCTTCCGAGAGGTCAGCGGCTTCCCACTCTTCTGTCCCACCTGCGAACGCGGCGTGCGTCCCGAGTGGAGCGCCTGTGGATGGTGCGGGACCCGTCTGCAGTCCAACGGGCGCAAGGTGCCCAAGGACCCGCGCGCCGTCCGCGCGTGCGCCCGCCGCGAGTGCGAAGGCGAGCTCCGTCCGTTCATGCGCGCCTGCCCCGAGTGCGGCACCCGGGAGCGGCGACCCTGGCGAGCCCAGGGCCTCCCCGACCGGTGCCGTCGCTGCGAGGGGCCGGTGAACGACGACTACTTCACCTACTGCCCGTGGTGCGGCACGGCCTAGGGTCCGCTCAGGGGATCAGTGCGCGGGCCGCGGCCGCCTCGGCGTGCTGCCCGAGCGCCTCGTGGGCCAGGGCGGCTACCCGGTGGACGTCGCTGGTCACGCGCTGCAGCGCAGGGCTGGGGCTGGGGTCGCGGTAGGGATCGAGGCGGCGCAGGGCGCGGTCGGCGTGACCCAGGCGCACCTCGATCTCCGCGGCCTCGACGCCGGCGCGGATCACCCCTTCGCGGATGCGCCGGTCCCGGGAGCGGCCGAAGGCCTGGCGGAGCGCGTCGTAGGTCTCCAGCGCCCGCTCGTCGGCGCCGTTGTGCGCGTGGATCCGCGCGTCGAAGAGCTGCAGCCGCTGGCGCGCCCGGGGCATCCCCGGGAGGTCCTCGGTCAGCCGGGTGCGCGCGTCTTCCAGCGCGCGGCGCGCCTTGCGCGGGTGGTCCGCGCGGAGCTGCGCGCCCACCCGGCCGATCAACACGCTGGCGAGCCGGCCGCGCTTCACCTCCGCGGTGGGGCGCTCGTCGAGGATGCTCACGAAGGTGTCGAAGACCCGCGCGTCCTCCTTGGGGTCGAGGCCCGGCTGGGCGCAGGCGGGCCAGAGGGCTTCGAGGAGCTCCTCGACCCGCGCCTTCTCCATCCCGCGGAGCTCGATGCCTCGGGCGCGACGGGCGGCCAGGTCGTAGCGACCGCCGCGGACCGCGTCGCGCACGCTCTCGATGCGTTCCTTGGTGTCGCTGCTCCGCTGCGACCCCACCAGCGCGGCGGCCTTCTCGACCCGCGACACGACGTCGTCGAAGAAGTAGGGGTCCGGTGCGCCGGGCGCGCGCTCGGGGGCGCTCTCGCGGAGCCGCTTGGCGAAGAAGGCCAAGGGATCCCGGGTCAGCGCCGGGGCCTCGACCCGGAGCGCCGCGAGGAGCGCGTCGAAGACCCGCTCCGCCGGCTGCCGCTCGCCGTCGGCGGGGACCACCAGGCACACGTTGGGGTGGTCCCGGAGCCAGTCGGGCAGGGCGGTCGCCGCGGCGCGGTCGAAGCAGAACCAATAGAGCTGGTTGCGCAGCGGCGCCTGAAGGCGCCGCTTCAGCGCCTGCATCACCACGTCCCCCTCCCAGCCGGAGTAGCCCACCACCAGGGGAACCCGGCGGCCGAGCAGGTCGCCGAGGAGCTCGCTCATCCCCGGGCCGCCACGCATGCCCTGGGCCCGCGCCGCGATCTCGTCGTCGGTGTTGATCAGGTCGTAGAACCAGTAGGTCCCGTGGACGTGGATGATCTGGGGATCGTCCGAGTCCAGGTCGATGCGCGCGGTGGTCGCCGGGTGGTCGCAGACCACGTGGGGTCGCCCGAAGAGGGTCAGGGCCCGGCTGGCGAAGTCGTCGAAGTTGGGCGTGACCAAGCAGCGGGTGAGCGCCCCCGAGGAGAGCAGGTGCGCGAGCCGGAGGTTGGCGTCGGTGAGGGGGCGGCCGACGATCTTCTGCCGGAAGTAGGCGCGCCGCTGGTCGGCGTCGGGGTAGGCCTGCTCGAGCCAGAAGGAGTAGCGCCCGGCCGGGTCTGCCGGCGGGGTCCCCAAGGTGAGCCCGAGGCTCTCGGCGCGGTCCCGGCACTCCTTCTCGATGGCCCAGGCGAGGGGAACCGAGGGCACCGAGATGCCGGCGCCGCAGATGAAGAAATAGGGCGCGCCGCCGCGACCCTTCTGGGCTTCGCGACCGGTCTCGCGGATCCGCGCCGCGGCGGTGTCGAGCGGGAGCAGCTTGGCCACGGAGCGATCGGTACCACGGCCCCGCGACGATCAGGTCACGTAGATGACGACGACCACGGCGATGGCCCAGAGCACCAGGTTCAGTAGGAAGGGCCAGTCCTTGAGCATCTGCTCGGTCGGGCTGTCCGCGTCGGCGCGGTTGCGCACCAGATCCATGAAGCGGATCACACCGAACTCGGTGAAGACGATGGTCGCCGCCAGGTAGTCGGTGCCGAAGAACGCGCGGGTGTGCGGGTCCAGGGTGTAGATGACGTAGGTGGTCGTCGTCGCCAGCGCGGTGAGCTGGAGCAGCACGGTGACCGTCTTGCTCGAGTACTTGCTCAGGACGCTGCGGGTCTTGCCGGCGGACGGAGCCTGCAGCTCGTGCATCCGCTTGCCGAAGCCGAGGAAGGCGCTGAGCAGGAAGGTGACCACCAAGAGGTAGATGGTCGGCGGCACGCGGAGCGCGAAGGTCCCCGCGAGCACGCGGAGCTCGAAGCCCGCGGCGATGCAGAGCACGTCGACGTAGGGCACGTGCTTCAGCTTGTAGGTGTAGGCGACCTGGAGGAGCAGGTAGCCGCCGATGGCCGCCAGGACCCAGGCGTTCAAGACCAATGAGCCGGCGCAGGCCAGGGTGGCCAGCACCGCCATGGCGGTGCGCGCCACGTGGACCGGGAGCGCGCCGCTGGCGATGGGCCGCTTGCACTTCACCGGGTGGGCCCGGTCGGCCTCCACGTCGGCGAGATCGTTGAGCAGATAGATGCTGCTCGCCGCCAGGGAGAAGAGCACGAAGGCCAGCGCCGAGCGCAGGACCATGTCGACGTCGTCGAGGCCCTTCGCGAATACCAGCGGCGCCACCACGAAGAGGTTCTTCACCCACTGGTGCGGTCGCATCGCCTTGAGCAAGCCGGCCAACATCCCGGCGGTGGGATGACACGTCGGGACCGGCAGCGCCAGTGTACGGGATTAGCCCACATCAGGGACTCGTGAACGATCGACCCGGGCTCTACCACTGGTGAGGTAGGGGGCTACCTCGGTCGAGGTGGATCCCCAAATATGAGGGGTACGCACCCACATTGGGGATGCGTGTGACACTCTTGACCCCTTTGTAGCGGTGCGAGACATCACGACGTCGCTGCGGAACACGTGCGAATCAGCTGAAAGTTCTTTACAAAGTCTCACGGAATGCCTTTCACGACCTCCCCCCTTCGCTTCCATCGTCTCCGCCTCTTGGCGCTCGCGATGGTCATCCCCGCCGCCGCGTGTGGTGACGACGACCGGTCTGGAACGGACCTGGGCAGCCCCGATGGCTCCGTCTCCGGAGACACCATCGCGCCCACGCTTCGCTCGACCGAGCCAGCCGATGGCGACACCGAAGTGACCCGGTCGGCGCCGCTGGTCCTGCGCTTCAGCGAGCCCATGGACCTCGAGGTCGGCTCGATCGTCGCGACCCCGGGTGGACCGATCCCGATGGCTCGGTGGACCTGGGATCGGGTGGGCAGCACCCTCTCGGTCGAGACCACCGCGTCGTGGGCCGCGGGTGAGATCAACATCGCCGTCACCGAGTTCCAGGACCCGAGCGGCAACGTGATGGAGCCCTACGAGTTCACCTTCGAGACCGTGGACGACGTCCGGCCCTTCGTGCTGTCGTCGACGCCGACGGAAGACGAGACCGGGGTCTCGGCGAACATCGAGTCGCTCACCCTGACCTTCTCCGAGCAGATGGACGAGACCCGGGGCACCGTCGCCCTCCTCGGCGGCGCGGCCACCGTGGGTGGCGCGGAGTGGTCCGAGGACGGCACCGTCGTGACCTTCCCGCTCTCGGACCTCGAGTACGACCGCGAGTACGACGCCGAGGTCCGCGGCTTCCGCGACGTCTTCGGGAACCTCCTCGACCCCGAGCCCTACCTGGTCGATGGCATCCTCGACTTCACCACCCGGGAAGACGACGAGGCCCCCATCGTGGTCCGCGCCGATCCCGGCGAGGGCACCACCGACGTGAACCCGGGGACCACCAGCCAGGTGCTGGTGACCTTCAACGAGCCGATGGACGAGACGGTCCGCACCGTGGAGTTCTCCAACGGCACCGAGACCATGACCCTCGACGTGAGCTGGACCGACGTGGGCCGGCTCCTGCGCATTCCCGTCGAGGGGCTCCTGGAGTTCGACACCAGCTACTCCATCGACCTCAGCAACATGCGGGACCGTCGGGGCAACCCCATCGACGAGACCACCTACCTGCTCGACGGCAGCCTGGACTTCACCGTCTCCAACGACGTCTTCGATCCCTTCGTCAGCGCCAGCACCCCGGCCGAGGCCGAGACCGGCGTGAACTTCCGGGACGAGGTGACGGTGGAGCTGACGTTCTCCGAAGCGATGGACCAGACGCTCACCACCGTGGTCCTCTCGGGCGACGGCATGACCTGGACCCTCGACGGCGCCTGGCTCTCGTCGTCGGTGTTCACCGTGACCCTCCCGAGCGAGCTCGTGGCCGACACGGTCTACTCCCTCGACGTCACCATGCTCCAGGACCTCACCGGCAACGGCGTGGACACGACCCACATGTACCTGGGTGACGGCATCCTCGACTTCACCACCGCGCCTCCCGGTGGCGAGAACTGCCGCGACGCCCTGACCGCCGCGCAGGCGACCCTCGCGGACGGCGTCTACACCTGGGAGATCGACCCCAACTTCATCGACCTCGACGATGGCGGAACGAACTGCCGTTGGGACGACCCGGGCGTCACCCGCGACGACGCGGTCATCCTCTACGAGAAGGTCTCCGCGGACCGCGCCACCTCGGGCAAGCTGCTCCGGGTCACCGCGGTCGCCGACCTCACCAGTGCCGAGTTCGCGATCGCGATCAGCTCGGGCGCTTGCGACCCGACCGCGACCATGGACCGCTGCCAGACCGAATCGGCGATCCACGAGGTCTACGTCGATCTCCCCGCCGGCCCGGTCCAGATTTGGCTGGCTCGTTCGGATTCTTCGATCTTCGACGACGTCACCGTCACCGTCACCGAGGTCGACGCGCCGCTCCCCGAGGGCGAGGCCTGCGACAACCCCTTCACGGTCGGCGGTATGTTCCACTCGACCGTCGGCGGCGCCGATCGCTGGGTCATCCCCGAGAACTATCTCCGCGCGCGGGATATCTCCCCCTACAGCGTGGGCGACACCTCGCTGGTGAGCTGCGACAACAGCTCCGACTTCACCGACTACATCAACGGAACCGGCGTCGACGGCGTCATCCGCTACACCGTGGCGGCCAACACCGCCCTGCGGGTCACCGTCGACGGCGACTACACCGCCAGCTCGCTGGTCTCCGACTTCAACGTGTCGGCCTACCCGACCTGCGAGGTCACGCCGACCACCCAGGAGCTCTACTGCGAGCCCAGCATCAGCACCTTCGACGAGACCCAGGTCATCGACGTGCCCACGCCGGGTGACGTCTACTTCTGGATCACCAACGAGGACGCCGACCACTATCGATCGACGACCAGCGGTGACGTCTCCAACCGCGAGGTGCAGGTCACCATCGAGCCCATCCCGCTCGATCCCGGCGACTTCTGCTCCAGCGCGTACGCCGGCATCGTCGGCGCCAACGCGGTCACCGGCACCTCCGACGCCCAGGTGGTCCAGCCCTCGTGCTTCGGGACCACCACGAACGTCGAGTTCTACCGGGTGACTGCCGACCAGGCGCTCCTCTCGGCCGCGGCCGACGCGGCGGGCGGGATCGCGCTCTTCCTCCCCGGCCAGTCCGCCGACCTCGCCTGCTCCGCCGACGGCCTCGCCTCGCCGGTCTCCGCGCTGGTCACTCCGGGCAGCGACGTCTGCGTCGCGGTGGAGATGGGTCAGGGCATCAGCAACTTCAACGTCGCCACCGCCGTCTACGACGGCGTCGGCCTCGTCCCGGCGGTGGACCTGCCCATCGAGCGTCCCACTACGGCCACGGGCTCGACCGTGACCATCACCGCCGACAAGTGGATGACCGTGTCCAACGGGCGCCTCGTCTACTCCTGGTCGACGAGCGCGGCCCTGGAGTCCGCCGCCGACGGCTCCGGTCCGACCATCTACCGCAGCTCGACCGATGGCCTCTCGAGCTCCATCCTCGGCAACGACGGCCTGTTCAACGCCAACGGCGCCCTCTTCGCCCTCGATGACACCACCTCGACCTCGGGGCCGCGCATCTGGCGTCTCTGGGACGGCCGGTCGCCCATCTGGGACCCGCTCCCCTGGGACTCGGGCATCACCTACCACGACGAGGACATCGCGGCCGGGGCCATGGTGGGGAACACCCTCTACTACATGACCGAGGGCTACATCACCGGTACCACCACCCTCGACTACCCCCGCTTCTACGCGCTGGACACCTCGTCGCCGGGCACCCCGGTGCTGCTCGGGGTGAACACCGACATCGAGTACCAGACGGGTCTCGCGGCCGACGACACCTACCTCTACGTCGCTGGCGAGCTGGACTCGACCGGTGAAGAGGGCGTCTTCCGGATCCCCATCGCCAACCCCTCGGCGACCCCGGTGAACCTGACGCCGGGCATCAACATCTACACTTCGTCGTCCCCGAGCCAGCCGGTGGCGGTGTTCGTGAGCGGGACGACCAGCCCGTCCTTCCTCTACGTGCGCAACGCCGACGGTCACGTCGAGGCCGTCCTGAACCCGGCCGCGGCGAGCCCGGCCTACATCGGTGAGGTGATCGATGTGGGCGGCAGCTCCGACTACGCCATGTGGCTCGATCAGGCCTCGGGGTCCCTGTACCTCTTCGAGACCGACTCCGAGTCCACCGGTAACTTCCTCCGCTTCGATACCCCCTGAACGATGATGACTCGCTTTTTCAAAGGCTCACCGATGACCACGAAGACCTTCAGCAAGGGGGCATTCGCCGTCCTGCTCGTCCTCGCCGCTGCGTGCGGTGACGACGACGGGACCCCGGAGCCCGACGCCGGCACGGGGGTGGACGCCCAGGTGCCGAACCGCGACGGCGGCATGCCGCTCGACGCGAACCGGCCGATGCTCACCTGCTCGGACGAGACGATGGGCTCCACCATCGGCACCGAGTGCTTCACCAACACCGACTGCCAGGACGGCTGCTACTGCAACGGTGACGAGATCTGCTCCGGCGGCACCTGCGTCGCCGGCGCCGTGCCCTGCACCGGCTCCGAGTGCGCCACCGCCACCTGCGACGAAGACGCCGATGCGTGCGACATCGAGGTCGACAACACCGTCTGTGACGACGGCGCCTTCTGCAACGGCCCGGAGACGTGCGACCCCACCCGGGGTTGCCTCCCCGGCGTCCCGCCCCTCTGCGCCGACGGTGACATCTGCACCATCGACTCGTGCGACGAGGCGACCGGCGCCTGTGTGAACTCGCCCATCGACAACGACGGCGACGGCGCGGTCTCCCGCTCCTGCGGCGGCGACGACTGCGACGACAACAACGCCGGCCGCGCCCCGGGCAACACCGAGATCTGCGGCAACGGCATCGACGATGACTGCAACTCGGCCACCGACGCCCTCGATGTCGCCTGCGCGCCCACCAACGACCTCTGCGCCGACGCTACGCGCGGTCCCCTCGACATCACCCCCGCCGGTCTCGGCACCACGGTGATCGACGGGTCCACCGTCGGCATGACGGCCGACTACGACACCTCCTGCGGCGAGATCGCCGAGGACGACATGCCCGACGCGGTCTTCACCTTCACCCTCGACCAGCCCCGCCGGGTCGGTGTCCAGATGGTCGGGGCGGGTCTCAACGGCGTCATCGCCCTGGTCCCGCTGGCCGATTGTGGCGACGAGGACGAGGAGGTCGGCTGCTCCGACCCCACCTCGTCGTCCACGGACCCCTTCATCGGTCTCAGCGAGCTGGCCGCGGGCACCTACGCGATCATCGTGAAGCCCGAGTCGGGCCCGGGCTTCCAGCTCGCGCTCACCATCGAGGAGGTCGTGCCCGTCGACCTCACCGGCGACACCTGCGCTTCGCCCATCGACGTGAGCGCGGGCGGCACCTTCACCGGCAGCTTCATCGGCGACCCGCTCTACTCCGGAGACGAGTTCAACGACGACTTCGACCTCTCCTGCTACTCGAGCACCACCAACTACCCCGAGGTCGTCTTCAGCTTCACGCTGACCGAGGACCAGGACGTCACGCTCACCAGCAAGACCTTCAGCTCGACCGGCGCCGAGGCGAACGTGGGCATGCAGCTCTCGGACGACTGCTCGACGGTGTCCTCGTTCTTCGAGGACAACTACTGCGATCGGAGCTTCGCCAGCACGGTCACCGGGCCGCAGACGTTCTTCTACCGGAACATGCCGGCCGGCACCTACTACGTGCACCTCGAGCGGAACTCGACCAGCACGATCAGCTACTTCGACTGGCAGCTGGACGTGCAGATCGACCCCGCCAGCGGATCGAACCCGGGTGACGACTGCTCGGCGGGCATTCCCATCGACATCACCAGCGGACCCGGGACCATCGATCTGTCGACGCTCCTCGAGGACCGCGCGGCCGGCGAGTTCTGCCGGGTGAACACCGCGGGCTACATCGACCTCTTCTACCAGTTCACCCTGACCAGCACCCAGGACGTGACCGTCCGGACGGATGGCGGCGGCGTGCAGCACTGGGCGGCCGTCTCGGAGGTCTGTGGATCGCCGGTCTCGGTCTACGAGTGCTACGCGGCGACCTCGGGGATGGGCGAGCGCACCTACACGCGCCTCGGGCCGGGGACCTACTTCGTGAACGTCTCGACCTTCGCGACCTCCGGTTCCATCACCGCCAGCATCGCGACGGCGCCGGCCACCCCGGCTCCGGCGAACGACACCTGCGCGGGCGCGGAGGTCATCACCTCCGGCAGCTTCGACACCTTCGACCTGACGACCTACTCCGATTCGGAGGAGTACTGCGCTCCGGGTTACCTGGACGCCCACTACACCTTCACGCTGACCGAGCGCAGCGACGTCGACATCCGCGCCGACGGCGCGCGTCGCGTCGCCGTCTACTCGGACTGCGGTCTCGCCACGGCGCCCACCTGCAGCTCCGACGCGGTCTTCCCCGCGCGCCTGGAGACGCCGCTGGACGCGGGCACCTACTACATCGCCGTCGAGGCCGATCCCTTCTCGGCTTCCGCGACCACTCGCGTCGTCTTCAACGCCATCCCCACCCTCTGAACCGATGACTCACACGACCAACATGCGCTCGAAGATCACGCTGATCGGCTTGCTCGTCTTCGCCTTCTCCTTCTCCACGGGATGCGGCGACGACGACGGCCGGATGATGACGCCCGACGGGGCGGTCCGGCGTCCGGACGACGATGGCGACACCATCTCGAACCAGGACGAGGGATCGACCTCGAACGTCGACACCGACGGTGACGGCACCCCCGACTACCTGGATGCCGACTCGGACAACGACGGCATCTTCGACGTCGAGGAAGCCGGCGACGCCGACACCAACACGCCGCCCGTCGACTCCGACGCCGACGGCGTGCCGGACTTCCAGGACTTCGACTCCGACAACAACGGCATCCCCGACGCCCGCGAGTTCTTCGGCGACACCGACGGCGACGGCATCCTGGACTTCGCCGACGAGGACGACGACAACGACGGCCTCCGCGACGAAGAAGAGCTCCAGGGGCGCTTCGACTTCCCCCGCGACATCGACGACGACGGCATCCCCGACTTCAAGGATCCCGACTCGGACAACGACACCATCCTCGATGGCACCGAAGGCCGCCGCGACACCGACGGTGACGGCGTGCCCGACCTCGAGGATTTCGACAGCGACAACGACGGCCTGACGGACCTCGAAGAGGCCGGCGACTCCGACCTCTTCAGCCCGCCCGTCGACACCGACGGCGACCGGATCCCCGACTACCGGGACCGGGACTCGGACAACGACGGTCTCTCGGACCAGCTCGAGGTCGAGGCCGGCACCGACCCGCGCCTGGCCGACACCGACGAAGACGGCGTCAGCGACCTCATCGAGGTCGGCGCCGGGACCAACGCCCGCGACCCGGAGGACAACCCCCGGGCAAACGGCGACTTCGTCTTCGTGGTGCCCTTCGAGGAGCCGGCTCGCCCGGCGCGAGACACGCTGAGCTTCCGGACGAACGTCCAGCTCGCCGACGTCTACTTCCTCTGGGACACCACCGGCTCGATGGACGCGGAGATCAACAACACCCGCGACCGCTACGAGGAGATCGTCACTCGTCTCACCTGCGAGGACTACGGCGTCGCCTGCTCCTCCAACGGTGACTGCGAGCTCGCCGGGCCCGACGCCATCTGCAGCACCAGCGGCCGCTGCATCGAGGACCCGGAGACCGCGTTCTGCGTCGCCGACCTCTGGACCGGCGTCGGCTCCTATCAGGACGGCGGTGAGCACGCGAACCGCATCAGCCTGCAGCCCCTGCCCTCGGCCACCCAGATGGCCTTCCCGACCGACGCCGACCTCGGCGGCGGCTCCGAGGCCCTCTTCGAGAGCATCGCCTGCACCGCGAACCCCACCTGGTGCCCCGCGGGCGCCGGCTGCACCCCGGGCGGCGTCGGCTGCCCGAGCTTCCGCACCGACGCCATCCGACTCCTCGTGGCCATCACCGACGAGCCGGACGGCTGCTCCAGCTGTTCGCCGGACACCGCCTTCGAGACCGGGCGCATCGTCCGCGACGCGGGCATCACCTTCGCCGGAATCAAGGCCGGCGGCACCGACGCGGCGCTCCAGGAGCTCCAGGACGTCGCCGTCGCCGCCGAGTCCTACACCGCCACGGGAGCTCCCCTGGTCTTCGAGGCGCCCGACGCCTCCGACGACCCGGAGCCCCTCATCCAGGGCGTCGTCGACGCGGTCAACGAGATCGTCCGCAACGTCGGTCTCTACGTGACCATCGACCAGCAGGACGCCCCGGGTGACTCCGGCAACTCCCTGCAGTTCATCGAGCGGCTCGAGACCAACATCAGCCGCGCCGACTGCGCCCTGGTGGACGAGCTGGCCGACGTGAACCCGCGCGACGGGTACACCGAGACCTTCCCCGACCTGCTCCCCGGCAAGCGTGTCTGCTGGGACCTCGTGGTGCGACCCAACCGGACCGTGCCTCCCACGGCGGAGCCGCAGCTCTTCGTCGCGAACCTCATCGTGACGGGCAACGGGTCCCCGCTGGACCGGCGCCAGGTCTTCTTCCTGGTCCCGCCGGACCCGGACCTCGACACCAACATCGACTGAGCAACCGCTCGACACTGGCGAACGCCGCGCCCGGGACACCGGGGGCGGCGTTCGCCGTTGGGGAGCCCATGCGGGCTCGTTGTCAGCGTCCGGCTACTCCGCGTCGGGGAGCGGGTCGGCGTCGCCGTAGAGGAAGGCCTCGAGCTCGTCCTTGCGCTTCTTGGCGTCGGCGCGGCCCAGGGCGATCAGCTCTCGGGCGTAGGAGCCGTCGAAGAGGAGGTAGCTGGCCAAGTCGGCGTCGCCGCCTTCGCCCACGTCGAGGAGCTTCAGGAACTGGCGACCCAGGGTGGCGCCGAAGCGCAGCCGGTTCCGGTTCAGGTGGTCCGAGGCGATGTGCCCGAGGTCCACGCTGGGGTGGATGCTGAAGGCCTGGAGGATCCGGCGCGCCGGCTCCCCGCGCTCGGCGGCCACCGCATTCATCTTGTCGATGAACTCGTCGCCGAAGGCGGCGATGCCGTCCTGGAGCAGTCCGTTGACCTTGTGGAGCTCGAGGAGGTCGGCGTTCAGGTGGTCGATGAGGAAGGCGTTCAGGACCTTGCCGAGGAGGAAGGGCGCCCCCGGGAAGAGCCCCGGGGTGAGCCCCGCCAGGCCGTCGCCGTGGGGGTCCGAGCAGCCGACCACGAAGAGCCGGTCGGCGCCCAGGTGGATCGCGGGCGCCAGCGGCGTGTTGAGCCGGAGACCCCCGTCGCAGTGCAGGTGCTGGTTGATGGGGATGGGCGCGAAGATCAGCGGGATGGCCGCCGAGGCCAGCACGTGGGCCGGGCCGATGCGCTGGCCGCGGATCTGCACCTGGGGGCTGAAGGGCGCCGGCAGCGGCAGGTCCCGGCGCTGGTCGATGAAGACCGTGGGCTGCCCGGTGGCGACCTTGGTGGCGGAGACGCTCAGGGCGTCCAGGTGGCCGCGGCGGATGTTGCGCGCCAGGCGGCGCCAGTCGATGCCCTCGCCCACGAGCTGCACCAGCGGCGTCGCGTCGAAGATGCCGGTGGCGCGCCGCCCGCCGAGGAGGACCCGATGGAGCGCGACGGCCTGGCGGACCCCGAAGGTGATCACGTCCGCGAGCTGCAGCTCCGACCAGAGGGTCTCCAGCTTGGCCACGCCGCGGGCCACGTCGTCGGCGGCGGAGGCCAGGAAGGCCCCGTTGACCGCGCCCACGCTGGTGCCGGCGATGACGCGGACGGGCGGCGGGTGGCCCACCCGTTTGACGATGTCCCCGAAGGCGTAGGTGAGGACCCCGACCTCGTAGGCGCCCCGGGACCCGCCGCCGGAGAGCACCACGCCCAGCTTGGACCCCGGGCTGGGCGGCGGGGGGAAGGAGCTCTGGTCGGGCAGCCTCATGCGCGCAGGATGGCCCGGGCGTCGCTGGTGGTCAGGAAACGTTCCCGGATGGCTTCGCTGCGGATGGCTTCTGCCTTGGCGCGGAGCACGGCTTCGGCCTTCTCGTGGGCGTCCCGGGCCTCGTCCTCGGTGCCGTAGACGTCGAGGGCCTCCGCCACCAGGAGCCAGAGTCGCTCGGCCCGCTCCACGGTCGCGCCCTCGTGGAGGCGGCTGACCACCTCCCGCGCGACGCTGGCCGCGTCGGGGTCTTCGCTGGCGGCCTTCACCGCGGCGAGGCGGGCGAGGGCGTGGAGCTCGAAGCCGACCAACCCCTCGCGACGTGCGGCCTCGATGGTGGCCCGGCAGGCCTCGGCGGCCCGGCCCCAGCGGCGGCTGGCGTGCTCGAGCTGGGCCCGGACCAGCCGCTCCCGGGCGATCTCGTAGTGGCTGCCGAGCCGCGCGGCGATGCGCTTGGCCTGGTCCAGGGGCACCGCCGCGGCGCTGGGCTCCTCGCCCTTCTCCAGCATCATCTCGGCGATGGCGGAGAGCGCGTCGCAGCGGCCAGCGCGATCGTCGACCGCCTCGAAGACGTCCAGGGCCCGCTGCACGAAGGCCAGGCCGGCCTCCTGGTCGCCCAGGGTGTCGTAGAGCTGACCCACGTTGCTCAGCTTGCGGCCCAGCCGGAGCCGGTCGCCGGTCTCGCGGTCGATGTGGATCGACGCGCGGAAGACCACGATGGCGTCCTCGTAGAGCCCGTTGGCCGTGAGGGCGACCCCCAGGGAGCTGAGCGCGAAGGCCTCGCTCCGCCGGATGCCCAGCCGCCGGAAGATGACGATGGCCTCGGAGTAGGCGGTGAAGGCCTCCTCGGCGCGGCCGGCGCGGCGGAGGAGGATGCCCTTCTGGATGAGCACGTGGGCCCGCTTGTCGAAGAGCTCCCGGCTCGTCCCGGCGCGGTCCAGGGCCTCCTCGCAGGCCTCCAGGGCCGCGGCGGGATCTCCCTGGTTGCGGGCGAGCTCGGCGCGGAGCCGCAGCGCGTCGAGCTCCAGGGAGCGATCCCCGCTCGCGTGGGCGGCTTCGATCGCGTCCGGGAGGATCTCGTCGACGGCGTCGTAGCGGGCGGCGTCGAGCTCGAAGCGCGCCAAGCGGAGCAGCGCGGTGGCCCGGCGCCGCGGCCCGCCGTGGCGGCGCGCGATGGTGCGCATGGCCTCCAGCTCGATGGCCTGTTCGTTGGGGCGGCCGAGGAAGCGGAGGATCTGCTCGCGGCCGGCGTGGGCGCGGAAGCGGGAGTCGTAGTCGTCGGGCGCCAGGAGCTGGAGGGAGCGTCCGAAGAAGCGCAGCGCCTCTCGGTTGGAGTAGACGGCGCGGGCGGCGTCGGCGGCCTCGAGGTAGGCCCGGGCCGCCGCGGCCCGCTCGCCGGCCTGCTCCAGGTGGCGCGCGATGCGACCCGGCGCCGCCGGGCGCTCGCCATCGTGGAGGTGCTGGGCGATCCGGCGGTGCATCCGGATGCGGTCGTCGATGTCGGCGCCCTCGTAGGCCACCTGGCGGATCACCGCGCTGGCGAAGTCGAGCACCCCCCCGGGGCGCTCCTGGACCAACCCGCGGTCGATGAGACCGCCGACGGCTTCGTCGAGCTCCAGCCCGGCGAGCTGACCCAGCTCGTTCTGCCGGAGACCCTTGCCGGCCACCGAGAGCCAGCGGAGCGCCAGGCGCTCGCGGTCGTCGAGCTCGTCGAGGCGCGCGGCGACGACGCCCTCCAGGGTGGTGGGGAGCTGGATGGCGACCCCCGGTCGCCGCACGACCCGGCGCTGGTCCCCGCGGTCGGCGACCTCGACGGCGCCCCGCTCGAGGAGCGCGTCCACCAGCTCGTTGACGAAGAAGGGGTTCCCCGAGGCCCGGGTCATGATGGCGGCCACCACGTCTTCGGGGACCTCGGCGTCGAAGCGCTCGGCGATCAGCGCGCGGGTGGACTCCTCGCCCAGGCCGCGGAGCTCGAACTGGGGCATCCCGCGCAGGAGCGGCTGCAGGCGCTCCTCGGGCCGGGTGCTCATCAGGACCAGGCAGGGCACCTCGTAGCTCCGCTGCCGCATCGCGCCGAGGAGCTCCAGGGACGGGGTGTCGCCCCACTGGAGGTTGTCGATCCAGATGACCAGCGGGTGCTCCTTGGTCATCCCGGCTACGAGGAGCTCCAAGCCCCGGGTGACCAGGCGGACGTCGCCCTCGCCGCCCTCGTTGGCCAGACCCAGGAGCGGCCGGAGGCGCTCGCCGGCCAGGCGCGCCATCTCGCCCGGGAGCACCCGCTTCAGCAGCGCGTCGAGGAGCTCGCCGGCTTCTTCGGGGGAGGCGTCGTCGGCGATCTCGGCGGCGTCGCGGACCAGATCGGCCACCGCGGCGAAGGGCACGTCCGAGGACCCGAAGGTGCATTCGGTGCGCAGGATACGCGGCTCGGGTTCGTCCAGGGTCCCCAGGGCGGCGCCCAGGAGCGAGGTCTTGCCCACGCCGAGCTCTCCGGTGAAGCACGCGAAGATCGTCTTCTTCGTCTCCACCGCGTCTTCGTAGAGCTCGCGGACGATGCGGACTTCGTCGTCGCGGCCCACCAGGGGCAGCTCGCCGACGGGCATCTCCGCCTGACGCTCCTCGCGGGTGCGCGCGCTCCGGAGGGCCCACGCGGTCATCGCCTGGGGCGCCGCGCCAGCCTCGGTGCGCACGTCGACCTCGCGGGTCTCGGGCTCGAAGGCGTAGTCGCGCCGGGCCAATCGATAGACCTCGCCGGCCACCAGGACCTCGGCGGGATCGCCCACGTCGGCCAGACCCTCGGCCACCTCGATGACGGCGCCGATGGGCGAGTAGCGCAAGAGGCGCCCCTGGGCGTCGCGCACCGTGGAGACGGTGCCGCGGCTGAGCCCGAGGGACGCGGAGATCGGCGTGAGGAGGTCGGCGCTGAGGCCGCTGAGGGCCTCGACGGTGTCGGTGGCGATGCGCACCGCCTCCAGCGGGTCGTTCACCGAGGCCTTGCCCAGACCGACGATGAAGCGGAAGCGACCGCGCCCCGGGCCCTCGGGCCAGGAGAGGACCGCGTCGGTCTTGTAGGCGATGTCCGCCAGGACCTTGGCCACCTCGGTGCCGGCGTCGACGCTGGCGTCGGCGCTGGTGCCCTCGCCCCGGAAGCGCCCGGCGACGACCACGACCAGTCGGCGCTCCTTGATCTCGCCGGTGCCCGCGCGGGATTGGACCGTGGCTTCGTTGCGGGTGAAGGCCCGCGCGCGCTTCAGACCCTCGGGGCTGGTCTGTTCCCGGGGCGCGATCTCGTCGATGAAGAGCTCGAGGGCCTCGGCGTCCCAGACCTGCTCCTCGTTGTGCAGGTACTGGGCGAGGGCGCCGGCTAGGGAGCGCGCCGTCTGGTAGCGCTCCTCGCGATCGGCCGAGGTCGCCCGGCGCACGATGCGGTCCAGGGCGGCGGGGATGGTCGAGTCCACCTCGCTGGGCAGGGTCCGCTGGGCCACCCGGACGGCCTCGAGCACGTCGAGGCCCTGGCGGCCGGGGTACATCACCCGCCCCATCAGGAGCTCGGCGAAGAGGATGCCCAGCGAGTAGACGTCGCTGCGCCGGTCGACCTTGTCGCCCCGGGCCTGCTCCGGGGACATGTAGGCGAACTTGCCCTTGATGACCCCGGTCTCCTCGGAGACCAGCCGCGCCTTGGCGATGCCGAAGTCGGCCACCTTCACCACGCCCTCGTAGGTGAGCAGCACGTTCTGGGGGCTCACGTCGCGGTGGACGATCTCCATCGGGACCCCGGAGCCGTCCTTGCGCTTGTGGGCGTAGTCGAGGCCCTTGGCGACCTCCATGATCAGGTAGGCCGCGAGCCCCGGGGGGATCTTCACGTTCTTGCGGCGGGCGGCGGTGACCAGGCGACCCAGGTCGAGGCCGTCGACGAGCTCCATCGCCAGGAGGAACTCCCCCTGGGACTGCTCGAAGGCGTAGACCTGCACGATGTTCGGGTGGTTGAGCCGCATCGCGACCTTCGCCTCGTCGACGAACATCGTGATGAACTTGCTGCTCCGGGCGAAGCTGGGCAGGACCCGCTTGAGCACGAGGAGCTTCTCGATGCCCTCGGCGCCGGTGGACTTCGCCAGGAAGACCTCGGCCATCCCGCCGGCGCCGATGCGCCGCAGGATGCGGTAGCGCCCCAACTGTTCTGGGAGGTCCTTGGCCACGGGCGCGCATGATGCCAAAAATTCACTTGGTTGGGGGGATCCCGCTGCATCGACGTGCTCCCACGACGTGCGGCCTCACCCGTTTTGGGTAGCCTGGACGATTGCTCGTTACACCTTAGAATGGTGACCCGCATGTCCCTCCCTGCCCGCGCGTCCGTTCTCCACGAGACGCCTTTCCACCGCCTGACCGACCACGGCAGCTACCTGGAGCTCGTCCGCTCCGCCGAGCCGTACCCCGATCTGGCGGCGCTGGAGGCGGAGTATCGCGCGCTGGTCGCGACCCAGGCCTCCTTCCGAGAGGGGCGCCGAGGGCTGCTGGTGGACCTGCGGGAGGCCAAGGGTCGCAACGATCCCGCCTTCGAGGAGACCCTGGGCCGCTGGCGCAAGCAGAGCCTCCTGGGCTTCACCCCCTTGGTGATCCTGGTGAAAAGCGCCCTCGGGAAGATGCACGTCGAGCGGCACATGCGCGCCGACGGGCTGGACGCGATGGTCTCGGACCACGAAGAGGACGCCCGGGGTTCGTTCCGGCTCAGCGGCATCCAGCGCCGCGTGGTCCTCGAAGACCTCGAGTAGCCGGCCGCCGAGCGGCCGTCATGGACACGCGGGTGGCCCGCTCAGGAGCGGCCGTAGACGGGCACCAGCGCGCCGCGAGTGACCGCGTTGGCGGGCGACGCCAGGAAGACGATGGTCCGCGCGACCTCCTCGACCTTGGGCCACGCCTCGGGGTCGGCGTCGGGCATGGACTCCCGGTTGGCCGCGGTGTCCATCACCGAAGGCACCACCGCGTTGACCCAGATGCGGCGCCCGGCGAGCTCCTCGGCGAGCCCCTGGGTCAGGGCGGCCACGGCGGCCTTGGTCGCGGCATAGGTGACCAGGTCGGCGGTGGGGACCAACGCCGGCTTGGCGGCCACGTTGACGATGCGGCCGCCGTCGTCGCCCATGCGGCGCGCCGCTTCGCGGCAGCAGAGCCAGGTGGTGCGCAGGTTCATGGCGATCATCCGGTCCAGGTCGGCGAGCTCCGCGCCGACCAAGGGGCCCCAGACGAACCCCCCGGCGAGATGGATGCTGGCCCAGGGCGCGGCGCCGACCCCGTCGTAGAAGTCGCCGACCGAGGTCTCGTCGGTGAGATCGACGCCCGCGGTGACTCGGACCCCGCGCTCGGCCCAGGGCGCCAAGCGCGCGGCGTCGGAGTCGCCGTGCGCGGGGACGTGGACCTCCGCGCCCCCCTCCAGGAGGGCCTCACACACCGCCAGGCCCAGGGCCCCACCGCCGCCGGTGACGATCACCGGCCACTGCTCGAAGGAGTTCGCGTCGCTCACGGGCCGGAGGGTGCCACACGCGAGACTCGACGGGGGAGGGCGCGGGCCCCATGAGTATCCCCGTGGCAGCGCATCAGGTCGTCTTGATCCCCGGCTTCTTCGGCTTCGAGGCCCTGGGAGAGCTGCGCTATTTCGCCGGGGTCGCCCGGACCCTGGAGTCCGCGCTGAAGGCTCGCGGCCTGGACGCCGACGTCGTCGAGCTGCCCACCTTGCCCACGGCGTCGATCCGGCACCGCGCCGCGTCCGTGCTCGACCGGGTGGGGGCGCTGGTCGCGCGGACCACGGGCCCGCTGCACCTCATCGGTCACTCCACCGGTGGCCTCGACGCCCGGCTGGCCCTGGCGCCCACCGCGTCGTTGCCTTCGGAGCAGGCCCAGAAGGCGATCTTCGAGCGGGTCCAGACGGTGGTGACGGTGTCCACGCCGCACCTCGGGACCCCGCTGGCCTCGTTCTTCGCCAGCGCCGCCGGCAAGCCCCTGCTCCGGGTCTTCGCCCTGACCATGGGCGCCCTGCTGCAGGAGCGGCGGCTCCCCCTGAACATTGCGCTGGGCCTGGGCCGCTTGCTCACCCGCGCCGACGACCTGCTGGGGCTGCGCAACACCACCGTGGACGAGCTCTACCGCGGCCTGCTCTCCGACTTCGGCAGCGAGCGGCGGGAGGCCATCGCCGAGATGCTCGAGCAGATCGCCTCCGACCAGTCGCTGATCTTCCAGCTCACGCCGGCGGCGGTCGACCTCTTCAACTCGGCTACGGCGGACCCCGAGGGCGTCCGCTACGGCTCGGTGGTGACCCGGGCTCGCTCGCCCGGGCTGGCCTCGATGCGCGACATCGGCCGCGACGTCTACGCCCAGGGCCTCCACGGGCTCTTCGCCGGGCTCTACGCGCTCTCGGGCCGTCACGTGGAGACTCCGCTGCTCCCCGCGCACCAGGAAGCCCTCGAGCGCATCTACGGCGAGGTGCCGCCGGTGCGCGCCAACGACGGCATCGTGCCCACCCGCTCCCAGGTCTGGGGCGAGGTGATCACCGGCACCATGGGAGACCACCTGGACCTGGTGGGTCACTACCGCACCGAGCGCGAGGGCTTCAGCAGCGACTGGCTGCCCTCCTCGAGCGGCTTCGACGACGAGGACTTCGACCGCGTCTGGGGCGAGGTCGCGCGCTTCATCGCCGAAGACCGGGTGGTCGACCGACAGGACCCCGCCGTCCGCGGGCTCCCCGCGAACGACGCCGCCGCCGAGAAGCAGTAGGCGGCGCGGCCGCGGCGGTCGGGCGGTGCGCTGTTCGGTGCAGCGGCCGGCGCGGCGGTCGGCCGGTGGCGCTTTCGGAGGGGCTCCGGCGAGCTCAGCCGGTGGCGCGCAGATCCGGCGCGCCGCCCCGTTCGGCCCGGGGCAGCTCCTTGATGTACACGTCGTGCTTGCTGTACGGGATCTCGATGTCGGCCTCGGCGAAGGCCTTGTAGATCTTGGTGTGCAGCAGGTGGGTCACCAGCTCGCGCTGCTCGCCGTCCATGACCCAGACGTAGAGCGTGTGGGTGAGCCCGCTGGCGCCGAAGGCCTCGAAGCGAACCACCGGCTGGGGGGACTTCATGATGTGCGGGACCCCGGTGGGGACCTTGCCGAGCACGTCATGGACGGCGTCGATGTCCGAGCCGTAGGCCGCGTCGACGGTGACCCCCACGCGCTGCGCGGTGGAGGGACCGCCGGCCTCGTTGATGATCATCGAGGCGCCGATGACCGCGTTGGGCACGGTGATCTCGATGTCGTCCCGGGTGAGCAGCCGGGTCGAGCGGATGCCGATCGAGGTCACCCGGCCCCGCATGCCGCCGTCGAGGACGATGAAATCGCCGATCTTGTAGGGCGCGTCGGCGACGATGAAGATGCCGCTGAAGAAGTTGGCGAGGGTGTCCTTGGCGGCGAAACCGACCGCGATACCCACGATGCCGGCGGAGGCCAACCAGGCGGTCAGGTCGATGTGCCAGGCGAGGAAGCAGAAGTAGACCGCGAAGCCCACCACCAGGAGCTTCCCGATCATGTCGAAGACCGGGAGCGTGCGGGGCTGGATGATGTCCTTGGCTCGCGACTTCGCGCTGAGGGCCTGGAGCACCAGCGAGACGACCTTCAGGCCGGCCCGGGACCAGACGATGATCGCGATGGTCTTGAAGAGCGCCATCCCATAGCCGTGCATCCGCTCGGACACGGGCAGGGAGAGCCAGGCGAAGGTGGTCCCCCAGAGGGCCACCGAGAGCACGATCGGCTGGTGGATGTGCTCGATGATCTTGTCGTCGAGGTCGGTCTCCGTCTTGCGTACGGCGACGCCGACGGTCTTCTCGATGATGAACGCGACCAGGTACGCGCCGAGGATCGACGCGATCACGGTCAGCACCGCGAAGGCGTAGACGTTGCCGATGAGTTGCCGTACCTGCTCCACCGGCGGCGAGCCTAGGCAATCGCGGCCGCGGCGGGAAAAAACCGGTTCAGCGGGTCGGCTGGGGCGCCGCGGGGCTCACGGCGTTCTGGCCGAGGCGCAGCAAGACGGCGACCCCCAGGGTCACGGCGGCATAGACGTAGATCAGCGTGGCCACCGGGCCCGGAGCGGGGCGCGCCATGGAGACCAGGCAGAGCACCAGGACCGCCCAGAGCATCACGTAGAACGTGGAGCGGACGACCACCCGCCGGGCGTCGTGCTCGGTCGCCAGGAGGAGCCCACCGGCGCGAATGGCCTTGATGCCCGCGCTCATCGAGAGCCCGGCGACGATCATGGAGACCAGCGCGGTGGTGCCGTCGCCGCCCAGGGGCTGGGTGTGCATGGCCAAGACGGCCAGGACGACCGGCGCCAGGGTCGCCGGGAAGCTGAGGATCCCGTAGACGATGGCCAGGGGGCTGGCGACTCGCGCCAGGATCGGGGCCGGATCGCCGAGGCGAGCGAAGCCTCGCTGGATCACGCTGGCGCCCGGGGCCTGCTCCTCGGCGGCGAAGCGATCTTCTCGGCGCGACTGCCAGACGTCGAAGGCCAACAGAGCCACGCCGGCCACGAGGGCCAAGCCGAGCAGGACGATGGACACGCCAGCGTCCTACTACAGCGCGCCGCGGCCCACCAGGGAACGGGGACGATCGTCGTCATTGTCGTCATTTCGCCTCCCCCCGCCCTCGGATCCAAATGACGACAATGACGACGATCGCCCCCGCCCTCGGATCCAAATGACGACAATGACGACGATCGTCCCTGGGTCGAATGACGACGATGACGACGATCGTCCCTGGGGTTGATGGTGGGGGTGGTGGGTGTGTAAGTTTCCTGGGGCGCGGGGGTGCGCCAAGGGGAACGAGATGAAGCGCTGGGGGAAGCGATTGGCGATCGGGCTGGGGGTCCTGTTGGGGCTCGGAGCGATCGCGTTGGGGATCACGGTGGCCATCAGCCACTCGCTGCAGGGGGAGACCTACGTGCTGGCGCTGGACGAGCTCCAGGTGCCCACGGATCCAGCGGCGCTCGCCGAGGGCGAGCGGCTCTATGCCTCCCGCGGCTGTGCCGAGTGCCACGGGGCCGACGGGAGCGGCGCGGTGATCATGGACGGGCCACCGGCTCGCGTCGCCGGGTCCAACCTGACCCGGCTCGGCGCGGACTACGACACCGTCGCCTTCGACGCCGCCGTGCGCCACGGCGTCGGCACCGACGGCCGGCCGCTCATCTTCATGCCCGCCCACGAGTACTACGTCGCCCTCAGCGACGCCGACGTGGCCAAGATCTTCGCCCACGTGCGCTCGCTCCCGGAGGTCGCCGAGCCCGCGGTGCCGAGCGAGGTCCGCCTTCTCGGCCGGGTGCTCCACGTCACCGGGGCGATGCACATGTTCCCCGCCGAGCTCATCGACCACGAGGCGCCCCACCCCGACGCGATCGAGCCCGCGCCCACCGCGGCCTATGGCGAGCGGCTGGCGGCGGCCTGCACCGGGTGCCACGGCGAGGGCTTCAGCGGGGGCCCGATCCCCGGCGCGCCGCCGGAGCTGGGGACCCCCAAGAACCTGACCCCCCACGCCAGCGGTCTGGCCGAGTGGGATCGCGACGACTTCTTCGTGGCCATGCGCGACGGCCGCAGCCGGGACGGCGCCGCGATGAACGCCGAGCAGATGCCCTATCCGGTCTTCGCCCGCATGACCGACGTCGAGCTCGACGCCCTCTGGAGCTACCTCCAGGACGTCCCGCCGCGCCCCTTCGGCGAGCGTTGAGAGCGCGGGGGCGTTGAAGCCGGCCGCGGGGCGTACTACGTCCTGAGTCCATGGCGGATGACAAGTTCACCCGTGGCCTCAACCGCCAGCAGCACGAAGCGGTCGAGCACGCCCAGGGTCCGCTGCTCGTCCTCGCCGGCGCCGGCAGTGGCAAGACCCGGGTGATCACCCGCCGGGTCGCCCGGCTCATGCAGCGCGGCGTCTCGCCCAAGCAGATCCTCGCCGTCAGCTTCACCAACAAGGCCGCCGCCGAGATGCGCGAGCGCATGGCGCTCCTGGTCGGAGACGCGTCCGCCGAGCGCCTCTGGCTCTCGACCTTCCACTCCTTCGGGGTCCGTTTCCTGCGCGAGGAGAACGCCGCCCTCGGCTACGACGGCCGCTTCGTCATCTTCGACCAGGGCGATTGCATGGGGATCCTCCGGGACGTCATGCGGGGGACCGGGGTCGCGGCGCGGAACCTCGACGTCCCCGCGGTGATGACCCGCATCTCGCTCTGGAAGAACGCCTTCATCGCCCCCGAGGACGTGAAGACCAGCGACTTCGAGTACGACCAGATCGCCAAGGAGCTCTACCCCCTCTACGAGGATCAGCTCCGGGCCATGCACGCCGTCGACTTCGACGACCTGGTGGTCCTGCCGGTGCGCATCCTCCGGGACCGCGAGGACATCCGCGCGCGCTGGCAGCAGCGGTTCCGCCACCTCTTGGTCGACGAGTTCCAGGACACCAACAAGTCTCAGCTCGAGCTGGTCCGCCGCCTGGCCAACGACCAGCACAACGTCTGCGTGGTCGGCGACGACGACCAGTCGATCTACGGTTGGCGCGGCGCCGACGTCAGCAACATCCTCGAGTTCGAGCGCTATTTCCCCGGCGCGAAGATCGTCAAGCTCGAGACCAACTACCGCAGCCGCAAGCCCATCCTGGACATCGCCAACGCGGCCATCGCCCAGAGCCGCGGCAAGCGGCACGAGAAGACCCTGGTGTCCGCCAAGGGCCCGGGCCCCAAGGTCCGCATGGTCGCGCTCCCCGACGCGGCCCACGAGGCGAAATTCCTGGTCTCGGAGATTCGCGCCCTGTCCAAGGGCAGCGACGCCAGCCCCGGCGGCGAGCGGGTCCGCTTCGGGAACATGGCGATCCTCTACCGCAGCAACCAGCAGGCGCGGATCCTCGAGGAGGAGCTGCGCATCAGCGGGATCCCCTACCAGCTCTTCGGCGGGACCCAGTTCTTCGACCGCAAAGAGGTGAAGGACGCCGTCGCCTACCTCCGGGTCCTGGTCGCTCCGCGGGACGAGCTCTCCCTGCGGCGGGCCCTGGTGAACCCCAGCCGCGGCATCGGCCAGCAGACCATGGCCCGTGCCCGGGCCCACGCCTCGCGGACCGGCATCTCCTTCGCCGAGGCCATGCGTCAGCTCGACCAGCTCGACGTCCCGACCCGGGCCCAGGGGTCGGCCCAGCGCTTCTTCGCCGCGGTGGACCACGCCAAGGGCTCCCTCCGGGAGGGGCGGAGCCTCCTCGACGTCACCCGCACTCTGCTGCGCTCGACGGGCTACATGGAGTCCTTGGAGAGCGACGACTCCAACCACGGCAAGCGCCGCCGGGACAACCTCGAGTTCCTGATGCGGGCCATCGAGCGCTACGAGAGCCGGAGCCGGGGCGAGCGGAGCACGCTGCCGCAGTTCCTCAACAGCCTCACCCTCCGCGCGGAGGAGGAAGAGGAGTCGGACCCGGGCAACAAGGTGACCCTCTCGTCGCTCCACTCCTCCAAGGGGCTCGAGTTCGACGTGGTCTTCTTCATCGGCATCGTGGAAGGCCAGCTCCCGCACTCGCGGACCACCGACCCCAAGGTCACCGAGGCCGCCCCGACCGACGTCGACGAGGAGCGGCGCCTCTTCTACGTCGGCGTCACCCGCGCCCGAGAGCTCCTCTACCTCACCCGACCCGAGCGGCGCACCATGCGCGGCCAGGTCCGGCCCCGGGTGCCCAGCCGCTTCCTCGAGGGCTTCCCCGACGACGCCTGGGAGACCTACGCGCCCCACGGCTCGCGCCCCATGGATTCGTCCGAGATGGCGGACATGGCCAGCGCGCTCCTCGCTCGTTTGCGAGATTGAACCCCAGGGCACGAGCACGATAGATCGGGTCATGGTGGGACGCGCCGACGACGAAGCGACGCTCTTCGAAGCCCTCTGGGCTCCGCGCTGGTTCGGCCAAGATCAGTCCCTCGCTCGCGGCCAGGAGTCGGTCTTCGCCTTCCGAGGGCCGGTCCCGCCGCCCTCGCCGGGCTTCCTGGTGCTCGCGGCGGGCCTGGAGAAGCCGCGCTACGACGCGCGCTGTCGGCTCCTCGACATCCGGCACGCGGAGCTCGGGAAGCTGCAGGCCATCGAAGCCGGCACGGACCAGTATCGCTTCGTCCGCGCCGGGGGCGACGTGGTCCACGTCGCCGCCGATGGGTCGGTGATGGGTGGCCACGCGCTGCCTCCGGCCGACTGGACCGTGCGCTGCGTCTTCGAGATCCTGCTCTGAGCGATTCCGCAGATCCCCCTTTCGGAGTCTGCTTCGTTCTCGGGAATCCCTCGTCGATCGGGGGGCCGCACCCCCGATCGAGTTGTGCTGTCACAGCCAAATCGGGGGAGGTTTTCCGGAAAGAGGAATGATCTCGCGCGCAGTTTTCCCTACACCGGCGTGCACGGGATTTGCAGGTGAAATAGACCCCAGACCGCGGTTGGCCGGGGGGCTCCGTGGTCTTGGCGCGAGCATTTTTTCGCTTCGTTACCTTGACGATGCGGACGAGTGTTCGCGCCCCTTTGTCCGGCAGGCGGGTGTCCGACGATGGGGAGGAATCGAAGAAAGAAACGGCAGAACCAAAGAGCGAGGTCGAACCATGGGCTGGGCGAAGCGAGAGCTAGAAACCAAGGGCGCGAGGCGGAGTGATTCGGGGATCCGGCTGATAGGCGCACCCGAGATCACACCGAGCGAGGGGCTGGAGGCCACCGGATTGGACCTCGGTAGCGGCGCATGCCGCCACGCGGTCTACGAGCTCGAGCGTCGGCTGCGGATCATCGAGGCGGACCGCCCGGCACAAGAGGCGCACACGGACCTCGCCGGCACCGTGAGCCTGGTGGTCGAGGGCCACGGGGAGCTGAATCCGGCGCGTCGGGGCATGAGCGCGTCGCTGCTGAACGCCATCGCGCGGCAGGTGGTCGGGAGCCTCCCGGTGCACGACCTGCGCAACGACACGCGGGCCCAAGCGGCGCTGGTCCGCTCGATCGGCGACGCGATGACCTGCGCCATGGCCTCGGCCAGCGGGGTCGCCGAGGAGGCCCACGGGTCCGCGGCGCTGCTCTTCCTGACGCCACACTTCTTCTGGGCGGCGCGCTGTGGCGCGGGAGCGATCTTCCTCTCCCGCGCCGGGTTCATGGAGGTCCTCTCCGCCGGCGTCGGCGACGACGACGACGCGGCCATCGATGTCCTCGGGGCCCCGATCCGGCCGGGGGATCGCTTCCTGGTCACCACGCTGGGCCTCGCCCGCGCGCTGGACATCGGGGGCCTGGCGAGGCCGCTCCGGGAGCTCGGCGACGACCCGGAGGCGCTGGCCTCGGCGGCGCGCTCCCTGGGCGACGGCGCCATCGCGGCCGGTGTCCGACAAGGGGCACTGGTGGTGGCGCGCGCCTAGGGGACTAGGGGCTTGAAGGGGTTCAAGGCAGTCCGGGTCAGAAGCCCGGGCGGCGGGTCGTCCCGGACTCCGCGGAGACGTGCGGGTAGCTCGACGGACCGCGGCTGAGGAGCGGCAACATGACGCGCAGGCCCTGGCGGACCTCGTCGGTCGAGGCGCGGTCCTCGGGCTCCGGGGCGAGCATCCGCTCGAGGAGGAGGTCCATCGCGTTGGGTAGCCGGGATCGCAGGATCGTCGGCGGGAGCCAGGTGAGGTCCTTCTTCGCCGGCAGGTTCATGGCGCGCTCCCGCGGGAAGGGGAAGCGCCCGGTGAGCGAGCGGTAGATGAAGACGCCGAGGGAGTAGAGGTCGGTCCGCTCGTCGACCACCCCGCCCTCCAGGACCTCCGGCGCCATGTACGCGGGGGTGCCGGCGACGTCGCCGCTCTCGTCCACGGCCGACTGACCGATGCGCCGGGCGATGCCGAAGTCGACCAGCTGGGCCCGGTGCGCGACGAGCACGTTCTGCCCCTTCACGTCGCAGTGCACGATGCCCCGCCGGTGCACGTGGTCGAGGATGGCCAGCAGGGAGATCGCCAGGGTGACCGCCTCGTGGGGCGTGCCCGCCTGGCGGTGGTCGGAGAACGACGCGCCCCGAAGGAGCGTCATCACCAGCACCGGGTTCCCCTCGGGCGTATCCAGGAACCCGATCGCCCGGGGCAACCCCGGGTGGTCCAGCTCGCGCAGGGTCGCCATCTCCCGCACCAGCGCCTCGCGGTGCTCGGGGCCCCGGCCGACCTTCATGGCCACCGTCCCCACGCGGGCGTGCTCGGCGGCGTAGACGTCGGAGGTGGCGCCGGTCCCCAGCGCGCGTTGAACATCGAACCCCTTGGTGGCGAGGAAGCGCCGCGCCTGCGCCATGGCCGCGGAGCTCCCGGAGACGGGGGGACGAGAAGGTCGGTGGGTTTGGGTCACGGCATTCGCCTCGACTCTGGAGAGATCACGATACGTGCCGGAAAAATCCCGGAGGATCGTTCCCTCGCCCGGGGCCCCCTGGATACGGCGAGGCAGGGTGCCTCGTTGCCAGGTCGGGGTAGGTCGGCCAGGTGCGAGGTGGACATCACTGGCATCGATCTTCTCACAAAAGAGTCCGTTTGGGCATTCCGTGCGTTTTGGTCCCAGGTCCGCCGTGATTTCGCGAGGCGAATGACCCCAATCGGGTGGGTCCTGGCCGAGGGTCCCTTCGGCACCACGTGTGCAATCGCCCCACGCATGCCTCCCTCGAGCGCCACCGGTCCCCGTCGTCGGTCCCGCAGCCAGAGCCCCCACTGGCGTCGCCTCTACGAGCGTTGTCGCGAGCTCGGGGTCGTGGGCATCGAACACGAGCGACCGACGATCGCCGAGCTCCGCCGCGCCCTGTCCGACCGCGCGTAGGTCGACCGCGGCGCTGAGAGACGCGAGCGGCTCGGCCGGCAGGTCCTCGAAGAGCGCCGTTCGGGCGCGCTGCAACGAACTGCTAGACCCGCACGGTCTTCCAAGTGCCGCGGCGGACGAGGAGCACGCTGACCATCGCCGCCACCGAGTAGGAGATGGCCACGGCGACGAAGACGCCGAGCGGGCCCCACCCCGCGGGGCGGGCGAGCGCCCACGCCAGCGGGAGCTGTAGGACCCAGAAGCAGACCGCGTTGACCGCCGCCGGGGTGGTGGTGTCGCCGGCGCCGTTGAAGGCCTGCTGGCTGACCATCTGCCACCCGTAGAAGACGAAGCCGAAGGCGATGACGAAGAGACCGTCGGCGGCGATGGCGGTGCCCGCCCCGCCGCTGGCGAAGAGAGCGGCGATGGGACCGGGCGCGAAGAGGAAGGCCAAGGCCACGGTGCCCAGGAAGATCGTGGCGTAGCGCCCGCTGATCCACACCGAGCGCTCGGCGCGATCGGGGTCCTCCGCGCCCAGGCTCTGGCCGACCAAGGTCGCGGTGGCGTTGGAGAACCCCCAGGCCGGCAGGAGCGTGAAGATGATGATGCGCATCGCCACCGTGTGACCGGCGACCGCCGCGCTGCCGAAGGTCGCCATCAAGCGGACCAGGAAGACCCAGGAGCCCATCTCCACCAGGTGCTGAACGGTCCCGCCGATCGAGAGCCGCAGGAGGCGCAGCGCGATGTCGAGCCGCGGCCGCAGGTGGCCCCGGAGGCTCAGCGCCGGCCCGCGGCCCAGGTGATACAGCTGGTACACCACGCCGACGCCGCGCCCGATGAGCGTGGCGGTCGCGGCGCCGGTCACGCCGAGCTCGGGGAAGGGCCCGAGGCCCAGGATGAGGCAGGGATCGAGCGCTATGTTCAGGCCGTTGGCCAGCCAGAGGGATCGCATCGCGCGGCTGGCGTCGCCGGCGCCCCGCAGGATGGCGTTGTTCACGAAGAGCAAGATCACCACCGGCCCGGAGAGCAGCCCCAGGGTGGTGAACCAGCGGCCCTCGGCGGCCACCGCGGGCTCGGCGCCCATCAGACCCAGGAGCGCCGGCGCGAAAGGCGCCGCCATCGCGCACGCGATCCCCAAGGCCGCGCCCAGGAAGATGGCCTGGGCGCCGGTGTCCGCCGCCTCGCCGGGTGACCCTTCGCCCATCCGGCGCGCGACGACGGCGGTCGCCGGCATCGCGAGGCCGAAGGCCAGCGCGTAGATGAGCGCCAGCATGGCCTCGGTGAGCCCGACCGCGGCCACGGCGGTCTCGCCCAGCCGCGCCACGAAGAAGATGTCCACGATGGCGAAGAGGGCCTCCATGCCCATCTCCAGCGCCATGGGGATCGCCAGGAGCGGCACCACGCGGCGGAGATCGCCGGTCGCGACGTCGGGGACCTCGCCGGAGAGCGCCTGCCGGAAGAACGCCCAGCGAGACTGTCGCGGCTCGGCCATCGGCCTTCCTCTGACACGGAGACGGCGGCCGTTCGAGCAGCCGCGCGGCCCCGAGTCCGCGAGAGACCCGGGGCCGCCGCGCTCGAGCCTCAGCCGTCGACCATCGACATCCGCTGCTCCGGGTAGCGGGTGCCTTCGGCGGCGTCGGGCGGGAGGATCCCGTCGAGGGTCGCCAGGTCCTCGGGGGTCAGGTCGACCTTCGCCGCGCCCGCGTTCTGGTCCAGGCGGTCCGGGTTCGTGGTCCCCGGGATGGTCACCACGTGGTCCCCCCGGGTGAGCACCCAGGCCAGCGCGAGCTGGGCCGCGGTGCAGTCCTTGCTCTCGGCGAGCTTCTCCACCCCGGCCACGAGCTCCAGGTTCTTGCCGAAGTTCTCCGCCGAGAAGCGCGGCAGGTTCCGGCGGAAGTCGCCCTCGGGGAAGTCGGCCGGCGAGCGGTAGCGCCCGGTGAGGAACCCGCGGCCCAGCGGGCTGTAGGCCACGAAGAGGATCCCCAGCTCGGCGCAGAGGGGGATCAGCTCGGCTTCGGGATCCCGGCTCCACAGCGAGAGCTCGGTCTGGAGCGCGGCGATGGGGTGCACCGTCGCGGCGCGCCGGACGGTGGCCGGCGCGGCCTCGCTCAGCCCCAGGAAGCGCACCTTGCCGGCGGCGACCAGCTCGGCCATCGCGCCGACGGTCTCCTCGATGGGGACCTCAGGGTCCACCCGGTGCTGGTAGTAGAGATCGATGTGGTCCACGCCCAGCCGCTTCAGGCTGGCGTCGCAGGCCTCGCGGACGTACTCGGGCCGTCCGCTGACCCCCGTGAAGGAGCCGCCCTCGCCGCGCTTGATGGCGAACTTGGTGGCCAGGAAGGCCTCGTCGCGGCGGTCCTTCAGAGCCCGGCCCACGAGCTGCTCGTTGGCTCCCGAGCCGTACATGTCGGCGGTGTCCAGGAAGGTCACGCCCTGGTCGAGGGCGCGGTGGATCACGCCCACGGAGCGGGCGTCGTCGGCCTCCCCGTAGAACTCGCTCATTCCCATGCAGCCCAGTCCGATCGCGCTGACCTCGGGCCCGTCTTCTCTCGCTCGGCGTCGTTCCATGTGGCGCCTCCTTTCGTGCATCTGGTGCACCGGAACTTGCCGCCCCGGAGCGCCCACGGCCATGGCGGGAGCGGCGGAAGACTTGCCGGATCCTGCGATCGCCGTGGACCCGGTCCGCGCCCTTGGGTACACCGGAGCCGTGGTCGACGACGACATCGTGGAGCGGATCCGGACCCACGTGCGCACCCACGCCGTCCGCGAGGGGCGGGTGGCGTCGCCGTGGCCGCAGCTCTCGTACTACCGGGTGGACGCGCCGGTGGGACCGAAGCGAGTGGAGACGCCCGGGCTCGCGCTGGCGGTGATCGCCGACCGCTCCAAGACCATCGAGCTGCCCGCGGGCGAGACCCTGCGCTACACGCCGGGGTCCTACCTCTTCGTGACCCGGGAGACCCGCTACACCTCGCGGATCCCGCGGGCCTCGGCCAAGCGGCCCTACCTCTCGCTCACCCTGCACTTCGATCCCGAGGTGGTCCTCGAGACCCTCTTGGCCATCGACGACGAGGACGCCCCCGGCGACGACTCCGCCGCCTTCGTGGACAACCTCGACGAGGGGCTCGCCGGGACCCTGGTGCGCCTCCTCGACGCGGTCGAAGATCCGGTGGCGCGCCGGGTGGTCGCGCCCCTCGCGATGCGTGAGATGGTCTACCGGCTCCTGCGCACCGAGCGCGCCGGCCCGCTCCGGCGCGCGGCCCGGGCCGACGATCCGCGCATTCGGGAAGCGATGCGCACCGTGCGCGAGCGGCCCGCGGAGGCGGTCTCGGTGGAAGCCCTCGCGCGCCGGGTGGCGATGAGCCCTTCGCACTTCGCCCACCGCTTCCGCGAGATCGCGCGGATGACGCCGATGCGCTTCGTGAAGAACGTCCGGCTCGGGGAAGCGCGCTTGCTGATGGTGCGCGACGGGATGGGGGCCGCGGAGGCCGCCCTCGAGGTCGGCTACGCGAGCCCCTCGCACTTCACCCGGGACTTCAAGGCCCACTACGGCGCGCCCCCCGCGGCCTACGCCCGAGAGATGCGCGAGCGCGTCGCGGGCTGATCAGGGCGACCGGGCGAGCTTCTTCTCGAGCAGCGGCGCCACCATGCAGGTCTGGACCCCGCCGATGATCCCGTAGATCTCCAGGTGGTACGCCGGCCAGAGCCAGGCGGCGACGGCGATAAGGATCTGTCCCAGCACCTGCGGCAACCAGGGGAAGCCCTGGTTGATCACCACCCCGGCCCAGAGGAAAGCGGCCACCACGGCGGCGACCACGGTGATCGCGGGGAGGGCCAGCCCCAGCGCGCCCAGGAGCGGCCAGAGCACGCCCCCCGCCGCGAAGAGGAGCACGATCTGGTAGGCGAGCCGCCGGCTGATCTCGGTGGCCAGGACCTCGCGCCGGGCGATCAGGTTGCTGACGATCGTGCCCACCAGGAAGCTGCCCACGATCAGCCCCAGCCGATTGGGCGTCAGGGTCAGGATCCCCTGGCGATCGAGCTGCGCGGCCGCGATGCAGGTGGCGGCCCACGCGAAGCCGCCGAGGAAGACGAAGAAGCGCCGGGTCCGGGCGCCGACGGCCTGGTTCGCGTCGTGCGCCAACCGGCGCAGGCGCTCCTGCTCCGCGCGCTCGGTCGCTCTCGCGGCCGCGACCCGCTCGACCAGCGCGGTCGGGGGCGACTCCAGAGTGTCCAGGATCGACTGCGCCGCGCTGGGGCTCCCCTGATCCAGCTCGAGGTCCACCATGGTCTCCAGCAGTCGCCGTCGCCCCTCGCGGGCCTCCGGGTTCTCCGGCCAGCTCGCCAGCGCCTGGTCGAAGCCGAAGCGGGCCTCGTGGAAGAGCTGCCGGACCTCCGGGCCGAGATCCGCTCCCTGGGTCACCATCGCTTCCAGCTCGTCCGCGCGCGTGCCGGCTTCCGCGGCGAGCTGCAGCGAGCCGCGGCGGATCAGGTACTCGCGGATGGCCGCGGCCATCTCCGCGGCGCTCGCGTAGCGGTCGGCCGGGTCCCGAGCCAGGGCGCGGGCGGTGATCTGCGCCAGCGGCGCCGGGACCCACCCGGGGAACTCCGGCGTCGGGCTGGCCAGCGCGCGATAGAGCATCGCCTGCAGGCTCGGCGCCTGGTGGGGCGGCGCGCCGGTGAGGACCTCGAGGAGCGTGGCGCCGAGGAGGTAGACGTCCGCGCGCTCGTCGATGAGCGATCCTTGCCCGGCGGCCATCTCCGGGGCCAGGTACACCGGCGTCCCCTCGACCCGGGTGATGTCCCGGGCGCGGGGGATGTCGGCCACCGAGTCGTCGAGGGCCACGGCGATCCCCCAGTCCACCAGGTAGACCTCGCCGAAGGCCCCCACCATCACGTTGTCCGGCTTGATGTCCCGATGGAGCAGCCGCCGGGAATGGGCCAGCTCGAGCGCCTGCGCCACCTGGAGCAGGATCCCCAGGTGTCGCTGGAGGAAGTCCTCGCTCGCGCGCTCTTCGTCGCGGTCGACGTCCGCCAGGAGCTCGGTCCAGGGCCGGCCGTCGATGCGCTTCATGACGATGAGCGGCCGCCCGGTCTCGTCGCGACCCAGCGTGTGGATGGGGACCACGTTGGGGTGCTCGAGCTTCCCGGTGATCCGCGCCTCGCGGAGCATCTGGGCGACCATCCGCTCGGTCTCGCCCCGGGAGGTCTTCACCGCGACGACCCGGTCCAGGGAGGTCTGCACCGCGGCGTAGACCACGCCCATCCCGCCTTCGCCGAGGGTGTCGCCGAGCCGGAGCTGGGGCGCCTCGCCGTCGCTGGTGCCGATGAGGATCGGCAGGGAGCTCGAGTCGGTTGTCCGTCCCGGCGCCTCCTGGCGCAGGGTCTCGCGGCCGTCGCTGTCGGTGCCGAGCAGGGTCGCCGCCTCGGCGATGCGCGCCTCGGTCACGGCGGGCAGGGGTGGGTCGCGGTCGGTACGCACGGGGGCCGCAGCATAGCGGCCCGGGGGCGCAGAGACAGGCGACGGAAAGAGAGCGGGCGGCTCCCTGGCAGAGGAGCCGCCCGCTCGATGGGGTGGGATTTCGGTCAGGCGGCCTTGGGCGACTCGGGAGAGGAAGAGTCGTCGTCGGTCGCGACCTCGTGGGCGCCGCTCTCGTCCGCCGCCGCAGTGGGGGGCGAGAGCAGATCGGAGCCCTTGCCGAGGGCCTTGCTCGCCAGGGAGCGGAGCATGCCCAGGGTCTCGGGATCGGCGGCGTCCGTGAAGCCCTCGAGGGTCTTCGCGAAGCGCTGCCCCTTCACGACGCTCTCCATGATGCGAGTCATGTCGTCCGCCGTGCCGTAGAGAGTGGCCTCCAGCTTGGAGAAGAGCTTGGCGCTGGCCTCCGCGAAGGCGACCTGCACCTCCTTGTCGGCCGCCACGCGGAGCTTCGCGATCTCGAACTCCTGCGCGACCGCACCATGCTTCTCCCGGGCCTCGAGCTCGGGCTTGATCACCGTCTCCACCCGGTCGCGGTCGACATCGACCTGCGCCCGCTGGACCTCCACGGGGACCATCGCCTTCGCCTTCTCACCGAGAGCGCGCTGACGCTCGGCTTCCGCCTCTGCCTCGGCCTTCTTGCGAATGGCCTCCGCCTCGGCGTCCGCCGCGGCCTTCTGCGCCTCGGCTTGCTTCTGTCGGGTGTAGGCGTCCGCGTCGGCCTTCCGCTGGTCGGCGACGAACGCGGTCTCCGCCTGCGCCTGGGCCTCGAGCACCGCGCGGCGCTTCTGCCGCTCGGCCTCTTCGGTGACCTTCACGGTCTCCACGCGCTGACGGGCCTGCTCACGCTCGGCTTCCGCTTCGGCAAGCGCCCGCTCGGCGGTGGCGCGCTTGCGCTCGGCTTCGGCCACGCGCTCCTGCTTCTCGCGCTCGGCGATCTCCACCGCGCGCTGCTGCTCGCGGCTGGCGACCTCGAGGGCCTCCTGCTTGCGGACCAGGGCCAGCTCGACCTCTCGCTCGGCCTCGATGGCCTTGGCGCGGGCGGATTGGGTGGTCTGGGCTTCGACCTTGGCGACCTCCGCCGCTTGCCGGGCCCGGGCCTCGCGCTCGAGCTGTTCGAGATCGAGCACGCGCTGCTGGGTGGTCACGTCCTGGGCCTTGCGCGCCTGCTCGCCCTCGCGGACGAGGCGGTTGCGCTCGGTCAGGTTGGTCTGGGTGATCTCCGCGATCTTACGGCGCCCCTGGGCGTCGAAGATGTTGGACTCCTTGAGATAGACCTCGTCCGTCTGGTCGAGGCGGGAGATGGTCACCGTCTCGAGGATGAGGCCGTTGGAGAGCAGATCGTTCTCCACCAGCTTCATGACCTCCGTCAGGAACTCGTCGCGCTCGCTGTTGAGCTGCTCGAGGGTCTTCATCGCCGCGGCGGTGCGCAGCGCGCTGACCAGCTTGTCCTCGACCAGGGCGCGAACGGCAGACTCCTCGCGCATCCGCTCCCCGAGGGACCGGCTGGCCTGGAGGATGCTCTCGCGATCCGGCTGGACCCGCACGAAGAACTCCGCGTGGATGTCGGCGCGCAGCTTGTCCTGGGTGATGAGCGCGTCCTCGTTCTGACGAGTCACGCGCAGCTTCAGGGTCTCCAGGCTGACGCGGACGAGCTCGTGCACGAAGGGCACGATGATCGCTCCGCCGTCCATGATGACCTTGCGCCCACCGGCTCCGGTGCGGACGAAGGCCTCGGAGGCCTTGGTCTTCTGGTAGAGCTTGGTGAACACGCCCAGGGTGGCCGCGAAGACCAAGCTGACGGCGCCGATCAGGATCGACGCCAGCGTGGCCCCGCCGGAGAGTGCGTACCCCGCCGCCTCGGCCGCGAAGGGGCCGGCGATACAGAGCACGCCGAAGAGAAACAGAAGGGGCAGGACCATGGGAGTCTCCTTTCGACTCGGTGCGAGAACCTCCGCCGCGCGCACCAGCGCGCGCGGCGAGAGAAGCGGGGGAGGCGACCGGCTCAGCCGAGGTCGCGCTCGAGGGGCGCCACCTCGAAGCGGTGGGCGCGCTCGTCGTAGGCCACGACGACCAGGGGGACGCCGGGGGCCAGGGGTTCGTCGGCGCGGCAGCGGATCTCGTGGAGCGAGCCGTGCTCGTCGCGCACCTGGGCGACGCCGAAGGTCTCGTCGACGCGGACCCGGACCACGCCGGCGCGGCCGAGGAGATCATCGGGGGTGCCCGCGTAGGTCTCCACCGTGGGGAGGTGACGACCGAGGACCTGGCCGGTGAGACCCATCCCGACCGGCGCGACGACCAGGGCGACCGCCAGCGCGAGGAAGGGCGAGGTGACCGCGCTGAGCGCGAGGCCGGTGGCCCCGAAGCCGAGCAGCGCGACGGAGAGGAGCACGCCGAAGGGCGCGCGCCCCACCCCGAGGAGCTGAAGGATGGAGAAGCCGGGCTCGCCGTCCGTCTCGCTCTCCGCGTCCGCGTCGACGTCGGCGTCGACATCGACGTCCACGTCGACCTCGAGCTCCGCTTCGCCGAGGCCGCCGAGCGCACCGACGCCGAGCACCATCGCCAGCGCGATGGGCAGGCCGAAGACCAATGTGTGCCAGGCGATCGGGTCCATGATGGGACCTGCCTAGAGCACGAGGTGTGCCGACACCGGACGTCGCGAAGCGCTCGGCGCGCGCTTCGGATCAAGCGCAGGGTTGGTGCACGATGCCGCACGCGAGTGCGGCGTTGCGCAGCGATTCCTGCCAGCCGGTCGAGGGAGCGCAGGGGATGTCCATCCGCGCCTGGCCGATGGGAACCGCCGTTGAATCGGACTGGTCATGGCGTCCATGACGTGCCAAGGGGCAACGATGAGATCGTCGTTGGAGGCCGGGATCGTGCTCGGAGTCTTGCTGATCGCCGGAGCGGCTGCTGCGCAGACCTCCGATGAGAGCGAGCCGTCCGAAGTGAGGGCTGCCGGAATGGAGGCAGTCGAGGTCCCAGTCGACTCCGCGGAGACCGGGGAGGTGGAACCGGCCGAGCCGGAGGCCGGCGACGAGCCTCCAGCGGACGAGCTACCCAGCGAAACCGCGGAGGTCCACGCGGCAAGCCCCGACGCCGCGCGAACCGCCGCACCGCCGCTGGGTCAGGTCTGGACTCGCACCCTCCCGAACGGCCTCCAGGTGGTCGGACGGCGGGATGGTCGGCAGCGGACCGCAGCGGTATGCGTCAGCTATCACGTGGGAAGCGAACAGGATCCTGCGGGCTACACCGGCCTCGCTCACCTCACCGAGCATCTGATGTTCGCACCCACGCAGCGAATGCCGAATGGCTTCCACGGCCTGCTCGAGCCGGCGGGAGCGATCTACATCAACGCGTTCACGACGGACGACGAGACACGCTATTGCTCGTCGTTCCCCGAGGGGGCTCTGCCGCTGGCGCTCTACGGCGAGGGCGAGCGCATGGCCTTCCTGCTCGAGTCGCTCAGTGAGGAAAGCTTTGCGATTCAATCGCGCGTCGTGCGACAGGAGGATCTGGATCGCACCGGAGGCGACCGGGGTATCTCGGAGCGGATCTGGCGCTTGCCCTATGAGGAACTCTACCCCGACGACCATCCGTTCTGGTTGGGGCGCCGCCCGCAGGACGACGTGGCGGCCATCGAGTTGGACCACGTCCGGTGGTTTCACCAGACGTACTACGTACCGGCCAACGCCGTCGTCTCCATCGTAGCGCCCCAGGGGGAGGACGAGGTGGTGGCCTGGGTGGAGCGCTACCTCGGCCACGTCCGCGGCGGTGAGCGCCCGACGCGGCCGGAGTGGATCCAGCCCGACCCCCTGACCGAGGAGACGAGGATCGACTTCGAGCTGCCGAGTCGCATGAGCCGCTTGTCGATGCTCTGGCCTTCGGCTCCGCTCTACGCGCCGGGGGACGCGGAGCTGGACTTCGTGGCCCTCTACGTGAAGCAGGAGCTCGCCGCGGAGCTTCGCCCTCAGCGGGGTGCGCGGTACTCGGTCCGGCAAAGGAGCGACCTTCGCGGTTCCCACTTCCTGGTGGACGTCACGGCGGCCACTCCCGAGGATCTCGAGCCGATCCGGGAGACCATCGACTACATCATCGGCAAGGTCCGATTCGCCTTTCTGTCGGAGGCGGACTTCACCGGGCTCCATGGTGCGGCGATGGCTTTCATCGGAACGAGCCCTCTCGAGCGCGCGAATCGGCTCGCGGGCTCCATGCGCCATGGTGGTCCGCCTCGGACCGAGGAGCAGGAACGGGCCCGCTACGAGGCGGTGACCCGGGAGAGCCTGCTCGGAGCCGCGCGACGGTACCTTCCCGATGGGGTGCGAGTGCTCCTCGTCACGAGCTACTCGGACGTGGCTCCGCGGCGCGGGTTCGCGCACATCCGTCGGACTCCTCCGGAGGTGCGCCGATGAGCCTGCGGATGATCGCGCTCGCGCTGATGACCGCCTGGGGGTGTCGCGCGTCGATTCCGCCGCCCCGTCGGCCCCTGGTCGCGACCGCGACCGAGGGGCGCCCCGAGCGCCCTGGTCTGCGGGAGGTGAACCCGCCGCGCTTCCCGCGGGTGAGCGCGCGGCGGCGGAGCGGTGGCACCCTCTGGTACGTATCCGACCCGACGCGCGAGGGGGTGGAGATCGCAGTCCACACGCGTCGGGGCGAGGACGGGGCTCACCCTCTGGGGTTGGTGTCGTTGACCACCGAGGTCCTGGGTCGGGGGCTGAGCGAAGTGCTCGGTCCGGGCCGCGTGAGCACCAAAGCCTACGGGCACGGCGCGGTCATCCAGATGCGGGTGCCCACCCGAGAGCTCGACCGGTCCCTGGCGGCGCTCGCGGCTGCGCTCGATGGGCCGCCGCCACACCGGCGGCTCGTGGATGACGAGCGCATCCTCATGCTGCAGAGCATCGAGCAGAGCGCGCACGAGCCGCGGCGCTCGTCTCGTGCTGCCGCGATGGACCAGATCCTCGGCCGACCGTCCAATCTGCGTGAGGGGGTGCGCCACTGGCGAACGCGAGTCGAGACCTTCGACCGAGCGCGGGTCGACGCATGTCGACGGGAGCGCTTCGCCCCCGCCGACCGACTCATCGTGGTCACGGGGGCGTTCGAGGTTCGCGCGCTGCGCGATTCGTTCGAGACTCATTTCGCCGCGGACCGCCCCAGCCCCGCGCGCCTTCCGGCCGAGAGGATCCAGCCGCGGGCACCGGCGCATGGAGCGCTGAGTCGCCCCATGCGCAGCGCCCGCGCCCATGTGGTCTACGCGCAACCGGCGCCGCCGCCCGCGGACCCCGACCGGATGACCTTCGCTCTCGTCGTGGACCTCTTGGGCGGGACCTTCGGGTCTCGGTTGAACGGCTCGCTCCGAGAGACCCATTCATATACCTACGGGGTCCACGCGCACGTGGTCTCCGTGCCGCAAGTAGACCTCCTCTTCGTGGAGGCGTCCTTCGACCCGGTCGACGTGGAAGGCGCGGTGCGCGGTCTCTTCGACGAGATGCGCTCCGTCCACGAGCGCCCCTTTTCGGCCGAAGAGATCGCGGCCGCGCGCACACGCCTCTGGGCGCAGTCCCAGGCGGCCATCGAAGGCGACGACCTGGGCGCCATGCTCGGGGCCGCCTGGACCGCGGAGCTCACGCCCACCGAGCTCGAAGGACGCCTCGCGGCCTTGGCCGAGGTGACTCCCGAGGACGTGCAGCGGGTCGCGCGAGTGCACCTGCCCCTCGACGCTGGGGTGATGGTCATCACCGGGGACTTCGACGCGATCGGTGGCTTCACGGTGGTGCGCGACTCGTCGGGATTTTACCTCCGGCGCTGACCCGCTCGCCCGAAAGGCGGGCGGGGGGCGGGCTCGCCGTACTACGCTGCCGGCGATGCGTCGCTGGCTGCTCTTCCCGATGATCTGGGTGCTCGCGTGTGGGGAGGCTCCCGCGGTCCCCGCGGAGACGGAGCCCGCCGCGGAGTCCGCCGAGGAGCCGCCGCCGGAGGAGCCGGCGACCGGCGAGACCCGGCGCCGTACGGTCTACGTGCCCGCCTACTCGCACATCGATCGGGGCCGGCCGACGCTCTTCTCGATCACGCTCAGCGTGCGCAACGTGGACCCCTCGGCGCCGGTGACGCTGACGGCGGTCGACTACTACGACACCTCGGGCCACCGGGTGCGGCGCTACCTGAGCGCGCCGCGCCGGCTGGCGCCGCTGGCGACCGCCGAGTTCTCGGTGGAGACCCTGGACGAAGCGGGCGGGTCGGGCGCGAACTTCCTGGTCTACTGGGAGGGCCCCTCGGACGCGCACCCGCTGCTGACCGAGACCGTGATGATCGGTCAGGCCGACACCGGCTACGTCGCGTTCACGTCGCGCGGGGTGGAGCTCGACCGACCGCTAGCCCGGGAGGCCGCCGCGTCGGACACGGTGTCGCCCTCGTCGGCGTCGCCGGCGACCATGGGCTCGGAGTAGCCGGAGAGCAGGAGCAGGCGCCCGCGCTCGATGGCCTCGGTGGTCCCGGCGAGGGCCAAGACGTCCCCGGCCTGCAGCGGCTCTTGGCCCGTCGGGAGCCGGTGGGTCTCGTCGGCGCTGCGGAGGGCCACCACGGTGGCGCCGGTCTCGGCGCGCAGGTCGAGGTCGGCGAGGGTCTTGCCCACGGCGTAGCTCTCCGGCCCGAGGGCGACGCCGCGGGCGCGATCGAGCCCGAGGAGCCCATCGGAGTGTGAGTCGGCCGCGCCGGCGGTGGTCTGGCGCGCCAGCAGGTCCACCAAGCGCTCGGCGTTGGTGCGCACCTCGGGGGCTGCGCGGCCGGCGGTGCGCCAGAGGACCACCGCGGTGAGGAGCACGAAGACGGTCAGCGCGATCGCCACCGCGCCGCCGTCGAAGGGCAGCGCGACCACCGCGCAGGGGATGCCGACCCCCAGGAGCACCGTGAGCTGGATGCCGACCTCGAGGAGCTTCCGGGGCCGCGACGCGGAGCCGTCCTTGGGGCCGAAGACCCGGTCGCCCACCCCGACGCCGAGGGCGCGGGCGGCGCGGACGAAGGCCAGGCCGGGGATGGCGGCGGCGAGGGCCGCGCCGCCGAGGACCGCCCAGCGGTCCCAGGGGGCCTCCAGACCGAGGCGCGTGCGCGCCAGGTCCTCGAGCCAGTCGGCGGCGATGGCGGCGGAGATCACCACGCCGGAGGCGACCAGACCCTCGAGGGCCACGATCCACCCGATGCGCTTGAGCGGCGAACGCCGGCCGGGGGTCCGCTCTTCGCGGAAGCGCTCGATCCAGCCTTCGTAGAGCCCCAGGACGTTCTGCATCTTCTGGGGCATGAGGTGGTCGACCATCCGCGCCAGGGGGTCCGCCAGCCGCAGCATCAGCGGCGTGGTGAAGGCGGTGAGCACCGCGACGGTGACCACCACCGGGGCCAGGCTCTCGGGGACCAGGCCGGCTTCGGCGCCGATGGCCGAGAGGATGAAGCCGAACTCGCCGACCTGCCCCAGGGCGAGGCCGGAGGTGAGCGAGACGCGCAGGCCGATGCCCGAGAGCAGGCCGGCGATGGTCACGGCCAGGAGCTGGGTGACCAGGACCACCGCGAAGGCCAGGAGCGAGATGTCCAGGTGCTCGTAGGCGACTCGGGGATCCACCGTCATCCCGATGGCCACGAAGAAGATGGCGGCGAAGGTGTCCCGCAGGGGGCTGGCCAGGTGCTCGACCCGCTTCCCCTCGCCGGACTCGGCCACGAGCATCCCCGCGAAGAAGGCCCCGAGGGCCACCGAGTAGCCCAGGGACTCGGCGGCGAGGGCCAGCCCGAAGCACACCCCCATGCAGACCACGACGAGCAGCTCGGTGCTGCCGCCCCGGACCACCCAGCGGACCAGCCGGGGGATCACCAGCAGGCCGAGGGCCACCATCGCCAGGAGCACCGCGCCGAGCCGGCCCACCACCGCGGCGATCTCCCCGGCGGACAAGCCCTTGCCCGCGGCGACGGCGGTGAGGATGGCGGCCAGCACGATGGCGGCGACGTCCTGGAGCACCAGCACGCCCATCACGTGCCGGCGGACGTCGGCTCGGACCTCGCGGTCCTCGAAGACCCGGGAGACGACCATGGTGCTGGAGATGGCCAGCGAGGCGCCCAGGAAGAGCGAGGCCCGGCTGTTCCATCCGAGCCCCTGGCCCAGGCTGAACCCGGCCCCGAGGAGCGCGCCCACTTCGATCAGCGCGGTGACGCCCGCGGTGGGCAGGACCTCCAGGAGTCGTCGGAGCCGAAGCTCCAGGCCGACCACGAACATGACCAACACCACGCCCAGCTCGGAGAGGCTGTGCATCCGGTCGGCGTCGGCGAAGACCGGGATGGGGATGTACGGCCCGACGATGAGACCCGCGGCCAGGTAGCCGAGGATCGAGGGTTGCCCGAGGCGCCGGAAGAGCAGGCCGGTGGCCGAGGCCACCAGGAGGACGATGGCCAGATCGGTGACGAAAGACGCGCCGTGCATCGGCGGTGGGAGACGCGGAAGAGGTCGAGGCGTTTCGCCCTACTGCAACCATCGCAGTAAGGAGGCGACCGCTTCGATGAGCTCGATGGGCTCGATGGGCTTGGGGACGTGGTTCTGGAAGCCGGCCCGGAGCGCCCGGGCGCGGTCCTCGGGGCGGGCGTAGGCGGTGAGGGCCAGGGCCAGGGTGCGGCCGCCCTCCTCGGGCTCCAGGCCGCGGACCTGGCGGATGAAGGTGTAGCCGTCCATGCCCGGCATGCCGATGTCCGAGATGATCAGGTCCGGACGCCAGCTCGTGACGACCCCGAGGGACTCCATGGGGTCGTTCGACCGGGTGACCTCCGCGCCGTTCTTCTCCAGGAGGAGCGCGACGAAGTCCCGGGTGTCCTCTTCGTCCTCGACCAGCAGGATCCGTCGCCCGAAGAGCTCGGGATGCTCGGCGTCGACCTGGCTGTTCCGGGCGCCGGAGTCGGGGGCCTCCGCCTCCTCCAGGGAGGCGAGCGGCATGCGGACCTCGAAGAGGGCGCCGCCGAGGGCCGAGTCCCCGACGGTGATCGAGCCGCCGTGGAGCTCCACGAGCTGCTTGGCGATCGCCAGGCCGAGCCCCATGCCGCCCTGGGCGCGCGTGATCTCCTGGTCGTGCTGGCGGAAGCGGTCGAAGGCGTAGGGCTTGAACTCGTCGGGGACGCCCGGGCCGTCGTCGGCCACGCTGAGGACCATCTGGGGTCCCTCGGCGGCCAGGTGGACCTGCACCACGCCGCCGCGCGGCGTGAACTTCACCGCGTTCGAGAGGAGGTTCCAGGCGATCTGCTGGAGCCGATGGGGGTCGCCCATGACCGTGAGCGATTGGTCCTCGCGTACCTCGATGGCGATCTCCTTGGAGACCGCGGCCGGGCGGACGGTGTCGATGGCGGCATCGATGGCCTCGCGCACGCCGAGTCGGTCCACGTGCATGCGCAGGTGACCGGAGACGATGCGGCCGATGTCGAGGAGGTCCTCGATGAGATGGAGCTGGGAGCGGGCGTTCCGCTCGATGGTCTCCAGGGCGCGCTCGGCGTTCTCGGGGGTGAGCTCGCCGGAGCGCAAGAGGCTCAGCCACCCGAGCATGGCGTTGAGGGGGGTGCGGAGCTCGTGGCTCACGGTGGCCAGGAACTCGTCCTTGAGCCGGCTGGCCTGCTCGGCGACGCGCTGCGCGTCCCTGGCGGCGTCCAGGGCGCGCTCGCGTTCGGTCACGTCCGAGCCGTGCACGAAGACGCCGCTGATCTGGAGCGTCTCGTCGCGGATCGGCTGGTAGACGAAGTCCACGTAGTGCTCGCGGAGCTCGCCGCCCGGACCGCTGGCCAGGTCGAGGCGGATGCCGGATCCGATGAAGGGCTCCCCGCTGCGGAAGACCTCGTCGAGGATGCGGACGAAGCCCTGCTCTTCGATCTCCGGGAGCGCCTGGTCGACGGTGAGGCCGATGATCTCCCGGTCGCCGATGAGCCGCTGGTAGGCCGGGTTGGTCCGGGTGAACACGTGGGTCGGCCCGCTGAGGAACGCCATGAAGCCCGGGGACTGCTCGAGCAGGGCGGCCACCTCGAGCCCGTCGTCCAGCACGCGGAAGGCCTGCTGCACCATCTGGGTGGGCCGGATGGCCTCTTCCCAGTCGAAGCCGGCGGCTTCCCGCAGCCGGCTCACGTTCATGGTGTGCTGCAGGACGTAGGCGACCTCGCCCTGGGCATCGAAGATGGGGGTGTGGGTCGCGCTCCAGAAGGCGTCGCGCTCGGGACCCGCCGCCGAGGCCGGGAGCCGGTAGCGGATGAAGGGCAGCGCGTCGGGCTTCCCGGTCTGGAGCACCTGCTCCAGGGACCGGCGCAGCCGGACCGCGGGGGCGTTGTTTGGATCGCTCGGATCGTGGGGGAAGCGCTCGAAGAGGTGAACGCCGATCAGCTCCTCCAGGGTGCTCCCGGTGGTCTCCAGGTACGAGCGGTTGGCCGCCACGTACCGGAGGTTCCGGTCGAGAGCCATGTAGGCGTTGGGGGACGCATCGAAGAGCGCCCCGAAGTCGACCTTCACCGCAGGAGAAGCCAACGAGTCACCACACCCACGCGCGCACCACCTCGATCCACCCGCCGAGTCTAGCAGGCGCGGGGGGTCACGCTCGCTCCATTTCCCGACGCAGCTCGCCGGGCTACGACGTCAGCGGCCGCGTTTCTTGGTCGAGATGCCCAGCCGGCGGGCGAGCCGATAGACCGTGCTGCGGGCCACCCCGAGCTCGCGGGCGGCCGCGCTGACGTTGCCCCCGTGAGCGGTGAGCGCCCGCTCGAGCGCGGCGGCTTCGGCGTCCCGGAGGGCGCCGCGATCCCCGTCGTCGTCGCGCGGGGCCCGCAGCTCCCGCGGGAGGTCGCGGGCCTCGAGGGCGGTGGCGCCGCGTCCCCGGGCGGTGAGCAGGGCGACGTCGAGCACGCTGAGCAGCTCGCGGACGTTGCCGGGCCACGCGTGGCGACGGAGGAGCTCGGCGGCGTCGGGCTGGATCCGGGGCGGGGCGGGCCACCCGAGGCGCTGGGAACGCTTCGCGACCAGGTGCTCCGCGAGGCCCAGGATGTCCGCGCGGTCTCGGAGCGCCGGGAGCCGCACCGAGGCGCCGCGGAGCCGGTAGAAGAGGTCTTGGCGGAAGTCCCCGCGGTCCACGGCGGCTTCGAGGTCGCGGCAGGTGGCGCAGACGACGCGGACGTCCGACCGTTGCTCGTGGCGATGGTCGCCCACCCGGTGGAAGGCGCCGCTGTCCAGGACGCGCAGCAGCGCGGCCTGCATGGCGAGGGGCATCTCGGCCACCTCGTCCAGGAAGAGGGTGCCGCCGCTCGCGGCGTGGAAGAGCCCCTCCCGGCCCCGGGGATCGGCGCCGGTGAAGGCGCCGGCGGCGTGGCCGAAGAGCTCGCTCTCCAGGAGCGTGGGGGCGATCGCGCCGCAGTTCACCGCGACGAAGGGGCCCTGAGCCCGATCGCTGGCCTCGTGGATCGCGCGGACGAAGAGCTCCTTGCCGGAGCCGGTCTCCGCCAGGAGCATCACCGGGAGGTCGCTCCGGGCGACCAGGCGCGCCCACTCGATGGCGTCGAGGAGGGTGGGGTCCTGGGCGAAGAGGGTCCCGAAGGCGTCGTCGGCGGCCGGCGCCGGCGGGCGGTTGCTGGGGCGGCGCCGCGGAACCTCGAGGGTCACGCAGACCGCCAGCGGCAGGCCGCTGCCGTCGAGGACCGGCTCGGCGCGCAGCCGGAGCCCGGTGGCTTGCCCCCGGGTGAGCTCGCGCCCCCCGGCGGTGGGGCTGAGCGACTCCTCCACCAGGCTCTCCCAGCCGAGCCCCAGGAGGGGCCGGGTGGATCCTCCGGCGGGGACGCCGCCGAGGGCGATCCGCGCGGCGGCGTTGAGGCGGCTGACCCGGCCGGGCGCCTCGACGAGGATCATCGCCTCGTGGGTCCGGTCCATGGTGCTCTTGAGCACCCGGAGCACCGAGCCACCGGCGGAGGCGAAGGCCTCCAGGCGCAAGAGCTCGCTGAGCACGCTGCTGGCGGAGAAGACCGCTTGGCCCACGGCGGGGTTGGCGCGGTCGAGGCGCGAGGTGGCGTCGAGGACGCCGACCAGCCGCCCGTGGGGATCGGTGATGGGCGCCGCGTAGCAGGCGAGCTCGTGGTAGCTCCGGCCGTAGTGGCCGCGGCCCATGACGATGGTCGGGCGTAGCTCGGCGGCCGCGGTGCCGATGGCGTTGGTCCCGCGGGCGGCCTCGCTCCACTCGGCGCCCTCCATGAGCCGGACCCGCTGGGCCTCGTCCCGGAACCCCCCGCCGCCGGCGGAGCGGACGATCATCCCGTCGGCGTCGGCCATCAGCAGCACGAAGTCGTGGGAGCTGACCTCGGCGGCGGCCTGGGAGAGCGCCGCGGCGCCGAGGGCCTGGAGGAGCTCGACGTGCTCCGAGCGCAGCCGGAACGCTTCGCCGCGGACGAGCGCGTCGTCGACGCGGCGACCCTCGGGGGAGGCGCCGAGGCGGCGGGACCGTTGCCAGTGCTTGACGTGGAGGGCCGGGGGCGCCAAACGACCGGCCGCGCGGTTCATCTGGAAGGCCTCCCAAGCGGCCTCCGAGACGTTGTCGATGACGATGGTGTCTTCGCCGCGCACCTCCACAATCTGCCGGTGAAATCGGGGGAAAACAAGGTTCCCCCGGCTCGTAGCGGATCGCGACGGGGGGTGTCGCAGATCGCTCCAACGCGACGCGTCGCGTCAGTCCCGGAAACTTCGGAGAAACACGGATTGCGGGCCGTGGCACGAATGATGCGGAGGGTTCTTCGAAAAGGAGGACGCGCCATGCGCTACGCATCACCCAACACGGACGGCTCGAAGGTCGAGTACAAGAGCCGCTACGGCAACTTCATCGGGGGCGAGTTCGTCGACCCGGTCGGCGGCAACTACTTCGAGAACATCAGCCCGGTCACCGGCAAGCCGTTCTGCGAGATCGCCCGATCGACGCACGAGGACATCGAGAAGGCGCTCGACGCCGCTCACGGGGCTCGCGCCGCCTGGGGCAAGACCCCGGCCGCCGAGCGTTCGGCGATGCTGCTCGAGATCGCCGACGTGATGGAAGAGAACCTCGAGATGCTCGCCGTCTCGGAGAGCTGGGACAACGGCAAGGCGGTCCGCGAGACCCTCGCCGCCGACATCCCGCTGGCCATCGACCACTTCCGCTACTTCGCCGGCTGCATCCGCGCTGCCGAGGGATCGATGGCCGAGCTCGACGAGAACACCGTCAGCTACCTGCTCAAGGAGCCGCTCGGCGTCGTCGGTCAGATCATCCCCTGGAACTTCCCGCTGCTCATGGCCGCGTGGAAGCTCGCGCCGGCCCTCGCCGCCGGCAACGCGGTGGTGCTCAAGCCCGCCGAGCAGACCCCGGCGACCATCATGCTCTTCGCCGACCTGGTGAAGGACATCCTGCCCCCCGGTGTTCTCAACATCGTGCAGGGCTTCGGCGTCGAGGCCGGCAAGCCCCTCGCGCAGAGCGAGCGCATCTCCAAGGTGGCCTTCACCGGTGAGACCACCACCGGGCGTCTGATCATGCAGTACGCCTCGGAGAACATCATCCCGGTCACCCTCGAGCTCGGCGGCAAGTCGCCCAACGTCTTCTTCGGGGACGTCATGGACGAGGACGACACCTTCTTCCAGAAGTGCCTCGAGGGCTTCGCGATGTTCGCGCTCAACCAGGGCGAGGTCTGCACCTGCCCGTCGCGCGCGCTCGTCGAGAGCTCCATCTACGACAAGTTCATGGACGCCGCCGAGGCGCGCACCCGCGCCATCGAGCCCGGCCACCCGCTGGACACCGACACCCGCATCGGCGCCCAGGCGTCGAACGATCAGCTCGAGAAGATCCTCAGCTACATCGACATCGGCAAGAAGGAGGGCGCCAAGGTCCGCTGCGGCGGCGAGCGCGCCTCCATGCCCGGCGAGCTGGCGGACGGCTACTACGTCATGCCGACCATCTTCGAGGGCAACAACGAGATGCGCGTCTTCCAGGAGGAGATCTTCGGGCCGGTCGTGTCCGTCGCGCGTTTCGACGGCTTCGACCAGGCCATCGAGATCGCCAACGACACCCTCTACGGCCTCGGCGCCGGCGTCTGGACCCGCAGCGTGCACAAGGCCTTCAAGGCCGGGCGCGCCATCGAGGCCGGTCGCGTGTGGACCAACTGCTACCATCTCTACCCGGCCCACGCGGCCTTCGGTGGCTACAAGCAGTCGGGCATCGGTCGCGAGAACCACAAGATGATGCTCGACCACTACCAGCAGACCAAGAACCTCCTGGTCAGCTACGACACCAACCCGATGGGCTTCTTCTGATGGCGGACGAGCGCGCGCCGACGGCGAGCGTGAGCGCGACGCCGGCCGCGCTCGACCTCGTCGCCTCGTTGGTCGAAGAGCACGGCCCGCTGATGTTCCATCAGTCCGGCGGCTGCTGCGATGGGAGCGCCCCGATGTGCTACCCGCGCGGTGAGATGCGTCTGGGCGCCCGGGACGTGAAGCTCGGCGAAGTCGGCGGCCAGCCCTTCTACATCGGGGGCCACCAATGGGAACGCTGGAAGCACACCCGGCTGACCCTGGACGTGGTCCCCGGCCGCGGCGCGGGGTTCTCCATCGAGGCCCCGCGGGGCGTCCGCTTCCTGATCCGATCGGACGTCTGCCTCCCCGACGAGTGAAGAGGGTGGCGGAGGACGGGCCCGGGTCCCATGCTCGCGCGCGGTGACCGAGCCTTCCTCCTCCATCGATTTCCCGTCCACCGACGCCGCCCTCCGGGACGACGTCCGCACCCTCGGCGCCATGCTGGGGAAGCTCCTCGTCGACCTCGAGGGTCAGCCGCTCTTCGACGCGGTCGAGTCCATCCGGCGCACGGCGCGCGCGCGCCGCGCGGGCGACCCGACGGCCGCGGACCGGCTCTCGGCTTTCCTGGAGCAGCACGACGCGGAGAAGGTCCGCACCGTGGTCCGCGCCTTCAGCGCGTACTTCGGGCTGGTGAACATGGCCGAGCGGGTGCATCGCATCCGGCGCCGGCGGGTCCACGAGCGGCAGGAGCAGCCCCAGCCGGGCGGCGTGCGGGCCATCGTCGCCGAGCTCGCCGAGCGGGGCTTCTCGCGCGAGGTGGTCACCGGCGCGCTGGAGAAGATGACCATCGCGCCGGTCTTCACGGCGCACCCCTCGGAGGCGATCCGGCGGACCATCCTGCGCAAGGAACAGCGGATCGCCTACGCGCTGGTGGATCGCTTCGACCGGGCCCACCTCACGCCGCGCGAGGATCGAGCCGCCCTGGGTCGCATCCGGGCCGAGCTGGCCAGCTCCTGGACCACCTCCGAGCACGGCACCCGGCCCACGGTGGCCGACGAGGTGGAGCACGTGGCTTTCTACCTGGTCACGGTGATCTACCGCGCGGTCCCGGCGTTCTTCGAAGAGCTCGAGGAGGCCATCGCCGAGCAGTGGCCGGAGCACCCGACCTGGGCCGCGCCCGATCGGCTCCTGCGCTTCGGCAGCTGGGTCGGCGGCGACATGGACGGCAACCCCAACGTCGGCGCGGACACCTTCGGGCGCACCCTGGCCCGGCAGCGGAAGCTGGTGCTCGACCGCTACGTGGACGAGCTCCACGAGCTGGCCGACCACCTCAGCCTCTCGGATGCCGGCGGCGCCATCGACCCGCGGGTGGGCGAGCTCTTCGGTCGCTACGCCACGCTGGTGCCCGAGGCCGCCAGCGCGCTGGAGGCGCGCTACGGGGACATGCCCTACCGGAACCTCTGTCTGCTGATGGCGGCGCGGATCCGCGCGACCCAGGAAGACGGCGCCGGCGCCTATCCCCACGCCAGCGAGTTCCAGGACGACCTGCGCCTCATCGAGGCCACCATGGCCGAGGCCTCGGACGCCGCCGCCGGGTACCGGGTCCGCAGGCTTCGGCGGCGCGCGGAGACCTTCGGGTTCCACCTGGCCACCATCGACATCCGGCAGGATTCGCTGGTCCATCGGCGGGCCATCGCCGATCTCCTGGGCGACGAGGGCTTCGTGGAGCGGAGCGCCGAGGAGCGCACCCGGGTCCTCCTCGAGGCGTTGGGCCGCGAGGTCCCGGTGCCCGCGGAGCCGGGGCCGGACCTCGAGCGCACCCTGGCCATGTTGCGGGCCGTCGCCGAGGCCCAGCGGACGATGGCCGAGCACGCGGTGGGTCCGTACATCATCAGCATGGCCCGCGGGCCCGACGACCCGCTCGCGGTGCTGCTCCTGGCCAAGGTCGCGGGCGTGGGCACGGGCGACGCGGTCACCCTGGACATCGCGCCGCTCTTCGAGACCGCCGACGACCTCTTCGGCGCCCGCGAGACCATGGAGGCGCTCTTCGCCGAGCCGGTCTACCGCGAGCACCTCCGGCGTCGGGGCGACCGGCAGATGGTCATGGTGGGCTACTCGGACAGCGGAAAGGACGCCGGGATCATGGCCGCGCGCTGGGCGCTCCAGCAGGGCCAACGGGATCTGGTGGAGGCCTGCACCGGCGCCGGCGTCGAGCTGACCATCTTCCATGGTCGCGGCGGCACGATCAGCCGTGGCGGCACCAAGACCCGGGAGGCCGTCTTGGCCGCGCCGCCGGGCAGCGTGGGGGGCCACCTGCGCATGACCGAGCAGGGGGAGATCATCCACGCGCGCTACGGGCTCCGCGGGATCGCGCTGCGCTCCCTGGAGCTGGCGACCGGGGCGGTGCTTCAGCGGACCGCGGGCGCGGTGCCGCGGGCCCAGCTCGAGGCCAGCGAGCCGCGCGCCACGCTGATGGAGACCATGGCCACCGCCAGCCGCTCGGCCTATCGGGCGCTGGTCGAGGACCCGCGCTTCCTGACCTACTTCCGGGCGGCCACGCCCATCGACGTGATCGAGCGGATGGCCATCGGATCGCGGCCGGCCTCGCGGCGGAAGCAGGCCGGGCTCGAGGACCTCCGGGCCATCCCCTGGGTCTTCGCCTGGACCCAGAGCCGGCAGATCGTGCCCGGCTGGTTCGGCGCCGGCAGCGGACTGCAGGCGGGCATCGAGGCCACGTCGCTGGAGACGGTCCGGACCCTGGCGCGGGAGTGGCCCTTCTTCGACACGCTGCTGGCGGACATCGAGATGGTGCTCGCCAAGACCGACATGGAGATCGCCGCCCGCTACGCCGAGCTCGCCGACGAGGCGAGCCGCGGGATCTTCGAGGTGGTGCTCGAGGAGCACGCGCGGACCCGGGAGTTGATTCTGCGGGTGCGGGCCAGCGAGCGCATCCTCGAAGGGGAGCCGACCCTGGACCGGACGCTCAACCTGCGGAACCCCTACATCGACCCGATGAGCTTCGCGCAGATCGCGCTGCTCCGCGCCTGGCGCGCGGAAGGGCGGCCGGCGGGGGAGCGGCTCGAGGCCCTCTTCAGCACGGTGCGCGGCATCGCGCGGGGCCTCCAGAACACCGGCTGAGTCAGCCGGCTACCGCCGGGAGCGGATCCGCTGGGCGCCGCCGATCAGGATTAGCGCGGCGGGCAGCCCGAAGAGGAACGCGAAGGTGCGGCTGCGGTGCTCGGGGCCGAGGAGATCGATCTCGGCCGGCGGCGGCAGCGGAGCCACCGGCCGGCGGGCCTCGTCGTCCTCCACCAACCACTCCAGAATCCGGCGCGCGAGCGCCGCCTCGCCGGGGCGCCGGAGCCCCTCGTCGCCGAGGAGGTCGGCGTCGCCGAGCACCACGGCGCGGCCCTCGCGCTCCAGGCCCGCGCGGGGAACGAAGGCGCGGGTGGTCATCACCGCCTGCTCGCGGAGGGGTTCTCCGACACCGCGCGCGCCGTCGCCGTCCGCGTCGGGGTAGGCGCGGGGGATCCACAGCGGCGCCACGGCGCGGGCTTCGCCCAATCGCGCGAAGCCGCGGGCCCCGTCCACGGTGAGCGGCGCCGGGAGCTCGGCGGTCAGGGGATGCGCCCCGGAGGCCTGGGCGCGGAGCCGCTCGTCGCCCTCGGGGCCCCGGAGCAATCCGGGCTGGGCTCGGACGCCGAGGCTGGTCAGGAGCGGCGCATCGGGGGCGCGCTCGAAGACGGCGAGGAGCCGGCCGCCCTCGCGCATGAAGCGGCTCAGGGCCCGGCTCTCGGTCTCGCGGCCGGGACCCGCGGGATCGAGCCAGACGACCAAGGGGCGCTCCGCCGCCGGGATCGCGCGGGCGAGGTCCCAGGAGCGCACCTCCAACCCGGCTCCCGCGAGCAAGGCGCGGAGGCGCGCCTGGGGCTCCCGCTCGCCGTGCCCCGCGACGAAGAGGGCCAGGCGCGGCGGCGCGAGGGCGCGGCCGAGGGCGGCGACCACCTCGCCATCGAGCCGCGCGAAGGAGCGCCGGGCCACGGCGGGTCGAGTGCCGACCACGACGCGCTCGCTCGCGCCCCGCGTGGCGACGACCAGGACCCCGGCGCCGACGACCTCGTGCTCGCGTTCGAGGGCGGGCTCGCGCCCCGGGGTCACCCGACTTACGCGGACGCGCTGCCCGGCGAGCGCCGCGAGCCAGGGCTCCAGGCGGGCCCAGATGGGATCGCGCTCGTCGAAGAACGCCAGGAGCTCGACATCGGTGCCCGAGTCGCGGAAGGCGGCCACGGTCGCCGGCGCGGGCGCGCTCAACGCCGCGAGGGACACGTCGGCACGCCACTCCGCCGCGCGGGCTCCGGCCCAGAGCGCGCAGGCGACGAGCGCCGCGAGGACCACGCCCAGGGCGCTACGCCGGCGCCGACTCAGTGGCCCCATCGGCGCTCCTCTTGCCCGGCGACGGTGAGGGCGACGGCCACGAGGGCGATGGCCGCGAAGAACGCGAGGTCGGCGCCATCGACGACGCCCCGGCGGAGGGTGTCGAGGTGCGACCACACGGGGCCCGCTTCGCTCAGCACCCCGCGTACACCCGCGGGGACGTGGTCGGCGGCGAGGGGCGCCAGTTCCAGCGCGCCGAGGAGCGCCCCGGCGGCCAGGACCCCACCGAGACCGAGCCGCGCCACCGCGGCCCGCGCGAGGGTCACCGCGACGAGGCCGACCCCGAAGAGCCCCAGCGCTCCGGCGACCAGGTGCCCGGTCCCGATGGCACCGCTCGTGGCGACGAGGAGCGGGACCGGGAGGGAGACCAGGACCGCCAGCGCGAGCCACCCGAGATCGGCCGCGAGGCGGCCGGCCACCACGGCGCCGGTGCGGACGGCGCTGGTGCGCCAGAGCAGGGCCGCGTGGGCGTCGCGGGCGCTCAGGGCCACCAGCGCCAAGGCGCCGATCTCCATGCCGTAGCCGGCGTGGTGCAGGTCGATGGCCAACGCCGCTTCCGCGGTGCGCCGCTCGTCCAGGGCGAAGGCGACGCCGTGGATGGCCTGCACCAGGGCCAGGGCCCCGAGGAGGAGCCACCCCGCGCCTTCGCCGAAGAGCGCGGCGAGCTCCCGGCGAGCGATCGCGCCGGCGGCCCTCACGGCGTCTCCCCACGCAGGAGGGACTCCAGCCGGGTCGCGTCGGCGTCCCGTTCGTCGGCGAGGAGGTTCCCGGCGCTCAGGACCAGGAAGCGGTCGGCGATGCGGGTCAGCTCGACCAGCCGGTGCGAGGAGAGGATCACCGTGGCCTCGAGGCCGGCGAGGAGCTCGCCCAGCTCGGCCACCTGGACCGGGTCGAGCCCGGAGGTCGGCTCGTCGAGGAGGAGGAGCTGGGGCCGGTGGACCAGCGCCTGGGCGAGCCCCACCCGCTGCCGGTACCCGTGGGAGAGGGTGGCGATGCGCGCGCCCGGGTCGGTGAGGCCGCATCGGTCGGCGACCTCCGCGGCCGCCCGCGCGGGATCGGCGAGGCCGCGGAGAGCGGCCACGTGCTCCAGAAAGGCGCCGACGCGCATCCGCTCGTGGACCGGCGGCCGCTCGGGGACGTAGCCGATCTGCGCGCGCCACCCGGGGGCGACCGTGGGCTGGGCGCCGAAGAGCCGCAGGGAGCCCGCGCTGGGATCGAGGAGCCCGGCGAGCAGACGCAGCAGGGTGCTCTTGCCGGCGCCGTTGCGGCCGACCAGGCCGACCCGCTCGCCCGCGTCGAGCGTGAAGGTGACGTCGCGCAGCGCCACACGCGGGCCGAAGGAGCGGCCGAGCGCCTGGGCCGCGACCACGGGTGTCGCTGCCGTCATGGGGGGGCTACCAGGAGACGAGGGGCATCGCGCCGGCGCCAGTGTCGTCGTCGACGATGGTGAGGACCACCAGCGTGACCCCGATGGCCGCGACGACCCCGAGGGCGGTCCAGAAGCGCCAGTCCTTGGCCACCGGTCGCGCCGCGGCGCGCTCGAAGAGGTTGGGGCCCGAGTCCGCGGTCGCGGCGGTGGGGCGCGCCGAGTGGGTCTGGCCGACGTTCACGGTGATCACCTCTTCGGCGACCGGCTGGTCGCCCTCCAGGACGGTGACCCGGTGGGTGCCGGCCAGCACCCGGGTGGGGCGCTGGGGCTCGGCGAGGGGGTAGCCGTCGATCTCCACGTGGCGACCTTCGGTGATCTCCGCCTCCACCCGGACCTGCCCGCCCCGCTCGGTCATGTGGGTCTGGAGCTCCCGGGCCTGGGCCTTCAGCTCCGGGGGCGAGGCCGGGTCGGCCAGGAGGAGCTCGAGCTCCGCGTCGGCCTCGGGGTACTGGCCCAGCTCGAAGAGGTTGAGCGCGAGGTTGTAGCGGACGGCGGGAGCGGACCGGATGGCCAGCACCGCCCGGAAGGTCTCGACGGCCTCGTCGTAGCGCCGCGCCTCGTGCTGCTCGACGCCTTCGCCGAAGAGATCTCGCGCGCGCGCCACGTCCTCGTCGGAACCCTGAGCGACTGCGATCGAGGGCGCGAGGAGGAGAGCGAGGAGGGGGAGGTGACGGCGCATGGCTGGGCATCCTACAATCGCTGCGAATGGGATCCCACCTCCACGCGGCTCGGCCATGAGCTTCAGCGACCGATACGAGCTCGGCGTGCCGCTGGGCCGCAACCCCGCGGGCATCGTCTACCAGGCGACCCGCACCGAGGACGGAGCGACCGTCGCGCTCGCCGTGGCCGACGGCCAGGGGCTGATGGACGAGGCGCTCTTCGAGAAGGTGCGCGCCCGCTTCCGCAAGGACCTCGGCGCGCTCACCCGGGTGAAGGCCGATCAGATCCCGCAGGTCCACGAGGTGGACGAGGACGACGCCGGCAACCCCTACGCGGCGATGGCGCTGGTGGAGGGCGAGAGCCTCGGCGTGATGATCGACGAGGGCATCGACCTGGAGACCCTGGCCAGCGCGGTGGACGGAGCCCTGCGCGCGCTCGAGGCCGCGCACCGGGTGCGGGTGGTCCACGGGGACCTCGAGCCGGGCAACGTGCTGGTCGACGACGACGGCTCGGTGAAGGTCGTCGGCTTCGGGCTCGGTCGCGCCCTGGCCTTCGGCGACGGCTGGGGCACGGACGGCGACGAGCCCACCCTGGTGGCGCGATCGGGCGCCTTTCGGCCGCCCGACGCGGGGACCGACGCGCCCCACGACGCGCGGGACGACCTCTACGCCATCGGCGCCATCCTCCACCTGGGGCTCTCGGGCGAGCTGCCCGAGGCGGGCCGCTCGATCGCCGAGGTGAAGCCGCGGCTGGCCGCTTCACTCACCCAGCTCGTGGACCGCGCGCTGCACGCCTCGCCGGCCAAGCGCTACGCCAGCGCGTGGGCGATGCGGACGGCGCTCAACGCGGCGGTGCGGATGAGCCAGAAGGGCGAGAAGCCCTCCATCCGGCCGCCCGCGACGCAGCCCTACGGCAAGACCGCGGTGCCCAAGGCCCCGGCGGTTCCGGCGGTCATCCGGACGGCGCCGCCGCCGCCGCCGCCGGCCGCGGTCCGCAGCTCCGCGCCTCCGCCGCGCCCCTCGGCTCCGCCGCCGCGCCCCTCGGCTCCGCCTCCGCCGCCGCGCGCCCAGAAGACCCTGCGGGGCGTTCCGGCGCCGTCGAAGCGCACGTTGCCCGGGGTCCCTTCGCCCTCGGGGGTGGCCGCGGCGAAGGGAACGTCGTCGGACGCGCCGCCGAAGGCTAGCGCGTCCCCTTCCGCGCCTAGCGCGCCTGGCGCGCCGAAGCTGAGCAAGCGGACCCTCGACGGGGTCGCGCCGCCGATCCTCGACGACGCGGACCTGGAAGACGCGGACCTCGAAGCCGTCGCCGAGGACGACGACGCCCCCGTGGTCGGCCTCGCCGCTCCGTCGAGCGAGATGGACCGGACCCTCGACGAGGGCGCCGGGCGCCCGAGCGACTCCATCCCGCCCCCGGTCGTCGGCGTCGGGGCGCCCAGCATCTCCGAGCTCCCGGACGAGCCGGCCCGGGCCGAGTCGGCGGACGACCCCGCGGAAGCCGCGCCGGCCGACGAGCTCGAGGAAGCCGAGCCGGCCGAGCGACCCGCCGCGGGCGGCGGCGCCACCTCGATGTTCATGGGCGGGCCGGCCGCCGACCGGAGCGCCGCCTCCCGGCCGCTCCCGGCAGCGGCCGACGGCGACGACGACGCGCTCCCGGTGGCGGGAGGTGGCTTCTTGCGCTCGCCGGCGGGGCTCGCCGCGGTGGCCGTCGCGTGTCTCCTGGTCGGGCTCCTCGTGGGGCGCCTGACCGGTGGCGACGACGAGGTCCCGGCGGCTCCGCCGACGGCCGCGGCGCCCACCGAGGTCGCGGCGGGTCCGGAAGAAGCCGCGCCCACCGAAGTCGCGCCCACGGAAGCCGCGCCCGAGGCCGTCGCGGAAGCGAGCGACGAGCCCGAGGAGCGCGAGGTGACCCCGCGGCCCCTGGCGCTCCAGGTGAGCGGGGTGCCCGACGACGTCGAGCTCCGGCTCGGGGGCCGCGCGGGGCGCAGCGCCGAGCTGCCCACGGACGGCAGCCCGGTCCGCGTCGAGCTACGGCGGGGCTCGGAGGTGGTCGCGTTCACTCTCGGGGCCTCCGACGGCGAGGCGCTGGCTCTGTCGGACATCGAGCTGCCCGAGGAGCCCGAGCCGGTCGCCGCGGCGCCCAGCCCGGCGCCGACCCGGATGCGGGCCACGCGACGGACCCGCCGAGCGCCGGCGTCGGCGCCCGCCCGTTCGAGCGGGGCCCTGATGCGCCCCGGCATCGCGCGCGACCCGGGGTTCTGACCGCGGCGCCCGCCGCGCGCGGCGCCGCTCCCGCCCGCCTACTCGGCGGCGGCGTCTTCGAGCAGGTAGGCGCGCAGCTTCCCCTCGACCCGCGCGGTCGCGCCGCCGTACTCGCTGGTGGCCTCGGTCACCAGGACCACCGGGCCCACGTCCGGGCAGTAGGTGGTGGTGACGGTCTGCCGGGCGTCGGCCTCGCGGACCTCGACGCAATCCTCGAAGGTCCCGGCGAAGACCTCGACCCGGGCGTCGATGGAGAGCACCTCGGCTTCGCGGCCGCCGGGGGCGGGCCAGCGGGCGCCCACCTGGACGGGACGCTTGAGGACCCAGACTTCCTCGTTGGGTCGGCGGATGCCTTCGGGGGTCGTCTCGTACACCAGGGTCTCGACGCCGCCGTTCACCTCCACCGAGGCGCGAGGGCCCTGGACGTCGACCACCCGGAAGGTGCCCAGCACCGTCTCGATGCCGGTGTCCACGTCGTAGCTCCACACGTTCCCCTCCTGCAGGGGGTAGAGGCGCGCGGGGTCGATGCCCTCCTCGCCGGCGCCGGCGTCCTGAGCGCCACCGCAGCCGAGGGCCAGAGAGGAGACGAGGGCGAAGAAGATGCAGCGGGTCAAAAGACGTACTTCCAGGCGATGTAGATGAAGAAGAGCACGCAACCGACGAGCACCCCGACCTGCGCCGGGTCCACCGAGATCCGGCGGAGGAGATCGGCGGCCGCGGTGGCGTCGGGGCCGTCGCCGGCGGCGAGGGGCTGGGCGAGGCGGCGCACGGCGGCGTAGTCCCCGCGCGCGAACGCGGCTTCGGCCTCGCCGAGGGGACCCTGCGGGGCGTCCGCGGGGGTGGGCGATTCGTCGGTTCGCGCGGCGTCGTCGGCCATCGCCCGGATGCTAGAGCACAACGGCCAGGGCGGCACCCCGGAGCGCTGCCGGAGACTTGCCGGGGTCTCACCCGGGCAGTAGGAAATGATCGGTGACGGTCACGAAACATGTCCTGGTCGTCGAGGACGATCTGGACCTGGCCAAGATGGTCTGCCGGATGCTCGGGCACGACGGCTACGCCGTGGCCAGCGTGACCGACGGCGAGGCGGCCCTCGAGCACATCGCGACCCACCCGGTGGATCTCCTGATCACCGATCTCATGATGCCGGGCATGGAGGGCGAAGAGCTCCTCCTGGAGCTCCGGCGACGCCACGACCGGCTCCCGGTGATCCTGCTCAGCGCCAGCGCCGTCCGCGAGCAGGTCGCCGATCGGCTGAAGGTCGACGCCTCCCTGGGCAAGCCCTTCGAGACCGACGAGCTCCGCCAGCTCGTGGCCACGCTTCTCGACGGCGACTGACGCCCACCGGGGTTTCCGGTATACGAGGGCCCCATGGAGACGATCTTCCGCGCGGGGCTCTTCGAGGGACGGGTCGCGCTGATCACCGGCGGCGGGACCGGCATCGGCCGGGCCATCGCCGAGGAGCTGATCCATCTGGGCGCCGACGTGGCCATCTGCGGACGCCGACCCGAGCCGCTGGTGCAGGCGGCGGAGGAGCTCGCCGCGCTCCGCGAGGGCGCCAGGGTCCACCAGGCGAGCTGCGACATCCGGGACGCGGACGCCGTGGCGGCCTTCGTGGACGGTACGGTGGAGGCCCTGGGGCCCACCGACATCCTGGTGAACAACGCCGGGGGTCAGTTCCCGACGACGGCGCAGCATCTCTCGTCCCGCGGCTTCGAGGCGGTCGTGCGCAACAACCTCCTGGGCACCTGGAACATGACCCACGCGGTGGCGAGCCGCGCGATGATCCCCCGCAAGCAGGGCCGCATCGTCAACGTCATCGCCGAGGTCAGCCGCGGTTTCCCGGGGATGGTGCACACCGGCGCGGCGCGCGCGGGCGTGGACAACATGACCAAGACCCTGGCCGTGGAGTGGAGCCAGTTCGGCATCCGCTGCAACGCGGTGGCGCCGGGGGTCATCGAGAGCAGCGGGACCAAGCAGTACCCGCCCCAGCTCCTGGTGCAGGCCAAGAAGGCCAACCCGCTCAAGCGCCTGGGGCATCCGCGCGAGGTGGCGCACCTGGTGGTCTACCTCTGCTCCCCGCAGGCGGACTTCATCACCGGGCAGACCCTGACCATCGACGGCGGCGCCTCGATCTGGGGCGAGCAGTGGCCGATCCCGGACACCGTCCCGCAGTTCCCCCCCTACGAGAAGTAGGTCGCGGGGAGCGCGCGTCCGCGTGATGGCGGTTCGCGCGAGTCGTCACGCGCTCGTCGGAGGTTCGTCACCCGGTCGATCCGGCGTCGACCGAGGGTGCGCGGGTGAGCGTCGTCCTCCATCTCTCCGACCTGCACCTCGACCCCGAGGCGAGCGACCGAGAGCCCATCCTCGAGGCCCTGGTGGACGCCGTGGCGGCCGACCGTCGGGACCGGGGGCGCGAGGTCGACCTGGTGGTCGTCACCGGGGACATCTTCGACAGCGCGAACCTCGAGCCCGCCCGGGCCACGGCGTACTTCATGGACTGGCTGGACCGGATCCACGAGGCGCTCGGCGAGGCCCCGTCGACGGTCGTCGTCCCCGGGAACCACGACCGGCGGATCCGCGGCATCATGGGCCCGGAGCGCAACGACCTCCTGGTCGCCCTCGCGCGCCGCACGCCGCCGCACGTGCGCGTCCACGGGACCCGCGCGCCTTTCCTGGCCGAGCTGGTGCCGCCGGAGTTCCACGGGCAGCCCCTGCACCTGGTGGCCTACGACTCGGCGCACCTGCCCAGCGGCTTCCTGGGCGCCGGCGGGACCCTCCGCACCGAGGACCTCCTGGCCGCGGCGGCGCGCATCGGCGACGCCGAGCCCGACTGGCCGGTGCTCCTCCTGCTGCACCATCACCTCATCCCCACCCCGGTCACCGACGAGGATCCCATCGACGCCGACGCGCAGCCGCGCCTGCTCCAGTGGGGCCTCGAGCGGGTGCTGCCCAAGATCGTCGCCCACGCGGATCGAGAGGAGTGGATGGTGACCGCCCTCGGGGCCGGGAGCGCGCTGAGCATGCTGCACACCCTGCGGCGCCCGGTGCTGGTGCTCCATGGACACAAGCACAATCCGACCGCCCGGGTGGTCCAGAGTCCCCGGGACAGCGAGGGCGACGTGGTGATCTGCAGCGCGGGATCGGCGGGGTGCGCCCAGAGTGTGCGGCAGTCGGCGACGCGCCGGTCGGCGCGGATCTGGCCGAGCTTCAACGTGGTCGAGCTCTCGCCGGAGGCGCTCCAGGTGGAGGCGGTGTCCTTCGGCTACGCCGGCAAGGCTCGCGGGGCCCTGGACGTGCGCGCGCTGGTCTGCGCCGAGCGGGACGGAGCTCGCTGGCAGGTGGTCCCCACTGCCGACGAGCGACTCCGGCTGGGACCCGCCGCCGACGAACCCCGGGTGGGTCTCGACGCCGCCCACGTGCGCCTCGCGGCCCGGGGGTCGGTCTACGACCTGCACGTGAGCCGCACGGTGGACGCCGACCTGCGGGCCGGTCGACCCCCGCACTACGTCGACACCGTCCACACGGACGGGAGCCTGATGGTCGACGGCGAGGAGCGGGCGATGCCCTACGCGCTGGCGCTCCCCCTGAGCGAGGCGCGGAGCTACCGGATCCGCGGGGCGCTGCCGCGGACCGTGGCCGAGATGCGCTCGCGGCGGGGCGAGACCGCGGCGCCCTATGCGACCGTGGAGCACCTGTGTCGCTACAAGGCGCGGACGGCGCGGCTGGTGGTGACCGGGGTCCCCGACGCCGAGGCGGCCTTCGGGAGCGCCTGCGATGCGGGGACGGGGTTGGTGCGCCCGGTGCCGATCCGGCGCGAGGACGAGCACCTGGTGCTCGAGCTCGAGGGGTGCGCCGCCCGGACCGAGCTGCGCATCACCTGGCCGCTGAGCCCCTGAGCTCCGGCGCGTTCCGCCGGGCGAGAACCCCCCGTAAATAAGAACGAGGCAGCATCCTCTTGGATGCTGCCCCGTCCAATGCTCCCTAGCCGGAGCGAGTCAATCGACGCGTTTCGTCATCGATGGCGACCGAGGCCGCCCTTCGAATTAGCGCGTAGCGACCTCCGGTGAGAGCGAGTTAGTACTGTCCATGCTTTCAGACCTCCCCCGGCTTCGCCGGCGCTTCGGGGTCTCTGGCCTCCAAGGGCCAGACCTCTCTCGAAGCGTTCTTGGTTGTTGATACGCGCCCGAAATGGAACGCGCGGTTTTGGCAGCGGGACTTCGCCCGATGGCAGCCCTCGCGGACGCCGATTCGTTCGAGATTTCGCACCATTGCGGGCCTCATGGCCGTCTCACCGCCAGTGTTGAGTCGCCGAGATGACGACGAAAACGATGATAAAGCTGGCCCCGGGCCGTGGCTAGTCCCAAAGTTGCACAACTGCGTGTCGGATAGGTCACTTCTGCCCCCGTCGGCGATCCGCTCGTGGCCCGAGCGGTGGGAAAAACTCAAGGATTCTCCACCCCGTCCCGGAGGCCCCGGAGACTTTCCCCAGGGCCCCGATCGCCCTGTGGCGTAGGGGTCCTAGGGCGATCGACGGGTCCGCGTGGGAACGGATATCCCCAGTGTCCACACAGCCTGTGGAAAACTGGGGATCACCTGTGATCCGTCTGGGGACTCAGGTAGCGGAGGCGCCACCCGGCCGACACGAAGGGCATGGGACATCTCCGCGCCCTCCCAGGGCCAGCCCCCCCGCCTCGACGATGAAGCGTATCGTGAGCGCCTCGTCGTCGCTTACTGGGCGGCCATCCGCCGGACGGCGGCGCATGGGGCAGGGCACTTCCGAACTCGCCCTGCAGGCTTCCTGCGGGCCCGGATCGCGGGGGGCCTGCTAGGGTCTACCAATGAAGCGACTGCCTTTCGGCATCGGTGAGACCAAGCCGCACCACTACCTCGAGATGGCCAAGATCGCCTGGGCCAACAAGGGGAAGCTCGGCTACGCGCTCAAGGTCCTGAACGACGGTGTCTGCGACGGCTGCGCGCTCGGGACCAGCGGTCTGCACGACTGGACCATCGACGGCACCCACCTGTGCTTAGTGCGCCTGAACCTGCTGCGCCTGAACACGATGGGCGCGATGGATCACGCGCTCCTCGGCGACGTGAGCCAGCTCCCGAAGAACGGGCGAGCCATGCGGGACCTGGGGCGCCTGGCGTATCCGATGCGCCGGCGGCCGGGCGAGCCGGGGTTCACGCGGATCGACTGGGACACCGCGACCCGGGAGATCGGCGCGGAGCTGCGGGCGACCGACCCGCACCGGGCGGCGCTCTACCTGACCAGCCGGGGCATCACCAACGAGATCTACTACGCCGCGCAGAAGGCCTGGCGGGCCTACGGGTCGCCCCACGTCGACAACGCGGCGCGGCTCTGCCACAGCCCGTCGACCGCGGCGATGAAGGCCACCCTGGGCGTGGCGGCGAGCACCTGCAGCTACCGCGATTGGTTCGAGGCGGACGTGATCGTCTTCTTCGGGTCCAACCCGGCCAACGATCAGCCGGTGGCGCTCAAGTACCTCTACGAGGCCAAGAAGCGCCACGGCACCAAGGTGCTGGTGGTCAACACCTACGAAGAGCCGGGGATGGACCGGTACTGGATCCCCTCCAACGCCGACAGCGCGGTGCTGGGGACCAAGGTCGGCGACCGCTTCTACGGGGTGACCGCCGGCGGTGACCTCGCCTTCGTGCAGGCGGTGCAGAAGCTGCTCATCGGGCGGCGGGCCATCGCCAGGGACTTCGTGGACGCGCACACCACCGGGTGGTCCGAGTACGAGACCGAGCTGGCGCAGCTCTCGCTGGAGGAGCTGGTGGCCAAGAGCGGCGCCAGCATGGAGGACGTCATCGACTTCGCCGCGGAGATCGACCGGGCGAAGACCGGGGTCTTCGTGTGGTCGATGGGGATCACCCAGCACACCCACGGCACCGAGTCGGTGGCGGCCATCTGTCAGCTCGGGCTCAGCCAGGGCTTCATCGGGCGACCGGGGTGCGGGCTGATGCCCATCCGCGGCCACTCCGGGGTCCAGGGCGGCGCGGAGATGGGCGCCTACGCCACCGTCTTCCCGGGACGCGCCATCAGCGACCGCGGGGCCGACGAGCTCGAGGCGCTCTGGGGCTTCCGGCCGCCGGCGGAGGTCGGCTGGGACACGATGAGCATGTTGGACGCCGCCGACCGGGGCGACCTCGAGCTGCTCTACGCCATCGGTGGGAACTTCCTGGAGACGGTGCCGGATCCGGAGCTCGCGCGGCGGCGGCTGGAGAGCGTCCGGGTGCGCGTCCATCAGGACATCGTGCTCAACAGCTCGATGTTGGTGCCCGCCCAGGAGGCGGTCTATCTGCTCCCGGGGCGTACCCGCTACGAGCACGACCACGGGCTCACCGAGACCACCACCGAGCGCCGGGTGATCTACAACCCGCCCATCTCCGGGAACCGCTTCGGCGAGACCCGCGACGAGTGGCGGATCGTGACCGAGATGGTCGCCGCCGCGCGCCCGGACCGGGCCGACGCGATCACCTTCGCGGACACCGCGGCGATCCGCGAGGACATCGAGAAGACCATCCCCGCGTACGTGGGCATCACCTCGCTGCGCAAGAAGGGCGACCAGTTCCAGCGTGGCGGCCGCCGGACCTGCGAAGGCGGGGTCTTCCCCACCGAGGACGGCAAGGCCCACTTCGCCTACGCGGAGGCGCCGGACCGGCGGCTCCCCCAGGGCGAGTTCCACCTGGCGACCCGCCGGGGCAAGCAGTTCAACAGCCTGGTCCAGGCCGAGGTGGACTCGCTGACCGGCGCCGCGCGGGACCACGTGTTCATCCACCCGGACGACATGGCCCGGCTGGGCCTCGACGCCGACGCGCGGGTGCGGGTCTTCAACGACCACGGGTCCTTCGATGGGCGGCTCTTCGCCGCGCCGATGATGCGCGGGAACCTGCAGATGCACTGGCCCGAGGCCAACGTGCTCCTGCCGCCGGGCCGCCGGGACGGCGGCGGGGGAGTGCCCGACTACAACGCGGTGGTGCGCCTCGAAGCGCGCTGAGGCGCGGCCGCTCGTCGAACTGGGAGCGGAGGGATGGTCGCCTCGGCGCGCGACGGGCGCGTCACACGCCGAGGGCGCGGGCCAGGGCGACCGGGCTCGTGCCGGGGGACCCCCCGCCGGCCGCTTCGGCGTCGCGGACGGCGGCGACCAGGCGCGCGTTCACCGGAGCGCTCGCGCCGTGGGCCTCGGCGACCCGGAGGATCTCGCCGTTCAGGTAGTCGATCTCGGTGGGCCGGCCGCGCTGGAGGTCCTCCCACATGGAGGAGCGGGCTTCCGGGTCGACCTTCATCTGGCGGCGAGTCACCAGGCGCACCAGCGGGGTGGGCAGCCGCAGGATCTTGGGCATCACGCTCACCGGCAGCCCGCGGAGGGGCGCGGTGGGGATCCCGGCCGCGCGCAGCACGCCGACCGCTTCGTCGATGAGCGCGGCGACCACCCGGCGAAGGGTCGGGTCCTGGAGGAGCCGAGGGGTGGGCTCGTCGGTCAGGGCCACCACCGCGTTGTTCAGGTTGATGAGCAGCTTGGTCCACTGGTGCGGCGCGATGGCGTCGAGCTCCAGCACCTCGAGGCCTGCGCGGCGGAGGGTGGGGGCCAGCGCGTCGGCGCCGGCCACCCGCTCCAGCTTCAGGCCGCCGTCGGTGCCGCGGTGGAAGACCCCCTCGCCCTGGGAGACGACGTTGAAGTCGACGATGCTGGCCACGACCGGTCGCGATCCGAGCGCGGCGCGGAGGGTCTCGGGGTTGCGGACCCCGTTCTGGAAGCTGGCCACCACCGCGTCGGGCCGGAGGATCCCCGCGAGCTCGGCGGCGACCTCGGCGGTCTGGGCGCTCTTGACGCAGACCAGGACCGCGTCGCACTCGGCGAGGGCGCGAGGATCGGTCGCGTAGCGGACGGCGCCGGCGGGGAGCACCAGGCGCTCGCCGAAGTCGGACACGGTGAGCCCGTGGTTGCCGATCTCGCGCTGCAGCCGCTCGCGACCGACCAGGACCACGGGGAGTCCGGCGGCGGCGAGGCGCCCGCCGACGAAACAGCCGATGGAGCCGGCGCCATGGATTCCGATGCGCATGGCGCGCAGAGTACCCAATCAGCGCGCGAGGAGCGTGCGCAGCGCGTGGCCCAGGCGGGCGCGGCCGGCGGTGTCCAGGCCGCTGGGGAGGCTCAGGGTGCGCACCACGCGGAGCTCGCCGTCGACCTGGCGGGCGATGGTGGCCTCGCGGCGCTCCACGGTGACCACGAGCCCCTCGCGCGCGGGGAGCTCGGTGGGGCGGCGGACGGTGTGGATGGCCACGTCGCGCAGGTGGGACTCGAGGTACCGCACCACGGCGGGCCGGCCGGCGTTGGCGACGAGCCAGACCGTGGGGCGCGGGGAAGCCGGCGCCGAGGGCGCAGGAGACGACTGAGCCGCCGCGGAGCCCGCGGACTGGGCGGGTCCCGGGGAGAACGGGGTCAGCACGAGGGCCAGCGCCAGGAGCGCGGCCCTCATCGGTGCCGGCGGGCCTGGGCGGCGGCCTCGGTGCCGGGGTAGTCGCGGGCGATGGCGCGCCACGCGCCAGCGGCGTCGCGGTGACCGGCCGCCTCGAGGGCCTGGGCGCGCCCGAGGGCGGCGTCCGAGGCGAGGTCGTCGTCGGGGTGGGCGGCCAGGAAGTCGGCGTAGGTGGCGGCGGCGTCGGCCGGCGCGTCCATCGCTTCGAGCTGCAGGCGCGCGAGACCCAGCCGCGCCATGGGCGCCTCGGGGGAGCGGGGAAAGCGACGGATCAGCTCTTCGTAGAGGCGCGCGGCGCGCTCGAGCTGATCCCGGCCCACGGCGTTCTCGGCGAAGGCCAGGAGATCGTCGCTGCCCAGGCTGCGGGTCTCCTCTTCCTCGACGGGGGCCGGGACGATCTTGGCGACCGGCGGCGGCGGCGCGGGTTCGGGGATGAAGAGGCCCCGGGCGGTCCAGCCGGTGGAGAGCGAGAGGAGGACCACCGCGGCGGCCAGCCAGGGCCGCAGGAAGGGGCGCTTGGCGAGCTGGACCGCGAGCTTCTGGGTGGTGGTCAGGTTGGCGCTGAAGTAGGGGCGACCGAGGGCCTTGCGGCTCACCGGAGTGATCGCCGGCTCGGCGGTGGAGCGGGCGGCCGCCGGATCGGCGGGCACGATGGGATCGAAGGGCATCCGCGGGACGAAGCCGTCGTTGGCGGTCTGCCGAGCCAGCTTCTCGGCGGTGTGCTTGGCCCGCTCGAGCACGTCGGGGACCGGCGGCGGGGGCGGCACCGGAGCGCTCGCGCGGGCCGGGCTCGGGGCCACGGAGCTCTCCCGGTTCTCGTCCACCTGGGCCAGGGTCGCGGCGACCAGGTCGTCCACGGCGAAGTCGTCGTCCTGGAGGGCGCGGGGCTCGTCGAAGAGATCGAGCAGGGCCAGGTCGAGGGCGGCGCTCCGCTGGCTCCGCAGGACCATCGAGAGGCGCCGCTGGCCGGTGTCGTCGATCGCGCCGGAGCGCAGGTCGTCGATGAGGTCTTCGAAGGGCGCGGTCACAGCCAACCCTCCATCAGATCGCTGAGGCGGGCGTCGGCCTCGATGGCGCGCCGCATGGCCTCCCGGGCGAGGCGCAGCCGACTGCGCACGGTGTTGACCGGGGTGTCGGTGGCGGAAGCGACCTCGTTCAGGCTCATGCCCAGGCAGACCCGGAGGGCCATGGTCTCGGCCTGGTTCTCGGGGAGGCCCTCGAGGAGATCCCGGACGGCCTCGCGCCGCTCGTTGGCCAGCTCGTCGCCGGGGCTCTCGCCGCCGAAGACCTCGACGTCGGCCACGGGCTCGTAGCGCGAACCGCGCTCCCGGCTACGGCGCTTGCCGGCGAGGCACACGCGGACGGTGATGCGGTAGGCGTAGTGGATCACGCTGCTGCGGCCGGCGAAGGCGGGCAGGGCATGGACGAAGGCGATGAGCGAGTCCTGGACCAGGTCGTCGACGTCGGGGTGGTCGCCGCCGAAGAGGGCGCGGGCGGCCGCGCGCAGGCGAGGGGCGACGACCCGGAGGAGCTGGCCGAGGGCTTCGCGGTCGCCCTGCTGGGCGACGGCGGCCAGGCTGGCGTAGGGATCCTGCCGGAGGCGCACCTCGGAGTCGCGGCGAGGCCGCTTGGCGAGATGCGCTTCGAGTCGAATCAATCCGGAGTCGACCGTCATCGGGTCCGTCCCCTCCCTTCGGTGGCCGGGAGTATACGGGGTGATGTGAGGTGCCTCAAGGTGCGCAGGCTCCGTACGCAGCCTCACAGTCGACCAGCTCGGCGAAGGTCACCCCGCAGTCGGCCCCGGTGCAGGCGCAGCCGGTGACCGGCGCGCACCCGGTGCCGTCGAAGGTCCACCCGAAGAAGGCGCCGCAGAGCCCCTCGCCGAGGGCGTCCATGGCGGCGCAGGTGACCGGCTCGCAGTCGCTCCGGCTCGCGTCCACCGAGGTCCCGGCGGCCGCGGCGGCGCAGGCTCCGGCGTGCGCGCGCCCGTCGCAGCCACAGACGAGCGCCTCCTCGGCGCACTCGCTCGGCCGCTCGGTGCAGGTGCCCACCGCGCCGCAGGTCTCCCGGGCGCAGTAGTGGCTCGCCGGGCAGTCGGAGCGGGTGGTGCACGGCGGCGGGGGGAGCGAGGGGTCGTCGATCCAGGCGTCCTCCGCCTCGCAGCTCGCGTCCGGGCAGTCCTGGCCGGGGGCGGCGCAGAAGCCGCACCCGCAGCAGGTCTGGTCCGCCTCGCAGACGTTCTCGCCGCACGGGAAACGACCCGAGCCCCCACCGAAGTCGGTGGGGGCGCAGGCCGCGCCGAGCGCGACGATCGCGATGGCGGCGCGGAGGATCACGGCGTGTCGAGGTAGAGGGTGTAGCCCGCGGCGCCGCTCGCCGAGGTCACCGTCCAGGTGTAGTAGCCGCCGGATCCGGAGTAGGCGATGTCCTGGCTGGCGCCGCCGCCGCTGGACTGGGCCACCCGGGACCAGCCGTAGCCGGTCCACTTGTAGAGGGCCAGGACCAGGTCGCCGCCGTCGCCGCGGAGGTAGCCGCGATGGACCCCGGAGCCGGCGTAGTAGTACTCGCCGTCCGGCTGCACGTCGCGGTCACCGGCGCCGTCGAGGTCGCCCACGTAGCTGTCGCAGCCGGTGCAGGGGGCGGGATCCGGCTCGGGCTCGGGCTCGGGCTCCGGATCGGGGGTGGGGGTCGGCGTGGGGGTGGAGCCGCCGCCGCGGATGAAGCCGACCTGCAGCAGCGCGTTGGGCGAGCCGGCCAGCGAGGAGAGGCGGCCGGTGGCGGCGCCGCCGATCAGCGCGCCCTCGACCTGGGCCGGGCTCGCCGAGGGGTTCACGCCCAGGTAGAGCGCGGCCGCGCCGGCGACGTGGGGCGAGGCCATCGAGGTCCCGGAGAGGGTCGCGGTGCCGGAGTTGCTGGCGTAGCTGGCGGAGAGGATCGACTGGCCGGGGGCCATCAGGTCCACGCAGGTGCCGTAGTTGGAGAAGCTGGCGCGGGCGTCCCGGGAGGTGGTGGCGCCGATGGTGATGGCGCTGGGCTCCCGGGCGGGGGAGACGTTGCAGGCGTCCTGGTTCTCGTTGCCGGCGGCGACGACGGCGGTGACGCCGCTCCCGGTGAGGCCCTGGATGGCCGAGTCGGTGGCGCGGGAGGCGGGACCTCCGAGGCTCAGGTTGGCGACGGCGGGCTTGGCGGCGTTGGCCGCGACCCAATCGAGGGCGCTGATGATGCCGCTCGAGGAGCCGCTGGGCCCACAGCCGAAGACGCGCACCGGGACCACCGTGGCGCCCTTGGCGACGCCGTAGGTCGAGCCGGCCACGGTGCCGGCGACGTGGGTGCCGTGGCCGTTGCAGTCGCTGGTGCCGTTGCCGTCGTTGACGGCGGTGACCCCGGCGCCGACCCGGCCGGCGAACTCGCTGTGGGTGGCGCGGAGCCCGGAGTCGATGACGTACGCGGTGACCCCGGCGCCGGTGGCCTCGTAGGTGAAGCGGCCGTCGAGGGGGAGCCCCGCCTGGTCCGAGCGGTCGAGGCCCCAGGGGGCGTTGGTCTGGGTGTCGGTGAGCTGGACGACGGCGTCGGCCTCGACGTGGGCCACGCGGTCGTCGGCCTGGAGCGCGGCCAGGGCGCTCTCGGGGGACCCGTCGGTGACGAAACCCTGGATGATGGGCAGCACGCGCGCGACGTGCAGGCCGTGGTCGGCGGCGAGCTCGGCAGCGGCGGCCTCCAGGCCCCGGGAGACGCCGGCGTGACCGGGGTCGACGGTGCCCGCGGGGCGGCCGCCGGACGGGTCGGCCTCGGCGCCCTCGGCGAGGACGTCGCCGTCCACGAAGGCCGGGTCGAGCATCACGATGTAGCGACCGGCGATGGCGCCGCTGGCGGGCAGCGAGTCCGGATCCGGGAGCCCCGCCAGGAGCTCGGGGGCGGCCGCGGCGACGGGGCCGGCCGCTTCGGGCGCGTCCACCGGTGCCGCGCAGGCCGCCATCACCACGAGGGCGGCGGCGGGGGAGAGAGTTCTGTCGAGGAGCTGCAGGCGCACTTCGGCCTCCTTCGCCGTGGGGAGACGGCGGACTTTGAGGACACTCGCGCCGGCGCCGGAAAACGAACCGGCGCCGGGGGGAGCGCGAGCGTCTGGTTTGACCCGCTAGTACACGGCCACAGTGATTC
>DCLA01000063.1:0-23340 GCA_002320815.1 Myxococcales bacterium UBA1660
GATGCGGCCCTCGTGGGCCACCAAGAGCGGCTCGAGCATGGCGACGTCGTCCGCCGCGCGCCGCGCCGCGAGAGTCAGTAGGGCCTGATGCGCCGACGTCGGGTCGAGCCGCGGATCGGGGCCGGAGTCGACGGGCGGGACGAGGGTCGGTCTCGGCGGCGCGGCCTGCCCCGCGCCCCCATCGCCCTGGCCCCGCCCGAGCCGCTCCCGTCCGGCGCTCGTATCGCCCCTCGCCCTATCGCTCGCCTCCCGCGCCGTTCCCTCCCCGGCCTGGCGATACGTCTGGTCTTGCTCGCGAACGAACGCGACGGCTGCTCCCATGGTCTTCCCCTCCTGCGCGGACGCTACGTGGGGGCTGTGACGTTCTCGGGCGGCGAGCACCGCGCACCACGCACAGGGCACCACGCGCGTCGTCCACTTCGATCGCTCTCCAGTGCAAGCGCTCGGCCCCAACCTAGCGGCGGCGACCTCGGCGGGGGCGCGCGGGCTTGGGGACCGGCCAGCCGTTGGCGGCGTAGAACGCCGCGCGGCACGCGTCGTGGACGCCGCGCGCGACCTGACGGACGAACCAGTAGTGCATCCCGAGTCGCTGGCCGCAGTGGGGACAGGGGCCGTGCTGACCGGGTATCGTTCTCGGCGCCTCGTGGAACTTCATCGATCGACCGTTGCCGAGGGGTGTGACTGGGGCCCACCGACCACCGGTCTCGTTCAGGGGCTCGCCGGTGCCCGGTCCGCGGCCGGAGTGACGAAGGGTCCGCCGGGCTCTAGGCTCCACCCCGTGGCTCGAGGCTCACGCGGACGAAAGCCCGAGCGTCGCGCGTCGGGGACGGCGATCATCGACCACTCCGCCATCATCGACGGCCACGCGATGCTCGCCGGGAAGTCGCACTACGAGGACCGCACGGAGCCTTGCGCGGATTGCGGCGAGCCGACGCTCTTCACCGCGGCCGCGCAGAAGTTGGTCTGCGAGGTCCACGGCGTGCCGGTGAAGCTGAGCCGGGCCGTGTGTTCGGTGTGCCGCCCGAAGCGCACGGCCCGTCGCCATCGGCGCGAGTCGGTGGCCGCGGCGGACCAGCGAGTGGACGCGGCCACCCAACGGATCACCGAGGCGCCCGACGACCTGCGTGCGCTGCTCGACTTGGTCGAGGCACGGACCGCGCTGGCGCGCTCGGGGACAGCGACGTCGCGGGAGAAGACCGAGCACCTCCTCGGCCGGGCCCTCCGACTCGGCGCCGAAGAGAAGGCCGTGGACGACCTGCGGGCGGCCATCGACGAGGCGTATCGCGAAGAGCCGGACGACCGCGAAGAGCCGGACGGCCGCTGACAGCTCCGGGGGCGACGCTCGCGTCACGCTCTCACCGCGGCCGGAGGCCGCGGTGGCGCAGATCGGCGCAGCAAATCGGGCAGCACGAGACAGCCGCGACAAACCCGTCATGGTCGCCGCACCTCATACGAGGGATTTTCGCCCACTCAGAAGCGGCACTCTTTCTGCACTGATAGAGATCGAAAATGCCCATTCGATCGTTCGCCTACACCACTGCCTTTCTTTCCATCGCCTTCGCCGCCGCCTGCAGCGACGCCGGCGACTCGAACCCCGACCCCGCCGAGACGATGGATCTCGGTGCGGCGAAGCCGGACTCGGGGGACGGGCCGGTCGCGCTGCCGAGCTGCGGCGGCCCCATCGAGGTGCCCATCGGGGGTTCGCCGGAGATGGAGAAGCCCGAGGCCGGGACCGCGACGGTGGTCACCGTCAATGATGACGACCCGATGGAAGTCACACTGACCCTCGAGCAGGATGGCGAGGAGTTCCGCCTGCAGTTGCCGGGCATCCCAGCCCTCTCCGAAGGCCAAGAGGTGACCGTGGCTCCGGACGACGGGGGCGTCGCGGTCCTCGTCGACGACGAGGTCGTGGCCTACCACGGCGCGGGAACCCTGCTGCGCGTCGACCCGAGTACCGGGGAGGTGGCGCTCGGGCCGCTGTCCGCCGGCGTGGAGCGACTCTGTGTGGAGGTGCAGGACCACTTCTCGGACTTCTGCGAGCCGGTCGGGTTGGTCGAGCTGGGCCTCCGCTTCGGGGGCACCGTGATCGCTCATAGCGAGCGGGGGGAGGTCACCGTCGGGGTAGACCGGCTGCTGGTCGACAACCGCCAGGCCGTGCTCCGCGACGACGCCTACGCCGAGGGCTCCGCTCCCTGCTCGGACCTCTACGGCAACACGTACGACGTCGCCTACGTGGCGCTCGCGGACTGACGGTGGTCCAGGGGTCGACCGGCGATTCTCGCTTGCCCTAGCCTAGCGGGAGCGGCGCGAGCAGTATGCGCGGCGATGACGGAATCGCTCCAAACACTGGTCGCCCTCAACGAACGTCTCTTCGCGCGGCATTGCGAGGACCTGGACATCGAGGAGCCGGAAGAGGCGCGCGAGTTCCTCTGCGCCGAGCCGCTCGACGACGCCGACCCCGCCAGGCTCGGGGAGATCATGGGTGCCGCCATCCCCGTCGAGTGGGCGGCATTTCTCCAGACACGGGATGCTCGGGTCAACGTCGACGCGATGGCGGAAGCCGACGAGGACGAGGACGAGGACGACGAGACCGGGTTCTACCTATCGACTCTGTACTGGGTCTCCAACGACGACCTCTTCGAGGTGACCGAGAAGATCCCGGAGCTCGTGGAGGAGTACGGCTGGGAGCCGATCCCACCGGTGGTCTGTCTGTCCATCGAGAGCAGCGAGGTGCTCGCATATCGCCTCGCCGACGGGCAGGTCGTCCATATCGCCTACGGCGACTCGGGTGAAGTGACCGAACTGGGCATGGACTTCGGCGGGCTCATCGACCGCTGGTGCGCCAAGGCCCGGAGTGTCACCGGCGACGACTGACGCCCCCCCCGGGCGGGGACTATCGGATCATCCAACACCTCCCTTTCGGATGGCCGAATTCACGTCTTCGCCGTCCCTTTTCGCCCCCACTGTAGCCGGCTACCGTCGGGGGCATGTCCGGTATCTTCAGGTCCCCCGTGCGCGTCGTGCGCGGGCTTCGCGACGGCGAGGAGTGGCACCTGGAGATGGTGCTGGCGGACACCGTCTCCATCCGGATCCGGCTGCTGGCCGACGAGTCCATCGTGGTCGAGGGGGCGCAGTTGCCCGAGTCGCTGCACCGGCCGGTGCTCGCCGCGGCCCGCGCCTGGGTGAGCGCCGAGCAGCGCTCCGCCTGAGGCCCCTCCGCCATTGGGGGCAGTGGATCCGACCGGCTCGCCGAGCCGAACGCGCGGCCGATGAGTCGTGAGCCGTGCCATGGCTTGCGTGGGTCGCGAGCCGGGGATAGGCAGCGCGCCATGCGAGTCCTCCCCCACGCGCTTCTCCTCCTCGCCATCCTCCTGCTCACGGGCTGCCGCGGCACGACCATCGACCCGCTGGTGCAGGAGACCTACCCGCCCCACGAGCAGCGCGTCTGCGTCCTCGCCGGGGTGCTCCCGGACACGATCCCCCACGTGGCCATCGCCAACATCACGGTGAAGCCCCGGGGTTACGGCGGTGACCGCAAGGCCAAGGCGGCGCTGGGCAAGGTGGCCCGCCGCATCGGCGCGCACGTGGTGCAGCAGACGTCGTTCGGGAACACCATGGGGGCCCCCGAGGGGTACGGCGTGGCCGTGGCCCTGACCGAGCGGGTGCCCTCGCTACCCGCCGAGTGCGAGTGGTACTGAGCGAGTGTTACTGAGCCTGCGCGCCTGAGCGGTCGCCTGGACCCGCGACTCGTCCCGACCCTCTCCTCGCGCCCCCACACAGCGGACGCTTTCACTGTCGCCCCCAGGGGGGTACCGTCGGAGTCCATGGTCCGCCCCGCCCCCTTCGGTCGAGCCTCCCTCTTGGAGGAGATCGAGGACGTGTGCGCCCAGGTAGGCGGCGCCCTGCTGGTGGGTCCGCCCGGGGTGGGCAAGACGCGGCTCCTCGAGGCCTGGGCCACCAAGGCCGGCGCGACCGAGGTCTCCCTCGAAGGCCACGAGACCTTGGACGAGGTGGTGGGCACCCTGGCCGACGCGCTCGCGGTGACGACTCGCGGACGCAGCGCGGCCCGGCGGCGCGAGGCGCTGCTCGTGGCGCTCCGCCAGCGCGAAGGGGTCGCCCTCGCGCTGGACGCGGTCGACGATCTGGAGCCCGAGGCGCTGGCCCTCCTGGGCTCGCTCCGGCGCGCCGGGGTGACCCGCGTGGCGACCTCGCGGGTGGTCCACGCGCTCGACGCGACGGCGGTGGTCGAGGTGCCGCCCCTGGCGCTGCCCGAGGGCCGTACGTCGCAGCAGATCCGCGAGAGCCCGGCGGTGCGCTTCTTCGTGGAACACGCCGAGCGACTGGGCGCCGACCTCGCGCTCGACGCGGATGACGCCGCCTGGCAGCGGGTGGCCGACGTGGTCGAGCGCCTGGACGGGCTGCCGCTGGCCCTGGCGGTGACCGCCGGCCGGGTGCGGGCGCTCGGGATCGGGCGCCTGGCCGACGAGCTGGAGCGCACCGACGCCGAACCCGAGCCCGGGCGCGAGCATCCGCATCTGGGCCCCACGGTGGCCACCTCGCTGGAGCGCTTGCCGGTGTCGTCCCTGCGCCTCCTGGAGCACGCGGTCTGGCTGGCCGATGGATGCACGCTGGAGGAGCTGGAGTCCTTCGTGGGGACGCCGGCGAACACCGAGGATCTCGAGCGGCTCGTGCAGCACTCGCTGGTGCGCGCGCGCACGGGCTCCGGCCCGCCGTCCTACGGGAGCCACGCGGTGGTGCGCCGGGTGGTCACCGCGCGGATGAGCGAGGCGGAGCGCTCCGCCCTCGCCGCGGCCCACGCGCGCTTCATGGCCCGGGAGGCGGAGGCGCACGCCCATGGTCCGGGGGGCCGGCCGTGGATCGTCCGCCACGAGCGAGCGCTGCAGTCCACCGTGGCCTGGGCGGCCGCGTCGGAGACCGCGGACAGCCGGGACCTCGCGCTGGCCGCGGCGGCGGCGCTGGGGCGATTGGCCGAGTCCCGGGGCCCCACCGACGGCCTGACCGCCATGCTCGACGAGGCCATGGCGCTCTTGGACGATTCGGTGCCGCAGGCACGTCGCGCCGAGGTGACCTATCTCCGGGGCTTCGTCCACGCCGAGCAGATCGAGATCCTCCAGGCCCAGCGGCTGCTGCGCGCCGCGCGCGAGCTCGCGGCCGGCGTGCACCCCCATGTCGAAGCCAGCGCGTTGGCGCAGCTCGCGTGGATCGACGCGCGCTTCGGCAACGTGGAGGATGCGCTGACGCTCCGGGGCGCGATCGACGACGCGCTCGGGGCGGAGGTGGACCCGTGGCTGGCGCTCCTGGTGGCGGCCCTGGACACGCTCCTCGAGGCCAACGCCGCCCACCACGAGCGGGCGCGGGAGCACGCCGAGGCCTGGCGCGCCTTCGCGGCCAACGTCGGCGACGGGACCCACGAAGCCTACGCTTGGGGCGTGCTGGGCTGCATCGCCCTGGACCAGGGGGACACCGACACCGCGCTGCAGCGTCTCGACCGCTGCCTCGAGTTGGCGCAGCGCTTCCAGTCGGGGATCTCCGACGCCATCTTCCGCGGCTTCCGCGCGGTGACGCTGCACACGCGGGGCACGCCCGACGCCCAGGCCTATGCGGACGCGGTGACCCGCTGCGACGCGACGGGCGCGATGGTCTACAGCGGCCTCTTCCGCGGGTGGCAGGCGATGCTGCGCATCCGCGACGGCGCGCCGGCCGAGGTCGACGACGGCATGCGCACTCTCGACGTGCTCCGCGCGGCGGCCACCTGGGACATGCCGCGGACGCTCCTCGCGCTGATGAGCACCCACGGGGATCTCGCCGAGGCTCGGGTCGCGGACCCGGCGGTGCGGAGTCGCGCCTTCGCGCGCGCGGCGCGGCGGCTGGACGCGCCGAGCGCGACGGATCTGAGCTCCATGATCCAGGTGCGGCTGGTCGCCCGCGTGCTGGAGCGCGAGGTACCGGACGCTCTCCCCGAGCCGCCGGCCGAGGGACTGGCCGTCGGGTGGCGCGGCGCCGCGGTGTTCCGGGAGGGCGCGCGGCATTCGCTCACCAACCACCCCACCCTGGCGCGGCTCGCCTGGCACCTCGCGCTGGAGCGGCTCCTGGCGCCTGGCGAGGCGCAGACGCCGGAGACCTTGCTCCGGGTGGGCTGGCCGGACGACGCGCCCGGCGCGCGAGGCGCCAAGCATCGGCTGCGAGTCGCCGTCTCCACGCTGCGCAAGAGCGGCTTCGGCGACGCCCTGGTCCATGCCGACGGCGGGTATCGCATCGAGCCCGGCGTCCCGGTGGAGCTCGTGCGCGCAGGCTGAGCGCGGTCGACTCAGAGCGCGAGGAGCGCGCCGCGCAAGGTCTTGGTGCGCCCCCCGCGACGCTGAGCCTCGAGCCAGGCGCGTGCCTGGGGATCGTCCACCCGGGCGCCGGCGGCGACCGAGAGCTCGTGGAGCAGCGAGAGGAGCGCGGCGATGTCCCGGGGCGCGGCGTCCGGGTCCCCCCGGAGCGCGGATTGGAGCACCGCGCGGACGGTGGTGGCGTGCGCCGGCGAGGCCGCCGCGACTTCGGCGAGAGCCTTGGCGAGGCGCTTGGGTTTGAGGAAGCCGGTGGGGAGGAGCTCGGCGACCACTCCGCCCAGCGCGCGCGGATCCACCCGGCCCTGGCCGAGCCCGACGGTAGCCGCGTCCACCGCCATCGCGAAGGCCTCGGTGCCGTTGGCGGCGAGGTGCAGCGCGAGGAGCCAGTGACCGCTGGGACCGGGGCGCGCCCAGGGCTCGAGGAGGGGCTCGGTGACCCAACCCGGGGCCGGGCCCTGGTCGTATTCGAGCTCCCGGACCCGGTGGGCGAAGACCGCGTCGAGGCGACCCGGCGTGAGCGATGCGCGCCAGCGCGCGGCGTCGAGGCCATCGCTCCCGGCCACGCCGGGGTGGCCGAGCAGGCGTAGCCAAGGGGTTCGCAGCGAGTCCGGAGTCCGGCGCTCTCGGATCACGACGCGCCGGTGGGTATGGCCGGTGTCCGTGGGGGTGACCTCGACCCCGAAAGTGACCCGGACCTTCGCGAGCGCGCCCGCGTCGGCGATGGCGTCGGGGAAGCGCTCCGCCATGGCCGCGGTGTCGGCGACGGGGAGCCGGAGGACGGCGAGCGCGGCGTCGTCCGGATCCACCGGGCGGCCCGCATTCTCCCAGCGAGCGACACGGGCTTCGAGGGTGGCCAGGTCCACGAAGCCGCCCGGGTGGGTCGGCGTGGCCAACGACGGCAGGGCGACGCCCTGGTCGATGCGCCGGGTGACGGCCGCCACCCGCGCGCCCCACAGCGAGCGCTCGGTGACGCGCGCGGCGCCGCTGGCGGTGGGGGACGGGTCGTCGTCACAGGGGTGAAGATCGGCATCGGGCGGAGGTGCGCTGCGCTCCGGGTCGAGCCAGAAGCGGATCGCCGGCAGGAGCGCGGCGCGCAGGGGATGAGCCCAGGGGTCGACCTTTCCGAGCGCCATGACGCGCTTCGCCAGCGGGCCCGCCAACCGCGCGTCGACCCGCTCGGGGAAGCGCGCCATGGCGTCGAGGGCGCGCTCCAGTCCGAGGGGCTCGTCGGGGGCTTCGAGGACCTCGCCGATGAAGGCGAGGGTGTCCTCGACGGTCGGCGGCGGCGCGAGGATGGGCGGCGGCTCAGGGACAGGTAGCGGCTCGCCGACGGGCGGCGTCCGCGCAGATGACTCGGTCGACGGGGTGCCCGCCATGTCGGCGCTCGCCTCGCGGGCGCGGTCCGCCGCGGCATCGCGCGAAACGCGGTCGCGGAGCGAGGGGGCCAGGTCCGGGGCGAGGGCGGACAGCCGCTCGTCCAGCGGGAAGCGCGCGCTCTCGAGGGCAGGACGCAAGGTCTCCAGGTGGTCGAGGAGGGCCGCTTGAACGTCCACCGCGGGATGCACCAGCGCGTCCAGGAGGCGCTCGGCGGCACGCGGCGCGGCGGCGTGCGGGTCGGCATGGCGCGCGGCCGTGGGGGCTGCGGCGACGGACTCCGCGTCCACCACGCGAACCAGCAAGCGCGCCGCCCGCTTCACGACGCCCTTGCCCCGCGCGAGGAGCGCAGGCCCCAGCCCATGCGCCAGCTCCGTCGGCTCGACCGCGTGCGCGCGCGCCAGGGCTTCGACCTCGCGCAACGCCAGGGCGACCGTCGCCGGGATGGCGCTGCCCAGGAGCCGCAGGTAGTCGTCGCTGCGCGCGGCGCGCTCGGCGGCGGTCACCCCCAGGGCGTCGTGGAAACGCTGGAACCACCCGGCGCGAAACGCCGCGTGGTCGCGCGCGAGGGCGGCCAGGGTCGCGTCGAGAGTCGCCTCCCGGTCCAGGTCGCCGCTGGCCACCAGCGCCAGGAGCGCGGGCGCCCATTGGTGGTCTTCGCCGCGGTACTTGTCCGCTGCCGCGAGGCTGGTCTGGGGCCCGCCCTCGAACGCGAAGAGCCGTAGGGGCAGACCGCTCTCGAGCAGCCCGGGGCTCTCCCGCAGCAGGGCTTCGAGGGGCCGGTCGCTCCAGGGGTGCCCGCCGAGGACCTCGACCAGGACGCCGAGCGCGTGTTCCCCCTGCGGCCAGGGCAGGTGCCCGCCCTTCAGGAGGGCAGCGAGGAGGTAGCCCGGGAGCTGCCCTTCGGCGGCGAGGTGCTCGATGCCTTCGGCGCCGAGCCAGGGCGGCCGTAGCGGCGCGACGCGCTCGAGGACATCTCGCCGGGCCGCGCCGAAGCCGAAGCCGCGCTGGGCCGCGAGCTGCTCCGCGGTCGCGCTGGCCAGGGCCGCCAGCGCCACCGCTTCCCGTTGGGCGTCGGTGCCCTCGGGGTGGACCGTGCGCCCGCCCTCGGGGCCCGTCTCGTAGACCTGCCGGTGCCAGGCCACGTACCGCTTCAGCAGCGGGCCGGCGCTGGCGCTCCGCTCGGCCGGCGGCAGCTCGGCCAGCGCGGCGAGGACCGCGTCGACGTCGCCGGCGAGGGTCGCGTCGAGGAGGGTCATCGAGCGTCCCCCGGGACCGCGAGTTGGACCGCGAGCACGTGTTTGCACGGCCCCCGCTCGCCCCGATGCTTCGCGTACCAGGGGCAGGTGCAGCGCTCGTCGTCGGGCCCCAGCTGGACCCGGTGGACGACGTCGGTCGTCACCTCGGCGTCCACGGTCTCGCCGCGTACCCGCCAACGAACCGCGCCGGCCGCGTGGAGCTCCCGGGCCGCGCGGAGCCGAGGCTGCTCCTCCTCGATCCAGCGGGTGGCGGTCTCCAGATCGAAGGGGAGCACCCGGTGGAACCAGCTCCCGGCGGTCACGTCGTAGCCGACCACGCCGCGCGTGCCGAGCCAGACCAGCGCGCGGCGCGCGTCCTCCAGCTCGAGGCCGGTCGCCGCCGCCAGCCCCTCCGGGGTGAGCTCCGACTGCCACGAGAGCGCCGCCTGGGCGCGCGCCAGCGGTGGAGGCTCCGTCGCCAGCGCGCTCAGCGCCTGGCCCTCGCCCGAGAAGCCGCGCCAGGTCTCGGGGCTCGAGGTGAGCGAGAGGCGCCCGGCAGCGAGCGCCAGGACCCAAGTCGACGCCCCCGTGCGCGGATCCTCGTACACGGTGAGCTCCCGGGCCATGGGCGCCAGCGCGTCGAACGCTCGGAGCCGCGCCGGGCCCGCCAATCGGAGCACGTCGGGCCGACCCGCCGCCACCACGCGGGGGCGGGCGCCGCGGAGGTCGAGCCCGATGGCCTCGCTGGTGCGCCGGGGTCGGGGCAGCGCGCGCAGGAAGCGCACCGCGTCGGTGCGGCCGAGGACCATCCGCCGCTCCATGCGCGGGAGGACACTCTGGACTTCGAGGAACCCGCGCATCCACCGACGCGGGAGGGCGACCCGGCGCTCGACGACGGATTCGCTGGCCGGGCCCGCGGCGTGGGTGAGCGCGACGCCGGCCTGGCCCACCGCGAGGGTCATGGTGTCCCCATCCCGAACCCGCGCGAGCGCGTCGCGCATCGCCTGGCCGAAGTCGACGTTGGTGGTCCCGGGCGAAGCCTCGGCGACATCCAGGGCGTGCGGATCGAGGTCGAGTCGCGCGTACACCCCGCAGCAGCTGGAGAAGCCCTCGACCCGAAGCGTGTCGCCGCCCCAGGTGAGCACCGGATCCGCCTCGAGGAGGATGCGCGCCAACATCGCCGCCGGGATGTGATGACGGGAGCGCACCACGTCGGAGACGGTGCGCAGGCCCAACGCGACGAGCCGCGGTGCGAGGACCCGGGCGCGCAGGAAGGGAGCCGCGCTCGCCTCGTTCCCCGACGACGCCAGCCGCAGCGTGGGCCCGTCCAACACGGAGGGCGCGGCGTAGCGGTAGGCGTGGTCGAGGCTCTTCATCGCGGCGGGCCGAGGATACCCGCCTTCCGCGACGCGTGTACGTCAGCGGCCGCGGCCGCGGCCGTTGTTGCCGCCGCCGTTTCCGCGCTCGTCGTTGCTGCGCCGCCCTTGGTTGCCCGGGTCGGCCGCACCGCGGGCGTTGCCCCGGCCGCGAACGCGAACGCTGCCGCGGGCGTTCCCGTTGCCGCGGTCGTCGTCGCCGCGCGCCTCGTCGCGGTCGTCGTTGCCGCGGACGCGCACGGGAGCCCGCTCGTTCCGGTCGTTGCCGCCGCGGACCTCACCCCGGACCTCGGCGTTGCCGCGGACCTCGGTGCGCGGCGTCTCGGTGCGCACGCGGACGTTGGCGTTCCCGCGCGCCTCGGGGCGGGACGGCTGCGGGGTGCGCACGCGGACGTCGGTGCGGCCGTTGCCGCGCACCTCGGTCCGGGCGTTCCCCTGGGTGCGAACCCGGACGTTCGTACGCCCCTGCGCCGGCGCTTGGCGGACGACCACCCGGGACGAGTTGCCGCGAGCAGCGCCACCGCGCACCACGACCTGCCGCGGGGGCGGCGAGCCCCGGCGAACCACGACGCGACTCACGGGGACCGGATCGTTCTGCGCCCGCACGTGGACGCGGATGGTGCCTGCCGTGCGGTAGACCGCCGGGGGCTCGTTGTTCCGACGGCGCCAGTAGCCGCGGTGGTACTGGTAGCCGCCGGCGTCGACGGCGACCACGACCGGCGGTTCCCACACGAAGCCCGTCTGCGGCGGCGAGTCCCAGTGCCCATCGACCCAGACCCAGTCGGAGTTCCAGGCCCAGTAGCCCTCCACCCACACCGCGCCGGCGCGCGGCTGCGCCGGACGGACGGCGACCGCGGCGCGCGGAGGCGGCGGGTCTTTGGCGATGGTGACGTAGGTCGGGGTGGTGACCACGCTCGCGGATGCGGTGGTGCGGACGGTGGCCCGGCCGGAGGTGGTGACGGTGCAGCCGCCGAGGACCAGCAGCCCGAGCAAGAGGGGGGGAAGAGGATGTCGCATGATGTTCCGTTCGGGGACCGAACCCCGGTGTCGAGACGGGCCGGCCCGACGGAGCGCGACGAAGAAGGTCGGAGGAGGTAGGTGGGCGAAGCACACCGACCGATGGCGCCAGGAACCTCTCCAGACGGTGACTTCGCGAATTGAACGACGCGGAGTAGGGTCTCGTCGAATGGGTCGAAGATCGGATGACTGACCAGTCGACGAAGGAACTCGACTGCGCGCTGTGCATCGTTGGAGCGGGCTACGCGGGCCTCAACGCCCTGAATGCGGCCGCCAAGTACCTGCCCGCGGGAGCGCGCGTGGTCGTCCTCGACCGCAACGCGACCTGGGGCGGCCAGTGGATCGATCAATACCGCTTCGTGCGGCTCCACCAGCCCCATCGACTCTTCGTCGCCGGCGATCAGCCCTGGGCCCTGGACGCGCCCCCCGAACACCTGGCGACCCACGGCGAGATCCTCGACTACCTCACCAGTGTCCCGCGCATCTCGGCCGCCGAGCTCGAGGTCGACGCGCGCTTCGGACACGAGTACCGGAGTCACTCCGTCGACCGGGGCCGGGTGCTCGTCCGCGCCCGAGACGCCGAGGGCCGGGCGCTCGGCGTGCGCGCCGACCGGCTCCTCATCGCCAAGGGCTTCGACATCACCATCCGGCCGCCCTTCCCCATCGCTTCCGATGCGGTCGAGAGCCTCTCGGTCACCGACCCCCGGGTCGCCGACGCCGCCGCCGCGGCGACGCCCGCGCCGCTGGTGGTGATCGGGAGCGGCAAGACCGCCATGGACTGCGTGCTCCATTTGGTGGGGCTGGGGACGCGACGGCCGATCCACGTGGTCACCGGTCGCGGCTCGTACTTCATGGTGCGCGACACGTGCTTCCCCACCGGGTGGCGGCGTCACGTCTCCGGGCTGATGTCCAACACGAGCTTCCTGGAGACCGCCCGGCTCTACGAGGGCGGCGAGGGTGCCGCGGTCTACCGCTGGCACCTGGAGCGCGGCTACATGCACTCGGTCTTCCCGGACCCGGGTAGCTACATGCTCGGGCAGCTCTCCACCGCCGAGCGCACCACCATCGCCGCCGCCGTCGCGGCGGCGCACCGCGGCCACTTGGTGGACGTCGTCGGCGAGCGGCGGCCGCGCATGGTCCTGCGGTGCCGGGACGGCGAGCTACGCGAGGTGCCCGTCGCCCCGGGCGCCACGTTCATCAACTGCACCAATCATCTCGAGGATCGCCCCCACCGGCCGGTGCTCACCGACGGCGGCCTGGTGTGCGCGCCGCAGCTCGCGCTGGTGTTCTCGGGGTCGTCGGCCTACTTCGCCACCCACCTCTGGTACCGCGACGAGCTGGGATCCCTCGCCGGCGAGCTCCGTCGCCCCGACTGGAACGCGGCGCCGCTGGCCATCGCGCCCCGCGCCACCTTGGTGCTGCTGGCGAACATGCTGCGCATGATTCCCCGCCTCCCGCGACGCATCGCTGCGGCGTACCTGGGCGACTTCAACCTCTGGTACCCGCCGCACCGCCGGATCCGCCCGATCCTGCGGCTCCTCGCCGCCCGGTCGATGATCGAAGCCAAGGCCGCGCGGTGGGCGACGCTCCGCTACTCGGACGTCCCCGCCGCTCAGGGCGAGCAGTCGAGGTCCCCGGGGATCGCGCCCAGCGGCGCGTAGACGAACGTGCTGCTCCCGGAGACGTTCTCGACGTAGCCGAGCTTGTAGTCGTTCCCGGGGCCGGTCCGCACGATCACCACCGTGTAGGGCGTGAGCTGCTGCTGCTGCGCGAGCTGGAGCCCCACTGCGTCGCCGGGGCCGACGGCCAGCCAGTCATAGGGCGCGATGCGGGTGCTCTGCACGCCGGTGAAGGTGCGCAGATGCTGTTGGGGGTTCGCCCCCGAGACGTACGCGAGGTCGGCGTCCTCGGGACCGCTCGCGGCGGGTGGCTCGACCACGGTGTTGGTCTCGAAGTCGAGCTGGTCGGCGACGTAGCGCAGCGTGCGCCGGCAGCCGCAGACGTTGAGGTCGCCGCCGCGCACCGAGAGGCAGGCGAGTCGCGGATCGCAGCGCGGCACCCGCGCCTCGCGGTCGTCGCAGTCACCGGTCTCCGCCGCGATCCCGGGCCCCACGCCGCAGGCCTCGATGGGCACGTCGCCTCCGAAGCCGTCGCCGTCGGCGTCGACGTAGAAGGTGGTGGTCACCCCTTCGTCGATGACGCCGTCGCAGTCCTGATCGAGGCCGTCGCAGAGATCCTCGACCGAGCCCGGGAAACAGGTGGGGCAGCGGTCGTCGCAGTCCGTCGCCGCGGCCACCCCGCAGGCGACGTCCGCGTACCCATCGCCGTCGTCGTCCTCGCCGGGCCCGTCGAGGGCGCCATCGCAGTCGTTGTCGACGCCGTCACAGAGCTCGGCGGCGTCGGGGTTCCGGTCGGGGTCGGCGTCGTCGCAGTCCCGGGCGTTGTCCACCCACGCCCCACCGGCGCAGGGCGCGGCGCCCAGCGGTCCGCAGGCCGCCACGAAGGTCGCGGGATCGCCGAAGCCGTCGCCGTCGCAGTCCGGGTAGTAGAGGCGCATGAGGAGCCCCTCGTCGACGTCGCCGTCGCAGTCGTCGTCGACCGCGTTGCACGACTCGGCCTCGGTCGGGTGCACCCCCGCCGCCGAGTCGTCGCAGTCGTCGCCGCAGGTCCGGGCCCCGTTGAGCCCCAGGTTGCAGCAGAGGGCGTCCACGAAGCCGTCGCCGTCCAGGTCTCGGTCGCCGACGGTGGAGTCGTCGCAGTCCTCGTCGTGGGCCTCCGCGTCACAGACCTCGGCGTTGCCGGGGAAGCGGTCGGGATCCGAGTCGTCGCAGTCGTCCCCGCCGCAAGCCAGGTTCAGGTGGCCGTCGCCGTCGCCGTCGCCGCCGGCCGCGCAGGTCCCGTCACACTCGTCGGCGCTCTCGTCGCAGGAGGTCACGCAAGGGGTCGCGCCGGGGACGCAGGTGCCGGAGACGCACCGCTCGACGCCATCGCAGAAGAGGCCGTCGTCGCAGTCGGCGTCGGCCGAGCACTCGTCCGCGCCGCCGTCGGCGCCGGGGGCCGACTTCGGGTCGTCGCAGGCGAGGAGGAACGAGAGGAGGAGGAGCAGCCACGAACATCTGGGCACTCGCCCATCGAAGCGGTCTTCGATGCCGGCGTCAACCGATCTTCAGGGCGGGCAACTCGTCCTCGCTCGGCGTTCGGGACCGCCGCCTACTCGCGGTCGAGCTCGGCGCGCACCGCCGCCAGGAGCTCGTCCGGGAGCACCGGCTTGTCCAGCAGCGTCGCCTCCGCCGGGACCGGCGAGGAGTCGCTGGCGTAGCCCGAGAGGAAGAGCGCGCGCAGACCGGGACGGTCCCGGCGTAGGCGCTCGACCAGCTCCGGACCGGTCATCCGAGGCATGGCCACGTCGCTCACGATGAGGCCGATGGACTCCGCCCGGTCCTCGGCGTCGAGGAGTGCGTCGCCGGGACTGGCGGCCTCCAGCACGTCGTAGCCGCCGCGACGGAGCACCTCGGCCAAGAAGCCGCGGACCGCCTCGTCGTCGTCGACGACCAAGACCGTCTCGTCACCCCGGGGCGCGTCCGCGCCGACCTCCGCGGGAGCCACCGGCACCTCCGGACGCACGGCGCGCTGGTCGGAGCGCGGGAAATAGATGCGGAAGACGGCGCCCGCGCCGGGCTCCGAGTCGACCACGATGGCGCCGCCGGACTGCTTCACGATGCCGAAGACCGTGGCCAGCCCGAGGCCGGTGCCGCGGCCCTCGGCCTTGGTGGAGAAGAAGGGCTCGAAGATGTGGTCGCGGACGTCGGCGGTCATGCCCTCGCCCTCGTCGGACACCTGCAGTCGGACGGCGGGACCCGCGAGCAGCCCCGGGATCTCGTCGGCGGCGTCGGGGACGTTGGCCACGCCGATGCAGATGCGACCGCCCTCGGGCATGGCGTCGTCGGCGTTGCAGGCGAGGTTGATGAGGATCTGCTCGAGCTGCGCCTGGTCGGCGTCGGCAGCCCAGAGCTCGGCGGGCTCGTCCACGAGGACCACCTCGGACCGGTGGCTGGTCATGCGGTCCACCAGCGATAGGGCGCCCTGGGCGACGGCCCAGAGATTCAGCGGCCGGGGGCGCCGGATCTGGCGTCGCCCGAAGGCCAAGAGCTGCTGGGTGAGCTGGGACCCGCGGGTGCCCGCTTCGGTGATGAAGCGGACCTCGCGCTTCTGCCGCTCGGTGAGACCGGGCTCCCGGGCGAGGAGGCCGGCGTAGCCGAGCACCACCGTCAGCAGGTTGTTGAAGTCGTGCGCCACGCCCCCGGCGAGGCGGCCCAGGGACTCGAGCCGGCGCGCCCGGTGAAGCTGGGCTTCCAGGCGCTGGAGCTGGGCCGAGCGCTCCTCGACCCGCGCTTCGAGCGAATGGTTCAGCTCGTCGAGCTCCTTCTCGCGGGCGCGCAGGTCGGTGACGTCTTCGGAGATGCCCAGGAGGAACTTCGTCCCGTCGGCGGCCTGCAGCGGGATCTTCCGGGTGCGCATCAGGCGCGTACCCGTGGGCCCGGTGACCGTCTCCTCGGCGTCCACCCGTTTCCACTCGCCGAAGACTCGCTGGTCGCGTTGATGGAACGCCGCGATCTCCTCGGCGGGGAAGGACTCGTAGCCGGTGCGCCCGAGGAGCTCCTGCCGCGGCACGCCCGTGACCGCTTCGGCCGCACGATTCCACAGCGTGTGGTGGAGCGATGGCCACTCCTTGGCGAACATCATCACCGGCGCGTGCTCGATCATCGAGACCAAGAGCTCGGTGTCCAGGAGGTGATCCCGGGATTCGAGGACCTGGCGGAAGAGCCGGCGGACGTCGAGCTCCGCGCGGACGTGACCGGCGAGCACCCGCAGGGTCGCCAGCTTCTCCTCGTCGACCGCGGGGACATCGCGCGCGAGGACCCCGAGGGCCCCGAGCCGCAAGCCGTCGGCGGTCACGATGGGCACGCCAGCGTAGAAGCGGGCGCCCGAGTCTCGCACCAGTGGGTTGGTGTCGAAGCGGCCGTCGGAGCGGGCGTCCCGGACGACGAGGGGTTCACCGTCGCGGATCACGTGGTCGGCGAACGAGGCGCGACGACCGGTCTGCGCCAGGCCGACGCCGCGGCGCGCCAGGAACCACTCCCGGTCTTGGTCCACCAAACCGATGACGCCCATCGGCGCGCCCAACACCTGCGCCGCAGCGGTCACGATCGACGCGAAGACATCCTCCTCCGGTGCGTCGAGCACCTGGTAGGACCGGAGCACGCCCAAACGCTCCGTCTCCGCTGCAGCCCGCATCGTTCCCAACTCCCCCCGCACGAGGATACCCGATCGGGTGAGACCTGGGGTCGACTTCGGCCGGAGTTGAGCGGATCGGACGATTTTTTTCACCAATCCCACCCCGAGGACGGGGGAGCCGCGCCTCGCAATCTGCCCCCGATGGACTAGGGTTCCGCGCATGGTTGGTAGTAGCGGGGCGGGACGGCTCCTGACGGTCTTGGCGTTTCTCCTCTTCGGTACGAACGTGGCCGAGGCCTACACGACGCGGGTCCACATCATGTTGGCCAACGACGTGCGGCGGAACCTCATCGCCGAGGGCGGAGTCGGGCTCCGGCTCCAGGGCTCGGATCACGTGGTGCTCCTGTCGTCGGAAGACTCCGAGGCGATCATGGAGGAGCCCCTGGCATTCCGCGCTGGGGCCGTCGGACCGGACAACCTGGTCTTCCCGGCGATGACCGACGGCTCCCACGGGGTCGAGCAGGATCCCTATCGGCAGTGCGAGTCCCTCTACGAGGCCGCGCTCACCCGCACCGAGCGCGCCTACGCCCTGGGCTGCTTCCTGCACGGCGCGACCGACGCCATCGCTCACCACTTCGTGAACGCCTTCACCGGCGAGACCTTCACGCTCACGCCCCTGAGCACCTCGCGGCTCTCGAGCTACCACAACGTGGTCGGGCACATCGTGACCGAGGCGACCATCCAGGAGGCCTTCGTCGAGACCGACGCGGCCCGCTTCGACGCCGGGCAGCTCGAGCACTCGCTGCCCCAGGACTTCATCCTGCGGACCTACTTCGCCCTCGACAGCGCCGTGTGGCAGCGCCTCGCCGAGCACCCCAACGCGAAGCTCGAGACCGCCCGCGCCGCCGACCCCGAGGGGGACATCCTGGATTGGGCCCAGAACGCCGGCCTCGGCGCGTGGGAGCAGATCGCTCTGGCGCCCGTCTACGTGGACCAGGTGCAGGCCGAACGCGCCGCGCTGCGTACCTTCATCGAGGCGGAGATCGCCGACATGCAGGACCCCAGCTCCGAGCGCGGAGGCGAGCTGGGCGTGGCCGCGGGTCCCGACGGTACCCTGGGCACGCCCGACGACACCACCGCCTGCACCAGCGGCTGCCCGAGCCTGGCGGCGCGCTACCACGTGTTCGTGCGCATCCTGCAGCCCCGGCTGGACGCCGGGGGTCGTGAGCTGCCGTCGGCCTTCGACGCGCTCTCCGATGCCATCGGCGATCAGCTCCACGGCTTCCTGCCCGCGCTGGTCCAGGTGATCGCCAACCTGAGCGCCGAGCTGAACTCGCCGGTCGCCGCCGACGGCGAGGACCACGGCTTCGACATCGACGCCTCGATCGTCAGCGCCGCGTTCGAGCCCGTCACCGACTGGGCGGACACCCTCGTCGACACGACCTCGTCGGGCTTCGACGGGCTGGCCGACACCATCACGCCGGCCTGGTACGAGGACCTCAGCCTCTTCTTCCAGAGCCTCGGCGTGGACATCACCGTGGGCAACGTCCTGCGGGTGCTCTTCGGACCGCTCCTCGACCAGATCCGCGAGACCCTGGTCACCGAGGTCGTCGGCCGGGCCCAGGTCTACCTGGAGGAGCTGAAGTCCGCCTACGACGAAGAGAACGAGTCCTGGCACCTGGCGGTGGACACCATGCTCGCCGACAGCACCCCCGCCGACGCCGACGGCCACGCCCTGGAGCGCATCCTGGATTCGGGGCTCTACGCCTACTCGTTGGATCTCACCGCCGCCGCGTTCGGGAATCACGAGGTGCTCCTCGTCGACGGGGACCCCATCGCCCAGGGCCCGGCCTCGTTCGACGCCAGCTACACCCACGAGTGGACCCAGATCGGCCGGTGCAGCTACCTGCGCGACGCGGTCTTCCCACACGGGACGCACCTGGCCGCGCTGCTCTCGTTCGACCTGGCAGGGACCTGGCTCGACTCCGCGCTGAGCGACGACAGCCCCGCCGAGTGCCACGACGGCGACCTCGACCGCTTCGGCGATCCCTCGGCGGAGACCTGCGCGTTCACCACGTTGCCCGAGCTGCTGGAGAACCCGGTGGGCTCCGTGAGCCGCGCCTACCCGCCGGAGCACGGCGAAGGCGCCGATGGCTGCCAGGGCCTGACCGTGCCCGGCCTGCCCGAGCCGCCCGCGGTGGAGCCCGACGGGGGCCCCGGAGCCACCGGTGACGCCGGGGACACGACGCCGACCAGCGACGACGGCGGCTGCGGCTGCGCCACGCCGGGCCACACCGGCGGCTCCGCGCCCTGGCTCCTCCTCGTGGGCCTCGTGGGCCTCCTCGCGCTCCGGCGACGCCGGGCCGGCGCCGCGCTCCTGGCGCTGCTCTTCTTCGTCGGCTGCGGCGACGACGACGGCGACACCGCGATGATGGACGCCGGGACCCCGATGGACTCGGCGGTGCCGATGGACGCCCCGATGACCGACGCGGAGACCCCGACCGACGCCGGCCCCGATCTCCGCCAGGAGCTCCTCGAGGCCCTCGATGGCACCGTGTGGAGCGGGCTGCAGGCCCGGGACGAAGGCGGCGCCCTGGTGGAGCGCGCCTACGAGCAGCACTTCGACGCCGGCGAGCTCCGCTGGGGCGAGATCCGGAACCCCTACGGGCCCGGCCGCCAGCGCGTGCTGCGCACCTTCAACCCGAGCGTGATGGACCGGGAGCTGACCGTGGACAGCACGGTGATGATCCCCACCGGCTGGGAGACGCCGGAGCCCCTCCGGGGCCGCCGGGACACCTGGACCTTCGAGGTCGTCGACGGGGATCCCCGCCAGCTCGTCCTCACCGACACCGAGACCGGCATCGAGGAGACCTACGCCGAGGGCGCCTGGCCGGCCCCCGAGGGCGGCCTCCTGGCCGAGGTGCGCGTCTTCGGGAGCACCGGCGCGGTCTACGACGCCTACTGCGGCGCGGGCTTCTCCTCGTGGGAGGATGGCCCGGTGCTCGACTTCGCACGCGGCACCAGCGCGACCCTCCCGCTGGCCGAGGACGTCGCCGCGGGGACGGTGCTCGGCGAGTGGGCCGACGGCGTGGGCACCTTCGCCGTCACCGACCTCGACGGGTTCGCGCGGCTGGGGGGCACCGAGCTCTCCGCGCAGGCCAACTTCACGGTGCGCTACACCGGCACCCTGAGCCACACCGGCCACCTCTCGGTTCGCGAAGAGGACGACTCCTACCGCCGGATGGCCTCCTGGGTCTTCGTCGGCGGCGACGTCGGCGGCAGCCGCGGGAGCGCGCTCCACGAGATCTATCATTTCACCGGCGACGACGACGAGACCGTCAGCGCCACGCCCACCGGTGACTCGGTGGACATCGAGGTCATCGTGGTCTGGTGCAGCACCGCGGGCGAGACGGCCTTCACGTTGCAGCAGAGCCTGACCAGCGCGAGCGGTCCCTGGGAGACCGTGGGCACCGGCGCCACCGCCGCCCTGGACGCCGCGCTCTTCCCGCCGGTGCTCTGAACGGCGGAGCCGGGTCCGCGATGAAGGCCCCGCGCGCGACGCTCAGCGGCGCGCGCGGAAGCGCAGCGCGACCAGGGTCAGCACGACGAGACCCGGGACGACGGGCGCGCTGCCCCCGGTCCGGCACGCGCAGCCCCCCGTCGCCGAGGATGTCCGAGCAGGCCCGGGGCCGCTCGCGGCGTCCGCCCGGCCCAGGAGCTCGGGCGGCAGCTCGGTCTCCACCAGCTCCTCGAGAACCGTCCCGTCACCGCGCGGCCCCGAGGCCACGTCGGTGGCCGAACTCAGCTGCGTCGTCGGACGGTCCGCGGGCGGTCCTCCCCACTGCCCCCGTTGCGGATTCTCGCACTCGATCGGCCCCTCCCACTCGTGGCGGATGATGTAGCGGCCCTGAAAGGCGTTGGAAGGCGCGGGCCGCGCCTCGATGCCGTCGCCTTCGCGGCCGCCGCCGATGGGGTCGGCGGCCCGGAAGACCAGGTCCTCGCCCAGCGCCTGCTCACCGTAGCGGTAGTGCAAGCGGGTGAGGACGAGCGGGCCGTTGGTCCAATGCCAGTCCGCCGGAGTGAACCAGAGCACCTGGGCGATGGTCTCGGAGGTGTTCGACTTGCGCGGAAACCGTAGCCGGCGGCTCACCTCCTGGATGCACTCGAGCCTCTCGTCGTCGGGCTCGGGGTCGCCCCGCTCTCGCACCGCGGCGACCCGACCGTTCGGGTCCACGTCCCACTCGAGCCACATGTTCGCACCGCCTTCCACGCGGATCTCCTCCTCGACGCAGCGCCGGAACGCCATGGCCTGCGGGCGGACGACGGCCTCGACCGCCTCCCTCTCGAGGTGACCGGACGTCCTCGTGTCGCTCAGCCGGATCGGGCCCGCCGCCGGCGGTGGGAGCAAACCGGCCCCCAAGGTCTCGAGCTCCGTGGCCGTGAGGGCGACGTCGGGGGGGCAGGGGTCGCATCCGGCGAGGGGCCAGGCGTACTCGGTGACCACCGCACCCGGATGAGCGGCCAGCGTGGCATCGAAGAGCGCGGCGTAGACCTCGCCGAAGCGGTCGCGCACCTCGTCGGCGACCACCAGGTTGGTGGGGATGGTCACGTTCTCGTAGTTGGCGACTTCGTAGCGCTGCCGCGAGGCGATGATGTTCACCAAGAGGTCCTGCGTCCCGCTCGAGCTCAACAGCCCGAGACGGACCGGCAACGAGAAGGTCTCGCTCTCGTACTGGACCCGAAGCGGCGAGAGCACGGCGCGCCCGTCTTCCAGGGTGACCCGTTCGATGTCCACCTTGGCCACGAAGAACTTCGAGCCGCTCTCCACGTAGGGTCGGAGGACCCGGCCGGCCCCCTCGGGGATCCGGTAGCCGTTCTCCCGCAGCCAGGTGTCCAGGCCCGCCGAGTCCCGCGCGGAGAGGATGACGATGTCGTACTCCCCGACCTCGAACGCGGCCTCGACGGTGACGCCCGACGCACCTTCGCCCGACCCGCCGCCGCCGCGGGGACCGCCTCCCCCGGTCCGTCGCGGGAACGAAGACGCCGAGCCCCCGGAGCCGCACGGGTCCTGCTCCCAGTACTCGACGAGCCGCGGCGCCCCGAGTCGTTCCAAGCGCTCGAAGATGTCGCTCGAGAGGACCTTCACGTCGTCCTCGCTCAACACCTCCGGGACCGGGACCACCATCGCGAAGTCCTCGGGCGGACCGTGGTAGTCGTTGCGCATCGAGAGCACCGTCTGGGTCCCCGCGCGCAACAGGACCACCATCGTCGCCTCGCTGGCCCGGGCGCCGTCGCTGCTGCCGACATAGAACCCGCAGAAGGCCCGCGCCGACGCGGGCGCGAGCGCGAGCGCTGCCAGCAGCGCCCCGAGAATCACGAACCGGATCACGTCCACCTCCCCTTGGCGAGGAAGGTACGCCATCGACCGGCGTCGGGGGCTCAGAAGGAGAGGCGGAAGGTGCGCAGGCGCCCGTCGACCTCGCAGAGCGATCCGTCGCTGGGGTTCTGGAGGACCACGCCGGCGAAGGTGACGTCGAGCACTCCGTCGGCCGGTCGGTAGTCGGCGATGGTCAGGGTCCCGGCGATGGGGTCGGGAGCGGACCCCCCGAGGACGCTGCCGGAGTCCATGGCCAGGTTCGTCCAGGTGGTGTCGGTGATCACGTTGACCACCTGGGCGGTGTCGACCCGGTGCTGGCTGGAGAGGGTCTCGGTGGACCCGGCGCCGTCGAGGTCGAGCTGCACGCTGCCCTCCAGGGCGCCGCCGTCCGTCGCGCTGATGGCGATGGATTCGGCGTTGCGCACGACGACGACGTCCCCGTCGAAGCGGGGCGCGCAGGTCCCCCCGAAGGTCAGGTCGACCTCGGCGGCGGGCGAACCGGCGTCGCGAGGGCCGAGGTCGGGCGAGACGGCGGCGTCGGCGACCGAGCCGTCGAGGGGCTCGGGCGGCCCGAAGTCGACGGGGGCGTCGCCACCGCGGCGACCGTCGTCGCCGCAGGCGAGGGAGAACATCAGGAGCGAGAGCGAGAGCGCGCGCATGGGAGCACGATACGCGAAGGCGGGGCCGCCCTTCCCTGAGCGCCGCGAGGGCGCGAGGAAGCGCGGGGACCTCGGGACCCACCCGTCCACGGCTGCCGCCCCCGTCGGCTTGCTCGACGCGACCCATGGCCGATGATGGCGCCATGGGTGTTCACGTCGCGCTGCTCCGGTCCATCAACGTCGGCAAGGCCAATCGGATCTCGATGCACGATCTCCGCGCCGTCTTCGAGGACCTGGGATGCACCGACGTGCGCACCTACATCCAGAGCGGGAATGTGGTCTTCGGGGCTCCCGCGAGGGAGGTCCAGGGGCTCGCCGGCCGCGTGGAGAAGGCGCTGGCCGCAGCCCACGGCATCGAGGTCCCGGTCATCCTGCGCACCGGCGACGAGCTGCGTGCCGTGACCGCCGCGAACCCCTTCCCGCGCGCCGAGCTCGCAGCGCGGCACGTGGTCTTCCTGCGCGACGCGCCCCAGGGGCCGGACCCGCTGGCGGCCCTCGACCCCGCGAGCCACGCGCCGCTGGAGATGGCGCTGGTGGGGCGCGAGCTGCATCTGATGGCCCCCGAGGGGATGGCGCGGGTGAAGCTCACCAACGCCAAGATGGACCGCGCCTTCGGCACCGCGACCACCACTCGGAACGGGCGCACGGTGAGCAAGGTGATCGCGATGCTCTGAAGGGCCGGCTCGTGTGGCGCCGCCCGCCGCTCCC
>DCLA01000063.1:23652-24082 GCA_002320815.1 Myxococcales bacterium UBA1660
CCCGCCGCTCCCTCAGCGGCGGCGGCGGGCGAAGAGGATCGACGCGAACAACCAGGGCAGGAGGGGCGCGGCGCCGGGGGCGCTCGTACGGCAGCCGCAGCCGCCGCCGGTCGCCGCCGCGGTGTCCTCCGCGTGCTCGACCTCGGCCTGCTCCGGCGCCCCTGGTTCGGTCGCGCGTTCGGTTGCGGAGCCGGTCGCGGGGCCGGTCGTGGAGCCGCCTCCGACGCGACCGGCGGCGGCCAGGAGATCCGCCGGGAGCTCGGTGGCCACCAGCGACTGGAGGGTGCCGCCGTCGCCCCGGGGCCCGGTGGCCACGTCCATCGCGGCCGCTGGGCCGGGGTTGCTCTGGCCCGCGGGGGGCCCGCCCCAGCGGCCGCGGACCGGGTTCTCGCACTCGATGGGGCCCTCCCACTCGTGGCGGATGGCGTAG
>DCLA01000052.1 GCA_002320815.1 Myxococcales bacterium UBA1660
GCCGCCGGTGCCGCCGGTGCCGGTCCGGGTGGTGACGGTGGTGGAGCCGCCGCCGCTGGTGCCGGTCGTCCCGCCCTGGCCGGGTCGGGTGGTGACGGTGGTGGAGCCGCCGCCGGTGTTGGCCGGCACGTCGTCGCCCGGGCGGACCACGACCCGCGGGGGCAGGGCCTCGTCGTCATCCGACGGCCGATGGACCCGAATGTGACCGGGCTCCCGGTAGACCGGCAGGGGCTGCTCTTCGCGGCCGCGATAGTAGCCGGGGTAGAAGTGGTAGTCCCCGCCTTCCACGACGCAGACCGGCGGCTCCCACACGTAGCCCGGGCGGGGCACGACCCAGCGGCCGCTCACCCAGGCCCAGCCGTGCTCCCAGGACCAGTGCCCGGAGACCCAGAGGGCGTTCACGTCGGGCCGGGTCGGGCGCTCGTAGCGGCCGTCGGCCTCGTCCTTCGGCGCCGGGCAGGCGCTGGTCACCCGCACGTAGCTACGGGGGCGCACGTAGAGGTGGGCCTCGGCGTGCAGACGGACGGTGCAGCCGGCGGTGCCGACGAGGGTCAGGAGCGCGAGCGGCGCGAGCCAACGGAAGGTGCTCATGGTCGGGACATAGTACGAAGCTCGCGGTCTCCGCCAGGGTGAACGGGCGCCCGGGACGTGTATGCTCCGCCCCGTGAGCTCAGGCATCAGAGATGGAGTCCTCGATCTGGTCGGCGGCACGCCGTTGGTCCGCCTCGCGCGGCTGCAGCCCGAAGACGGCGCGGAGATCCTCGGCAAGCACGAGGCGATGAACCCGACGGGGAGCGTGAAGGATCGCGCGGCCCTGGCGATGATCCGCGCCGCCGAGGCCCGGGGCGAGCTCGGCGAGGGCTCGCTGGTGGTCGAAGCCACCAGCGGCAACACCGGGATCAGCCTGGCGATGATCTGCGCCGTGCGCGGCTACAAGTGCGTCATCGTCATGCCCGAGGACATGAGCCAGGCCCGCCGGGACATCCTCAAGAGCTACGGCGCCGAGGTCCTCCTCACGCCCGCTGAAGAGGGCATGAGCGGCGCGGTCGAGCACGCCGAGGAGCTGGCGTCGTCGCGCAAGGCGTTCGTCTGCGGGCAGTTCGAGAACCCGGCCAACCCCGAGGTCCACGCGCTGACCACCGCCGAGGAGATCTGGGCCGACACCGAGGGGCGCCTCGACGCCTTCGTGGCCGGCGTGGGCACCGGCGGCACCCTCACCGGGGTCGCGCGGATCCTCAAGGAGCGCCTCCCCGACCTCGAGGTGGTGGCCGTCGAGCCGCGGGCGAGCGCGGTGCTCTCCGGGGGGCGCCCGGGGCTCCACGGGATCCAGGGGCTCGGCGCGGGCTTCGTCCCCGAGGTCCTCGACCGCGACCTCATCGATCGGGTGGTCACCGTGACCGACCTGGCGGCCGACCGGATGACCCGGCGCCTCGCCCGCGAGGAGGGGCTCCTGGTGGGCCCCTCGGCGGGCGCCAACGTCCACGCCGCGCGCGAGGTCGCGCGGCGGCGGCCCACGGGGCAGCGGGTGGTCACGATCCTCTGCGACGGCGGAGAGCGGTACTTCTCGTGACCACGGCGCGGCGCCTCCTACCGGGCGCCGTCGCCCTCCACGTCCTCCTCGCCACCGCGCTCGGCTGCGGAGGCGGCCCCGAGCCCCAGCCGGTGGAGATGCCGGTGGTCACCTTGCCCTCCTGCGAGCGGGGCGCGGAGTGCGGGGAGGGCACCTGCCGCATGGCCAACGGCGAGGCCTGGTGCGAGTGCGCCCCGGGCTTCGCCCGCACCATGCCCAGCCGCTGCGTCGCCCTGAGCGCGGAGCCCGCCTGCGTCGGCCCCCGGTGCGACGGCGCCCCGGGCTGCCTCACCCCAGGGGACTGCGCCGAAGGGGAGGTCTGCGAGCGGCTCACCGGTCGCTGTCTGGCGCGCGAGGGGCTGGACCTCGCGCGCGCGACCCAGCCCGCGGGGACCGGCGAAGAGGGCGAGTTCTGCTACGTCGCCTCCGCGGGCGAGGTCCGCGGCTGCGGCGACCTGAGCGCGGGCGACCACTGCGGCGCCGGCCTCCACTGCGTCCCTTCCGGAGCCCTCGAGCACACCGTGGTCTGCGGGTACCCCGAGCGGCGCCCCGGCGTCTGTCGCCCGACGTGCGACCTGGCCGCGCCGCTCTGTGGCCCCGGCCGCTCGTGCCTCTTCGTCGCCGGGTCCGGCGGCGTCTGCGCCCCCGATGGATCGGTCCGGGAAGGGTGCGGCGAAGCCCTCTGCGAGCCCGGCGCGGAGTGCGTGCTCGGGGGCCAGATCGGGGGCGCCGCCCACGGCCGGTGTCGCGTCCCGTGCGAGCCCGGCGACGTCTGCCCCGATGGCACCGAGTGCCGCGCCGACGACGATCGTTTCCCGGCCGCGACTTTCTGCGGCTAGACGTCCCGTCGTGCTGTAGCTTTGCGAGCGGATGGTACGCAGTTATTCCTCCGCGCTCCTCGTTCTCTGTCTCTTCGCCTGCTCGACCGACGCCGCTCCCGTGTAGCTCTCCGTCGATCTGCGCACCGATTTCGCCCCGGGTCTCGAGTTCGACCTCGTGCGGGTGGACCTCGACGGGGTCCGCATCGGCGAGGTGGGCGCGGTCAACGCGCCGGAGGAGGTGGAGCTCTTCCTCCATGGGCGCCGGGTGGCCGAGGCCAGCGACGTCACCCCGACCCGGGTGGCGGTGGACCTCAGCCTGGTGCGGACCCGCGATGGCGCGGTGGTCAGCGCCCGCCAGGTGGTGGTCGATGCGCGGGAGTCGGTGGCGGTCACGGTCCTCCTCTCCCGGAGCTGCGCCAACGTGGAGTGTCCCGGGAGCGGGGACCGCGCGGCGACCGAGTGCCAGTCGGGCGTGTGTGTCTCGCCGGAGTGCACGCCCTCGAACCCCGCGGCCTGTCCGCCGGAGGTCTTCTGCGCCGCCGGCTCCGAGTGCGAGGTCTCGGGTCCCGAGTGTGCCCGGGGGACGTGCCTCGAGGGCGCGTGCCTCCTGGAGCGGGACGACGCCCTCTGTGCCGCCGACGAGCTCTGCGCGCCGGAAGGTTGCATGCCCCGGATCGAACCCTGCGCCGACGGCACCTGGGACGCCGACGGGGACCCGGAGACCGAGTGCGTGCCGTGGACCGAGTGCGGCAGCGGCGAGGCCGAGCTCGCGGCGGGCACGGCGACCAGCGACCGGGCCTGCGGGACCGCCGACGCCTGCTTCGACGCCGTAGGGGTCCCCTGCGAGGCCTTCGACGAGGGGTACCTCAAGGCCTCGAACGCCCAGGGGGACTTCGAGTTCGGGACCTCGGTGGCCATCTCCGGGGACCTCCTGGCGGTGGGATCGCCCGGGGAGGCCTCCGGGTCGCGGGGCGTGGGCGGCGCGATGGACGGCAGCGGCGCGACCGACTCCGGCGCGGTCTACGTCTTCCACCGGGAGGCGACGGGGTGGGTCCAGGAGGCCTTCCTCAAGGCCTCGGACGCGGCGGCGAGCGACGCCTTCGGGTGGTCGGTGGCCCTGGATGGCGACCTGCTCGTCGTCGGCGCTCCCGCCGAGGCCCGGACCGGTCGCGGGGCCGCGTACGTCTTCCGGCGCGTGAGCGGGGAGTGGTCCGAGCAGGCGCGGATCGAGGCGACCGACGGGGATCCGGGGGACGCCTTCGGGCGCTCCGTGGCCATCGCCGGAGACACGGTGGCGGTGGGCGCGCCCCTCGACGACGGCCCCGACGACACGGCCACCGACTCCGGCGCGGTCCACGTCTTCGGACCGAGCGGCCGGGACTGGGTCCTCGGCGCCTCCCTCCAGGCCTCCAACGCTGGCGACGACGACGAGTTCGGCACCGCGGTGGCCCTGGCCGGGGACCGCCTCGTCGTGGGGGCCCCGGGGGAGAACAGCGGGCCCATCACCGTGGGCGGTGCCGAAGAGGACGACAGCGCGCCCGACGCCGGCGCGGCCCATGTCTTCCTGCGCAGCGGCCTCGGCTGGACCCAGGAGGCGTATCTCAAGGCGTCCAACACCGGCGCGAACGACGGCTTCGGCACCGCCGTCGCCATCCACGGCGACCTCGTCGTGGTCGGCGCGCCCGGCGAATCCAGCGCCACCTCGAGCCCCCTCGACGACGAGGCGCCGAGCGCCGGCGCGGCCTACACCTTCGCGCGCGTCGACGGATCCTGGACCCGCGGCAGCTACCTGAAGACCGCCAGCCCCCGCGCCTTCGACCTCTTCGGGACCAGCGTCGCGGTCCTGGGCGACCTGGTCATCGTGGGCGCGGTGACCCAGGCCGGAGCGGTCACCACGCTGACCGCGGAGGTCCCGGCGCTCTCCAAGTCGGGGGCCTTCTACCTCTTCGCCGCCGACGGCGACCTGCGCCTCCTGGGCGCGATGAAGGCCGCGAACATCGGGCCCAGCGACGTCTTCGGCGGCGCCCTCGGTCTCTCCGCCGACTACCTCGTGGTCGGCGCGCCGGGCGAGGACGGGACCGCCGCCGAGCCGACCTCGGATGGTGCGCGGAGCTCCGGCGCGGCGTACGTCCATCGCGTCCGTTGGTGAGCCTCGGGATCAACCGCGTTGACGGGTGGCGTCTCCTTTTGTGAGACTCCCCCGCGATGGCGCGCGCCCTCTCGCTGGCCCTGGCTCTCTCCGCTCTCGCGGCCGCGGCTCCCAGTGGTGCGCCCTCGGGGCTCGCCACCGTCGAGGCCCAGTGCATCGACGAGGCCATCCGCGACGAGCTGAACGCGCGGCGCCGATATCGCGGCGTGCAGGAGCGACTCTTCCGCAAGGCGCTGCGTCACGAGCTTTCCATCATGGGCGGCGTCTACGCCGCGGACCTGCTCAGCGCCTGGGCCCTGGCCCAGGGCGCCTACACCTTCCACGCCAGCGAGGCGATCGGGTTGGAGCTCAGCTTCGCCTACAGCCGGGCCCGCTCGGAGCTGGTGAAGATCATCGAGAACGATCGCGGCATCGTCCTCTTCGAGACCGAGAACCCGGTCTTCGTCTACCAGGGGCACCTCATCTGGTCCCTGGCCTACGGCAAGGTCCGCTGGTTCGGCGGGACCATCAGCCGCTTCGACTTCAACCTGGCCATCGGTGGCGGCGTCACCGACAACCAGACCTCGCGGGGCCTGACGATCAGCGGCGGCTTCGGGCTGAAGTTCTACTTCGGCCAGTGGTTCGCGGTGCGCTTGGACATCCGCGACCAGGTCCTCCAGCAGGAGATCCTGGGCGAGTCGCGCATCGTCAACAACGTCTCGGCGACGCTGGGGCTCTCCATCTTCATGCCCTTCACGCCATGAGGACTCCGATGCCGCTGCTGCGCTCCTTCGCCACGCTCCTCTGCGCGCTGCTCCTCGTGGGGCTCCTCGCCGATGGCGCCGACGCGCAGCGCCGCCGCCGCCGCCGCCGCCGTCAGCCGCCGGCCGAGGCCGCCCAACCGGCGGAGGATCCGGACGCCGGCGTCGCGGACCCCGACGCGGGCGAGCCCCCGCCCGGCGAGACCGAGGCGACTCCCGAGGGCACGCCGGCCGCGCCTCCCGCGACGGATCCCGAGACCGAGGCCCCCGCGGAGTCCGACCCGGCGCCCGCGCCGGAAGCGACCGCCGACGCCGCGCCCCTGGAGGACCTCTCGCCGCTCCGCTCGGACTTCGCGACCCTGATGGACGATCTGGTCCAGGTCCGCTCGCGGATCGCGGTCCTCGGCCGTCAGCTCTTCGAGACCCAGGTCCGCGTCCGCGTGGAGAACCGCGCCGGCGACGACCAGGTGGTCTCGCGCCTCGTGCTCCGGCTGGACGGCGACCCGGTGCACCGCGGCGACGAGGATCCGGGCAGCGAGGGCCGGCAGCTCCATCAGGGCTTCGCCGCGCCGGGGCCCCACGAGCTCACCGTCGAGCTGGAGATGCGGGCGCGCGCGGACGAGGAGTACCGCTACGTCACCACCTCGCGCTTCCGTTTCCAGGTGGTCCGCGGGAAGCTCACCGAGGTCATCGTGACCCTGGACGACGACTCGGACATCGCCGAGGACTTCGCCGACGACGGCGAGGGCGAGTACGACGTCAACGTTCGACTCCGCGTGGCCACGCGCGAGCTCCGCGACGAGGAGTGAGCGGGCCGACCGTCGGCCGCGAGCTGCCGCTCGTCGATCCCCTGGCTCGCCGCGTCGACACCGCGCGCATGCGCCGGGTCGAGGCGGTCCTCGCCGCCGGCGCCGCGCGGGTGGCCGAGTGCCGGACCCTCCTGGACCGTCCGGCCGCGGGGTTGGAGCGCCTCGACACCCACGCCCGCGCGCTCCTCGCCGATCTGCGGGCCGCCGGCCCCCTGACCCGCATCGACGCGCGGGTGCGCTCCGAGCGCCACGAGATCCTCGACTCGCCCGACGTGCCGCCGCGGGTGCGTCAGCGCGCCATGCGCCGCCTCGAGGCCCTCAACGAGCGCGCCGGTGCCCACGCGATATTCCTGCGCACCCTGGACCAGGTGCTCGGCGACCACCCGGCGCCGCACGTCTACGAGCTCGCCGCCGGCACCGGTGGGCTGGCGCGCCGGCACGGCGCGGCGCTCCGGCGGCGCCGCCGCGGGCTCCGGTGGACCATCTCCGACCTCGACGAGCGGGTCCTCGGCGCCAGCGAGCGCGAGTGGCTCCGGGCCGAGCGCCGGGACGTGCTCGCGTTGAGCGAGCTGGAAGGGGTCGACCTCTTCCTCTGCGTCCAGGCGGCCCATCATCTGCCGCCGGGGGTGCTCCTCGGGCTCTTCGCCCAGGCGCGCTCGGCGCCGCTGGGCCTCCTGGTCCTCGACGTCCACCGCGGTCCCCTCGTCGCCGGCCTCGCCGGCCTGGCCGGGCTCGCGCTCGGCCGGGACCGGATCGTCGCCCTCGACGGGATCCAGTCGGCGCGCCGAGCGTTCTTGCCGGCGGAGCTCGCGCTCCTCGCGCGGGTCGCGGGGCTACGCGTTCGGCGCGTCGGTCCGCTCGGGCCCGCCTACCTCGCGCTCCACGCCGTCGGTGGAGGACGCGGGGACGAGTTGCCGTAGCTGCCAGGCCTGCAGCCGGATGCGCGCGTGGCTGCGGTCCAACTCGCTGCGGATGGGGCCGATGGCGCCGCCGGCGATGGCGATGGTCGCCAGCGAGACCAGGGTGAGCAGCGCCAGGGTGGGCAGCCGAGCCATGTCCGAGGTGCGCGGCAGGAGTCGGAGCCCCTCGCCCTCGAAGGCCATGGACGCCGGGACCACCTCGGCGAGCTCGAGCCCCAAGGGCAGGAGCGCGGCCCCCAGGCCCATGGCCACGAAGGGCAGCCGATAGTGCGGCGGATGGTTCAACGTGAAGAGGAGGGTGACCACGACCACCATCAGCGGCGCGATCAGGAAGGGCCCGAAGAGCACCGAGGTGGAGCTGGCCGTGGCCAGCGCCAGCGCGAAGACCAAGGTCGCCGAGCGGGTGGTCGGCTCCGGGAGACGCGAGACCAGCGCGCTCGTCAGGCCGGTCACGGTGGTGAGCCCGGCGAAGAGGATCACCGGGAGCCAGGTGCGGAGCCCGGTGAGGATCGCCAAGGGGACGAAGAGGTTGAGGCCCAAGAAGACCGCCGCGCCGATGCGTCCGGCCTGGCGCGTCTGCCGCGCTTCCTGGTCCCGGAGCTCGCGGCGGACCTCCGCGGGGAGCTCGTCGGGGGGCTCGGTGAGCCGGGCGACCAGGCCCTCCAGAGCTCCGCGGTGCGTGGGGTCCAGGGCCAGCGCGCGGCCCAGCTTGGCCAGCGCCTCCCGGCGCGCGGCGTCCCCCTCGGCGTCGCTGGCGCGCACCTCCGCGACCAGCGCGTCCGCTTGCAGGCGCCGTCGCTCCGAGTCCCGATGTCCGTCCAGGTAGCGCTCGATCCCCTCGTGGAGCATCCGCGCGGAGCTCATGCGCTCGGCGGGATCCAAGCACGTCGCGGCGCGCACCAGGCTGGCCAGCTCCGGCGGGAGCTCGTCCGCGACCTCTTGCAGCCGCGGCTCCACGCCGGCGCGAGTGGAGTGGATCAGCGCCATCAGCGAGTCGCCGCGATGCAGGCGCTCGCCGGTGACGATCTCGAAGAGCAGGGCGCCCAGCGCGTAGAGATCGGCCCGGGGCGAGGGCGCGACCCGTTCGCTCCCCACCAGCTCCGGGGCGACGTAGCCGGGGGTGCCGAGGATCTGCTCGAAGTGGGTCTGGGGAGCGGAGTCGCGCAGACCGCGGTGGGGCGACGGCCGGGGGAGGTCCCCATCACCCTCGAAGTCCTCGGCGCCCAGGACCTTCGCCAGACCCCAGTCCAGCAGGTAGACCTCGCCGTACTCGCCGAACATCACGTTGGCCGGCTTGAGGTCCCGGTGGACCACGCCGCGCTCGTGGACGAAGTCGAGGGCCAGGCAGAGCTGGGCGAAGAGGGTCAGCAGGCGCCGCTCGCCGAAGCGCTCGAGGACCTCCGCGTCGCCGTCGAGGCGGGCGTCGAGGACCTGCTCCAGGGTGAGCCCCCGGACCCGGCGCATGGTGAAGTAGGGCGCGCCGCCATCCGCGCGGCCGAGGTCGTACACGGGGACGATCGCCGGATGCTCGAGCTGGGCCTGGAGCTTCGCCTCCAGTAGGAAGCGCGCGCGCACGTCGCGGCGCTCGAGGAGGTCGGCGTGGGCGACCTTCATGGCGACCTGCCGCCCGACGACGTGGTCCAAGCAGAGGGCGACCTCGCCCATCCCGCCGGCGCCCAGGTCGCCCTGACGCTCGTAGCGCCCCGACCCATCCGCCGGGAGGTCGGCGTCCTCGTGGAGGTCGAGCGCGCGGGGCTCGTCGACCGGTCCGATCTGCGTCTTCGCCGCCTCGGCGAAGCGCTTCCGTTCGTCCTCGGCCGCCATCGCCGCGGTGTAGCGCACGCGGCGGCGGGTTTCAGCCGACTTTTCCGGCCAGTCCACGCCCTTGGACGGTCGAGGCGCGGCTCGATCGCGGGCCGCGAATGCCGGGACACCGGGCCCGGCGGACCCCGGAGACCCCCACGCGATCCCACCTCCGCTGTCGGCATCCGCTGCGAGCGGTCTTCGTAGAATTCCGCCGGGCCGGCGGGTAGCATGCCGCCGTGCTCCCGGTGCACGTGCGCGTCCCTCTGATGGCCCTGGTCCTGACGGGCCCGGTCCTGCTCGGCCGCGCGCCGGCGCGCGCCCAGGACGCGGCGAACGCATCGGCGACCGAGGCGTCGGCGGGCGGGGACGTGACTCTCGGGCGCTACCTGGATGCCTTGGCCCAGCGGCGCCTGGTGGCCAGCGAGACCGGCAGCGTGGACCGGCTGCGGGCCCTGGTCCGCGAGGGCGAAGAGGCCTACTTCGAGCAACGCTGGGACGACGCCTCGCTGATCCTCTACGAGGTGGTCGAGAGCCCGCGCTTCGCGGACTTCGTGGACCTCGAGGACTTCGCCGGCGCCGAGGTGCTCCTGGCCGGCGCGCTCGCCGAGCTGGGCTCCCTGCGCTCGGCCGCGCGCTACCTCCAGCGCACCCTGCAGCGCGGCACCGAGGACCCCTACTTCGGGCCGGCCTACCGCCGCTTCGTGGACGTGGCCCTGGAGAGCGGCGACCTGAGCGGCGCCCTGGTGCAGCTCGAGGCCAGCGCCGAGGCGGAGAGCCTCCCCGAGGACGCCAAGAACGAGCTCACCTACCTGCGCGCCCGCGCCGCCTACGACGGCGGGTCGCTGCCGGCGGCCGACGAGCTCTTCGCCGAGATCACCCGGCGCAGCCGCTTCTTCGCCAGCGCCCAGTACTACCGCGGCGTCCTCGCCGCCCGGGCCGGCGACCTCGACGACGCCGAGGCCCGCTTCTGCTCCATCGCCACCACCGAGGACCAGGAGCGCTACACCTTCTACGTCGACGACCGCTTCTTCCGGGTGAAGGACCTGGCGTGGCTCGGTCTCGGCCGGGTGGCCCACGAGGGGCTCCGCAGCGACGACGCCTTCTACTACTACTTTCAGGTCCCCAACGACTCGGAGCGCGTCGACGAGGCGCTCTTCGAGGCCGCCTACGCGATGTACGAGGGGGACGACCACGACACCGCCATCGACCTGCTCGACCAGCTCGAGGCACGCGCGCCGGCCTCGCCCTTCGTGGACGAGGCCATGCTGCTGCGCGGCTACGTGCACCTCGGGCGCTGCGAGTTCGAGGAGGCCAGTCAGCTCTTCGTCCGCTTCCAGCAGCGCTTCGAGCCGCTGGTGGCCGCGATCGACCGCATCCTGGAGAGCGAGACCCGCCAGGGCCGGCTCTACGAGGACCTCCTCGCCGAAGAGCGCCGGCTGGACCGGCAGCGGCGCAACGCCGAGCTCGACGACGACGCCCGGACCGAGCTGGCCCGGGAGTCGGTCTCCTCGCTCCACGGGCTGCTCCTCGCGCTCCTGCGGGTGGACCCGACCTTCTACGAGCTCCACGCCCAGCTCCGCATCCTCGACGCCGAGTCCGCCCGCGCCGGCCGACTCGCCGCCGAGCTGCGCGGGCTGGCCGGGCGCATCCGCGGCGAAGGCCCCGCGCCGGCGGCGGAGCTGGAGCGCTATCAGTCCGAGGTCCAGGAGCTCCGCGGCGAGCTGGTGGTGGTCCGCGAGATGCTCGAGGGCCTGGTCGCTCAGCTCGACTCCCTCCGCGCCGGCGGCGCCACTGCCGAGCAGCTCGCCCCTCTGGAGGAAGCCGTGCGCTCCGGCGCCGCCCGCGCTCGCGAGCTCGCCGGCCGACTCCGCCAAGCGGAGCGCGCGGCCGACGAGACCGAAGAGCCGACCGGGATCGACGGCGACCTCGACGAGCTCCTGCGCGCCGACGCGCGCTCGGCCCGGCAGCTCCCGCGGCGGGTGCGCGCGATGCGCGGCCGGATCATCGACGCCGCCGGGACCGTGGCGGTCCGCGGGCTCCGGGAGCTGCGCGAGCGCCTGGGGGGCGAGCTCCGGCGCGCCCGCATCGGGCGCATCGACGCGGTGATGGGCAGCAAGCGGCGCATCGAGATCCAGATCGAGTCGCTGGCCGCCGGGCGCTTCCCCGCGGAGCTGGTGGACCCGCTCCGGGTCCAGGGCCTCCTCCGCGACGACGAAGAATACTGGCCCTTCGAGGGCGAGTACTGGGAGGACGAGTTCGACGAGACCGTCGAGCTGGAGGCCGAGCCCGCCGAGGGGGACGCCGAGTGAGTCCGGCCGGGATCGGTGGCGCACGGGTCGGCGGTCGGCCCTCGGTCGTGGCGTGGGTCGCCGCGGTGATCGCGCTGGCGCCAGCGCTGGGGCCCGCGGGGGCCCTCGCCCAGCGTGACCAGCCCCAGGTCTCGCGCTTCCAGGACCCCGCCGAGGAGCGGTCCATCGAGGCTGCCGAGGACGACGCCGCCGACGAGGAAGAAGAGCTCGAAGAGGCCCCCGAGCAGATCGAGGAGCGCCTCTACCTCCGGGAGCGCCCGGACGCCGTCGGCGCCGCCGCCCGCGAGTACCAGAACGAGCGCCTCGCCGCGCTCCTGGCCGAGCGGGAGCAGTGGGTCGTGGAGCGTCGCGACCAGGCCATCCAGCTCCTCGAGAACTTCATCCGGGCCGAGCCGGAGACCGCCGCCGAGATGCCCGACGCGCTGATGCGTCTGGCCGAGCTCCGCTGGGAGCAGGCCCGGGTGGACTACCTGCGCGCCTTCGCCGCGTGGCAGGAGGTCCCCGAGCGCAACCGCGGGCCGGCGCCCTCGCCGGACTACCGGCGCTCGATGCAGCTCTACGACCGGATCCTCACCCAGCACCCGCGCTACGAGCGGGTGGACCTGGTGCTCTACATGAAGGCCTACGCCCACGTGGAGAAGGGGGAGAGCGACCAGGCGCTGGCGCTCTACCAGAAGATCCTGGAGGAGCACCCCCGGTCGCGCTTCGTGCCCGACGCCCACTTCGCCCTCGCCGAGGCTCGCTTCTCGGTGTCCGAGTGGCCGGGCGCCCTGGCCGAGTTCGAGAAGGTGATGGAGCACCGCGAGAGCGAGCTCTACGACATCTCGCTCTTCAAGAGCGCCTGGGCCCTGTGGCGGATGGGGCGCACCCAGGAGGCCGCGCTGCGCTTCCGGCAGGTGCTCGACCTCGGCCGCGGCCGGGGCCCGATGAGCGCGGCCCAGCGGCGCCGGCTCCGGGAGCTGCAGGACGAGGCCCTGGACTACCTGATCCAGGTCTTCATCGAGGACGAGAACAACACCGCGGCCGACGTCTTCGCCTTCCTCGAGGAGATCGGCGGCGAGCGGTACGCGCACAAAGTGCTGGTGCGGCTCAGCGACACCTTCATGGGGCAGTCGCGCTACGATCGCGCCATCGAGGCCTACCAGCTCCTGCTCGAGATGGATCCGATGGACCGCAAGGCGCCCCAGTACCAGCGGGAGATCGCCACGGCCCAGTCGCACCTCGGCGAGCCGGCCGCGACCATCGAGGCCATGGCCGTGGCCGCCTCCGACTACGGCGTCGAGTCGGCCTGGGCGGTCCAACAGGCGGATCCCGAGCGGGTCGAGCGGGAGCGCAAGCGCACCGAGCGGATGATCCGGCGCCAGGCGATGCGCTGGCACGAGATCGGCCAGCGCGAGAACCAGCGGGTCCTGCTGGAGAACGCCGTGAAGCTCTACGAGGTCTACCTGGAGCACTTCGGCGACCTCGAGCCGGCCTACGAGATCAGCTTCTACCGCGGCGAAATCCTCTTCCATCGGCTCGAGCGCTTCCCGGAAGCCGGCGACGCCTACCTGCTCGCGGCCGAGAAGGAGCCCGAGGGGCGCTTCACCAAGGACGCGCTCTACAACGCCATCGGCGCCTTCGAGCGAGTGCGCGAGGTCGAGGTCGCCGCTTGCGCCGACGGCAGCACGCCCGCCGCACCCGCCGCGACGCCGGCCGCGGCGCCCGACGCCGAGGCGGAGTCCGAGTCGGGGATGACCGACGAAGCCGAGGCCTCGGCGCCGCCGGCGGCCAACGCCTGCGAGGGCGAGACGGCCAACGACCGCAAGTTCGCCCAGGCCATCGAGCTCTACGTGCAGCTCTTCCCGGACGACCCCGACCTGCCGGAGATCCTCTTCCGGCAGGGGCGCCTCTACTACGACCGCGGGATCTACGACCCCGCGGTGCGCCTCTTCGGGCAGCTCTTGGAGCGCTTCCCGGAGAGTCGGTTCGCCGCCCCGGCGGGCGAGCTCATCCTGGACAGCTTCAACCGGGCCCAGGACTACGCGAACATCGAGTCGTGGGCGCGGCGCCTCAAGGCCGCGCCGGCCTTCGACGACGCCGAGAGCCAGCGCCGCCTCGATTCGCTCATCCTGATGTCGATGTTCAAGGTCGGCGAGCAGCTCGCCGAACGCGGCGCCCACGGCGAGGCGGCCGCGGCCTACCTGCGCGCCGCCGAGGAGTTCCCGAGCGACGAGCGCGCCCCGGAGGCGCTCTTCAACGCCGGCGTGGAGCACCAGGCCGCCGGCGAGCTCGAGGGCGCGGACGCCGCGTACTCCCAGCTCATCGAGCGCCATCCGAATTCCGAGGTCGGCGCCCAGGGCGCGTGGGCCGGCGCGCAGATGTACGAGTCCATCGCCCAGTTCCGCGACGCCGCGCGCTTCTACCGCGCCTACGCCCAGCAGTTCCCCCGGGGCGAGAAGGCCGCCGACGCGCACTACAACGCGGTGCTCCTCCTGGTCACCGCGGGTGAGTACGACCAGGCGGTCGAGGTCGGTCGCGACTACGTCCAGAAGTACCCGCGGCGTGACGAGACCGACGACGTCTACTTCTTCATCGGGCGCGCCCAGGAGGAAGCCGAGGACTTCGGCGAGGCCGCCGACACCTACCGCGGCTACGTGCGCCGCTCCCGGAACGACGATCGCAAGGTCGAGGCCCAGACCCGGCTGGCCCAGGTGCTGATGCGCGCGGGCGACGCCCCCGGCGCCGACCGCGCCCTGGCCTCCGCGGTGCGCACCGCGTCCCGCAGCCGCCGGCTCACGGACGGCCGGTACTACGCCGCCCAGGCTCGTTACATGCAGGGCGAGCGGGTCCTCGCCGAGTACGAGGCCATCGAGATCGCCGGCGACCCCGACGGTCTCCGCGGGCGCCTCCAGCGCAAGTCCGAGCTCCTGCAGCGCGCGGCGCTGGTCTACGCCGACGTGGCCAGCATGGGCGTGGCCGAGTGGGTCTCGGCGAGCCTCTACCAGATCGGGCGCAGCTACGAGCTCTTCGCCGAGGCCATGCGCGCCTTCGAGCTGCCCGAGGGGTTGAGCGAGGACGAGGAGCAGGTGTACCTGGACCAGCTCGCGATGTTCATCATCCCCATGGAGGAGCGCGCCCTCGAGGCCTACGAGGGCGGCTACCAGAAGGCCATCGAGCTGCGGATCTTCAACGACTGGACCGCCAAGCTCCGCGAGGCCCTCACCCGGCTCAACGACATCCAGTACCCGCCGCTGCGCGAGACCGGCGGCGACCTGGTCCAGGCCCCGCCCCTGCCCATCCCCCAGCCCCTCGACGGCCTGCGCCGCGGAGCCCCGGAGGCCGCCGCCGAGGAGGAGGGCGAATGAACGTCGCCGCGCTCACCGTCGGCCACGGCATCGGCGCCGGCGAACCGCCGGGACCCCGGGGCCCGGACGGGACCCGGACCCGGATACCGTCGTCTCCGATGCGGCCCATTCGGAAGCGCCCGGTTCGGAAGCGTCCGGTTTGGGGACCCGCGCCGGTTCGCCGCTGCCTGGCCGCGGTGGCCCTCGGCCTCGCGCTCCTCGGTTCCGCGGGCTGCGGTGGCGGCACCGCCGAGGGCGCGGGCCGGGTGGAGCTGCCGCCGGCCAACCCGGAGGCGGTGCGCCACTACACCAGCGCCAACCGGGCCCTGGCGCGGGGCAACCTCCAGCGCGCGCGGAACCAGTACCGGCGTGCCCTGGAGATCGACCCCAACCTCTGGGAGGCCCACGTGAACCTGGGCATCCTGGAGCGCCGAGAGGGGAACCTCGATGCCGCGAAGACCGAGCTCGAGGCCGCGCTGGCCATCCAGCCGGTGGCCCAGGAGACGCTCCTGGCGGCGGCCGAGGTGGCCTACGCGATGGAGGACGAGGACGGCGCCATCGCCTACCTGCGGACGTTGCTGGAGCACCACCCGGACGACATGAGCGCGCGGGTCTCGCTCGCGGTGATCCTCCGCGGCGCGGAGCGCTACGACGACGCCCTGGAGCAGGCCCGCGAGGTGCTCATCCGCGACCCCAGCCAGCTCCGCGCGCTCCTCGAGGTGGCCCGCGTCTACCGCGCCCAGGAGCAGTGGGACGTCTCCCGGCTGGTGCTCGACAAGGCCCTGGCCCTCAGCCAGGAGGACGACGCCCGGATGCGCGCCGAGATCCTCACCGAGCGCGGGCTCCTCGAGCTCTCGCGCGGGGACACCCAGGCGGCCTTCGACGCCTTCGAGGGCGCCATCGCCGCCGACGCGGACTTCCACCCCGCGCGCATGAACATGGGCTCGGTGCTCCTCCGGGCGGGCGACTACGCCGGCGCCAAGGAGCAGTACGACGCCGTCCTCGCCCGCGACGACGACGACCTCGCGGCCCGGGTGGCCCTCGGCGTGGCCCTCCGGGGGCTCGGGGAGCCGCGGCAGGCGAAGCGCGAGTTCGATCGTGTCCTCCGGGCCCAGCCCGATCATCCGGACGCCCTCTTCGACCTGGGCATCCTCGAGGCCGAGTTCCTCGACCAGCGCCCGCGGGCGCGGCAGACCTTCGAGCGCTTCCTTGCCACCGCCCCCCGGCGGCACCCCGGGCGCGAGCGCGCCGAGCAGTACTTGCAGGAGATCCCCGCGCCCGGCGGCGCGAACGGAGGTGGCGGATGAGCTCGCGAATCATGAAGAGGCTCGGTCTCCTGATCGCGCTGAGCACGATCGCCTCCGGGCTGAGCGTGACCCTGGTCGCCCGCGCCCAGGACGGCGCCCGCGAGGAGAGCGCGCCTTCGGTGGACGACGACGAGGACGACCTCGACGAAGACGAGGACGTCGACGCCAGCGGCGAGGTCCGGGAGGAGGGCGGCGCCAAGGTGAAGGTCTACCGCTTCGGCGGCCTGGACATCTCCGGCCGCCTCAAGTCCCCGCAGCTGCTCTACTTCCTGAACCGGCTCCGGGCCGAGTTCGACCGCCCCAAGCTCCCCCACCGCTCGTTCATGCCCGAGCTGCAGCGGTCCACCAAAGGCCGAGACCTGTGAGCGTCACCGTCGACTCCCGCCAGCGGAAGCTCCGCGTCGCTCTCATCTGGAACGAGGCCATCCAGGACGACCACCTGCTCGATGCGCCCGTCCCGGTGAGCCTCGGCGGCAAGGCGGGGCTCTTCCCGCTGCCCGACGGCGTGGCCGGCGACGAGGGGCTGCCCTTCCTGATCCCGCGAGGCAACGGCTACGCGCTGGTGGTGAACCCCAGCTTCGGGGGCGACGTCTGGATCGAGGGCCAGCGCACCCCGGTGTCGAGTCTCACGGGCGAGGTCCCCCTGGGCCCGGGCGACTACGGCGTGGTCACCGTGGGTGGAATCGCGATCTTCTTCCAGCACGTGAAGGCCGCGCTCGCGCCCCCGCGGCAGTCCAGCCGCATGGATCTCGCGCTGGTGGCCTCGGTGCTCCTGGCGGCGCTGATGTGTAGCTCGTGCCTGGTCTTCGGCTTCCTCGATTCCCGCCGCCGCCTCGAACAGGACCCCTTCGAGCTGAACGAAGATCTCGTCAGCCGCTTCATGGTCACCCCGCCCCCCGAGGACATCCTCGAGGACACCCAGGAGAGCGGGACCGAGATGGAGGACCCCGGCCTGCGCACCCGGGACGACACCGGCGGCCGGGCCCATGAGGGCGAGGAGGGCCGGGTCGGCCACGAGGACTCGAACCGCGAGGACACCGAGGTCCAGGGCGAGGTCACCGATCGCATCGCCACCAAGGTCCGGCAGATGGGTCTCCTGGGCGCCCTCGACGGCGGCGGGGAGGGGAACGCCATCGCGGCCGCCCTCGATGTACCGACCATCAGCGACATCCTGGGTGGCACCGGCGCGGCGGCGACCCGAGCCGGTCGCGGATCCCGCGGCGCCGGCCTCCGCGGGCTGGGCATGGGCGGCGGAGGCACCGGTCCCGGCAGCCTCTTCGGCGCCGGCGACGTCGGGCAGGGCATCGGCGCGGGCACCGGCATGGGGCTCGGCATGGGCCAGGGCGGCATCGGCGCGATGGGTCGGCAGCGTGGCGAGGTCCAGATCTCGGTGATGCGCGGCACCCCCCGGGTGAACGGGTACCTGAGCCCGGAGCAGATCAACCGGGTGGTTCGCGCCAACCAGGCCGCCGTCCGCTACTGCTACGAGGTCGAGGTCCAGCGGCAGCCCAACCTGCGAGGTCGCGTGGAGATCGCCTGGCGCATCAACCTCCAGGGCTCCGTCACCACCGCGCGGGTGGCCAGCTCGTCGCTCCGCAACCCCCGGGTCGAGGGCTGCATCGTGCGGCAGGTCCGCCGCTGGCGCTTCCCGCGGCCGGACGGCGGCGAGGTCAGCGTTCAATACCCGTTCATCTTCGGCGTCCAGGGCGGCTGATGGACGGCGGCGTCCCCGATGCGGACATCCCCTGACCTGCTACATGGGCGAGCATGGCTCCTCGGTCCAAGCTCTCCGCCATCGCCGATCGTCTGAGTGACCGCCTCGCCGAGCTCTCGTTCGCCGAGCCGGTCACCCACGTCTACGACCCCACCCGCTATGCGCGGGCGGCGCACCACGACTACCTGAAGCGCTTCGGTCGTGGTCGGAAGGAGGTCGTCTTCCTGGGCATGAACCCCGGACCCTGGGGGATGGCCCAGACCGGCGTGCCCTTCGGCGAGGTGAGCTACGCCCGGGACTGGATGGGCGTGAAGGGCCGCATCGGCAAGCCCGAGGTGGAACACCCCAAGCGTCCCATCGAGGGCTTCGAGTGCGCCCGCTCGGAGGTCAGCGGCCGGCGCCTCTGGGGTTGGGCCGAGCAGCGCTTCGGCACCGCGGAGGCGTTCTTCGAGCGCTTCTACGTGGCCAACTACTGCCCGCTGGTCTTCATGGAAGAGAGCGCCCGGAACCGGGTCCCGGAGAAGCTCCCGGTCGCGGAGCGCCAGCCGCTCCTCGACGCCTGCGACGAGGCCCTGGTCGAGGTCATCGAGGCGCTCCAGCCCGAGCTGGTCGTCGGCGTGGGCGCCTGGGCCCGTAAGCGCGCCGAGGCGGCGCTGGGCGACCTCGGCGTGCGGATCGGGCAGGTGCTCCACCCGAGCCCGGCGAGCCCCCGGGCGAACCGGGGCTGGCAGGAGCAAGCGGAAGCCGAGCTCGAGGCGCTCGGCGTCCGCTTCTAGCCGGGCGCCGAGAACGCGGCCGGGGCCGCGTTCTCGGCGTCCGGCTCGCCGTCAGTCCTCGCCGGCTTCGGGGGCGGCCACGAAGCGGTGGATGGCCACCGGGAACGTGCCCTCGTCGAGGATGGTGGCGTTGACCACCTCGCCCTCGGTCACGCCGGTGAAGGCGAAGGTGTCCATCGGAGCCGCGTAGTTCAGCGGGACCTCGTTGGCGATGGCGTCGGTGGGGACGTCGTTGCTGAGGATGGTGTCGGTCGGCACCGACATTCGGCCGTCGACCTCGAGGAGACCGGCCTCGTCGAGGATCTGCCAGGTGCCCGAGTGGTTCGTCCCGCCGTCGAGGACGACGATGGCGCCGCCCCGGCGGAGGAACGAGGCCAAGGCGACCGACCAGCGGCGGCCGAGCTCGCGGAGCTCCTCGTCGCTGGTGGCGCCCTGCTGGGGCATCACCAGGAAGGTGTCCGCGCGCTGGAGGCGGGTGGCGACGAGCGACGCCGACGCCGGCACGAGCTGGTAGCTCCGGCTGGCCTCGGTCGCGACGGTGTCGATGGCCTCGAGCACGTTGGCGCGGCTCGTCGCGTCGACGGTGCCGTCATAGATGACGATCCGGACCGGGTCCTGGAGCCGGAGCAGCGACGAGTTGGCGACCAGGAGGTCGCTGGCCTCGGGGCTGTTCTGGTAGTCGTGGCCGATCAGGATGACGTCGCTGGCCTCGGTGTCCGCGCAGCCGCTGGGCCGACAGATGGCGCTGGCGCAGACGTTGCCGCAGCCACCGCAGTTGTCGGGATCGGAGGTCGGGTCGACGCAGACGCCGTCGCAGAGGAGCAGCGGGAGGTCGCAGGTGCCGACGCACGCGCCGAGGCTGCAGAAGTCCCCCGAGTCGCAGGTGTTCTCGCACTCGCCGCAGTTGTTGACGTCGAAGTCGAGGTTCACGCACTCGGTGCCGCAGCGGCTGGTGCCGATGTCGCAGCCGGGGGGGCCCATGTCGGGAACCATGATGTCGCCGTCGAGGCCGCCACCGTCGGACATGTCGCCGACGTCGCCGTCCAAGTCACCGCCGTCGCCGACGTCACCGTCCGTGGGGAAGCCGCCGTCTTGCGCGAGGCAGATGCCGTCGGGGCTGCACATCCCCTCGGGGCAGCAGATGTCGTCGCAGAGGTCGTAGCCGTCGATGCACTCGGCGCCCACGACCCGGCCGCAGCCGGCCAGGGCCGCGAGGGCGAAGAGGGTGGGGATCAGGGTGCCGCGCCAACCGCGGCCGGTCTGGTTCATCTCGATGGAAGTCATCATTCGTCCTCGGTGGGGGTCTGGGTGGCGGCCTCGGCCTCGGCGGACGCCTCGGCGGGCGTCGCCTGCACCACGACGAACTCGACGCGGCGGTTGATGGCGTGCTGGGCCTCGGTCTCGGCGTTGTGGAAGCGGGGGCGCATCTCGCCGTAGCCCTCGGTGGCGACCCGGGGGTCGGCCATGCCTTCGGCGACGAGGGCGCGCTTCACCGCTTCGGCGCGGCGCTCGCTGAGACCCTGGTTGTACTCACGGGTGCCGCGCGCGTCGGCGTGGCCCTCGACGATGACGCCGACCCACTCGGGGTGCTGGTCCCAGAGGGCGACCACCTGGCGGATGATCGCGTCGGCCTGGGGCTTCAGCTCGGCCTCGTCGAAGTCGAAGAAGACGTCCTCCTGGATGACGACGCGGTCGTCGATGATCTCCACCTGGCCGCTGTCGGGGCAGCCGTCGTGGTCGTTCACGCCGTTGTAGGTCTCCGGCTCCATCGGGCAGGCGTCGTCCACGTCCAGGATGCCGTCCCGGTCGTTGTCCGGGTCGGGGCAGCCGTCCTCGTCCTCGAAGCCGTCCACGTCTTCCTCGAGCCCCGCGCAGGGGCGCTCGGGGGCGGGCTCGGGCTCGACCTCGGCTGGCGGGGCCGGACGCTCGTCGAAGAGCACCACCTCGAGACCGACGAGCAAGAGGTGCGCGTCGTCGGGCTGCAGGGGCCCGTTGTCGAAGACGTCGTCATGGAAGACGTGCTGGTACCGGATCACCGGGCCGAGGTCGGCGGCGCCGGCCTCGAAGTTCCACCCGATACCCGCCTCCACGGTGCCCCGGATGAGGTCGTCGGTGAGGCCGGGGCCACCCGCGAGCTCGAGGTAGGGGCCCGTGCCCCGCCGGGGGTCGTCCCCGCTGGCGATGCGGAAGCGCAACGCGGCGCTGAGGGTGTAGAGCCCTCCCGCCGGCTGGTCTTTGAACAGCGGGTTCTCGGGCGCGGCGCCCGAGTCGAAGATGCTGCCTCGCAGCCGGGCACCGATCAGCACCCAAGGGGCGAGCGAACGATAGGCACCGATGGCGAGCGACCCGCCGGGACCATACTGGTCGTTCTGCGGGTCGGTCAGGGGGGTGGTAAAGGCCGGCTCGAGGGTGAGCAGCCAGGTCTCGTCCGCTTGGGCGGTCGTGGGGCCGACCAGCCCCGCGACGAGCGCGAGGGTGAGGCCGGCAAGGGTGAGGCGTTGCATGGTCGTCGCAACGAGCAAATGTCGTGCCGCCTATAAGTCTACTGCAAACGTCCTGAACCGAGGCATCCCGCCACGGGCGGGATCAGGCGCATCGGCTAGGCCTTCCAATCGATTCGGTACAGGTCCGTACGGCGGTCCATCCAGGTGCGCACGGTGCCCGAGCGCTGGGTCCGGCGGAGGAGGCCCAGATCCAACTCGTGGACGACCATGGCCTCGACGTTAGGCGTGGCCTCACTGGCGACGCCGTCGCGCTCGAAGGGGATGTCGCTGGGCGTGAGGATGCAGCTCTGGGCCCAGTGGATGTCCGCGCCCTCCACGAAGGGGAGGTTGCCGGTGGCGCCGCCGAGGACCGCGTACATGTGGTTCTCGATGCAGCGGGCGTGGGCGCAGGTGCGGACCCGGATGTGTCCCGAGCGGATGTCGGTGTTGTAGGGCACCAGCAGGATCTCGGCGCCCTTCTCCTTGGCCAGCCGCGGGAGCTCCGGGAACTCCACGTCGTAACAGATGGCCACGGCCACCGCGCCGCAGTCGGTCTGGAAGACGTCCACGTCCTGGCCGCCGGAGACACCCCACCACTTCTGCTCGGAGGGCGTGATGTGGATCTTGTACTGCTTGTCCAGCCGCCCATCCCGGTGGAAGAGGTAGGCGATGTTGTAGAGGACGTCGTCCTCGACGGTCAGGTGGGTCCCGCCGAGGATGTTGACGTTGTACTTGATCGCCATCCGCGAGAAGAGCTCGAGGTACTGGGGCGTGTACTGGTGGAGGGCTCGCGCCGTCACGCCGGGGCGACCGGGGGGCAGGAGCCCGAGGAGCTGGTTGGTGAGGAGCTCGGGGAAGAGCAGCAGGTCCACCCGGTACTCGCTGGCGGTCTCCACGAAGAACTCGCACTGCTTGGCGAAGTCCTCGAAGGACTCGATGGAGCGCATCTGGTACTGGACCGTCGCCACCCGGCACTTCTCGGCCAGGTCGGGCGCATCCGCGGGCGCGTAGAGCGGGTTGAGGAGCTCCATCAGGACCGCGTGGCCCCGGGACTCCTTGTCCTTCGGGAGGTAGTTCCGGAGGACCGAGCGGATCACGAACCCATTGGCGAGCTGGGCGGTGAGGACCGGGTCGGCCAGCTCCTTGGCCACGACCTTCTTCACGTACTGCCGGGCGTTCATGGCGTCGGCGTGCTCGGCGTAGCCGGGGATGCGGCCGGCGATCACGATCTTGCGCAGCTCGAGCTCTTCCACGAGCTCCATCCGCGCCTCGTAGATCCGGCGCGCCAGGCGCATGCCGCGGGCGTCGGGGTCCACCACGATGTCGATGCCGTAGAGGAGGTTGCCCTCCGGGTCGTGGTTCGAGAGGTAGCCGCGCGGGCAGATCTGCTCGAAGGTGTGCTTGTCCTTCCACTTGGTGGAGTCGAGGATGAGCGAGCTGGAGCTCGCCACGAGCTTGCCGTCGAGCTCGATGCCGATCTGGCCCTCGGGGAAGGTCGCCAGGTGGTTCTTCAGGTTCTCTTCGCTCCAGGGCACCAGGTCGGGGAAGCAGCGGTGCTGGATCTCCTGGATGGCTTCGAGGTCGTCCAGCGACAGGGGGCGGACGACGAGACGGGCTTCGCTCTCGGTCGGATCGGTCATGCTGCCCTGTCATGTCGCCCGCGCCGTCGATCGGCAAGGGTGCCCCACCCGGAGAAACGCCGTGCTACGGTTTCACGAAACCACCCGAGGGGGGCCATGCATCGCGTCGTGATCGCCGGAGACCAGGCGACCTTCTACGGTGAGCAGCGGGTCTTCAGCTCCGCTGTTGCGGCAGCAGGTTCCAGATGGCCTTGCGGCGGACGTCTTCGAGGTCCTTGGCCAGCTTCTCGGCGTCCTCGACGAGCCGCGGCTCGACGATCTGCCGGTCCCCGCCGCGCATCAGGAGCGCGACCTCCTGCCGATCGGGGTCGAAGCGGATGCTCTCGATCGCGTCCCAGGGGATCGTGGTCTCGGCGCCGTTCACCGAGGCGATCAGCGCGTCGGTCCGGAGCAGGAGGAACTCGTCCCGCTTCCAGACGCGCCGCAGGTAGAGGATCGTGAGCCCCGGGCCGCTGGCCACCAGGACGAAGCCGACGCCGAAGAGGAGCCACATCGCCGCCAGATCCTGGCCGTCGCCGCGCTCGACCGGCGCCGTCTGCGGCTCCGCCGCTCGCGCGTCCCGGTGTAGGCCGACGGGGTCCACCCGCTCGAGGCGTCCGTAGCCGTAGCCCACCAGCAGCGCGCCGAGCGCCGTGAGCACGATACAGAGGGGGAGGACCAGCCAGATGCGCGCGGCCACGTCGGGCCGATACCAGCCCACCACCCGCGGCTTGGGCTCCACCGCGCTCACTCCTCGGTGGCCGCGAGCTCCTCTCGGAGCTCGTCGATGTCGGGGTTCCCGGGGTCGAAGCGGCTCGCCTCGGCCAGCGCGGCCTCCGCGCCCGCGGCGTCGCCGGCGCGCACGGCGTCGCGCGCCCGGTCCAAGGCGTCCTTGGCGGCCTCTTCCCGCTCGTGGGGCGTCATCTCCACGACCCCGAGATCCTCCGGGCCCAGGTCCGGCGCGCCCAGGTCCTCCGGGCCGCCGAGGTCGATGCCGGCGTCGGACGCCTCGGTCGCCGGCTGCCGGGCCCCGGCGTCGCGGGCGCCCGCGTCGATCACCCCGGCGTCGGTGCCGGCGAGGACCACCGGGCGGTCCTCGTCGTCGAGGCCGAACATGAGGAAGGCGCCGAGGCCGAGGGCCACGGCCACCACCAGCAGGAAGACCATGGCGGCCCGGCCACCGCCGCCCGCGTGGTCGGGGCGGCTCTCGGGCGGCAGCGGGATCCGACGGCTCGCCGGTCGGACCACCTCGTCGCTGTCCACCATCCCGGCGGCCAGGTAGGCGTCGCGCACCGCGGCGGCCAGCTCGGCGGCGGACTCGGGGCGCTTGGAGGCGTCCTTGGAGAGGCCGCCCATGATGACCCGCTCGACCGAAACCGGGACGATCCCCGGGTCCTCGGCGGCGGCCCGGAGCATCTTGGGCTCGTCGTGGATCACCTTGTGGGCGACCGCGACGGCGTCGTCGCCGGGGAAGGCGCGGACGCCCGCGGCGGCCTCGTAGAGCACCGCGGCGAAGGAGAAGAGGTCGCTGCGCGGACCGTAGTCGCCCCGGCGCAGGGTCTCGGGCGCCGCGTAGCAGGGGGTGCCCAGGAACTGCCCCTCGCGGGTCAGCGCGGCGTTGGGGACCCGGGCGACGCCGAAGTCGGCGAGCTTGGTCTGGCCGTCGGGCGTGACCAGCAGGTTGTCGGGCTTGATGTCCCGGTGGATGATCCCCTGCTCGTGGGCCAGGGAGAGCGCGTCGCCGACCTCTTCGGCGAGGCGGACGACCCCCAGGGGATCGAGCGCCCCGCGGGAGCGGAGGATCTGCTTCAGGGTCGACCCCGCGACGTACTCGAAGACCAGGTAGGGCCCGAGCTCGGCGTCGTCGCCGACGTCGTAGACCTGCACGATGTGCGGGTGGTGGAGCCGCGCGGCGGCCCGGGCTTCGTTACGGAAGCGCTCGAGGAAGAGGCTCATCCCCTCCTCGTCCATGTTCAGGTCGCGGACGGTCTTGATCGCGACGGCGCGGTCCAGCTCCGGGTCTCGGCCCAGGAAGACGAAGCCCATCGCTCCCGAGCCGAGCAGGCGGTCGACCGTGTACCGGCCAATTGTCTTGGGGATCCCGTCGTCCATCGCGCGTTCCGAGCGCCCCGCACTTCTACACGGATCGACCCGCCTTGGCCACGCTCCAGTGTCGTCACCGCCTTTGGGCGGTGCGCGACCGGAGGACGGCAGCCGGGTCAGAGCCGGTGGAGCTTCACGGTGTTGGTACGGCCCGAGGTCGGCCAGCCGGCGATCATGGCGAAGGGCTCGCCCTTTTTGGCAAGCTTCTCCCGCGCGAGGAGCGCGCAGGCGATGCGGAGGGTCTCGTCGAGGTCCTCGGGCGGGACCTCCAGGCGCGGGACCACGCCCCACTCCAGCGCCAGCCGCTGGGCGACCTCGGCCCGGTGGGTGATGGCGACGATGGGGGCCCGCGGCCGGAACTCGGCCAGGAGCCCCGCCGAGCGCCCGTCCTGGGTGAAGCTCACGATGGCCGCCAGCGGCAAGTGGGTGGAGAGCACGGCGGCGGCCCGGGCGGCGGCCTCGGGGAACTCCCAGTCCTCGTGGGCGACGACCTTCATGTCCCGGGTCATCCGGGAGAGCTCCTGGACCCACTCGCTCTCCACCTCCCGGGCGATGAGGTCCATCATCTCCACCGCCTTCACCGGGTACTTGCCGGCCGCGGTCTCGCCGCTGAGCATCACCGCGTCGGTCCCGTCCATGACCGCGTTGGCCACGTCGGCGGCCTCGGCGCGGGTGGGCCGCGGGTTGCGGATCATCGAGTCGAGCATCTGGGTCGCGGTGATGACGATCTTCCCGCGGTCGTTCGTCTCCCGGATGATGCGCTTCTGGACCAGCGGGACCTTCTCCGAGCCCAGCTCCACGCCCAGGTCCCCGCGGGCGACCATGGCGCCGTCGGCGGCGTCGAGGATGGCCTCCAGGTTCTCCACGGCCTCCGGCTTCTCGATCTTGGCGATGATCGGCGTCCCGCCGGCGAGCTCCTTGGCCGCCTCGATGTCGCTCGCCCGGCGCACGAAGCTGAGGGCGACGAAGTCGACCTTCAGCTCGTCGACGGCGAAGCGCAGGTCCTCGCGATCCTTCTTGGTGAGCGCGGGGATGCTCAGCTCGACGCCGGGCAGGTTCAGGCCCTTGCGGTCCGAGAGGGTGCCGCCGATCTCCACCTCGGTCTGGACCTCCTTCGCCGAGGTCCCGGTGACCCGGAGCCGCAGGAGGCCGTCGTCGAGGAGGATGGTGTCGTCCACCTTCGCGTCCTGGGGGAGGGCGGGGTAGCTCACGCTGACCCGGGTGGCGTCGCCGTCGACCTTCTCGGTGGTGAGGGTGAAGGCCTGGCCCTCCTCGAGCTCCACCGAGCCGGCGGCGAAGCGCCCGACCCGCATCTTGGGACCACATAGATCGGCCAGGATCGCCAGTGGGCGCCGCGCGCGGCCGGCGGCCTCGCGGATCTTCCGGGCCATCTCGGCGTGCTGGGCGTGGTCGCCGTGGGAGAAGTTGAGGCGGGCGCAGTCCATCCCCGCGGCCACGAGCTGGTCGATGACCTCGACGCTGCTGCTGGCGGGACCGAGGGTGCAGACGATCTTGGTGCGGCGCATCGGGCGGTCATACCACGGGCCGCGCCCCGCGAAATCGTCCGCGCACCTTCCGCGGACCGCGGCCTCGCCGTGCTACAACCGGCCCATGCGCTCGCTCCGGTTCGCGGTCCCGATCCTCGTCCTCGTCTCGCTGGGTGCGTGCGCGTATCCCCGCCGCTCGCCTTCCCTGTCCAGCGTGGCCGAAGCCGAGGCGGCCAACGTGAGCGCTCCCTCGGGCGTGACCCGGCTGCAGTTCGTGAGCGCCGAGATCCCGCCGCGCCAGCGCGGTGACCTGCCCTGGGACGACGAGGGCACCGAGGCCGACGCCATGGTCCGGGTCTACCGCGGGGACACGCTCCTCTTCGAGTCCGAGCCGGTGGTCGACTCCATCCGGCCGCAGTTCGACGTGGTGACCGAGAACCTCTACCTCCCGGCCACCGAGGACATCCGCATCGAGCTCTGGGACGACGACCCCGGCGTGGCCGAGCCCATCGGCACCTGGCGCGGCCGCGGCCTGCCCCGGACGGCGCTCCCGGGCGCGGACTCGCGCATCAACCTGGAGGGCGGCGCCCAGCTCCTCTTCCGGGTCCAGCCCGCCGAGGTCCTCCGGGGCACCGGCATCGAGACCTACGAGATGCGCGGCGACCACTTCCACGTGGTCTCCATGATCGAGCGCTCCCCGGCTGGCCGCGCTGGCCTCCGCGAAGGCGACGACATCGTGGCCATCGGCGGCCAGAGCATCGACGAGCTCGGCGCGGACGCCGCGGCGGGGGCCCTCTCGATGGCCTCGTCCCGGCGAAGCTCGCTGACCTTCCGCCGCGGTGGCAACGAGCAGACCGTCGAGCTCGACGGCGGATACACCTGGCGCGCCCGCTGATGCGCGGGGCGCTGCTGGCGCTCATCGCCTCGCTCCTCGCGACCCCCGCCGCGGCGCAGGCCGCCGAGGGGACCGAGGAGACCGAGTGGGAGCCCGGGGGCGAGTGGCGACCGGCGCTGAGCCCGCCCCGGGTCCAGTGGTCGGCGCGCTACGGGCTGGGACTCGGCTTCGCCTCCGCGGCGATGGCCGACGACTTCGCGCTCTCGTCGCGGCTGCTCGTCGAGCAGACCCTGCGCAGCGAGCTCCTCTTCGGCGCGCCCGGCGACGAGCACTTCCGCGTCGGCCCGGCCCTGGACCTACGCTTCCAGCGCTTCGACACGGTGGAGGTGGCCGGCGGCGCGGCGGTGCTCTTCCCCATCGCCCGGGGCTACCCGCTCGTGCTCACCGCCGGCGCCGGCTACGCCTTTCGGGCTCAGCCCCAGGACGACGGCGCGTTCCTCCTGGGGACCCTGGCCTGGGGCTACCGCAGCTACAACTTCCACTCCTTCTACGGGCTGGGTCTCCAGATCTACGTGTCGGCCCGGGCCCACTTGGACGACCTCGCCCGCTACGAGATCACCGCCGGCGTGGAGGTCGATCTCGCCGCGCTCTTCGTGATCCCCGCCATGTTCTTCATCTCGCTGATCCGGGGTGGCCCGCCGGACGAGCCGGAGGCCGAGTGAGCACCTCGCCAATCGCCGCGGGGTGCCCTAAGAGCACGTTCGTGCGCTTCTGCTTCGCTCTGCTGCTCCTGGCCGCGTGCCTCCCCGACACCGAAGGGTTCGGGGACGAGCTCCCCGCGGACGGCGCGGTGACGAGCGAGGACCTCGGCGCCGAGCGCGACGCTGCCCGGGTCGACGCTGCTCTCGTCGACGGCGCGGTCACGGACGGCGGCGCCCGGGACGCGGGCCCCGAGCCGGTGGACCCCTGTCTCCCGGAGCCCACTTGCGCCAGCGGGTGCGAGATGCCCTGGCTCCTCGCGGCGGTCGAGGATCTCCCCGGGGCCCCGAACTGCGGCGGCCGCATCGCCCGCTGGTCCTTGGCGACCGACGACGAGCCCTGCCTCTGCACCGGCTACGACGCCGCGGGGCAGCTCTCGACCAACCCCCTCGCGGTGGGCTTCGTGCCGCCGAGCACGATCGTGGCCGTGGGCAACGGCGGCGACGTGGTGGCCATCGACGCGGCGACCGACCGGCCGCTCTGGACCGTGCCCTTCGAGGGGCTGCCGTCCGACGTCTTCGCGCTCGAGGACCTCGAGGGGAACCCCACGGTAGGGATCGGGGTCCTCTCCGGCACCGACATGGTGAACACGGTCTGGCTGATCGACGCTCGCGCCGAAGCGGACCACACACCGATCGTTCGCCGGGTGGGGGACGACCTCGGGTTGGGTCTCAGCGTCGTCTCCATCACCCAGTCGTCGACCGATCGCCGGCGGCTCCGGGCGCTGGACCAGGCGGACGAAGCGGCCCTCGACCTGAACCCGTGGACCGGCGCGTATGGGGATCCGCCCTACGTCCTCGGCCGCGATGGGCGCTTCCTCTCCACGGTGCAGTCCTCCTTCGTCGGCGGCTTCCACCGGACGGTGTGGTCGGGGATCCGCACCGACCAGGCGGACCGGCCCAGCTACGTGTGGAGCCTCTACCGGGGGCCCGCCGACGCGACCGGCGGCCACGCCTTCCCGGTCGGGGCCCGCTGCCTGACCACCGACGAGGGCGCCGACTACGGCATGCCCTGCACCTTCCTCGACGCGGTGCCCGACCCCCACACCTTCAACGGCGTCATCGCGCTCTGCGAGCGGGCCGGCAGCCGCCGGATCACCCGGGTCCGCGTCACCGACCAATGCCTCGACTACGCGGAGCAGTCCGACCTCTTCGGGACCGCTCGCATCGCCCGCATCGCCCTCGCGGTGCCCACGCACTGGAACCCATGACCCGCTCGCTCCTCGCGCTCGCCCTGGTCGCGCTCGCCGCGACGACCGCCGCCGCCGACGACGGGGACGGCCTCTACGATCGCTTCGACCGCGACCTGACCCTCGCCATGAACGTGGGCGGCGGCGTGGTCCTCGCCGGCGGTGACGCGCGCCCGACCCTGGCGGCCGACCTCCGGCTGCGTGTGATCGACACCGCCGGTCCGGTCGTCGCCATGCGCTACGGCTCCGATGGGCGCACCGGCCACGGCCACGTGCTGGTGGGCGTCGAGCTCCGGCCCTTCTTCCCCGCGCTCTTCCTCCTGGACCTCAGCACCGGCAACGAGTGGGTGGACCTCTTCGTCCAGAGCTTCGGGATCGAGCTGGGCGCCGCGCTCTTCCCCTTCGACGACGACTTCGGCGTGGGCCTCGGGGTGGGGCTCTCCATCGAGCTCCCGCTGCTGATGCCCTCGCGGACGAGCGGGACCTTCCAGTCCATCGCGCTCCGCCTGGCGGCTCGCCGCATCGACGGCACCCCGAGCTTCCGGGCCACCCCGGACCAGGACCGCAGCGAGTGGACCTTGATGGCGACCCTCTCGTTCGCCCTCTCCGCCCGGGCCGGCATCGCCGACTGGGAGCCCGTACGCTACCGCCTCGATTGAGGGGCGGGGTGATCTCGCTCATCGAAGCCGCGCGCCGCCTGGCCTAGTACGGGTCCAGGCGGACCCGGTCCGCCGGGAGGCGAGCGATGGGCATCTTCGACACCATGAGCCATTACGACTTCGGCGAGCTGCATCTCGAGCGGGATGCGGCCACCGGTCTGCGCGCGGTGATCGCGATCCACGACACGCGCCTGGGTCCGGCCCTCGGGGGGTGTCGCTTCATCCAATACGACTCGGACGACGACGCCGTCGTGGACGCCCTCCGCCTCGCGCGGAGCATGACCTACAAGGCGGCGCTGAGCGGCGTCCCCCACGGCGGCGGCAAGGCCGTGATCATGCGGCCCGCGGGCGAGTTCGACCGCGTCGCGCTCTTCCGAGCCTTCGGCGCCTTCGTCGACGCCCTGGGCGGCCACTACATCACCGCCGAAGACAGCGGCACCGGCCTCGAGGACATGGAGGTGGTGCGCACCGTCACCGAGCACGTGACCGGCGTGAAGGCGGAGCACGGCGGCTCCGGGGATCCCAGCCCGTGGACGGCGCGCGGGGTCCGGCGCGGCATCCAGGCGCTCGCTGCCCACGCCCTGGGCCGCAGCGACCTCGAGGGGCTCCGCGTGGTGGTCCAGGGGGTGGGGCACGTCGGCTACCATCTCTGCAAGGAGCTCCACGCCCTGGGTTGCCAGCTCGTCGTCGCCGACGTGGACCCCCTCAAGGCGGAGCGGGCCCAGCGCGAGCTCGGCGCCGAGGTGGTCGAGCTGGAGCACGTCTTCGCCACCGAGTGCGACGTCTTCGCGCCCTGCGCCCTCGGCAGCGCCCTCGACGATCGGACCATCCCCCGACTCCGCTGCGCCATCGTCGCCGGCGCGGCGAACAACCAGCTCGCCGCGCCCCACAACGGCGACGACCTCTACCAGCGGGGGATCGTCTATGCGCCGGACTACGCCCTCAACGCGGGGGGACTGATCAACGTGGCCTGCGAGGTCACGGGCTACGACCGCGAGCGGGTGACCACCCAGGTCGACGCGATCCACGACACCATCCTGCAGATCGCCGAGCGCGCGAAGGCCGGCGAATCGCCGACCCACCGGGTCGCCGACACCATGGCCCAGGAGAAGCTGCGCCAGGCCAGCCGCTGAGCGGCGCCCCCCGGCTCCCGAGCGAACGCTAACGCTCGCGCACCCCAGACGAACGAAAGAACCATGAGCACCATCGAAGCCGACGAGACCAATCTCAAGGAATCCATCGAAGCGGACGGGATCACCCTCGTCGACTTCTGGGCGGAGTGGTGTGGCCCCTGCAAGATGTTCGGGCCCATCTTCGAGACCGTCTCCGAGAAGCACGAGGACATCCGCTTCCTCAAGGTCGACACCGAGGCCCAGCCGGGCATCGCCCAGGCCTTCCAGATCCAGTCGATCCCCACCCTCATGCTCTTCCGCGACAACGTCCTGCTCTTCCGGCAGGCCGGCGCGCTCCCGGAGGCGGCCCTCGAGAGCGTGATCGAGCAGGCCAAGGCCCTCGACATGGACGAGGTCCGCGCGGAGATCGAGAAGGAGAAGGCGGCCTCCGACTCCTGAGCGGCGTACGAGGTCACGCCGGAACGATTTCCGGCGTGATCCGTTATGCTCCGCGCCATGTACTGCCAAGCCTGCGGAGCGGAGAACACCGCCGACGCGCGATTCTGCAACATGTGCGGCGCTCGCTTCGCCCAGGCCGGCGAGGCCGGCGGACCGCTGGGCAGTGACACCGAGCCCGACCGCGTCCCCGTCGCGCCCGCGCAGCGCAACGCGCCCGAGGCGACCGTGCTCGGCGTCGGTCAGGCCGAGCTGGCGAAGAAGACCGCCGGCACCGCGCCCATCATCCACGCGCCGGCCCCCGCGGCGGCGCAGACGGGCCAGACCGGCCCGATGGCCCAGGGACCGAACCCCTTCGGCGGCGACTCGATGCTCGGGGTCACCCTGGGCGGCATCGGGGTCAAGTCGGCCAAGAAGACCTGGGCCACCATCGTCTTCATCGCCGTGGCGCTCATCGCGGCGGGCTCCCTGGCCACCTGGCTGGCCATGCGCGGCACCGACGACGGCGGCCACGCCGAGGCCGACGACCCGATGGTCCTGGGCATCCCGCTGACCGACGAGACCGACACCGAGTCCCAGGCGCCCACCGAGGACCGCGAGCCCACCGACGAGGAGATCGACTTCATCAGCGGCGCCGGCGGCTCGACCGCGAGCGCGATGCGGGGGTCGAGGGGGTCGAGCGGCAGCTCCTCGATGCAGACCGCGTCGGCGGGCAGCAGCTCGTCGATGGGCTCGGGTTCGGGCTCCAGCGGGAGCTCCGGCGAACGTGCGAGCGCCGGCAGCACGTCGATGGGCTCCACGGGGTCCGGCTCCTCCGGCTCCAGCTCCAGCGGCAGCGACTCCACCGGCAGCACGTCGGCCGGTTCAGGCTCCACCGGCTCCGGCTCGACGGGATCGGGCTCCACCGGCTCCGGGTCCGCCGGCTCCGGCTCCACCGGGTCGGGCGGCACCGACTCCGCGGGGAGCACCGGCGGCGGCTCCCTCCCGTCGAACCTCGAAGAGGGCGGCATGGAGGAGCGCGACCTCGAGCTCGAGCTCTACGGCTCCCGCGTCCGCTACGTGGTGCGCCGCTACTACGCCGCGCGCGCCCAGGCCTGCTTCGACCGCGCCACCCGCAACGACCCCACCATCAGCGGCACCGTCGTGGTGGCGATGAGCATCGGCGCCGACGGCCAGGTCTCCCGCACCAACGTCCAGCGCAACACCACCGGCAACGAGACCCTGGGCACCTGCCTCTCCTCGCAGGTCGGCACCTGGCGCCTCCCCCCGCCCCCCGGCGGCTCCCTCGACATGACCATGCCCTTCAGCCGCTGACCCCAACTTGCCATGGGGACGCAC
>DCLA01000032.1 GCA_002320815.1 Myxococcales bacterium UBA1660
GCGCCCATGCTGGGCGCACACGCAGAAAGCCCCGGGGCCATCGGGCCTCGGGGCTACCGGTCGCACGAGGCGACGCGGGACTACTTCTTCTTGCCGCCGCCCTGACGCGCCTTGAAGCGCGGGTTGGACTTGCAGATGACGTAGACCTTGCCGCGGCGACGGACGACGCGGCAGTCGGGGTGACGGTTCTTCGCGCTGCGGAGCGAGTTGACGACCTTCATGGGTTCGACTCCTAGAGCTCGACGCCGAGCTTCTCGAGCTCGCGTTCGGTGAGGTAAGGGAGAGCCTTGGCAAGACGCCGCGGAATCACGATCGTCTGGCCCTTGTACTCGACCTCGACGAGCGTCGGCGCTTCCACCTTGTCATGGTGAGCGCGGCGCTGGTCCCGACGCATACGGGACTTCCTTCGCTTGGGGACAGCCATTGAGAATCTCCAGTGAGCCCAAGCGAGCGCGTCGGCTCCCTGGGGGGCGCGTTGTGTAGGCGATCATCGGAGGGCGTGCAAGCCCGTTACCGATCTTTTCGCCCGAGAATCGGATCAGGCAGCCTGGATCATCGGCGCGGCGAGCTCCACCCCTTCGCGCGCCAGCGCCGCGAAGGCCCGTTGACGATGCGGTCGCAGCGTCTCGAAGAGGGCCACCATCGGCCGCTCCGCCGGCGTCGGCTCCCGGAGACCGCGCTCCGCGTCGGAGAGGATCTCCACGAAGCGGCGCCGGCGACCTCGGAGCCGCCGCATCGCTTCGAGGACCGACGCCGGGTCGTAGAGGTCTCCGATGAGGACGACTTCGGTGGCGGTCGACCGACGAAGGTGGCTGGCGCCCCGGACCAGGTCCAGGGGCCCGGCCGGCAGGAGAGCCGCGGCGAGGGCCTCCGGCGGGACCCAGCGGAGCTCCGGGTTCGGGATCCACGCCCCGTGGGCGACTTCGCGGAGCGCGGCGCGCACGGCTTGGAGTCGCTTGGGAGGGGTCCCGAAGCCCATCGAAGGGCCGGTGTCGAGGAGGAGAGCGGTCTGCACGGGCGAGGGGCCTTTCAAGAGTTCGGCCAAGGCTCCGACGCGCGGAACTCCCGAAAGTTCCCCGGGTCGACCGACCGACCCGTGGCCGCGCTGCCGCGCCGTCGTGGAACGACGGCCGCGGTGTGAGGGGCGCCGTGGCGTCAGAGGCGACGCGGTGCCAGGGGAGCCGCGCGCTCGCGGTGTCAGCGGAGCCGCGCGGCGGCCGGCGAGTCGGGATCGAGCTCGACGGCTTCTTGCCAGGCCGCGCGGGCCGGCCCGGGCTTGCCGGCGGCCGCCAGGACGTCACCGAGCAGCTCACGGTAGGAGGCGCGGCGACGGCGGAGCCGCACGGCTTCCCTCGCCCAGGCCTCGGCCAGAGCGTGCTCGCCGGCTTCCGAATAGTACTCGGCGATCTCCGCGACGACGTGCGGGTTTCCTCGGTCGGCGCTCGCCGACGCCGCGAGGTAGCGCAGCCGGGCCTCTCCGCTGTGGTCTCCGGCGGCGTCCCGCAGCGCCTCGGACTCCTCGCGGTCGTGACCGGCTTCGCGCGCGTCCGGAAGGAAGGGAACCGGCACGGGCGGGAGCGCCGCCAGGGAGGGGACCCCGTCCACCTCGGTGGGGGAGGACTCCTCGAGAGCCTCGGGCTCGCTTGCCGCTGCCGCCGCTTCGGGCTCGGCCGTCGCTTCGGCCTCCGGCACCTCGGTCTCGGCGGCGTCGCCATCGAGGGCAGGGTCCTCGGCCTCGGGGGTCTCGGCAGATGCCGCGGCGGCCTCCGGCTCGGGCGAGGGAGTGCTCTCGGTCGTCGGCTGGGCGCCGGGCTCGGGCGGGAGCGAGGTCGCCACCGGGGTGCTCTCGCCCTGACGGATCAGGAGCACGCCGATGACCGCCGCGGCGGCCACGAGCAGAAGCGCGGGGAGCCAGATTCGCGCCGCGCTGCCCTTGGTCTGGTGGGATCCCGACGAGGGCGGCGCCGAGAGCTGCGGGGCCGCGGGCGGCACCGGGTCGGGCGTGATCCGCGGCGCGGCAGGCGCGACCGGGAGGGGATCGTCGTCGAGGTCGAACGCGGGAACGCCGGCCACGGCGGTCGCCGCGAAGGCGTCGGCCGCGGGCGCCGCCGGCGGGCTCTGGGGTGCGGGGGTCGTCCGAGCCGGAGCCTTCGGGGGCGGAGTGGGCGTCGCCTCCGCCGGGACCTCGAGGCCTTCCGGGGGCCGCACCGTCGGCGCTTCGAGGGAGAGATCCTCGGGGGCGTCGACCGTCGGGGGCTCCGAGACCCGGCCCTGGGGCGCGCGCTGCGGGAAGCCCATCATCGTGGCCTGGAGCTTCTTCTTGGTGGTCGGGCGAGCCCCCGGCGCGGGCGGCGGCGGCGCGAGGGGCCGCTCGACCGACGAGGACAGCGGCCGCTTCGCCGAAGACGACACCGGACGCTCCGCCGACGGCACCGGCTTCGGGGGGGCCGGCGGTCGCTTCGCCGCCGACGAGGCCGGCCGCTCCACCGAGGAGGACACCGGCTTCGGAGGCGCCGGCGGCCGCTTCGCCGCCGACGAGTCCGGACGCTGGACCGACGACGACGCCGGCCGCGGCGGCGGCTCCGGGATCGTGAACTTCTTCGCCGGCCGCGGGTCGAGCGGAGGCTTCGGCCCACCGGGTTTCACGCGACGCGGCATCTCGAGCCCCTCGGGGAGCTTGGCCGGCTTGGGGAGGCCGAGACCCAACATCGTGCGCGCCGCCTTGGGCTTGGCCAAGCGGGTCGCGTCGGGCGCCGGGGCTCCGTCGGCCGGGACGTCGGCGTCATCGGGCCGGGTGGCCTCGTCGAGGAGCTTGGGCGGCGGCACCGAGGGCAGGGTCCGCTCCTGGGAGTCGTCGTCGAAGATCGAGGGGTAACGCCCGGTGGGGCCCGCGTCGGTCGCCGGCGCGCTCTCCTCGGGTTCCCGGGTCGCGTCGGCGAGCTCGCTGAGGTCCCGGTGCACCGTGGAGAGCGAGTGCTGCCCCAGCGCGGCGAACCGGTGGGTCGCCTGGTCGGAGAGCAGGTCGGCCGCCCGCGCCACCGACTCGAGGACGGGCTTCACCACGTTCGAGCGCGAGGCCTCGGAGCGGCGCTCGACCTTGGCGTCACCATCGTCGAGCTCGAGGAAGCGCGCGAGGGCCGGCAGGCCCTCCTGGGGCGCGCCGCCCTCCGACTCCATGGAGACGCACCCCATGAGCTGCTCGCCGGCGACCTCGAGGATGCAGCGGCGGGTCCCGGAGGTGACCTGGAGCCGGAGGACCCCAGGCGCTTCGGCGTCCATCAGGGCCCGGAGGGTCCGCACCGGCCCGAGCTCCGAGATGTCCACCTCGAAGCGCGCGAGCTGGCTCGCCGCCCGGCGACAGGCGCGCTCGGGCGCCAGGGCCGTGGCCACGCGCTCGCCGAGCGCGGCGAGGCGATGACCGAAGAGACCGTCGGCCGGGACGCCGGCGGCCACCGGGTTCCCGCGCGGGAAGACCTCCTTGGCCCGGAAGGCGAGGACCCGGGCCCAGCGGAGTCGCGGGTTGGACATCAGCTTGGCGCGGAGCGGGTCGACGTCGCCGACCGACTCCTCGACCAGCACGATCTCCGGATCCAACGAGCCGACCAGCTCGGCCCCGCGACCGCTGGCCCCTACGAGCGCGACCTCGGCGCCCAGGTCTCGGAGCGAAGCGGCGAGCACGTCGGCAACCGGGAGGTCGTCGTCCACGATGAGCAGGCGTGCGCCGTGGAAGTACTTCGCTGCCTCTTCTCGTCCCTGCCCTGCTGCGACCTTCATGACCTGAGGAGATGATCCGCGCCGAAGCGCGGGGCGACCTTCGCACATCGGCCGCGGCGCTGTCGATCGGAGATCACTCCCCGCGCCATACTCCGTCTTCGATCACCGGCCGCGGCTCGGTGCCGCGGTATACGTAGGTCCACGCCAGCCGGGTCCCGCTCGCGGCCCGCGCCCGGACCAGGGCCCGGTGGTACATGGACCCGTCGAGGAGGTCCCAGCCGAGGAAGTCCTCCACCTCGTCGAGGTGCTGCAGGAGCTCCGCGAGGTCGCCTCCCTCGTGGAGCAAGCGAGTCCGATGGAGCTCGCCGTGCACGACCCCGGGCTGCACGCCGGGCCCCGCGAGCCGGAGCCCGGGGTAGGCGCCGAGGTCGACCAGCTCGCCCGCGATCTCGGCCTCCTCGGCGAGGGTCTCGCCGAGGAGGTGGGCGCGGCAGTGGCCCCGCTTCAGGGTACCGTAGACGAAGATCTCGTCCGGGAGCGGTCGCGGGCGCCGGTTGGCGGCCGCGTCGTCGAGCGGTTCCGACGGCATCCCGTGGGCCTCGAGGCCCCGGCGTACGATCGAGACGTACTCGGTGGTGGGCTCCACGTGCCGCCCTTCGCGGAACTCCGGGAGGACCATGTAGGTGAACGCGCGCTCCGCCGATCCGTCTTCGCGCAGCACGGTGACCTCGCGGACCTCGTAGCGGCTCCCGGCGCCTTCCTTGAGGTCCAGCACCCGGCGGGCGCCCTCGTCCACCTCGAAGAGCACCCCGGGCACCGCGGAGCCCCGGGCGGGCACCACGTCCAGAGCACCGCCCCCCCGCCCGTGGCTGTAGTAGTGGAACGCCAGCGCGTGGTCCGGGAGCCACGCGGGTCCCACCGCTTCGAAGCGACCCAACGCGAGGTCGCGCCGGGCGCAGTAGCGGCGGAGATCCTCGAGGTCGAGGTTGGAGCCGTAGCCGAAGTAGCGCACGCCGGTCAGAGGGAATGCATCTGGCTCTCGACGCCGTTCTGTCCGTCGGAACCGTCGGGCCCGGGCCCGTTTCCTTTCGTGCCCTTCGAACCCCGAGTGCCCAAGGTGATGTCCAGCCCGCTGGAGGAAACGGACGAACCGCTCGCGGTGAGAATTCCGACGACCGGTCCACCGCCGCCGCCGCCGCCGTCCCCACCGCGCCCTCCCCGGGCGCCGTCACCGCCCGAGCCGCCCGGACGTCCGCCGCTACCGCTCGCATTTCCCCCCGGGCCGCCATTGGTACCGTTGCCCCGCTCGGCCCCATCGGCTCCGTTGCCGGCGTCGCCGCCGTCCCCGAGCCCGATGACGATGTCCTCCAAGGTCACCGTGGAGCCACCGGTGACGACGATCCCCAGGGACGCGCCGCCGCCGCCGCCACCGCCGCCGCCACCGCCACCGCAGCCGCCGCCACCGCCGCCGCCGCCAGCTCCGCCCCGATGGAACCTCGGTCCATCCCATCCGGAGCCACCACCGCCGCCGCCACCGCCGCTCCCGCCGGCCTGGCCATCCGCGCCATCGGCACCGTCGGCCGGCACGTAGAGGCCCTCGGCGTCGAGGCCGCCGATCGCGGCTCCGCCCATACCGCCGCTTCCCACGGCTCCCTCGGCCCCGTCGCCGCCATCGCCGCCGGCCTCCGGGCTGGTCCCGATACCGTCGTTGCGGCCAGCGGCCCCGGCCGTCGCGCCAGCGCTACCCGCGTCGCCGGACCCTGGGCCCCCGGAACTGCCCCCGTCACCGCCGCCGCCCCCGCGTGCGCAGGGGCTACCGCCCCCCTCGCCCCCGTCGGCCGCCCCAGCCAAGGCCCCCGACTCGCCATTCTCGCCGGGGTCCCCATCGTTGGTCGCGCTGTCCCCCGGTGCTCCGGCCATACCGTTCGAGCCGTCGCGACCGGCCCCGACGCCGAGCGCGAGGCGGCGCAGGGTCACGTCGGCCGAGCCGACCACGCGCACCCCGTGGGCGCTTCGAACTGCTTCCGAGGCGTCGGCGGTGGTGAGGGAGAGGTCCTCGAGGACGACCCCGTCGGCGTCGAGGATGGCCAGGCCCCGGCCGTCGCCCGAATGGATGACCGAAGCGCAGCCCGCCGGGTCCTGGGTCACGAAGCCGCTACACCACCCGCCGACCAGCGTGATCCCGGGAACACGAATCTCGACCGCTTCGTCGTAGATTCCCTGAGCCAGACAGTACGACGCGCCCGGCGCGCCGACGGCCAGGGCCGCGGTCAGGGTCCCGAAGGGGTCGGTCCCCGACCCGGTCCCACCAACCCTGCTCGGGTCGACGTAAAAGCGACAGGGCCCGGCGTCGCCTTCCACGAAGAGGTCGGGCATCCCGAAATCGCGCGGCACGTCGCCGTCGGCGCCTCCATCGGTGATCCCGAAGTCGACGAGCCCGAGATCGACCTCGCCCATGTCCGTACCCCCGCCCCGACCAAAGAGCCCAGCGGTGTCGACGGCACATCCCGAGACCAAGAGGAAGAAACACAGGGAGCGCACCGAATCAGTGTATCAGGACCCGCCGTCCTCCCGTAGCCACGCCGTGGTGAAACGACGTCGCAGCGCCTGGCCCACGGTCACACCGGTCAGGCTGGCTCCGAAGACGAAGGCCCCCACCCCCATCGCGGGTCCCAGGAGCAGACCGAACCCACCGGCCCCGACCCCACCGAGGACGGTCACCATGACGCCGCCCGCGACCTGCGCCGCGGATCGCTCGTGCGCCACGATCAGCGCCTGGCGGGGCTCGAGCGCGACCCAGAGGTGGTAGCGGCCCAGCCGCGCGTGGGCGACCTCCTCGCGCCACAGGCGAATCCGGTGGGGCGGGGTCGCCCCCTCCGAGGTGAACGCCCAACCCTGGAGCGCTCCCGCGAGTCGGCGCCGAGGTCCCTGGGGCAGCTGTTGGAGCGCCGACCCGTCCCGATAGCCCTCGGGCAGCGGCATCGGCGTGAGCGGGATCGTGTCCGGGACCGCTCCCGCGTCGACCAACGCGAGCCACTCCGGCGGCCCGTCCCACGCGATGGCGTGGCGGGCCACGCGCCCGGCCTGCGCCCGCGCCTCGGCGTCCAGGGTCTCGTCCACGCGCGCCCGGTGGACCTCGCCCCGGCCCACGAGCTCGAGGTCGTCGAGGTCGGAGAAGAACTCCTCCCTCGCAGCCACCTCCCGGACGATGGCCAGGACCTCGTCGCTCACGGGATGGTCGGCAGCCCCTCGTCGAAGGAGGCGAAGAAGGCGTTGATGGACGAGCGGATGGTCGAGTCGTCGAAGGCGACGAAGTGCCCGCCCGGAGCCTGGAGGAGCGCGGCGGTAGCCGCCCCGTCCGCGACGTTGCCCTGGACCGGACCGGCGACCGGCGGGAGGTCCACGAGGTCCATCGCCGGGATGGCCTGGAGCGCCGGGTCTCGAAGCGGGATCCGCGCGGCGACCGCGAGGGCCTCGATGGCCCGCGGGGGCGTGTATTGGTCGGTGATCCCCTCGGTCTGCAGGATGCTCTTCGGCGCGAACCCGGGCCGGGGATCGTGGAAGAGCATCGAGACGTAGTTCGTGGGGTCGGCCACGTCGGTCCAGGTCTGCACGAGGGCGAGCATCGGGTGCTCGTAGACCAGGTGTTCTTCCTCGATGCCCGCCGCCGACGTGCTGCGGAACTGGAGGAGGAGCGCCACGAGCTGGGGGATGTCCACGGGCTCGACCTTGTCCACCAGCGCGATCGCCAGGTGCCCGCCCGCGCCGCTGAGGACCCCGCCCCGCGCTTGGTCGTCGATGGCGAGGAAGAGGGGCCCGTTGAGCCCTCCCTGGGAGTGGCCGTAGAAGTACATCCGATCGGGATCCAGGAAGGTGCCCGTGCCGATGGCTCGCGGGGCGACCTCGGGGTTCCCCCGCACGAAGGCGGCCTGGGCCACCACGTCGAGGGCCGCCTGGCGCGCGTTGTCCCGCAGGGCGAGGGGGTTGAGGAAGTTGAAGACGAGCGCCTCGGGGCCGGACTCGGTGGGGTTCCGATCACCGTGGTGGATCTGGTCGACCCCCATCACCGCGTAGCCCTCGCGGGCGAGGTCCCGGGCGACGCCGTTGCGGACGAAGGTCCGGTAGTCGCCGCCGGTCCCGTGGGCGTAGAGCACGACGGGCCATCCGCTGGCAGGCGCTTCGCCGACGGGGACCGAGATGGCATATCGCGCCTCGTACTCACCGTGGACCGTGGGAACCCCGTCGACGACGGTGAGCTCGCCGCCGCCCTCGAGGTAGGGGATGGTGCCGCTCTGGAAGATGGGCGACAGGTACGCGCCCTCGACGAGCCGGTAGTCGTCGGTGTCCTCGAGGAATGCTTCGCTCAGCGAGCGCCGCAGCGGAGGCTCCTGGTCCACCAGCCAATCGCGAGCGGCCTCCAGCTCCGCCGTCGGGTGCTGCGTGGTGAAGACCGTGAGGTTCACGATCGAGTCTTCGGCGACCCCGGCCTCGGCCAGGGCGGCGACGGCCGGCGCATAGAGCGCGGCCGCGGCCGCGTCGCCGCTTCCGCCGAGGATCGCGTCCAGCGTGGCCGAGCGACGCATCGCCCCGCCCGCGCTCGCCTCGAGCCCATCGGTGAGCGCGATGACGTAGGTGGTCTCGGGGTCGAGGACGAGCCCGTGGGGCGGCCGCACCGCGAGGGTGTTCCCCGGCCAGTAGCGCGTCGGGGGAGCCCAGAAGTGGGTCTCCACCGGGAAGCGCCGGCCGCGTTCCGCACCGGTCACGGCGACCCCGACGACCGTCGACGAGGCGTCCATCGATGCCGCCGCGTCCGCCGGCAAGGTGCTCTCGTCGAGCTCGGTGTCGAAACGGAAGTAGGCCGGCGCACTGACGCTGTACCCGGTGACCCGGGCCGTGATCGCGGCCTTGTAGTCTTCGATGGTTTGCACGGCGACCGGGTTGGGGAAGCTCCGGACGTCGATGTGGCCGTCCGACGTCAGCCGCAGATCGGTCGGCCAGGGCGTGTCGAAGAAGGTCGCCCCGCGCGCATCCACCTCGGCCGCGGGGAGCTCGTGGACCGCCGTTCCTCCAGGTCCGGTCTCGCAGCCGAGCCCCGCGAGGGTGAGGAGCAGGAGCCACGGGCGGACCGACGCGAGGCGGGGGGAGAAGCGAGTCATGCCGCCGCAGTGTCGTGCCCCACCGCAGGGGACGCAATCGCGCTCTTCGGCAGTGCGGGACGGGTCAGTCGTCGTCGCCCGGGAGCCAGACGTAGTCGGCCGCCGGCGGGTCGGCCTCGAGCAGGGTGTCGAGCTCGTCCTCATCGGCCGCGACGAGGACGGTGCGATACGGCGCCGCGCCGCGCCGGGCGGCCCGGTTGGGGATCCCCAGCCCCGCGCGGACGTGCATGGCGCCGGCGAAGACGACCATCCGGGTGGGCGCGTCGCTCCGCTCGATGGCCTCGGCGACGCGCTCGGCCATGGTCTCGTCCCAGACGACCTGCGCGGTGTAGAAGCGCTCGAGGGCGGCTTCGTCGTCTGCGCCGTGATGCGCGCCGCCGAGCTCGGCCATGACCAGCGCGCGGTGCGCCTCGTCTTCGAGGTCCAGCGGCGGCAGCGCCTCGCGCTGCTCGGGCGAGAGGGCCTCGAGCCCCTCGCTGGCCACCGTGCGGGTGACCTCGGTGGGCGCGTTCAGGGCGACCAGCGGGACGGCGTGCGACCGGGTCCACTCGAGGATCGGCCGATAGAACGAGTAGTCGAAGCCCCAGCGTTGATCCCACTCGCTCCGGCGACGCAGGTTGGTCTCGTCGAGGCGCCCGGCGGTCCAGTCGTCGAGGACCGGCTGGAAGGGGTACTGGAACATCTCCATGCCCAGGGCGATCGAGGGGTGACGCTCGTAGAGGGCCCGGAGGATCCGGTACTGCGCGGCGTGGTCCTCCGAGCGATCGTGCACCTCGCCGACGTAGATCACCTTGGCTCGCTCGAGGTCGGTGAGCATCTCCGCTTCGGTGACCTCCTCCCCGTCCGCGGTGGCGACGATCCGCTCGGCGGCCGCGCGGGCGCGGACCACGTCGGCGGCGCTGTCGGGTGGGTCCTTGGGAGCGCAGGTGGCGACCAGGAGCACGGCGAGGGCGGCCTTCATCGGCGGGACCATGCCCGCTGGGCTCCCGCGGAGCAACGCCCCGCACCGTGGGGCGACTCACGGTGCGTGAGGTCCCGACGAGGACCCCGGCACCGGATTTGACCTGGGTCGCCGGCATGCACAGGATGGGGGTCCCATGGGCGGCAGACCGCGAGCATTCGACGAGCAGACCGTGCTGGACCGAGCGATGGAGCTCTTCTGGCGGGACGGGTACGCCGCGACCTCGCTGCAGGCCCTCCTCGACCACATGGGGATCAGCCGCCAGAGCCTCTACAACGCCTTCGGCGACAAGAAGCAGCTCTACCTGGCCTGCCTGGACCGCTACGCCCAGCGGCGGCTGAGCGCGATGCTCACCGACCTCGAGGGGCCCGGCGCGGGCTACGGGGACATCATCAGCTTCTTCGAGAGCTTCCGGCGCGAGAAGAGCCGGCCGGCCTCGGAGCCCCCGCGCGCGTGCCTGATCGGGCGGACCTGTGTGGAGCTCAAGGCCGAGGACGAAGCGCTGCGCGAAAAGGTGCACCAGCACATGGAGCGCATCTACGAGGCGTTCCAGAACGCGCTGACCAACGCCGTCGACCGTGGCGAGATCGAGACTCTGGAGCTCGCCCCGGTCGCGCGACACCTGACCGCGACCCTCCAGGGGCTGGGCATCATGGCCCGGTCCGGGGTCGCTCCGGAGCACCTCGGGGACGCCCTCCGGGTGGCGCTCTCGGTGATCCGTCCCCGCGCCCAGGGCTGAACTCCGCGGCGGGGCTGAACTCCGCGCGGCAGGGCTGAACTCCCCGCTCGGCCGAACTCAGCCGATCACGCGGATGAGCTCGCCGCGGGCGCCGCGCACGTCGGTGGGCTCGACGATGAGGGTGACCCCGTCGAGGCCCGGCCACTCGTAGCGGCCCCGCTTGGTCTCCAGGGTCTCCGCCATCATCGACGCGGCGTCCCAGGGCACCGCGAGGACCAGCTCGCTGCCTTCGACCTTGGACCCCGGCGCGAGCCCCGGCGCGAACACCACCGAGACCCCGCGCCCGACCAGCTTGAACGTGCGGTTGTAGGGGAGCCGGAGGCGCAACATCCGGAGCAGGTCCCGGACCGCGATGGCGCCGACCGTGATCTCCAGCCCGGTGTTCAGTCGGTCCCAGCGGACCACCGAGGCGAAGGAGGAGCCGTGGGACGAGCCGTCGGTACGCGCGCCCTTCTTGCAGGCCTTGGCGAAGTCCGCGTCGGCCAGGAGCGAGCCCCGGCCCGGATAGGTGACCAGCAGCGGGTTGCGCTCCGCGGCCAGCTCGAGGAAGCCATCGCAGCGCCAGTCCCGGACCGCGTCCACCTCGTCCTTGGTGGCGCCGACCACCTGCACGAAGGAGATCGATCCGTTGCGGGTCTCGATGGGTTCGAGCTGGGGATCCTGGGTGAAGAGGACGGCCTCGAGCTGGGTGTTGCGCAGACCGCCCATGGGACCGTTGAGCTCCATGTGGTCGCCGGGGCGGAAGATGTTGGAGCTGCGGAAGACGTAGCGCGCGAGGCGCTGGAGCATGTGGACCGGCCACGTCGGGGGCTCGGCGCCCGCTTGCCGGGCGAGCCGGAAGGTGAGCTCGAAGCCCCAGCCGCTCACCCCGGGTCGCGCGGGGAAGCTGGTCTCTTCGTCGAAGAGCTGAGTCAGCCCGTAGGTGACGTAGTGCCAATGGTCGCCGGCCACGAAGGCGCTGACCCCGTGGAGCGGCTCCTCGGCGCTGCCCTCCTCTTCCGGGGTCCAGTGCCGCGGCTCTTCCTGGTAGCCGTAGAGCTTCGCCATCGCCGTGGCGATGGCGGCCATGCCCGGAGCGAAGTCCTTCGCGGTGGTGGTGATGTCCATGGCGTGCATCGCGACGCCCGATCGTACGGTCGGCCGAAGACCGACCTTCCGTCACCCGAACGTCACCCGGCGCCATCGTCCCCCATCCCGAGAGGGTCAGCAAGGGCCCTCGCCGGGGCTACTCGGGGTCCTCTTCGAGGTTCACCCAGCGGGCGTCACCGGCCGCGAAGTGCTCCTTCTTCCAGATGGGCACCGTCTCCTTGAAGCGGTCGATCACCAGACGGCAGGCGCGGAAGGCCTCGGCGCGATGGGGCGCGGAGGCGGCGACGACGACGGCGCGCTCGCCCACGCGCAGCGGACCGACGCGGTGGATCGCGGCCAGACGCGCCTCGGGCACCTCCGCGGCGACGCCCTCCAAGACGCGGCGTGCCTCGGTGAGCGCGAGGGTCGGGTGGGCCTCGTATTCGAGCCCATCCACGCCGCGCCCCTCGGCGTGGTCCCGGACCACCCCGACGAAGAGCGCCACCCCGCCCGCGCTGGCGTGGTCGACAGCCGCGTAGACCTCGTCGATCGAGAGCGGCTCGGAGCGGATGTCGACCAGGACCACCGGGCTCCCACCGGCGACCGGGGGCAGCACGTCGACCTCGTCGGCCGCGCCGAAGAGCGCGTCGGCGGCGGCGAAGTCGCCGTTGCGAGCGAAGCGCATGCGCGCGAGATGGGGCCGGAGCGCCGGGTGTCGCGCCCCGAGAAGCTCCCGGAGCGCCGGCGTGTTCAGCGGCTCGGCGGACGTCACCTCTTCTTCCGAGACACCGGCCAGCTCTCGGGCCGCCGCGTGGTAGCGCACCTTCATCGGCGGACCGTCCCAGGCATCCGGGACCGCTGCAAGCGGGGGGTGGCACCGGCGTGCAGGTGGGTTACTCATCAGGGGTGTCCGCCAAGTCATCCACGCCGGCCCCGGCGAAGAAGCCTGCCCCCCAGGCGAGCGACGACAAGGTCCTGATCCACGGTCGCACGGACGACGGGAAGGGCCTCAAGGTGCTCCGCAAGCGCAACGACGAGCTCTCCCTCGGCGAGGTGCGCCCGCTCGAGGAGGGCAAGGCGATCAGCGGTGAGGTGGTGAGCCTCACGCCCCACGCCGAGATGCCCCTGCTCTGCGACGTGAAGGTCGAAGCCGACGTGCGGCCGGCCAACGGTGGCTCTCGGTCGGGACCTGCCCGGGTGAGCAACCCGAGCTACCGCTCCGGCTGGGACCGGATGTGGGGCAAGCGCCGCAAGGCCCAGGTGAACTAGACTCTGGCGGGATGGGGGACCGAGGGACCATGTGCGGGCTGACCCTGCTCGCGGCGCTGGTGTGGGGTTGCAGCGGCGGGGGCTCCCCGGCGACCGACGACACCGCAAACGATGGAGGCGTCCCGGACGCGGGGCACGACATCGGCGACGACGCGGGGCCGAGCCCGAGCGACGCCGGGCCGGACGCCGAGCTCCCCGAGGGATGCCCCGCCTGCACCGCCAGCGCGCCCTGGGCGTGCGCGCCCTGCCTACCTGTCCCGCTCCAGGAGATCAGCGCCACCACGCTCGAGGGCGCGGTGGTGATCGCCGGCGGCTTCGAGTCCCCCGCGTCCATCGTCACCACGGTGCGCCGCTTCGACGGCGCGAGCTGGAGCACGCTGCCGGACCTCCCCGCGCCCCGCCATCATCTCGCGCTGGTCGGCCTCGACGGAGACCTCTATGCGATCGGCGGCATGGAGACCCTCTCGTTCGAGCCGCGCGCCGAGGGCTGGGTCCTCCGGTCCGGCGCGGACGCCTGGGCCACCATCGCTCCGCTGCCCGAAGCCCGCGCCGCCGGCGCCGCGGCGGCCCTCGGCGGCGAGGTGATCTTCGCCGCGGGGCAGGGTCCGGGCGCGACGACCAGCGAGCAGCTGGCGAGCGCCGCGCCCGTCTTCCGCTACGACCCCGCCGAAGACCGGTGGTCCACGGGTTCGCCCATTCCCACGCCTCGGGAGCACGTGGCCTACTTCGCGCACGCGGGCGAGCTCTGGGTCCTGGCCGGGCGGTCCATCGCCCTCACGCCGACCCTGGCCACGGTGGAGATCTACGACCCGGCGAGCGACACCTGGCGCGACGGGCCGGACTCCCCGACGCCCCACGGAGGCGCGGCGGCGACGGTGCTCGATGGGGTCGCGTATCTCGGTGGCGGCGAGGAGCGCGACCAGGCGCTGCGCACGTTCGAGGCTCTGGATCTCGCGAGCGGCGAGTGGCGCACCCTGGCGCCGATCCCGACTCCGCGTCACGGTCACGCGATGGCCGCGCTGGCGGGCCGGGTCCTGGTGATCGGCGGCGCCAATCGGCCCGTCTTCGCGGCGGTGCCCACCGTCGAAGCCTACGCGCCCTGAAACCCCTGCCCCCTCGCCGCCGTCCCCGACCCATGAAGCGCTACCGCGGGATCCCCATCCGCTACCAAGCCGACCCCGAACCCCTGGGGCCGCTCCTCGCGGAACGCTTCGTCGCCCTCCCCCCGGACGACGCGACCCGGAGCTGGATCGACGACGCCTTCGAGCGGCCCAACCGGGGCATGGCCCTGGCGGCTCGGGCCGTCGCGCGGACCTTCTTGAGCGACTACGACGCCAACGCCCTCACCGGTACCCACGACATGCGGGTCGTCGGGTCCGAACAGCTCCGCTGGCTCCTCCGGGCCGCCGAGCTCGGCGCGGGCGGTCGACTCCTCGACGTCGGCGCCGGCGACGGCAACGTGACCCGCGAGCTGGCTCCCCTCTTCGACCACGTGGCGACCACCGAGGTCTCCCGGGGGATGGCCAAGCGGCTCCGGGAGCGCGGCTACACCTGCCACGAGGTGGACCTGGTCGAGCAGCCTCTGGAGGTCGACGAGCCCTACCAGGCCATCGCGCTGCTCAACGTGATCGACCGGACCAGCCACCCCATCTCCCTGTTGGAGGCGATCCCGCCGCTCATGGCCCCCGGGGGGTGGCTGCTCATCGCGGTTCCCCTGCCGCTCCAGCCCCACGTGCACGTGGGCCCGGCGACCGTGGATCCGGAAGAGATGCTCCCGGCGGATCGGTCGAGCTGGGAGGCCGCGGCGCGAGAGCTCGAGCGCGCGCTGCTCCGCCCCCTGGGCTACGACGTGCGCGCCCTCGCCCGCACCCCCTACCTCTGTCGCGGGGGGAGCCGGCGGCCGGTGGTCCAGCTGGACGACGCGCTCTTCCTCTGCACCCGCGCGGTCAGCGGATGACCGCGTCGAAGGCCGGGGTCAGGGACTCCGGTCCGGTACTCGGGTGAACGGCGCGTAGCTTCTCGAGCAGCCAGGCTTCGGTGGGTTCGCGGGCGCCGAAGACCTTCATCGGGACCTGGGCCCGGGACATCAGGTTCACGGTGGAGAGGAACGCACGCACTGCGGTCCCCGCGAACCCCTCCAGCAGGATCAGGTGCGCCTGAGCGAGACCCCGGTGGCCGAAGTCGCGGCTGATCGCGGTGATCTCTTCGCGCACGTCGCCGGGGAAGAAGGGAGTCCCGGAGACCACCACGTTGCAGTAGACGACGTCGTCGTCGCCGATGCGGTTCCGGACGACCTCGTTGATCCGGCGAAGCTGCCGGATCTGGGTCATGTCCGGCGCGTCGTACCAGGCGCACACCATGAGCCGAGGGCCGGCCACCATGTGGGTGATCTCGTCGCGATAGAAGGTCTCGATGCCGGAGGCGCCCATGGGGTCGGGATCCTACGCAAAGCCCGCGACGGGCCCAAGAGCCCGGCAGGTCCAGCGGGCTCCCCCGAGAACGACGGGCCGGTAAGTGACGAGCCGAGGCCCAGCACCGATGATGGAGCCATGCGCCCCGCCATGGTCTTCCTCGCCTTGCTCGCCCTCGCGGCCCCGGCTCGGGCCCTGTCCATCCACGTGACGCCGGACGGCGCCGGGGATGGCAGCGAAGCCGACCCCGGAAACCTGGAGTCCGCGTTGGCCGCCGCCGCGCCCGGGGACACGGTCTGGCTCCACGAGGGTTCCTACGGCGACGTGATCCTCCGCGGCGAGGACCTCGTGGTCTCGGCCGCCGACGGCGAGGACGTCCGGCTGCGCACCCTGACCATCGCCGACTCGACCGGGTTGGTGGCCCGCGGGTTCTCCATCAGCCTCTCTCACGCCGAGACCTACGAGAGCGACACGATGGTGACCGTCCAGGGGTCGAACGACGGGGTGACCGTGGAGGACTGCACGATCTTCTCGGTGCCGGACGAGGTCGCCGCGGGCTGGTCGGCCACCGATTGGGCGGAGCAGCCCGGGACGGCGATGAGCTCGCGCGCGCCCGGGACCCAGTTCCTCCGCAACCGGATCCGCAATGTGACCCACGGCATCTCCATCGCCCACGACTCACCGAACGCGCGCGTGGCCGGGAACGTCATCGACGGCTTCTCCCGCGACGGACTGCGCGGGATCGGCGAGTACGGGGTGTTCGAGGGGAACACGGTGATGAACGCCTACGACGTGGACGACCACCACGACGACTTCTTCCAGTCCTGGTCGGTGGGCGAGGACGGCTCCCCGGGGACCGGGGTGATCCGGGGGGTGGTCCTGCGTGGCAACCTCTTCATCGGCTTCACCGACCCCGACCGCCCCTTCGCGGGCGCCGCCCAGGGGATCGGGTGCTTCGACGGGTTCTACGAGGGCTGGATCGTGGAGAACAACGTGATCCTCGTGAACCACTGGCACGGGATCACCTTCCTCGGCGCGCGGGACGTCCGGATCGTGAACAACACGGTGCTGGACGTCCAGCGCGGGGAGCGACCGGGACCGCCGTGGATCGACGTCAGCTCCCACAAGGACGGCACGCCGAGCGAGGACATCGTCATCCGGAACAACCTGGTCGAGACGATCACGTTGGAGGCAGAGGGCTCGGTGGAGGACCACAACCTGCGCTTCACCGACCCCGATGCGCTCTTCGTGGACGCCGCCGCCTTCGACCTCCGGCTCCGCGAGGGCTCGGAGGCCATCGACACCGGGTCGGCGGACCTCGCGCCGGCCCTCGACTTCGCCGGCATCCCGCGACCGCAGGGCGCCGGCGTCGACGTGGGCGCGTTCGAGTGGCACGACGGCTCGGCGACGGCCGCGGACGCGGGCCCCGTCGCCAGCGCCGACGCCGGGGCCAGCGCCGACGCCGGGGCCAGCGCCGACGCCGGGGCCGGCGGCTCGACCCCGGCCGCCGCGACCACGGACGGCTGTGGCTGCGCGACCGGCGCCGGGCCCTCCGCGACCCTGCCGACCCTCGTCGTCCTCGGGCTCCTCGGGCGAGCGCGCCGTCGCCGTAAGAACCCACGCCGGGGCGAACGCCGACGCTGAGGGCATGACCTCCCGGCGCCTCCCCCTTCTCGTGCTCCTCGTCACCGCAGGTTGCGCCGAGCCCGGTGAGATGGACCCATGGGGCGACGCCCCCGGGGCCGACGCCGGACCGGAGACCGCGGACGCCGAGACGGACGCGACCGACGCCGGCGTGGACCACTTCCTCGACGCCGCCGTCGACGAGGACCTCGACGCAGAGGTACCGGAGCCGGAGCCCGACGAGGAACCGGAGCCCGAGCCCGAACCGGAGCCCGAGCGCCCCGACCCCGACGAGGGGCCCAGCGTGGTCCAGACGACCTACCGGGTGATGCAGTGGAACATCGCCGGCGGGAAGGAGAACGACTGCCGCACCGCGGACATCACCCGCGCCGTGGTCCGCTTCATCCGCGAGCGAAACAGTCAGTTCATCAGCCTCAACGAGATCTGCCGCACCCAGTACGACTCCATCCGCGCGGCGCTCCAACGGCTCTGGGGCAAGACCCGTCGCTTCTCGGCCTACGCCGGGCAGAACGGCCGGGTGGGCGCAGCGATCTTCAGCCGTTTCGACCTCGTGGACATCTTCCAGGTGAAGATCGGCGAAGACCGCTACGGCGACCGAAAGCTGGTCTGCGGGACGATGCGGACCCGGGAGCACATGCGCTTCTGCTCCACGCATCTCAGCCCCGGCGCCGGGCGGCGGGTCCAGCTCGGCCGGGTCATGAGTCGACTCGAGCGGTGGTGGGAGAACCGCCGGGACACGGTGGTGCTGGCGGGCGACTTCAACCTGGAGCCCAACGACTCGGCTTTCGACACCGTCTACGCCGCCGGCGCGAACCACCCGCGCCACAACCCGAACAACCGCGGCGCCTACCGCGAGCTCGACGACGCCGACGCGGACCACTGCCGCGGCTACGGCGAGAAGACCGGTCTGCGCAACTCCGGTGGGGCCTGCGGGAACGGTCGGCGCATCGACCTCATCTTCGCTCGCGCCAACCGGATCGTGAACGGACGCTACGGCGCGGACGCCCGGACCATCCCCCGCGACTGCTCGGGCATCTGCTCGGACCACCACCCGGTCTTCGGGTGGGCTCGGCTCCGCGTGCGCGTCGACTGACGCGAGCTCACCGCCCGCCCAGCGGCTCCCGGGCGGCGGCGTCCTCGGCGGCGTTCTCCCGGGCCCCCTCGCTGGGACCCCAGCCGTAGTAGGCCGCGGCCGCCGCGCCGAGGACGGCGATGGCCACCAGGATCGCGAAGACTGGCTTGGCGCCGAAGCGCGGCGCGTCGTTCTCGTCGGTCATGGGACCGAGACGCGCGAGCGGCGCCAGCGCGTCAGCGAATCGGCGGCGCTCAGGCCGCCGTGCGCTCGACGGTCGTCAGCGACTCGTTGACCACCGAGGAGAGCCCGCGGCTCGCGGAGCGGACCTCGAGACCGGCGGCGATGGCCCGCTCGGTCGCCCGGCGGTCGGCCACGAACGGCATCAAGGCGCGCGCCAGGGCGCGCATGTTCGGGTACCGGTCCTCGCGCTTGCGGGCGAGCATCTTGGCCACCACGGCGTCGAGCTCGGCGCTCACGGTGGGGACCAGGAGCCCGAGCCGGGGCGCGTCTTCGCGGATGATCCGGCGGAGCAGGTTGGTGACCGTGGAGCCCGAATAGGGCAGCCGGCCGCTGAGGGCCTCGAAGACCATCACGCCGAGGCCGAAGACGTCCGCCCGCGCGTCGACGGCGGGGTTCCCGGAGGCCTGCTCGGGCGAGACGTAGGAGGGCGTGCCGTAGACGCGACCGCGCTCGCGATCGACCTCGTCGGCCGGGGCGGTCTCCGCGGCGCAGACCCCGTAGTCCAGGAGCCACATCTTCAGGTTTCCCTGGGGCGTACGGTCGAGGATCACGTGCTCGGGCTTCACGTCGCGGTGGACGTAGCCGGCCACGTGGGAACGGTGCAGCACGTCGGCGACCTTGAGGGCCAGGGTGATCACCACCGGGACCGAGAGCGTCCCCGCGCGCCGCAGGATGCGGTGGAGGGGTTCGCCGTGGATCCGCTCCATCACGGTGTAGGGCGAGCCGTCGTAGAGCACGCCCTCGTCGATGACCGGGACCACGCTCGGGTGAGCCACACGCTGCGAGACCTCGTGCTCGCGGCGCAGGCGCCGGGCCAGGTCGGGGTGGTCGGCGAACACCGGCCTGAGGGTCTTGATCACCACGGGGTGCTCGTCGCTCAGCCGAGTGGCCTCGAAGCACACGCCGGTGCCTCCGATGCCCAGGATGTCCCCCAGCTCATAGCGCGCGTCGAGCGTCGTCCCCCGCAGCTCAGTTCGTTCCAGCGCCATGGCCCCGACAATCCGCAACGGACCGGCAGGGGTCAAAAAACCGGTCAGTCGCGCGGCGGGTCGACCCAGGTGGCGTCGGCGGCGCCGGCTCGATCGGCCGCCGCGGGGGCCGCGGACCGGGCCGCGGAGCCCTTCGCGCGCCAGGTGAATCGGTCGACGAGCACGGGCTCGAAGCGGTCGGCGAGGGGGTCCGCCAGGCCGATGACCCAGCCGTCGACGGCGCTGCCGTCGGCGCGAACCCGGAAGCGGATGAAGTGCTTGAAGCCCGGGTGCGCGAGGGCCGTGAAGGCCTGGGTCTCCTCGAGGCCCAAGCGGGTGGTGGCGGCGAAGAAGCCGCCGAAGACGAAGCCGCCCATCACCATCGCCGCGAAGAGGGCCACGGTGGCGCCGAGCAGCGCGTTGGGCGCCAGCTCCCATTGGCGCGCGGCGAAGCCGAAGAGGGCCAGCGCACCCATCGGCACCAGCGAGGTCAGCGCGCCGGCCGTCGCCGAGAGGGCCGCGATGGGCAGGAAGGGGCCGTGCCGAATCCCGCCGAGGAACGCGTAGAGGATCGCGGTCACCACCCCGGCGATCACCGTGGCCGGCCCCAGCCCGTCGTGCCCGAACCACCAGCCGCCCACGCCGAGGAAGGGCGCGTAGAGGAGCGCCATGACCACCTGGGGGATGAGCCCGGCGCGCCCGAGCGCCACGTGACCGGGGACCTTGCGGAGCAAGGCCTGCGACTGGACGCGGTCGGGCCACTCGACCTCGGCGGGGTTCCGCTCGCCGGAGTCACCGATGGGCGCGGGGTGCAGGAAGGCGCCGCCGCCGCCGGCGGTCACGTGGAGGGCCTCCCCGATCCGTTCGCGACGGTAGTGATGGATGTCGCCGCTGAGCAGGAAGGCGTCGTCGACCTCGGGGTCCAGCCCCAGCGCCGCGACGGTGTCCGCGCCGGTCTCGCTCCGACGGCCGAAGTGGTTCAAGGGGTCCGGCAAGAGCGCCCAATAGCGCGCGACGCGGCCCGCCCGCTGGCGGACCAGCCGGAAGAACCGCCGCTGCTGCGCGTCGACCTTGCGGAGCTGTCGGTCGCCGCCGAGCAACCAGAGCCCCGGCGCCAGGTGCAGGGCCCAATAGCTGGCCGACTGCATCGCCCGGTAGCCGTGGATCACCATGGCCTCGGCCTTCTCGCGGCTCTCGCCGACCATGATGTTCTTCACCAGCTCCACCGCGGTGCCGATGGAGGTGTCACCCGACTTCATGGTGGAGGGCACCACCGCGTCGTCCTCTTCGTAGCGCTTGAACCGGAAGAGCCGGCTGAACCCGTCCAGGCCGTCGTACCAGTCGTGATTCCCGGGGATCCCGAGCATGGCGCGGGCGACCCCGTCCTCGCCGATGTCGTAGAGGGCCCGGTTGAAGGGCACCACGACCCGGTCGTGGATCTCCTGGGCGGTGGCCACCGGGTACGCGGTGTCGCCACCGAAGATCAGCAGCGAACCTCGCGGGGCCAGGAGCTCCCGCTCGGGATCTTCCGGATCGGGCAGGAAGGCCTCGTGGCCGATGAGGTGCGCTACCGCTCGGGTGACCCCGGCGTGTTCGCCGGTGTCCGCCAGGTAATCGATCCAGAAGTCCCCGCCAACCGCCTCGACCAAGGTGGGCGCCTCCGGATGCGGCGCCCGGATGCGGCGGGCGATGCGCCCGGCGAGCTCCTCGGGGCTGTCGGGGCGCATCCACTCGCGCCCGTCGATGCCGTCGGAGGCGATGGCGCTCGCCGCGAAGTGGCGGAGGTGACCCCAGAGCGACCGGAAGCCATACCAGGCGATCCCCCGGGGGTTCGCCGCCCGGCGCGTGAAGCGCCGCCGCACCTGGGTGCCGCGCGGCGCCGGCCGCATCGGAGCCGGTTTGTCCCTCATCCCTCCGTCCACGACCGGGAGCATACACACCCCCCGAGACGTGAGCGCTACGAGCGGCGCAGCGCGATCAGGTGCTCGCGGCGATCTCGCCGCCCGCTGTAGTCCCGGCGGGCCTGAGACGCGACGGCGATGACCGCGAGGCCGGCGCTGGGTGCGAGGCGCTCCACCTGCCGCTCGGCCTCGACCCGCTCCCGCTCGATCTGACCGTCGCCGAGGAGCAGGACCGCGCGGCCGTCGGGACCGAGCACGGCGGCCATGCCCCGGAGCGCGTCGCCGAGCTCACGATCCCAGCGCTGCAGGCCCTCCTGCCCCTTGAGGGCGCGGCGGGCGCCGATCTCGCCTTCGCGGAGTCGGGTCGGCTCCAGGCCCAGCCACGGATAGCGGCGGGCGTGGTGGTCCACGTAGTCGTAGGTGCCGGCGTAGGGCGGCGAGGTGACGATCAGATCGATGGGCTCGCGCCCCTCCATGAGCTGGGGCAGCTCCCGGACGTCGCCGAGGGCCAAGCGCGGGCGGTGGATCGTGCCCACCTCGCGGCAGGCGTGGCTCAGGTCGGCCCAGCGCTCCTCGAGCTCCCGGGCGCGGCGCAGGAAGAGCTCGGTGGACAGCCCCTTCCGGATCCGCCGGGTGGTCTCGCGTTCGGCGGTGTCCGAGCGCTGCTTGGAGACCTTCATGAGGATCGACGAGAAGACGATCTCGAAGACGCGACGGTCCTCGTCGGGGAGCTCGAGGATCTCCTCGCGGAGGCCGGCGAGCTCCTTGAGCACGTGGCCCGAGTACCACCGGGCCTCCTCGGGATCGAGGGGCGCGCGCGCGTCCACCCGCGCCCGGACCCGCTCCTCGGAGCGAGCGGCGAGCCCGTGGGCGGTCTCCAGGAAGCGCTTCCGGGCGGCCTTGCCGCGGAGCGTCGTCTTCACCTCGGCGATCCGGAGCGCCAAGGGGTTCAGGTCGAGACCCCGGCTCCGGCGGCCGAGAGCCATGGCCTCCACCAACACCGTCCCGCTGCCACAGAAGGGGTCGAGGATCTCGTCCCCGGGGGCGCTCATCGAGCGCACCAGGCTCGACGCGAGCCCCGGGTGCATCTTCGCCGGGTAGGTGTGGAAGGCGTGGGTCAGCCGGTCGGGGTTCCCCTCGAGGCGCTCGAAGGCTCGCTCGAGCAAGCGGCCCACCTCGGGATCCCCGCGGAGGTGGGTCTGGGGGGCCGACTGCGAGAGCGCGCGGCGCTCGCCGGCGGCGGGGCGACGAGCGCCCTTCTTCTTGGGGGGCCGCCCACGGCCGCCCTTCCGATCACTCACGGGCTCTCTCCGGTCGATGCTGCGGCGGGAGTCCGAAGAACGTCCGCAGCGCGAAGTAGTCGTCGGTCCGGATCCCGTCGGCGTCGCGCGCGACGAAGCGTTCGTGGACCAGGGGTGTCTCGCCGCCCGCGGCGGCGAAGGTGAATACGGCGAAGAGCGGGTCCCGGCCCGCGCGGGGCACCGCGTCCAGGTGCCGCAGGGGATGCAGCCCCAGCGTCCGGCCGGTGTCGAGGGCCCGCTCGGGCCGCCGCGCGTCGCAGCAGACCACGACGTGCCCGGTGTCCGAGACCAGCTCCCGCGCAGCTCGGAGGTAGTCCTCGACGCCGCCGCGGAGCTCCACGCGCGCGTGGGCCCGCTGCGGATGGGGCGACGGGGTACTGGTACCCGGCGGCATGTAGGGCGGGGTCCCGCTGACGAGATCGAAGGGCCCCCCGGCCCGGGCGGCAGCCTGCTGGACCTCGGCGTCGCGTAGGTCGCCCTGGAGCAGGGTCACCCGAGGCCCGAGGTCGTTGCGGGCGACGTTCCGCTGCACCAGGGCGAAGGAGACGTCCTGGGCTTCGACGCCGACGAGGCGGGCGTCGGGCAGGCGGTCCGCCTCCATGAGGAGGACCGAGCCGATGCCGCAGCCCAGGTCGAGCACCCGGGCGGCAGCCGGCGACGCGTTCACCGCCTCGCGCGCCGTGAGCACGTCGTCGAGGGAGTACCGATGGCCCGCGGCGAGCTGCCAAACGCGAAAACGCCCGGTGAGGGCGTCGTCGGTGAGCTCTTCGCCGATTGGCGCTGCCGCGGGGGAGCTCAGAGCCCCTCGCAGTTGATCAGCTTGATGACGGCCGCCTCGGACCGGGCGTCGGGGAGCGTGATGTCCCGGACCAGGCTGTCCGGCGCGGTCTCCGCGCGGAGGTTGCGGCAGAGGAGCGTGGTGGTGAGCTCGGTGCCGGACTCGCCGTCGGGGTCGAAGGTGAACGCGCCGAACTGGCAGGGCTGGGCCTCGCTGGGGATCGCCGATCCACAGGTGCCGAGGGTGGTGCCGCCGTAGCGGTTGTCAGATTGGGTCGCGGTGACGCGGCAGGAGTTGCCCGAGACGTTGCCGCTGCCGCTGCTGGGGATGACCAGCCCGGAGACCGAGAGCAGCGGGCTGGCGCCGTAGCCGATCGAGAAGCTCACGATGTTCCCCGCGTCGGTCGAGGTCGCGCTGCAGCTCACGTTGATCGTGCGGCCGTCTTCGGCGACGTCGCCGTCGAAGCCCAGGATGTCCACCGGCGGGAGGGCGGATCCGCAGCCCGTCTCGGCGGGGTCGATGGGGCAGGCGAGCTGGAACCGAGCGTCGGCCGCGAGCGCGCCCGGCTCGTCACCACACGAAGCGGCGAGACCAGCGATAAAAACCAGGGTAAGCGTCGTACGCATCGTCGTTCCTCGTCTCCGGCCACCGATTCGGTGACTTGGAGTGCATCTGTAGCAACTGGCCGTGGAATTCAGCAAGAAGGCGGCCGCTCAGGCGCCCCGGGCCGCCTCGAGGGCGCGGCCGAGATCCGCGCGCAGATCCTCCAGGCTCTCCAGACCCACGCTGAGTCGGATGAGACCGTCGGAGATGCCCAGGGCCGCCCGCTTGTCGGCCGGCACGGCCCCGTGGGTCATGAGCGCCGGGTGCTCGATGAGCGACTCCACGCCCCCGAGGCTCTCGGCCAGCGTGAAGAGGCGCGTGGTCTCGAGGAAGGCGCGGGAGGCGGGGAGTCCGCCCTCGATCTCCACCGAGATCATGCCGCCGAAGGCCTTCATCTGCTTGGCGGCCACGGCGTGCTGCCCGTGGCTCTCGAGCCCCGGGTGGATGACGCGCTTCACGCCGGGCTGGCTCTCGAGCCAGCCGGCGAGCTCGATGGCGCTCTTGCAGTGACGCTCCATCCGCACGGCCAGGGTCTTCAGGCCGCGGAGGACCATGAAGGAGTCGAAGGCCGACTGGACGGCGCCCACGCTGTTCTGCAGGAAGCGGAGCTGCTCGTTGAGCTCGTCGTCGGAGGTCAGGATCATCCCGCCGACTACGTCGCTGTGGCCGTTGAGGTACTTGGTGGTCGAGTGGAGGACCACGTCGGCCCCGAGGCTCAGGGGCCGCTGGAGCATCGGGGTGGCGAAGGTGTTGTCCACGCCGACCCGAACCCCGCGGGCCTTGGCGCGCTCGGCGACGGCGGCGATGTCGATGACCTTGAGCAGCGGGTTCGTGGGGGACTCGATCCACACGAGCTTGGTGGCGTCGGTGAAGGCCGCCTCCAGGGCGTCCAGGTCGGTCAGGTCGACCCAGCTCGTCTCCACGCCCTTGGGGCGCATCACCTTCTCCAGGATCCGGTGGGTCCCGCCGTAGACGTCATCGCAGGCGATCACGTGGTCGCCGGGCGAGAGGGTCATCAGCAGCGTGGTCATCGCCGCGCAGCCGCTGGAGAACGCCAGCCCGTGCTCGGCGCCCTCGAGGGCCGCCGCGCAGTGCTCGAGGGTCCGCCGGGTCGGGTTGTCGGTCCGGGCGTACTCGAAGCCCGTGTGCTGGCCGGGGCTCTTCTGCGCGAACGTGCTCGCCAGCACGATCGGGGGCATCACCGCGCCGGTGCGCGGGTCCGGCTCCTGGCCGGCATGGATGACGAGGCTCTCGAGGTTCAGGTCGCTGTCGTGCACGGGGCCCGCTTACCGCACCTGCCTCGCGCTGGCCAGCCCGGCCCGGCCCCTTCTCACATGGGGACGCGCGATCCCCTTGTGGTCGCCGGCCATTCCCGCCACTCTTCCGCGCGATGTCCCTCGAGCTCGCCCCCGGCCAGAACATCGCCGGATACGAGATCGTCCGACACGTCACGTCCGGCGGTATGGCTTCGCTCTACCTGGGCCGTCGACGGGGCGCGGCCGGCTTCCAGAAGCTCGTGGCGATCAAGGTGGTTCACCCCCACCTCGCCAAGGAGCCCCGGTTCATCGGGATGTTCCTCGACGAGGCCCGCCTGGTCGCCCGGATCCAGCACCCCAACGTGGTCCACGTCGAGGAGCTCCGCGAGGAAGCCGGCACCTACCTCATGGTCATGGAGTACGTGCACGGGTGCGCGCTCTACGACCTGTTGAAGCGCTTGGCCCAGCGCGGCCGCTCCATCAACCCCGCCCTCGCCGCCTGGATCGGCGCTCGGGCCGCGGAGGGGCTCCACGCCGCCCACGAGCTCTCGGAGCCGGGCGGCCGGTCCCTCAACGTCGTGCACCGCGACGTGAGCCCCCAGAACGTGCTGCTCTCCTTCGATGGGCACGTGAAGCTGATCGACTTCGGCGTCGCCAAGTCCACCCAGCAACAGCAGCAGACCCGGGCCGGCGTCCTGCGGGGCAAGATCGGCTACATGTCGCCCGAGCAGGCCAACGGGCTGGTCCTGGACCGGCGCACCGACGTGTACGCCCTGGGCATCGTGCTCTGGGAGATGCTCACCTGCCGGCGGCTCTTCCACTCGCCGAACGAAGTGCAGCAGCTCGACATGGTGCGCGCCCCGCGCATCGTGCCGCCGAGCACCCACGTGGACATCCCGCCGGCGCTCGACGAGGTGGTGATGGATGCCCTCCGGGTGGATCCCTCGCTTCGGATCCCCACGGCCAAGGCGCTCCGCGACCGACTGCTGCGTGCGGTCCCGGAGGCGGCGACCCTGGCGTCGGAGGATCTCGCCGGGCTCCTGGCCACGGTGATGGGACCGGAGATCCGGGCCGCGGAGCTGCCCTCGGCGGCCGAGATCGAGATCCCCGAGATCCGCCCGGACGAAGGCTTCGTCCAGCAGCATACCCAGGCCGCGGCCGGCGCCCGCTACGCCACCGAGGAGCTCGACCTGGCGGACATCGACGTGCTCGCGGACTCCCGCGGATCGGGGAATTTCGACGGGGCACCCGGGACGGGATCCGGCAATCTGCTCGAGGGCGGCATCGGCCGTCCCCGCCTCGGCCAGGCGTCCGGTGAGCTGCTCATGGCCACCGAGGTGACCCCCGTCTCGGCCGGCGCCCTGCAAGCTCCGGCTCCGCAGCTGCCCGGCGCCCTCACCCCGGCGCCGATGCCCACCCGCCCCTCCGCCCCGCCCAGCGCGGGCTCGGGCGCCGGCGCGGCGGTGGCCACCTCGATCTCGCTGCTCATCGCGGCGCTGGCGCTGGGCGCCGCGGGCTACCTCGCCTGGTCCGAGGGCTGGCTCGACTTCCTGGAGGCCCCCACGCCCGTGGCCGTCGATGCGGGCCCGCCGGGCGACGGGGGTGCCGAAACGAACGAAGCGGACGCCTCGGTCGAGGGGTCCGCTCCGTCACCGGCTCCCGAAGAGCCCGAATAGGGCGTTCAGGCCTTCTTGAGGCCCTGAGCGCGCAGCGCGGCGTCGTGGGCGGAGTCGCCCTTGGCGTTCCAGCCGTAGCCGACCTGCGCGTCGATGAGCTTCTGCGTGCCCGGACCGACGATGCCGTCGACGTCGTAGCCGAACATCGCCTGCAGGTTGGTCACGCCCCAGTGGGTCAGGGCTCCGAAGTCGCCGTCCACCCCCACGCCGTAGCCGAGCTGCTCCAGCTGCTGCTGCAGCTTCTGCACGTCCTCGCCCTTCGAACCCTTCTTCAACAGCGCCATCCTGGCTCCTTTCGTTCGCGCCTCCGTGGCGCGCGGCGAAGGGACGGGCGCGTCCAGCCGAGAGTTACGAGAGCTCAACCGAGATCGAGCGCGACGCGCTGAGTGGTCCCCGGCTCGACCGGCCGGTCGACGGCCGAGCAGGGCCGCTCGAGGACCTGCGGCGCGACCTCTCGGAGGACCTGCCGCACCGCCGCGCTGGGGGGCCGACGGGTCGGGTCCGGGTTCAGCATGGACTCCAGGAGGTCGTCGAGGGCCTCCGGCATCTGGTCCCGGACCACGCTCGGCGGGAGCCACACCAGGTCTTCCTTGGCCGCGAGATGGAGATGGCGATCGGTGGGGAACGGGAAGCGACCGGTGAGGCCGCGGTAGAGGAGCACCGCGAGGGAGTAGAGATCGGTGGCCGCGGTGACCTCGCGCCCCTTGAGGACCTCGGGCGCCATATAGGCGGGCGTGCCGGCGACGCGGCCCTGGGCGTCGGTGCTGGACGCGCCGATGTCCCGAGCGATGCCGAAGTCGAGGAGCTGGGCCTGGCGGCCGCGCAAGACGTTCTGCGGCTTCACGTCGCAGTGGACGACCCCGCGGCGGTGGACGTGGTCGAGGACCTCGAGGAGCGAGATGGCGCAGGCCACGGTGTCGCGGGGCTCGCCGCGGTCGAAGCGCTCGCCGAGGGGCCGACCGGTGAGGTGGGTCATCACCAGCGTCGGTCGCCCGACGACCTCGAGATAGGAGAGCGGCCGCGGGATGCCCGGATGCTCGAAGCGGTGCAGGAGCGCGTGCTCCCGGCGCAGGAGCTCGCCGAACTCGGGAGCGGTGGCCACCTTGAGCGCGACCTTGCCCAGCCGGGGATGGCGCCCGGCATACACCGTGGCCATCGCGCCGGAGCCGAGCACCGTGTCGACCACGAAGGGGCCGAAGCGGATCGCCGAGGGCTCCGCGGCCGCCATCGAGGCGGCTCGGAGGGGACGGGTCTTTCGGTCGGCGCGCCGCGAGGGTGCGCTCATGCGATCCGCGCCTGCATCTCGGACGAGGGGGGCGTGAGCGACTCGGAGCCCCCTTGGGACGGGGACCGGAACGTCGGCCGCGTCGAGGAGTCGATGCGCGCGCGCGGGAGCTCGCCGGCCGGCGGGAGGCTGCCGGTGACCGCGTGCAGGAAGGCCCGGGCCTCGGCGGCGTCCTCGAAGGAGCCTCGGTTCAGCTCGTCGAGCCACTCGTCGAGGGCGCGCCCGAGCTCCGGCCGCTGGGAGAAGACGCTGGGCGCGCCGGGAGCGTGAGGCTCACCGGTCGCGAGCTCGTAGAGCAAGGCGCCGACCGCCCGCAGGTCATCGGCCGGCATCGCGGTCCCGGGCTCGCCGAGCCCGACGAGCCCGACCGTGCTCCCGATGATCACGTGCCGCGCGGCGATGCGCCCGTGGACGATGCGCCGCCGATGCAGGCCTTCGAGGATGTGGAGGAGCGCGATCCCCAGCTCCCCGAGGGTCCGCGGCGCTTCGCGGAAGCGCGAGCGCTCGGCGCGGTCGAGGGACACTCCGGGGAGGAAGCTGGTGACGAGACACCAGCCGCCACTCGTGGTGGGCATCACGCCCAAGGTCCGCTTGATCCCGGGCAGGATCCCACGACCGTGGGCTCGCACCAACGGGAGGGACCGCTGTTCGGCGGCCGTGGGGGCGTCAGGGCCATCGAAACGCTGGATCACGCAGGGGCCGAGGGTCGGGTGTCGCGCCGCGAGGGTGTCGGGCGGATCGAGGGGCCCCAGGACTTCCAGTCCGGCGAGAGGGGTCGAGCTCGGGCCACCGTCGTACATGCGCGAGCAACTACCATTCATGTTCCATGCCGACAGAAGATCGGGCGATCGCGTCACCGATCAGAGTCGCTTTGGCGACAGCGGGGCAAAGTGCCACGGCCGCCCAGCGAGGGGACCCCGCTCAGTGAGGGGTGGAGCCGGGCGCGCACCACGCTTCGGAGCGACGCCAGAGCTCCTCCTGGAGCGCCTCGTCGCGCGCGAGCGCGGCGGCCTGCTTCTGGGCGCAGTCGGAGTAGTAGAGCCCCGTCTCGTCCGCGAGGGCGGGATCGGTCGCGCAGCGTAGGGTGGTCTGGGCGCCCTCTTCGTTGGTGACCATGAAGAGCTTCATCACCGCGCGCGCTGGCCAGGGCACCTTCCGCCAGACGTCGGAGGCGACCACCCCCGGATGGAGCGCATAGGTGGTCACGCCGATCCCCTCGAGGCGGCGCGCCAGGGCCTTGGCGTGGAGGACGTTGCAGAGCTTGGAGACCTGGTACTCGGGGAACCCGCTGATCGTCCGGGTCGGTCGTCGCAGGTCGTCGAGGTCCACACGCCGGACCCGCTCGTGGGCGCGGCTGGCGACGATGACGACCCGCGCGGGCGCGCTCTCGACCAGGCGGTCGCGGAGCTTCTCGGTGAAGAGGAAGTGCCCCAGATGGTTCACACCGAAGGTGAGCTCGAAGCCCTGGGCGGTGACCCCCCGCTGGCCGGCCAAGCCCGCGTTGTTCACCAGGACGTCGAGGCGCTCCCCGGAGGCCAGGAACGCGGCCGCCGCCTCGCGCACCGAGCCCAGGTCCGCCAGATCGAGCGGCAGGAGCTCGAGGGCCGCGTCGGGATGGACGGCGCGGATCCGGGCGGCCGCTTCGGCGGCCTTGGTCTGGTTGCGGCAGGCCATCCAGACCTTGGCACCGCGGCCGGCGAGCTCCCGGGCGGTGACCTCGCCGATGCCGGTGTTCGCCCCGGTGACCAGACAGACTTTCCCCTTCATGGGTGGAGGGTCGCACGGGAGCAGGCCGCGATACGTGGGCGAGCGGTGGCAGCGCCCAACAGCGTGCGAGAACGCCCCTTCACTGCCCCACCCGTCCCTACATGGGACCTACATGCGGCCTTGAAGCCCGACAGGCCTTCGTGCGTCAGTGGCCCCCATGCGACAGACGATGAACATCCTCTTGGCGCTCTCGACGGCCCCCCTCGGGGCTTGTGGCGATGACGCGCCCACCGCGACCACCGCGGAATCCCCCGGTCTCTTCGACGCCCTCCTCTCGCGGATGGGCGGCGTCGTCGTGCCCACGACCGACGAAGACCTCTTCGTGGAGATCATCCCCGAGGTCGACGGAAAGATCTCCGCGCTGGTCCTCGACGAGGACGGGGAGATCCAGCAGGGCGGCGCCGCCGTCCAGGTCCAGGTGGCCGGCAACGACGGCACGCCGCATCCAGTGACGCTCCAGTGGGACGCCGTCGCCGGGCGCTACGTGGGCCAGGTCGAGGGCGACGTGGAGCTCTCCACCGGTCCCATGGCCGTCACCGTCACCCGCGACGGCGAGGAGCCCGCGGTGGGGCAGGTCCCGATGGTCGCGACCGCGCCCACCCCGACCCACGGTGGCCGGGTCGTGGTCGCCGGGGAGTACGCCGCCGAGGTCGTCCCGGCCGGTGATGGGACCATCCATGCGTACGTCGACGGCCCCGAGGTGGGCGCTGGCGGCGCGGCCGCAGTGCAGGTGGAGGTCCAGGGAACCGACGGCGCGCCCCACCCGGTCGTGCTCGCGTACGACGCCGACGCGCATCACTACGTGGGCCGCCTGGAGGGCGAGGTCCGGGTGGCCCCCGGCCCGTTGGGCTTCACCGTGATCCGCGACGGTCGTCCGCGGCGGACCCGGCTGCACCGGGTGGTCGCGGTCGGTCCGCAGCACGGCGGCGACGTGGTGGTGGCCGGCGAGTACGCCGTCGAGGTCGTGCCCTCGGCCGACGGCACCATCGACGCCTGGGTCGTCGGCGAGGAGCCGGTGGCCGATGGCGCGGAGGTCGTGGTCACGGTGGGCCGGGAGCGCCGGCCGGTCACGCTGGTCTGGAGCGCCGACGCGGGCCATTTCGTGGGCGCGGTCGACGCCGACGTGCGCATCGCGCGGGCTCCGATCGGGGTCGCCGTGGTGCACGGCGGCGTGTACCACCACGGCGCCATCCTCCCCCGCTACACCGTCGCCGTCCGGGACACCTGGGGAGTCCGCGTGCGACCGAGCGCCGAGGTGCGCGTCCATGGGCACCCCCACGGCGGCCCGCCCGGCCTACGGTTCAACCCCGGGCTCATGAAGGGCCACGGCCGCGTGGACATCCGCGGCCCCCACGTCGACGTCCGCGGACCGAGCGCGATGGTCCGGGTCCACGGGCCCGGCGGTCACGTGCGGGTGCGCGGACCCAGCGGCATGGTCTCGGTGCGCGGCCCCGGCGGCCACGCGCGCATCCGCGGCGGCATGGTGTCCGTCCGCGGCGGCGGCATGGGCGGCGTGCGCATCCGCGGCGGCATGGGCATGAACTGACCCACCCCCGCGCACGTCCCCACGATCGCGTCCCCGACTTGCCGTGGGGACGCACTTGCCAACTTGCCTTGGGGACGCACTTGCCAACTTGCGCTCTAGGGCCAACCCATCGAAAGCACGCCATCTTTGTGAGATACGCAAGTACGCAAGTGCGTCCCCATGGCAAGTCGGGGCGTCACTCGAAGAAGGAGAGCTGGCCGGGGCGGAGGGTCTCGCCGTCGACGACGACGCCCTCGAGCTCGAGGAGCCGCCGCTTGCGTTCGATGCCGCCGGAGTAGCCACCGAGCTGCAGCCGCGCGGCCACGACCCGGTGGCAGGGGATCAGGAGGACCAGGGGGTTCGCGGCGTTGGCCATGCCGATGGCGCGGATCGCCCGCGGGTTGTCGATCGCCCGGGCGACGGCCGTGTAGGTGCGCACGTGGCCCCGAGGGATCTGCCGTAGCGCGGTCCACACGCCGCGCTGGAACTTGGTGCCCCGCCGGAGATCCATCGGGAGGTCCACCGGGTCGATCGGCTTGCCGCGCGCGTAGTCGCGCAGGGGCTTGCCGTAGACGGCGGGCACGCGCTTCACGACCTTGACCTCGGACAGCGGAGGCTCGTCGTCGTCCTCGTCGGCCCAGGCCGCCCGAACGATGCCGCGATCGCTCCAGGCGAGCCATAGGTCCCCGAGGTCGCCCAGGGCGAGCCGCGCCTGGCGCGCGATGGAGGCCTCGCTCATCGCGACCCGCTCGTCGCCGGCCCCGAAGAGCTCGGAACCGTCGGGGCCTCACCGAACGAGGGGTGTTGGGGAGGACGAAGTGCTCTAGACTCGGGGGCGATGGTTGAGCTCATGAGGTGGAGGACGATCTCGCTGGCGGTCGCCGGCGTCGCTCTCCTCGCCAGCTGCGGGGCGAGCACCCGCATGGTGCACCAAAGCTCCTATTACTTCGAGCGCTGCCACGCGGCCGATCTCGACGAGCAGCGCACGGTGGACGAGCGGCAGGCCTGTTGGGCCGCCTGGCTACGGCACTGGTCGGGCGCTCAGCCGCCCGTTCGCGTGCGCTACGCCGAGCAGCGGCTGGCGGCGCTCTCCCGCGGTGAAGCGATGGCCCCGCTCCCGCGGGACCAGCGGCAGACGCCCCCGCCAGCGCAGACCTCCGATGTCCCCACGGGGAGCGCGCAGGTGTTGGTGGACGCCAGCGGCGGCGGGCCCCCGCAGATCGAGCTCGCCCCGGCGAGCGAACCCGCCGAGGAATCCATCGAGGCCACGGCGGAGACTCCCACCGCGGCGTCTCCCGCGACCACGCCCGGCGACCCCTACACGCCGCCCCGCCCCGGGCCGCCGCCCCCGCCCCCGCGCGAGCTCGGACCGCCGCCGCCCCCGCGCGCACCCGTCGCCGCCGGGACCCAACCCTGCACCGACCTCTGCAACCCCCGCTGGGATCTGTGTGTACGGCGCTGCGGTCGCCGCGGCGCCCCCTGCGAGAACGCCTGCCGGAGCGAGTACCGGGTCTGCATGGGCGCCTGCCGCTGACGAAACCACCCCCATCGGGGGAATTGCCGTCGGTAGCCCGTTTGCGCTGGCGCGCCGTCCCGGTCCATAGTCGGCCCCGCCATGCCGCTGCACGCGCTCAGTCTCGCGCTCACCTTCGGGTGGAGCTTCCTCGCGCTGGCGGCCATCGCCTTCGTTCTCTATCTCGTCGCCATCGCGGCCACCCGGGTGCATCTCCGGGACGAGCCGCCCACGGTGACGGAGAACCTCCCGCCGGTCAGCCTGCTCAAGCCGCTCAAGGGCCTCGAGGACACGCTCGAGGAGAACCTCGAGTCGTTCTTCCGCCAGGACTACCCCGCGCCCTTCGAGATCGTCTTCGCCACCACCGACGAGGGCGACCCGGCGCTCCAGGTCGCCCGCGCCGTCGCCGCCCGCCATCCCCAGGTCGCGGTGAAGTTCGTGCGGAGCGACGACGACTTCGGCCTGAACCCCAAGGTCGCCAACCTCGCGGGCGCCCTCGAGGCCGCCACCCACGACCTGGTCCACCAGTCGGACGCCAACGTCCGGATCCCGGCGAACTACCTCCGGCAGATCGTGGGTGAGCTCCTCGCGGCCGAGGCCTCGGTGCTCACCAGCGTGGTCGTCGGCGTCGGCGAGCGCCGCCCCGGCGCCGCGATGGAGAACCTCCAGCTCAGCGCCTTCATCGCTCCCGCGATGTGTCTGGCCCTGCGCGTCGTCGACGTCACCTGCGTCTGCGGCAAGAGCATGCTACTCTACAAGGGCGAGCTGAACACCGAGCTCGGCGGCCTGGCCAGCGTGCGCGACGTGCTCTGCGAGGACTTCGTGCTCGGCGAGCGCTACAAGGCCCTGGGCAAGAAGGTCCTCCTCTCGCCGACGCCGGTCTACAACGTCAACGCCGACTGCGGCGTCGAGCGCTTCGTCGGCCGGCACGGCCGGTGGCTCAAGATGCGGGTCACCCTGCACCTGCCCGGCTTCGTCGCCGACCTGCTCTCCAACCCGGTGGCCCTCTCGTTCCTCGGCGTCATCGCGTCCGGCTTCGAGCCCAGCGTCATGCTCGCCGCGGTCGCGGTGGTCGTCGCCAAGGGGCTCGCCGACCAGGTCGCGCTCCGCCTGGTGCGCGCGCCGATGAAGTGGCGCTACGCCCTCCTGTCGCCGGTGAAGGACCTCCTGCTCCTTCCCCTCTGGGTCAACGCCGTGTTCGGGCGCACCGTCGTGTGGCGCGGCCGCCGGCTCCGCTTCGGCAAGGAGACCCGCCTGATCCCCCTCGACGGCGAGCCCCTCGTGCGCGCCGACGAGACCGAGGGCTATGCCGCCCTCGACCCTTCTTCGCGCTGATCGCCACCCCCTTCCACACGTCGAACCCGGGCACTCCGGGCTCGCCCCACAGTCCCGGTTCAGTGACCCGTGACAAAGGCGATCCCGACACGTTGCCCCCTTTGGCGCGGTCCTCTATGGTGCGCGGTCCCCGACCACACGGGCTCCTTTCCAAATGTTCGAAAAGATTGCCAATCGCTTCCAAACCGCCGTCCTCGTGATGCTGGTCGTCCTCCTCTGCGCCGTCTTCGTGCTGCAGTTCGGGGGACCCCAGGCCGATGGCTGCACGACCGGTGGAAGCTCCTACGCCGCCCGCGTGGACGGTGAGTCCATCAGCCCCGGTGACTACCGGGCCAGCTTCCTCTTGGGGGGTTTCGACCGCGCCCAGGTAGAGGAGCAGCGTCGTCGGCGCCTCTGGGAGGCGGCCCTCGACGGGCTGATCGAGCGCAACCTGCTCGCCGCCGCCGCCCGCGACCTCGGCTACGAGGTGACCGCGGAGGAGGTGTGGCGTCGGTTCGGCGAGGAGGCGACCATCCGCATCTCCCTCGGCGTCGAGTCGGGCATGGGGAGCGGCGAGGTCCAGATCCCGGAGAGCTACATCCGCGACGCCGACGGCCGCTTCGATCTGGAGCGCACCAAGCGCTACATCCAGAACTACCTGCGCCGCGACGTCGGTGAGTTCGCCGAGGCCCAGATCCTCGAGGAGCTCGCCGAGCGGATGCGCGAGACCGTCCGCGCCACGGTGAGCCTGTCCGAGGGCGAGGTCTGGGAGGCCTACGTCCGCGAGAAGGACCAGGCCCGGATCGACTACGCCCAGTTCAACCCCGCGTACTACCGCGAGGACCTGAACCCCACCCAGGCGGACCTCCAGGCCTGGATCGCCGACCACGAGGAGCAGGTCCAGGCTCAGTACGAGGCCAACCGCCATCGCTACACCGACCTCGCCCCGCAGGTCCGCAGCCGGCACATCCTCCTCCGGAACACCGGCGACGACGAGGCCGCCACCGCCACCGCGCGCACCGAGGCCGAGGCTCTCCTCGCCCAGATCCGCGGCGGCGCCGACTTCGCGACCGTCGCGCGGGAGAACAGCCAGGACACCGCGACCGCGCCCCGCGGCGGTGACCTCGGCTACCGGCCCCGCGGCCGGAGCCCCGCCGCCTACGACGAGGTGGCCTTCGAGATGGAGGTCGGCGACGTCTCCGACGTGGTCGAGTCCCCTCTCGGCTTCCACATCATCGAGGTGCTCGGCAAGCGCGAGGGCGACGTGCCGGAGGTCGAGGCGAAGCTCGAGCTCGCCGAGGACCTCTACCGCGAGGACGTGAGCGTCACCCGCGCCCGGGAGGCGGCCACCGAGGCCCTCGCCCTCCTGGCGGGCGGCACCAGCGCCGAGGACCTCGGCGCTCGCCTCGACCGGCAGGCCCGCGGCCTCGCCGCCGAAGCGCCCGTCGCCGTCGAGGGCGAAGAGGCCCCCGCCGTCGAAGAGGAAGAGGGCACCGCCAACCCGCTGGCGCCCCGGGTCGAGGAGACCTCGCTCTTCGGTCGCGGCGATAGCCCGATCCGCGGGCCCTTCGACGCCAGCCCCCTGGTCCGCGACGTCTTCGAGCACGACCTCGAGAACCCCCTGCCGGACGAGCCCATCCAGCTCGGCAACGTGTTCGTCGTCTACCAGCTCAAGGAGCGCCAGGAGGCGACCCGCGAGGACTTCGACGGCGAGGTCTCCGAGCGCATCCGCAATGGCCTCCTGGCCGCCAAGCAGCGCGAGGCGGTCGACACCTACGTCCGCGAGCTCCGCGACCAGGCCCAGCGCGACGGTCGGATCCGCATCCGCACCAACGAGCTCGAGGTCTCCGTCGAGGGCAACGGCGAGATCCTCTCCGACCCCGAGGGCATCGAGTGCGGCGGCGACTGCAACGGTGACTTCGAGTTCGGCACCATGGTGCAGCTCCGCATCCGCGAGGGTGACGGCGCCGAGTTCCTCGGCTGGTCCGGCGCCTGCGCCGGCTCCGACGACTACTGCATCGTGACCATGGACCAGGCCAACGAGGTCAGCGCCCGCTTCACCGGCAACCGCCCGAGCGCGGCGGCCGCCGAGGACGACGAGGCCGAAGAGCCCGCCGAGGAGCCCGAGGCCGAAGAGCCCGAAGGCGAGTGAGGGCCGGCCGCTAGCGGCCGAACCACCAGCGACGGGGCGCCTTCGGGTGCCCCGTTCGCAATTGGGCTCACCCCTGCGCGGCCAGGGCCAGGAAGGTGATGAGGCCGTTGTGGGTCAGGTGGGCCACCGCCGGCACGAAGGTCGACCGGGTCCCGGCGCGGAGCCCGGTGAGCACCAGCCCGGTGAAGGTCACCGCGGCGAAGGGGCCCCAGGCGCCCCACTGCTGCGGCAGGTGGACCAGCGCGAAGACGACCACCGTGACCGCGGTGGCGACGCCCACCCCGTGGCGCTCCCGGAGCGCGCCGAAGACGAAGCCGCGAAAGAAGAGCTCTTCGGCGATGGGCACCACGACGGCGACCACCGCGAGCGCCAACGACCCGCTGGGACGCCCGACGAAGACCTCGACCGGTGAGATGCCCGTCGAGGGCACCAGCCGGGAGAGCCAGGCTCCGGCGATCCATAGGAAGGCCCCGACCACCGGCGCGAGGACGACGATCCACCAGCCGGGACGGGGCTCCACGAGGGCCAGGGCCGCCGAGCGCCGCCCCGCGACGGCGACGAAGCCCACCGCCAGCGCGACCTCCACCACGGCGAGGCCCAGCGCCCGCACCAGGCCGAGGAAAGTCCCGCCCATGGTCGAGAGGCCCACCATCGCGAGCATCAGGGCGACGATGGCGACGGTGACCCGGAGCGCGGCGGGGCGAGTGACCCATCCCCTTGCGGTCACCGGCTGGCCCTCGCTCGCGGCGAAGGGGTCCGCCTTCGTCGGGAGCGCCAGCCCGAGGAGGAGGAGGAGGCCCCCGAGGAACACGGCGAGCACCGCGCCGCGGTCGGTCCCTCCCAGGGTCCGCCAACCGACGATGCGCCCGGTCATGCGCCCCTCGACTGCGGCGGGGTCCCCCGCGACCCGCAGGCCGTACTCGCCGTCGACCAGCACCGAGTCCCAGGTCACGGCGACGACGCAGGCGTACCCCATCGAGTTGCCGACCACCCGCTCGCGCCATACCGACGGCTCGACCCGCTGGGCTCGCTCGCCGTCGCCGAGATGCCAGACCTCGAAGGCGGTCTGGTCCCAGCCGCGCGCGAAGCGATCCTCGGAGCACACCTCGAAGAGCGCCCGCTGCCCTTCGCGGAGCGTGGCGCGCACCAATGGCTCGTCGCCGGGGACGGTCACCGGCACCGGGTCGCCGGTGCGGTCGACCTCCTCCCCCGCCAGGGTGGCGACCCGATGGAGTCCGAGGCCGAGGCCGATGAGGAGCCCGAGGGCTCCGAGTCCCAGTACGACGCGACGCACGGGGCATGGTAAGCCACCCTGCCGTGTCGGATCTCGGTGACGTCGCCCCCGCCGCCCTTCCCCGGCGCTTCCGCTGGTTCACGCGGGCCTGGGCGGTCGCCGCGGGCTTCCACCTGACGCTCACCGACGTGCGGCACTGGGACTGGCTGGTCCCCAACGTGCTCCTGGGCGCCGCCGCGCTCGCCCTCTTCATCCGCCCCATGGCTCCGCGCACCCGGTTCGGCGCCGCGACATGGGGCGCCGCGACGTGGAGCGCCGGACTGGTCGGCCTCCTCTGGCCGCTGCTCTTCCTCGGGGACCAACTCACCCAGTCGGTGCATCTGGCCGGTATGGCGCTCGCCACGATCCTCTTCGCGACGGGATCCGACGACCGGACCCACGCACGGGCCATCCGCTGGCAGACCCTGGCGGTCTACGGCGTGGCCGCTTTCCACAAGCTCAACCAGGACTTCCTCGACGGCACGGTGAGCTGCGCCACCGGCGGGGTCCGGCTCCTCGGCGAGAACTGGAGCGTCCCGCTGGCCGGCAGCGCCCTCGACGCCCACTGGCCAGCGGTCTTCCTGGCGACGGAGCTGAGCCTGGTGATCCTCTTCCGAGCCCGACCCCGCTGGGCGATCCCCCTGGCGCTGACGATGCACGTGCCCCTCACCATCGTCTTCGCGCCGGCGTTCGCGTGGGTCATGGTGGCCGGGTACCCCGCCTTCTTCACCGACGCGGACCTGAGCGCGCTGGCGGAGCGATTGCGGGCCAAGCGCGGCTGGGTCCTCGGGGTCGGCCTGACGCTCGCGGCCGGCGACATGGCGCTCTACTTCCAGGATCACTGGATCCCCTACCCCGCGTGGCAGCTCGGGGAGATCGGGGTGTGGCTCTTGGCGGTCGGCGCCTGGGTGGGCCTCGGTCCGGGCAGTCGGGTGCGGGCCCGGGGTTGGGACGAACCGGGCCAGCGGCGGTCGCTCCTCATCGTGGGCGTCTTCCTCCTGTCGGCGACCACCCCGTATCTCGGGCTCCAGTTCCATCACACGGCGGCGATGCTCTCCAACCTCCGCATCGACTCCGGCTGCTGGAACCACCTGCTGGTGCCCGAGGCGGTGCGTCTCCGCGACCCCTACGTGCGCATCGACCGCGCGGAGCCGGCCGCGGGGGCGCGCGGCCGGGAGACCCTGGTCGAGCTCCTCGAGGAACGCCTCTGGTCACCGGCCGACCTGCGGAAGACGCTCGACGAGGGCTGCGACCACGGCGCGGCGCCGCTGCGGCTCACCGGGAGCTACCGAGGGCATCCGCTCCACCTGGCGGACGCGTGCGCCGAGCAGCTCCCGGAGGGAGCCGCGGGGCTCTTCCAGAGCAACCTGCTCCGGGAGTGCCCCCAGCGCTGCATCCACTGATCAGGTCGGCGGACGCCAGAGGATCAGCCGCTCCATACCCTCGCGGCCGGGGTGGCTCGTCGTCGGCGTGCGCTCCTCGGCGACGGTCCACCCAGGGAGCGCGGCGGCGACGTCCTCGGGGAAGAGGGGAAAGGGCGGGCCCTGGTCCCGCGGCGCGTCCGGCGCCATCGGGAACACCAGGGTCGCCAGACGCCCCTCGGGAGCCACGAGCTCCGACATCCGGTAGCCCCAGCGGTGCCGCTGACTCGGCGGCAGCGCGCAGCAAAAGGTGTAGTCCCACACCACGTCGAAGCGGCGACCCGGGTTCCAGGTGAAGAAGTCGGCGAGGGCCACCCGAGCCATCGCGGGCTGGATCCCCCGCTCGCGGCGGAGCTGCTCGAAGCGCTTCGCCGCGGTCGGGGCCATGTCGAGGCCGGTCGTCGATCGACCGCTCTCCGCCAACGCGAAGACGTCGTAGCCAGAGCCGCAACCGGTGACGAGCGCGTTCCCCGACGGGAGGAACTCGTCACGGAGCGCTTCCACCAGCGCAGGGGCCGGGCCGCCCGCGTCCCAACGCGTCCGGCCCTCGCGCCATGCATCCTCCCAGCTCACGTCAGCCTCCCCCGCAGGACTCTTCGGAGAAGGCCGGGTAGGCGATGAACTCCCGGTTCCGCGCGTCGTAGTAGAAGAAGCGCGTCTCCTGGAGCACCTGGTCGAAGTAGGCCCGGGGGAAGCGCACGTCGGGCACCCCGCGCATGTCGCCGCCGATGCCCGTCACGGTGATGTTCACACTGCAGTCCTCGGTGCACTCCGCGTTGAGCGGGAGACCGTCGTGCTCCGCGAGGGTCCGGGTCATGATGGCGCGGCGGTTGATGCCATCGGCCGACCGCTGCGTCTGGGCGTAGACCACCACGTAGCCGCCGTCCCGGGTGACGACCCGGCCGCTGCGCTCACTTCCGCGGACGATGACGCCCCGGGGCTGATAGGAGACGTGGGGGGCGCCGTACTGACCCGGAGCGGTGGTGACCTCCACCGGGTCGGTCGCCCCGAGGTAGCGGACCGCCGAGATGGTCGATTCGGAGCAGAGCTCGTCGCCGCACTCGACCCCCGAGGGGACGAGACATCGGCAGTCGGTCTCGAAGCGGAGGACGCGGAACCCGATCCGCTGCATGGGGTCTTCACCCTCGGCCGTCTCCCGCCAGACCACACCGATGGCGATCTCGTTGCCCCGCGCGAAGGTGGTCCCGGCGATGGCGATGTCGTCCATCGTGCCGAACCCTAGGCCGCCTTCCACGACGGTCGCCGGGAGCTCGGGGAACCCGGGCTCCTGGATGCACTGACGCACGACCTCCATCGGTCGTTCGGTGATCGGCGTGGTCAGGAAGTCCTCGGCCTGCAGCCGCGGGCTCTCGTCGATCATGCAGTCGCCGTCGTTGTCGCGACCGTTGCAGAACTCGAGGGTCCCGTCGCTCTCGCAGTCCATGACCGCCGAGCCCTCGTCGGTGCGGCCGTCGCAGTCGTCGTCGATCCCGGCGCCGTAGGGGAAGTCGGCGGTGGCGACGACCGAGCCCGCGTACTCGAGCCCGTTCCCGACGGCGTCCCGGCTGGGCAGGACCGCTCCCTCGCAGAGCAGCCGCCCACCGCGACAGACCTCGGTGCCGCGCACGCAGGCGCTGTCGCCGCCCACGGTGCCCTCACCGCAGACCGCGCCGCCGGTGTCCTCGTCCACGACACCATCGCAGTCGTCGTCGTTGGCGTTGCAGACCTCCGCGCTGGGGACGCAGCTCGTGAGGCAGGGCCGCCCCGCGGGGTCCTCGTCGACGATCCCGTCGCAGT
>DCLA01000067.1 GCA_002320815.1 Myxococcales bacterium UBA1660
CCGCCCCCGTCCGCTGCGCGCCCTGCGGCCCCTCGATCGTTTGTTGGTTGACCGACCAACAAACGGGCCCCATCCTCTCCCTCATGGCCCGACCCAGCAACACCGAGGAGCGCCGCGCGCAGATCGTCCGCGGCGCCATGCACGTGGTCGCTCGCGAAGGGTTCGAGCGGGCCTCGGTGAGCCGCATCGCCAAGGCCGCGGGGCTCGCGCCCGGCCTGGTGCACTACCACTTCGCCAACAAGCAGGAGGTCCTGCTGGCGTTGGGCGACGCGCTGGTCGCGGTCGCCGACGCGCGGCTGCCGGAGCAGCCCGGGGAGCCGCGTGTGCTCCTGGACGCCTGGGTCGATGCGCACCTGGCTCGCGGCGAGGGCGCCTCGACCGAGGCGGTCGCCTGCTGGGTCGCCCTCGGCGCGGAGGCGGTCTTCGTGCCCGAGGTTCGGTCGCTCTACCAACGCATCCTGGGCGAGCGTCGCGAGCGCTTGCTCTCGCTCCTGGCCGACGTCTGTCGCGCCGAAGGGCGCTCGACTCGCGGGCTCGACATCGTCGCCGCGTCGGTGCTCGCGTCCGTGGAGGGCTACTTCCAGATCGCGTTGGCCGCCCCGGAGCTCGTCCCCGACGCCAGCGCCGGGGGCGCGGTCAAGGCCTCGCTCGCGGCCCTCCTCGCCGCGCAGCCGCCCACGCGGGCGAAGTCGACCTCGCGAACGAAGTCGACCTCGCGAACGAAGTCGACCTCGCGAACCGCAGCGCCCCCCGCCAAGCCGCCGGCCGCGAAAGGCCGGGCCGCCAAGACCCGGAAAGGAAAACACCGATGACGCTCTCCTTCATCCCCTTGGGCATCGGCGATGCGTTCAGCGCGCTCCACTACGGGGCCTGTCTGGCCATCGAGCACCGGGAGGCCGACGAGTCCACCTGGCTCCTCGTCGACTGCCCGCACCCCATCCGCAAGATGCTCCGCGAGGGCGGCCTCGCCGCCGGTGTGCCCGAGCTGGACGTGGGCTCCTTCGCCGGCCTGGTGCTCACCCATCTGCACGCGGACCACGCGAGCGGCCTGGAGGGGTGGGGCTTCTTCCACCACTTCGCGCTCCAACGGCCCGCGCTCGTCGCGACCCACCCGCAGGTCCACCGCGACCTCTGGCAGACCTTGCAGCCCTCGATGGGCGTGCTCCTCCGCGGACCCGAGCGGACCCCGACGGAGTACGGCCTCGAGGACTACTTCGACGTGCGCCCCTTCACCGACACGACGACCATCGGGCCGTTCACCATCCGCTGCCGCACGACCTGGCACCACATCCCCACCATCGCGCTGCGCATCGAGGCCGGCGGCCGGGCCCTGGGCTACAGCGCGGACACCGCCTTCGATCCGGCGCTCGTCGAGTGGCTCGCGGACTGCGATCTCATCGTCCACGAGACCAACCTCGGCGGCGCCCACACGCCCTACGACCAGCTGCGCGAGCTGACGCCGGAGCTGCGCGCCAAGATGCGCCTCATCGCCTTCCCCGACGGCTTCGAGCCCCAGCACATCGAGCCTCTGGTGCAGGGGCAGCGCGTGGGGGTGGGCTGATGGTCGGCGGATCGCTTTTCGCGCCGCTCCGAATGCACGGCACTCGGGGGGGGACCCGCATCTTCCAGCGTACGTACGACGCGATGGAGGTCTCTACCTTCGTCTTGGTCGTGGCCCTCCATCTCCTGCCGGTTCTCGCGTTGCTGGGGCCGCTCCTGCCCACCCCGCCGCTCGTACACCTCGGGGTCGGGGCGTCGCTCGTCGTGGCCCTCGGCTCCCGAGGGGGCGTGTCGATCCATTGCCGGGGTGAGCGGACGTCGGTCCGTCGGGTACTGTTCGGCATACCGACCCCATCGGTGACGACGCTGCAGGGGTCCCTGCGGATCACCGTCACGACGGTAGAGAAGGGCTACTATACCGACGTGCCTGCACTCCTCGTCGAGGACGGCGCCGCGCAGGTGCTCATCCAACCGTCGGACGGAGACGTCGAGCGTCTCGCGCAACTCCTCCGCAGTCAGATGGGGGCCGCGGAGGAGAGCTAGCGTCATCGCGTCGCGATGGCGCTCGGGGCCCTACTCCAGGGCGGTGCGCAGGAAGGTCATGATGCGGCCCTGGAGGGCGCGGGCCACGGCGGGGTCGGCGACCATGTGGGTCGAGCCCGCGAGGACGACGAGCTCGTGGGGCTTGCCGGCGCGCATCAGGGCGTCGCTCATCTTCAGCGCGTGCACGAAGTAGACGTTGTCGTCGCTGGTGCCGTGGATGATCATCAGCGGTCGCTCGAGCTCGGCGGCGTAGGTGAGGACCGAGGCGGCGTCATAGCCCTCGCGGTTCTCGTCGGGCAGGCCCATGAAGCGCTCGGTGTAGTGGGTGTCGTAGTCGCGCCAGTCGGCGACCGGGGCTCCGGCGACCCCGACCTTGAAGACGTCCGGCCGCTGCATCACGGCGTGGGCCGAGAAGTAGCCGCCGAAGCTCCACCCGTAGACGCCGACGCGCTCCAGGTCCATCTCGGGGACCGCGGCGCCCAGGGCCCGGAGGCCCTCCACCTGGTCGGCGAGGGCCAGCTCGATGAGGTTGCCGCGGGTGGCGCGCTCCCACTCCCGGCCGCGCCCGGGGGTCCCCCGGCCGTCGAGGCTGACGACGAGGAACCCGTGGTCCGCCTGCCACTGCTCGCGCAGGTAGCGGTCCCGGCCCTTGCGCACCTTCACGTAGCCCGGCCCGGCGTAGACCGAGAGCAGCACCGGGTAGGCGCGCCCGGCCTCGAAGTCGCGGGGGCGGATCACCGCGGCGTGGTAGCCGCGCTCCCCCACGGTCATGAACTCCACCGCGGGCAGGAAGGGCGGCGCTTCGCTCTCGTCGGCGAGCTGGTGGAGCGTGCGCTCGGTGCCCCGGCGGACGGCGAAGGTCATGCCCTCGGCCTGAGTGTCGGCGACGTGGACCCAGAGGGGCTCGCCGTCGACCGCCGGCCCCAGGGTCGCCTCGTGCCAGCCGGCGGCCCGGGTGATCCGCTGGGGCTCGCCCTGCAGGGGCACGCGCACGATGTGGCGCTCGGTGGGATCCGCCGAAGCCTCGATCCACACCGCGGCGCCGTTCTCCTCCACGCCCAGGGTGCTCACGTAGCCCAGCTCGGGCGGGGTGAGCGCGCGGACCAGGTCCCCGTTCTCGTCCCGGAGCTCGAGCTGCCAGTGACCGCTGCGTTCGCTGCTCCAGAGCATCAGCGGTTGCTCGCCGCCGGTGATCCAGCGGGGCAGCGAGTGGTCGATGTTCAGCCAGGCGTCGTCGCGCTCTTCCACCAGGCGGGTGGTGCGCGCGGTGTCCGGGTCCACGACCAGGATCCGCTCGAGCTGCTGGGTCCGATCCTGGACCAGGAGGGTCAACGGGGCGTCGGCCTGCCAGGTCACCTTGGCCAGGTAGGGCAGCGAGTCGTGGTCCCAGCTCACCCACTTGGTGCGGCCGCCGTTCACGCCGATGAGGCCCAGGCGCACCTGCGCGTTGGCGGTCCCGGCCCGCGGGTAGCGCGCCGCGTGGGGCTCGGCCGCGGGGTCGATGGGGTTCGACGCGAAGAGGACCTCGACGCCGCTCTCGTCGTTCTGCTGGAAGAGCAGGGTGCGCGAGTCGGGCGACCACCAGTACCCGTGGTAGCGGCTCATCTCTTCCTGGGCGACGAACTCGGCCAGGCCGTTGCTGATGGTCTCGCTGGCGTCGTTCGTCAGCCGGCGCTGGGTGCCGCGCGCCACGTCGATGACGTAGAGGTCCCGGCCACGCACGCAGGCGACGTACTTCCCGTCCGGCGAGAAGCGCGGGTCGTTGGCGTAGCCGCCCTCGCTGGGGAGCTCCCGGATGCTGTCGGGCTCGGCGCTCCGTCGCTGCACCACGAAGAGCTTTCCGCTCAGCGGCACGAGGAGCTGGGTGCCGTCGCTGGAGAGCTGGAAGCTGGTGATGCCCCGCGCGGTGAGCCGCAGGCGCTCCCGGAGCGCGCGCTCCTCGGCGGAGAGCTCGGCCGCGGTGCCACCCAGGAGCTGCGCGGCGGTGAGCACCTCGCGCTCCCGACCGCTGGCGACGTCGAAGGCATAGAGGGCGCGGTCCGAGTCCCGGGCGCCGGAGCGGAGGAAGAGGACTTCGCTTCCGTCCGGGGTGATCTCGAACCCGGTGGGCCGGCCCGAGCGGAAGCCCCCGGTGGCGGCGTAGAGCTCCAGGAAGCCGCCGTCGTCGTGGGCGATCACCGCGTCATCGGTGATGTCGCCGCCGGTGGCGCCGGTCTGCGCGCCGGGCTCGGGGCAGGGGGTGGTGCCGCCGCCGCAGGCGACCAGGACGAGGCAGAGGAGGGCCGAGCGGGTCATCGTGCCGCGGACCCTACGTTTGCCGCCGCCCGAACGCCACTGGGGGCGTGCTACACCGCTCCTCGGTGATCCACGTCGGCCGCATGCTCTCCGAGGGAGCCCGCCTGCACCCCGAGCGGCCCGCGCTGGTCGATGGGCTCACCGGCGAGGTCACCGCCTACGGCGCGCTCGACGCCCGCGCCGCCGCCTACGGCACCGCGCTGGCCCTGACGCCGGGGGACCGGGTGGTCCTCTGTGCGGAGAGCTCGGTGGCCGCGGTGGCCGCGTTCTTCGGCATCGTCCACGCCGGCGGCGTGGTGGTCCCGGTGCCCACCGCGGCGTCCGCGCGCGAGCTCGCCTTCCGCGCGGAGCACGCCGGCGCGGTGCGCGTCCTGGTCGACGAGCACACCGCCCCCCTCGCCGCGCGCACTTCGGTCCCGGTGACGGACCTCGCGGACCTGGACCCCGCGGCGACGCCGCTGCGGCTGGTCGCCGAGCCCCAGGGGCGGGCGATGATTCTCTACACCTCCGGAACCACCGGCTCGTCGAAGGGCGCGGTAATCCGGCACGACTCGCTGGTGGCACACACCAGCGCGCTGGTGCACCACACCCTGGACCTGCACGCCGACGACGTGGTGCTGGGCGTCCTCCCCCTGGCTCACAGCTATGGGATCCGCATGGCGGTGCTGGTCCCCTTCTTCGCCGGCGCGCGGACGGTGGTCGTGGCCCGCGCGGGGCTCGGGGGCCGCTTCGACGCCGAGCGCACGTTGGCCATCGCCGCCGATCACGGGGTGACCTGGTTGCCCGGGGTCCCCACCATGTTCTCCGCCTGGGGTCGCGCCGCCGGCGAGCCCTGGCCTGCGCTCCGCTGGGCCCTCAGCGCCGGCGCGCCGCTGGCGCCGGCGATCCGCGAGCGCGCCGAGGCCCGCCTCGGCGCGCCGGTTCGCGAGGGCTACGGCCTCACCGAGGCCACCTTCACCGCCATCGACGCGCCGACCCGCGACGCCTCGGTACCGGGGACCGTGGGTCGACCGGTGTGGGGCGTGGAGGTGCGGGTGGTGGACCCGTCGGGCGCGGCTCTTCCGGCGGGCGCCGAGGGCGAGGTGGAGGTCCGCGGCCAGAACGTGATGGCCGGGTACCTGGACGACCCCGAGGCGACCGCGGCGGCGACCCACGCGGGCTGGCTGCGCACCGGGGACCTGGGCGTCCTCGACGACACGGGGCGCCTCTTCATCGTCGACCGACTGAAGGACCTGGTCCTCCGCGGCGGGGTCAACGTGGTCCCCGCGGAGGTCGAAGCGATCCTCGCCCGCGCGCCCGGCGTGCTCGCGGTCGCCGCGGTGGGCCGGCCCGACCCGCACCTCGGCGAGGAGCTGGTGGCGGTGGTGGTCGCCAGCGACGGCTTCGACCCGGCGGCGCTCCATCGCTTCGCCCGCGAGGAGCTCGGCGCCGCCAAGGCGCCCCGGGAGCTGGTGGTGGTCCCCGAGCTGCCCGTCGGCGCTTCGGGCAAGGTGCTCCGCCGCGCCCTGCGCGACGCCATCGCCGCCGGCGAGCTGCGGCCGGTGCCGCTCAAGAGCGCAGGATTGGCCGCCGACTGATCCGGTGGAAGCGCAGCGCGAGGGTCAGGGCCACCAAGGCCAGCCCGGTGCTGAGCCCCCACCAGAGCCCCACCGGCCCGAGCCCGAGCCCGTAGGCCAGACCGAGCCCCACGGGGAGCCCCACCAGGTAGTGGCCGCCGACGTTGGCCCAGAAGACCGGGGTGGTGTCGCCCGCGCCGCGCAGGATGCCGGCGCCCACCGCCTGGGCGCCGTCGACGATCTGGAAGACGGCGGCCACCCGCAGGAGCACCACCGCCGCGGCGGCGGCGTCGGGGTCGTCGATCAGGATCCCCACCAGCTCGCCGGGGACGCTCCAGAAGACCGTCGAGCTCACCACCATCAGGGCCAACCCCAGCCCCAGCGCGGTGAACCCGGCGACCCGGGTGCCGTGGACGTCGCCCTGGCCCACCGCGCGGCCCACCCGCACGGAGCCGGCGCTGCCGATGGCGATGGTCACCTGGAAGGTGAGGGAGGCCAGGGTCAGCGCCACGTGGTGCGCGGCGAGCTGGACCGGGCCGAAGTAGCCCACCAGCAGGGTCACCAGCGAGAACATGCCGACCTCGGCGAAGAGCTGGCCCGAGAGCGGGAGCCCCAGCCGAGTGGCCCGCATCAACGCCCCGCGATCGGGTCGGCGGTCGCCGGGCACCCGACCGACACCGACCAGCATGGCGCCGGTCATCACCGCCGAGGCCAGGCTCGAGGCCCACCCGGCGCCGCGCGCGCCCATGCCCTCGAAGCCCCACCCGCCGACGATGAGGACCTTGGCCACCGCCGCGTTGAGGATCACCGCCAGCACCGACCCGATGAGCAGCGGCCGGATGGTCCCCTGGGCCTGGAGGTAACCGCGGGCGGCCACCCCGACCAGGAAGGGAACCACGCCCGGGATGCGCGCCAGGCAGTAGCGGGCCGTGGACTCCGCGGTCTCGGGATCGAGCCCGATGTCCGGCAGCACGAGCGCGGCTCCGAGCACCAGGCCCACCACCGGGACCGAGACCAGGAGCGCCAACCACAGCGCCTGCCAGGCGTAGTGGCCCGCGGCGCGCTCCTCGCCGGCGCCGAAGGCCTGGGCGAAGAGCGGGTCGAAGCCGAGCACCATGCCCATGCCCAGCACCTTCACCGCGAAGAGGATCGAGTTGCCCAGGCCGATACCGCTCTGCTCGATGGCCCCCAGGGGCGCGGCGTACCCGGTGTTGATCGCGGCGATGCCCGATTGGGCGAGCTGCATCAGCGCCAGGGGCGCCGCGAGCACGAGCAGCGCGCGCAGCTCGGTCGCCGGCCGTCCGGTCACGGGGGGCTGGGCCTCGTCGGCGCGCATGGTCCCGGAGCCTGTTCCGCGCAATGCCCCGGGGCAACGCGGTGCGAGCGAACACAATCGGGGGCGCCTGCATCACCTGAACGCGTCGCGTCCATGGTGTAGGCTCGCCCCGATGCGACTCGTCGTCCTCTCTCAGAAGCCCGAGCTCTACAGCACCCGCCGTGTGGTCGAAGCCGCCGAACGAGCGGGGCACGAGGTCCAGGTAATCGACTATCTGCGCTGCTCCATGGACATCACCGCGCACAAGCCGCGGGTGATGGTCGACGGGGAGGAGATCGAAGGGGTCGACGCGGTGCTCCCGCGCATCGCGGCCTCGGCGAACTTCTACGGCACCGCCGTGGTGCGACAGTTCGAGATGCAGAACGTGTTCACGGTGAACACCTCCCAGGCGATCAGCCGGAGCCGCGACAAGCTCCGCTGCCTGCAGCTCCTCTCCCGCAAGGGCATCGCCATGCCCATCACCGCCTTCGGGCACTCGGGCACCGAGGTGAAGCAGCTCATCGAGACCGTCGGCGGGGCGCCGCTGATCGTGAAGCTCCTCGAGGGCACCCAGGGGATCGGCGTGGTCCTCTGTGAGACCGCCAAGGCCGCCGAGTCGGTCATCGAAGCCTTCCGGAACCTCCAGGCCAACATCCTGGTCCAGGAGTTCATCGCCGAGGCCGACGGCGCGGACATGCGCTGCTTCGTGGTCGGCAAGAAGGTCGTCGCCGCCATGGTCCGCCAGGGCGCGCCCGGCGAGTTCCGCTCGAACATCCACCGCGGCGGCTCCGGCTCCAAGGTGAAGCTCACCCCCGAGGAGCGCTCCATCGCCGTGCGCGCGGCCAAGGCGATGAACCTGCGCGTGGCTGGCGTGGACATGATCCGCTCCAACCACGGCCCGCTGGTCATCGAGGTGAACAGCTCGCCGGGCCTCGAGGGCATCGAGCGGGCCACCGGCGTGGACGTCGCCGGCGAGATCGTCCGCTACATCGAGAAGGAAGCGCTCCTGGGAGGGCGCGCCGAGGACCGAGTCGAGAAGTGAGCGCGCCGCTCCGGGTCGCGGTCCTCTCCCGGGAGCGCAAGGGCGAGAGCACTCAGCGGCTGCGCGAGGCCTTCCGCGCGCGGGGGCACGAGGTGCAGGTGCTGAACACCATGCGCCTCGGGCTGCGGCTCTTCGCCGGCCAGAGCTCGCTCTCCTATCGCGGCGAGCCCATGGAGCCGCTGGACGCGGTGCTCCCGCGCATCGGCGTCTCCGTCAGCTTCCACGGCGCCGCCGTGCTCGCGCAGCTCGACCTGATGGGCATCTACAGCCCGGTGAGCGCCCGCGCGCTCCGGGCCAGCCGGGACAAGCTGCAGGCCCTGCAGATCTTCGACGCCGCCCACATCCCCTTTCCGGCCACCTGCTTCGTGGCCCGCAAGCAGGACCTCGATCCGGCCCTGGAGCAGCTCGGCGAGCCGCCCTATGTGGTCAAGGTCCTCACCGGCACCCAGGGCTCCGGCGTGCTCCTGGCCGACGATGCCCGGCAGGCGGTCTCCATGGCCGAGACCCTCCTCGACGCCGACCGCCCGGTGCTGCTCCAGCGCTTCATCGCCGAGAGCCGCGGCAAGGACGTCCGCGCGGTGGTGGTCGGCGATCACGTCATCAGCACCGTGCGCCGGGTGAACACCACCAGCGGCGAGTTCCGCTCCAACGTCCACCGGGGCGCCGAGGCCGAGAAGGTCGACATCGACCCCACCTACGCCGACGTGGCCGTCCGCGCCGCCCACGCCCTGGGCCTGGAGGTTGCCGGCGTGGACATGCTCGAGGGCAAGGACGGCCCGGTGGTCATGGAGGTCAACAGCTCCCCGGGCATCTCCGGCATGGAGGACGCCACCGGCCACGACATCGCCGGCGCCATCGTCCGCCACGTCGAGCGCCGGGTCACCGAACGCCGCGGCTGAGCGGCGAGGGCCTCAGCCGACGAGGGTGGCGAGGAACTGGCGGGCGGTCATGCGGTCGGCGTCGGCGAGGACGCCGTCCCAGGGGACGTCGGCCATGAGCTCGCCGGCGGGGCGGGACCGGTCGAAGCGCTCGCGGGTGGTCAGCGGTCGGCGCACGGCGCGTTCGCCGCTGGGCGGGGCGTCGGCGGGGGTCATCGGCCGCGTCCCAGGGCGTCGATGACCTCGTGGAAGCTGGCGCCCTCTTCCGCCAGGGCGGCGACGCGGTCCTTGCGGGTGGAGCCGACGACGACGAACTCGCAGTGGGCGTGGCCCTGGGCGCGGCAGCGGAGCTCCTCCACGTGCAGGCGCCGGTCGGCGAGGTTGCTGAACACGGCGGAGAGCATGCCGGCGACCAGATGGCAGGCGCGGCCCTGCAGCGACCGGGCGGCGGCGGCGATGGTGCTCTCGTGGAGCTCGAGGCGGAAGAGGCCGGTGGGCGCGTCGCTGAGATCCAGGCTCAGCTCGCCCCAACCCTGGTCGCGGAGCCGTGCGCTCAGGGCGTCGGCGACCTCGCCCATGGCGCGCTCCTTCAGCGAGAGCTCGGTGGCTTCGAGGGAGGCCATCTCCAGCTCCACCGCGAGCCGGCGACCCCACTGGACGCCCCACTCGCGGCAGAAGATGCCCCAGGTCTCCGGGGCCACCCGCTGGCAGGTGCGCAGCAGCGAGGAGAAGAGCGCGTAGGGCGCGTGGACGACCCGCTGCTCGTGGTCGTCCCGGAGGACTCCGCGCTCACCGCCGTCGCGCTCGACCAGCTCGCTCTGGAGCGGCGCGGGGAAGTCCGGTGCCAGGTTCTCGCGCGCGGAGCGGAAGCGTCGGCGGTGGACCAGGAGATAGAAGCGCTCGCTGGCCGGCGCGCGCAGCATCTCCACCTCGACCTCCTGGGCGCCGAACTTGAAGTCGAAGAGGAAGTCGAAGCGCTGCAGCGGCTCCTCGGTGGTGCCCTGGACCATGGCGTCGAAGCGGCCGCGAAACTCGGGCACGTCGGTGCAGCGGGCGACCTCGCCGAAGAAAGTGCGGCCGATCACCGAGTGACGGTCCAGGCGGGCCATCCGGGCCTCGGCCAGGTTGTAGCGCAGGATGGTCCCCGACGCGTCGAGGCACACGACCCCGAAGGGCAGCTCGTCGAGCTCGGCGTCGTCGAGGCCATCGACCTCGAAGGGGTCGACGGTGGCAGGTTGGTGGAAGGCGACGGCGGCGGCTCGCATGGGTCAGATCTTCTCGGGGGTGAAGCTCGCGCGGATGGCGGCATCCAGCGAGGAGGGGGGGCGGCTGGAGCGCCGTTCAGCGACGGCCGAGCGCGGCGGCGCGGGGCGATGCTGGGGACCGGACGCGACGGGAGGCGCAGCCGGCGTGCGGCCCGAGTCACCCGCGGGCTCCGGTCGGGTAATGGCCAGCGGCGAGGTGGGCCCGGTCTCGGGCTTCTTCTGGCTCCGGAGCCACTCGCGCAGCGCGGCGGCCAGCTCGGCCATCGACGGGAAGCGCTCGGCGGGATCCTTGCGAGTCGCGCGGGCCAGGACGCGGAAGAGGGCGCCGTCCATGGAGCCGTCGCGCGGGAAGGGGAGCGGCGCGGTGCGCACCTGCTCGAAGATGGCGGGGAGGTTCTCGCCCACGAAGCAGGGCCGGCCCTGGATCGCCGTGACCAGGGTCATCGCCGCCGCCCACTGGTCCGCCTCGGGCCCCACGGTGCGGCTCATGTCGAGCTGCTCCGGGGCCATGTACTCCGGGGTACCGATGATCTCCGCGGTCAGGCCGCTGCCCGAACCCAGCCCGGCGATGCCGAAGTCCAGGAGCTTGGGCCGCCGCACGTCCTCGTAGGGCGACTCGGCCAGGAAGACGTTCTCGGGCTTGAGATCCCGGTGCACCACCGAGTGCTGGTGGGCCAGGTGGAGCGCGTCGATGACCGGCAGGATCAGGCGGACCGCGCTGATGGCCGGGATGCGCCCCAGCCGCTCGAGGAGCTGCCCGAGGTCCTCGCCCTGGAGGAGCTCCATCACCAGGAAGGGGAACCCCTCGCCGTCCCGGCCGATGTCGTGGATGGTCACGATGGCCGGGTGGTGCAGCCGGGCCAGCGCCCGGGCCTCGCGCTCCAAGCGCTCGCAGAGCTTGGGGGAGCTCCGGCCGGGGCGGAGCAGCTTCACGGCGACGTCGCGGCCCAGGACCTCGTCGCGGGCCCGCCAGACCTCGCCCATGCCCCCGGCGCCGATGCGCTCGACGAGCCGCAGGCGGGGCGGCAGATCGCCGGGCCCGGGGACGTCGTTCGCCGGGCGCACGCGGCTCTCGGGCGCCGCCATCGTCGCGGAGCGTTCGTCGAGCCACCGGCCGTTCAGGTCCCGAGCCACGGACCGAGTCTAGGGCGTGCGGCGCGAACGCCAAAGGGTGAAAGTACGTGTTTCACCCTATTTTATAGGGCCTTCGCGAAAGAGAGGGCTCCGCGTGGCATCGCGCCACACCCAGCCTGGAGCCGGTCGGACGGAGTGCCTCGATCGGCTCACTCGGTGCGGGGCCGACCGAAGATCTTCGACCCCGGCGGGACCGACTTGGTGATCCAGACGTTGCCGCCGATGGTCGAGCCCGCGCCGATGACGGTGTCGCCGCCGAGGATGGTCGCGCCGCTGTAGACGGTGACGCCGTCTTCCAGGGTGGGGTGTCGCTTACGCCGGTCGCCACGATCCCGGGGAACCGAGAGGGCGCCCAGGGTGACGTTCTGGTAGAGCTTCACGTCGTTGCCGATGATGGCGGTCTCGCCGACCACCACGCCGGTGCCGTGGTCGATGAAGAAGCGCTCGCCCACGGTGGCGCCGGGGTGGACGTCGATGCCGGTGCGGCTGTGGGCGTGCTCGCTGAGGATCCGCGGGATGAGCGGGACCCCCTGCTGCCAGAGCCGGTGGGCCACGCGGTAGGCGGTCAGGGCGGCGATGCTCGGGTAGCTGAAGACCACCTCGTCGATGCTCTCCGCGCTGGGGTCGCCGGCGAAGGCGGCCTCGAGGTCGCCGTTCAGCAGGCGGCGCAGCTCGGGGAGGGCGTCGAAGAGGCTGAGGACCACGTCCTCGCCGGACCCGGGCGGAGGCGCCGCCGGGCGCTGGGCCTTGAGGGGGATGGGCCCGTCGGGGACGGTGGCCGGGGGCTCGCCCTGGTTGCCGATCCAGGCCTCGTAGTTGAGGGCGCGCTCGATCTGTTCGACCAGGAGGTCGTGGGCCCGGTAGAGGTGCTCCGCCAGGGTGTGCCGCAGGTTGTCCCGGCTCAGTCGGCGGGTGGCGTAGAAGCCGGCGAAGAGGACCGGCTGCAGCTCCCGGAGGGCCTCGATGGCCGCGCGCTTGTTGGGGAGCGCCGCGCTCTCGAGGTTGTCGATGGGGCGCCCTTCGTCATAGCTGGCCACGACGGCGTCGATGGAGCTCTCGAGCTCCTTGTACTGCTTGGGCGGGGCGGGCATCGAATGCCTCAGCTGTAGGACGTCGTGGGGGGGCACGGCAAGGTCTCCGACGGTCGAAGGGACCTGGGGTTACTCCCAGCGCAGAACCAATTTTCCGAAGGTCTCGTTGCGCTCCATCCGGGCGTGGGCGTCGCCGATGGCGCTCATGGGCAGCACCTCGTCGATGACCGGGGCGAGCTTGCCCTCCCCGAAGAGGGGCAGGGCTTCGGCGATGAATCGCTGGGCCAGGGTGGCCTTCTCTTCCAGCGGCCGAGCCCGAAGCACGCTGCCGATGAGGGAGACCCGCTTGCGCAGGAGGAGGCCCAGCGGGATCTCGCCCTCGCGGCCTCCCATGAGCCCCAGGACCACGATGCGGCCCTTGGTCTTCACCGCCCCGAGGTTCTCGGCGAGGTACTTGGCGCCGATGGTGTCGACGATCAGATCCGCGCCGCCGAGCGCCTTCAGCGCGTCGGCGAAGGTGCCCTCGGCGGTGTTCACCGCGTGGTCGAGGCCCAGGTCGGTGCAGCGCTCGAGCTTCTCCGCCGAGCGCGAGGTGCCCACGACCCGCGCGCCCACCGCGTGGGCGAGCTGCAGCGCGGCGGTGCCCACCCCGGAGGCCACGGCGTGCATCAGGAGGGTTTCGCCCATGCGCAGCCCGCCCTGGACGAAGAGGGCGTCGAAGGCGGTGAGGAAGACCTCGGGGATGGCCGCCGCCTCCTCGAGGGAGAGGTCCGCCGGGACCGGCAGGAGCTCGCGCTCGTGGAGCACCGCGTGGGTGGCCATGCCCGCGCCGCCGATGATGGCCATGACCCGGTCGCCGGGGGCGAAGGTGGTCACCCCGTGGCCGACGCTCTCCACGGTGCCGGCCAGCTCCAGACCGGGGATGTCGTCGGGGTAGCCCGCGGGCGCCGGATAGAAGCCCCGCCGCTGCAACGTATCGGCGCGGTTCAGGCCGGCGGCGGCGACGGCCACGCGGACCTCGCCCGGGCCGGGGTCGCGGACCTCGGTGGTGCCCAGCTCCAGGACCTCGGGACCTCCGGCTTCGCGGATGCGGACGCAGCGTGCTTCGATGCTCATGGGCGCCTCATAGCGGATGGGTCCCGCCGAGGCAGCCCGAGGCGGCGCGACGGCGCGTGGTGCCGCTCAGTCCAGGGTCGCCGAGGCGGGCGCCATGGGCAGCTCACAGGGGATCGCGCAGGCGTCGACCTCGGGGGTCTTCATGCACTGGCACCCGACCTCGACCAGGCGGCCGCCGTCGCGCCAAATGCGCAGGTAGCTGGTGGTGACCAGCCCCGGTCCCTCGAGGGTGTAGGCGATGTCGCAGGAGCGCTCGGCGCAGCTGTGCTCGCTCTCCACCTCGATGCCGCGGGCCTGGGCGGCGAGGCGCACCAGGTCCTCGGCGTCGGTGGCGGCCTCGGAGACCGGGAAGCCCTCGCCGTAGGCCGGGTCGTGGCGCACGTGCATCAGGGCCAGACCCACCGGAGCGCCGGGGGGCCGGGCGCCTTCGAGAGCCACCTGGGCGCCGGGGTCGCGCTGCGTCGCCGCGGCCATGAGCCGGTCGCGAGTCGCGCGCGGCAGGGGCTCCCAGTCGGCCGGGACCTCGGCCTCGACGCCGGCGAGCTCGAGCCGCTGCGGGCCCGGGCGGCTGCGCGGCCGCCGGGAGCCGTCGCTGTCTTCGTCGCAGCCGGGGAAGGCCAGGATCAGGGCGAGCCAGGGGAGATGGCGGAGCACGGCCGGACCATAGCAGCCCGGCGGGCTCAGGCTTCGTCGTCGTCCGGCGCGCGGGTCAGGTGGACGTAGGTCCCGTCCGCGCGGACTCCGTGCCAGCCCTCGGGGAGCCGCGGGGTGCTCCAGGTGAAGAGGAAGCGGGCGTCGGCGGGGGCGATGTTGGTGCAACCGTGGCTGCGCACGTTGCCGAAGCCGTCGTGCCAGTAGGCGCCGTGGAGCGCGTAGCTGCCGTCGTAGTACATGGTCCAGGGGACCTCGGCGACGTCGTAGACGCCGTCGTGGGGGTCCTCGCCGCGCATGGTGATGCTCACGTACTTGTGGCGGATGCGGAAGGTGCCGGCGGGGGTGTCGTAGCCCTCCTTGCCGGAGGCCACCAGGCTCGCGAAGATCGGCGTGTCGCCCTCGTAGGCGACGATGGTCTGCTCGTCGAGATCGACGTGGATCCAGCGGGCGCCTTCGGGCACGTCGGCGGGTCGGGGGACCTGCTGGACCAAGCGGACGCCGTCCCGGGGCGCGCGGACCTCGGCGCCGACGACGGTGTCGCCCTCGACCGAGACCACACCGAAACGAGCGTACTTGGGGACCCCCCGGGTCGTACCGCTGGCGTCGGTGACGCGGACGTCGTCGGCGTACACGAAGGCCAAGGGGAGCTCGATGCCGTCCGCGTCGTGGACGCCGGCCAGGGCCGAGCCCTCGATGCGCTCCACTGCCGCCGCGCGCACGTAGTCGCCGGTGACGGTCCGCAACCACGTCTCGTCGTGGTGTTCTTCCTCGCCGGCGACGGCCACGAAGTAGTCGCCGTTCAGCTGCTCGGCGATGTCCGGCAGGTTGGCGCCGCCCTGGACCCGCTCGCGCAGCCGGCGCGAGGGCAGGTACTCGTAGCGGAAGGCCTCCCGGTCGGTGACCATGGCGTAGGCGTAGGGGAGCGGCGCGTCGGTCGCCGGGGCGGCGTCGGGGGTCTCGCTCGGCGGGTCCGCGGGGAGCGCGCGGAAGCCAGCCGCGGTGCACACGTAGCCACCGGGTTCCACTCGGAACCATCGACCGTCGCAGGCCTCGTTGCGCGAGGCCGGGGTCCCGGCCAGGGCGGTGCCGCGCCGGACCAGGCCGCGGCCGTGGCGGAGGCTACGCGAGGCGTAGACCAGCGCGTTGTGGCGGCGGGCCAGGAGCCAGGTCTCTCCGTCGTCGACCTCGACCCGCGGCACGGGGCGCAGGGCCCAGCCGGGGGGCTCGGAGGGAGCGGGAGTGAGGTCGATCGCGTCGCCGGATGCTGGGGCCGTCTCGCTCGTGGTGGCGTCGGCGAAGGCCAGCGGAGCGACGAGACCCAGCCCGAGGAGGATGGGGAGGCTTCGGCGCATCGTTTGTCCCATCTTTTACGATGCGCCTACGCGGGTCAACTCCGTGGTCCGAGATGCTTCAGGGCTTCCCGCCGACTCAGGCCGCTCAACCCGGAGTGCCCATCGACGAAGGCGCGTACCCAGTCGGGATCCACCTTGCTCAGGTCCCGGAGGGCCCACCCGATGGCCTTGCGAAGAAAGAACTCGGACGACGGGATCGCGGGCTCGATGAGCTCCGCTAGGAGCGCGCGGTCGGTGGTGTCCTCGAGGCCGATCTGCGCCAGGATGGCGGCGCGTCGGAGCCAGAGGTCGTCGCCCCGCGACCAGCGGCGGAGCGTCTCGGCGGACTCCGGTGCATTTCCCAGGGTCGCACGCACCAGCTTGGTGGCGAGCTCGTCCACCAGGTCCCACCACGCGCCGGTCACCACCAGCTCCTCCAGGAGGGGCAGGGCCGCCGGGGTCCAGAGCCCGCGATGCTCGCGCCGGCGCATCAGGTCCAGCGCGGCGTAGCGCTCCTCGCGGTGGGTGGCGCCGAACCACAGCGCCCGCACCTCGCGCTCGAGCGCCGCGCGGCCGGCGACGGGGTGCGCGGCGAAGACGGGCGTCAGAGCCGCCTGGCGCGCCTTCTTCTTCACGCCCCAAAAGGGAAGCGCGCTCTTCATGTAGGCGCGCATGGGCTCGGCGTCCTCGGGGACGGCGGCGGCGCCGAGCGCGGCGCGCACCGCCGTCAGGAGGGTCACTCGGCGATCCACTCGCGCACCAGCCGGTGCGCCAGGGACATGGGCGGCGGGTAGAAGTACCCCGCGGCCTTCATGGCCGGCTTCTCCAGCTCGGCCCGGGTGAACCAGCGCGCCTCTTCGAGCTCGTCGTCCTCGAGGCGCACCTCGCCCGGCGCCACCTCGGCGCGGAAGCCGATCATCAGCGACTGGGGGAAGGGCCACCCCTGGGAGGCGGCGTAGCTCAGCCGCTCGACGGTGAGGCCGACCTCCTCGCCGACCTCGCGGCGGACGCAGTCCTCCAGGCTCTCGCCGGGCTCCACGAACCCCGCCAGGGCGGAGACCATGCCCCGGGGGAATCCCGGCTGCCGCGCCAGCAAGCACCGGTCGCCGCGGACGCAGAGGATCATCACCGCCGGGTCGGTGCGCGGGAAGACCTTCTCGTCGCACTCGGTGCAGCTCTTGGCGAAGCCCGCCTCTTCGTTGCGCAGCGCGCCGCCGCAGCTGGCGCAGAAGCGGGTGGTGCGGTTCCAGCGGCAGATGCCCCGGGCGTAGGCCAGGGGCTCGAAGTCGGCGGCGGGCATGAAGGCGCCGGCCATGCGCAGGTCCTCGAAGCGGTCCTCGAGTCCCAGGGCGTCGACGGGGTCGTCGACGTCGGAGAGGTCGATGGCGAAGACGGCCGCCCCCGCGGCGTCCACGCCGAGGTAGATGGCCTCCTCGCCGCCGGCGCCCAGCGCCGCCTGGGCCCGCTCGCCCTCGAGCCACACCGGGGTGGGCGGTCGGCCGGCGCGGACCAGGCTCCGGCCCCGCCACACGGGGATCACCTTCGCCGCCGCGCGGTCGGCCGCGAGGCCTTCCGGGTCCTTGCGGCGGAGCGCGCGGCGGTCGGCGATCACTTGGACAGGTCGGCCAGCCCGCGGCGGACGTAGTTGGGCTGCGTGAACGCCGCCTTGTGGATGTCGGCGTTGTAGTAGCGGCAGCCGTCGGTGAGCTTCTCGGCGCGGGCCACGTCCACGTCGAGGTGGGCCTTGCGGTCGGAGGCCCAGGTCCAGGACCAGATGCCCGAGGCGTAGATGGGCACGGGGCCGAAGTAGGGGTGCACCTCGGCGAAGAGCTCGCGGAGCTTGCCCTGGGTCTCGAAGAAGACGTCGCGCATCAGGATGGGCGTCTCGCTCTGCATGGCCATGATGCCGCCGGGCTTGAGCATCCGCTTACAGGCGGCGAAGAACTCCTGGGCGAAGAGGACCTCGCCGGGGCCGACCGGGTCGGTGCCGTCGAGGAGGATGACGTCGTACTTCTCCTCGTCGCTGGTCTTCACGTAGTCGATGCCGTCGGCGAAGCGCACGTCGAGACGGGGGTCGTCCCAGGCGGTCCCGATCATCGGCAGGTGCTCCTTGCAGGCCTGCACGACGCCCTCGTCGATCTCGATCATCACGCACTGCTCGACGCTGGGGTGCCGGAGCACCTCGCGGACGGTGCCACCGTCGCCGCCGCCGATCACCAGCACCCGCTTGGGGTTCTCCGCGGTGAGCATCGCCGGGTGCGTGAGCATCTCGTGATAGAAGAACTCGTCCTTCACCGAGGTCATGAAGACGTCGTCCAGGGCGAGGGCCCGGCCGTAGGCCTTGGACTCGAAGATCTCGATCTTCTGGAACTCGGAGCGGCCGGAGTAGAGGGTCTCGGTGGTCTCGAGCGCGAGCCGAGTTCCCTGGAAGGTTTCTTGGTACCAAAGCGGCATGGGCGCGGGCATAGCACGGCGCCCAGCGCCTCGCCCAGCGGCGCCGGGCGGCCGGTCCTCCCCGTGCTAGAACCCGCCGCGTGAGCGAGCCAGCGAAGAGGACCGGAGCCGGCGAGGCCGGGCTGGGCGGGGTCCGCGACGTCTACTTCTCGGTGGACGTGGAGACCGACGGGCCCATCCCCGGGGTCTACTCGCTGCTCAGCTTCGCCATCGTCGAAGCCGGCACGATGGCCGCCGGGCGCTTCGCGCGGCCCGCGGCGACCCCGGCGAGCTTCTATCGGGAGCTGCGGCCCATCGCCGAGGACTTCGACCCCGAGGCGCTCGCCGTCAGCGGGCTGGACCGCGGGCGCCTGGCGCGCGAGGGCGCCGAGCCCGCGGCGGCGATGCGCGAGGCGAGCGCGTGGATCGCGGCCCACGCCCCCGAGGGCGAGCCGGTGCTGGTGGCCTACCCCTTGGGCTTCGACTGGTCTTGGCTCCACTGGTACTTCGTGCGCTTCACCGGCGCCTCGCCCTTTCGGCACTCCCGGGCCTTCGACGTGAAGACCGCGGTGGCGGTGAAGGCCCGGCGGTCCATCGCCGACGCCGGCCAGCGCCGGCTCCCCGCCGAGCTGCGGAGCGCGCGGCCCCACACCCACCACGCCCTGGACGACGCCCGCGCCCAGGGGGAGGTCTTCGCCAACCTGATGGAGTGGGAGGCCCCGTGATCACGCCCGCCCTCCCGGCAGCGGTCCTCCGGCAGCGGGAGACCACCGAGCACACCGTCGAGGCCCTCCGCGCCGCCCTGGGGCGCGAGCTCGGCGCCGACGCCGACGCGATCCTCGGGGAGCACACCACCTTCATCCTCACCGGCTCCGCCGGCCGGGGCGAGATGACCGCCGGCTCCGACGTCGATGGCCACGTGGTCCGCGTGGACCAGCCCCTCGACTCCGGCCACGACGCCCGGCTCCGGGCGGCGACCGGCGCGGCGCTGGCGGCGCTCGGTCTGCCGCCCCTCGACCGGGGCGGCGCGTTCCTGGCGATGAAGTCCGGCGCGTCGCTGACCGACTGCCTGGGGAGCGCCGACGACGACCACACCAACGCGCTGACCACGCGGATGCTCTTCCTGCTCGAGGGGCGCCCGCTCCTCGGCCTGCCGGCCTACGAGACCCTCCTGCGGCGCGTGCAGCAGGCCTACCGGGGCGGGGCCACGAAGCACACCGACGACTTCCTGCCCTTCTTCCTCTTCAACGACATCATCCGCTACTGGCGCACGGTGCTCCTCAACCACGAGGATCGGCTGCGGAAGAAGGGCGCCGAGCTGGCGGCCGAGGGCCTCGCGGGGAGCGCCCTCGAAGACGAGCTCCTGGCCCACCGACGCTATCGCGGGATGAAGCTGCGCTTCCCCCGTTGCCTCACCTGCTTCTCGGCGTTGACCCACGTCTTGGCCATCGCGCCGAAGGACAGCGACTCGGTCAGCGAGGCGGACGAACGGGCGATGTTCGCGATGACGCCCCTGGAGCGGCTCCGCGCCATCGCGACGCTCCAGCCGCGGGTCGCCGGACGCATCGGGACCATGCTCGACCTCTACGGCCGGTACCTGGACCACTCCGCTGGCGAGAAGGGTGACCTGGTCGTGCGGCTCCGGGAGGACCCGGAGTTCGCCCGGACCACCTCCCGCGAGGGGCGCCGCTTCACCGACGAGATGTTCGACCTGGTCCAGGACCTCGGCGCCGGCAACCGGCTCCACCGCCAGATGCTCATCTGACGACCTCCTCGAGGAACGCGCGCAGCTCCTGGGTCACCCGCTCGTGGTGACTCAGCAGCAGCCAGTGCCCGGCGTCCGGGACCTCCACGTAGCGGGCTCGGCGCCCCAGGCTCCGGGCCCATCGAGCGGCCACGCGCGGGGAGGTCATGGAGTCGCGGCCGCCATGAAGGACCAGGGTGGGCACCCGCGGGCGCCGGGCCCGCGCGCTCACGCCGCTGAGAAAGACCAGGCCGTCGGCGTCCAGGTTACCGGCGAGCTGGCTGAGACCGATGCCGCCGTTGGAGAGCCCGGCGACCACGATGCGCTCGGCGCCCCGGGCCCGGGGCTCGGCCAGGGTGCGCTCGAGGGTCGCCCGGCCCCGGGGCGAACCCCAGCGCCCGTGCCAGTCCATCGCCGGGCACACGGTCTCCATCCCCAGCGGCGCGGCGGCCTGGGCCCCCTGCCAGCACAGGAGGGTCACGCTGCCCCCGTACCCGGGCGCCACGGTCAGGCGAAGAGGGCCAGCTGCACGCCCGGCGGGTCGTCGTAGGTCTGGACCTGGTCCTGGTGGGCGATGCGGACCTCGACGCCGAGGGCGCCCACCGCCTTCTCGGCGTGGGCCAGCGCCCGGCGCGGCGAGTTCGCCTTGCGGCTGAGGTGCATCAGCATGACCCGCTCCAGCCGATGCTTCGCCAGGCGCTTCATCAGGCGCGCCGCGTCGGCGTTGCTCAGGTGGCCGTGGGGCGAGGCGATGCGGTCGCGCAGGAAGCGGGGGTAGTCGCAGGTGGCCAGGAGCTCGGGCTCGTGGTTGCTCTCCAGGAGCAGGGTGCGGCAGCCGCGGAGGTGCTTCTCCAGGGTGCGGGGCACCCGGCCGAGGTCGGTCACCAGGCCCACCTGGTCACCGCCGTCGTCCTCCATGACCAAGGCCACCTGGGGGTCGTCATGGGGCACCGGATGAGCGCGCACCAGCATCCCGCGGACGCGCAGAGAGCCTCGCGGGTCGAGCTCTTCGGCGGGCGCGCTGCCCACGTCCACCTGCCGCGCCGTGCTCCGGCTGAGGTACACGGTGGCGCCCAGGCCGCGCGCCACGGACCCGGCGTGGGCCACGTGGTCGCCGTGGGCGTGGGTGAGGACGAGCGCGTCCACGGACTCCAGATCGGCGTCCCGGGCGGCCCGGTATCGCGAACGAATCTTCCGCAGCGACAGGCCGGCATCGACGAGCACGCGGGTGCCGCAGTCGGTCTCGAAGAGGGTCGCGTTGCCCTGGCTCCCGCTGCCGAGGATGGTGACGCGCACGGTCCCCACTAGGTAGGCGATGGGATCCCCCGGGGCAAGGTTTTGGGTGGGAGCGCTTTCGTCTGGGGGATTTTGGG
>DCLA01000120.1:0-67863 GCA_002320815.1 Myxococcales bacterium UBA1660
CGCGAGGACCTCTACTACCGCCTCAACGTCGCCCGCTTCGTGCTCCCGCCGCTGCGCGAACGGCTCGAGGACATTCCGCTCCTGGTCGAGCACTTCATGAAGAAGTCCTCCACCAAGATGCGCCGCAAGGTGACCCTCGGGGACGGCGTCCTCGACTACCTCTGCCGCTACGAGTACCCGGGGAACATCCGCGAGCTCGAGAACCTCATCGAGCAGGGCGTCGCCCTGGCCGTGGACGGGGTGGTGCAGCTCGACGACATCATCCCCCCGGAGCTCCAGGCGGGCTTCCAGGCCTCCGGGCCCCGGTCGGATCGGTCGCTGCAAGAGGTCGTCGACCGCGCCGAGCGCGAGGCGATCACCGCCGTCCTCCGCGACGTCGAGGGGAACAAGGAGAAGGCCGCGGAGATCCTCGGGCTCAGCTCCACGACGCTCTGGCGCAAGATGAAGCGCCTCGACGTCAGCTACCCCTGAGGGACCGTCCACAGCCGCGGACGGATGGCGATCGCGAGCCGGTTTCGCGCGCGGCTGCAGGATTGCAATCCTGATCCTGCCGATTTCACAGATGAGACGGCGCGGGCCGAGGCGTTGCGAAACCATACGACTTTCGTCGGTGCGTCTTCCGGTACGGCCCTTGCACTCGGTGCCAATCGTGCGGGTATTGATCGTCGACGACGAGATGAACCAGCGTCGCTCGCTGGCCATCGGACTCCGGCTCGAAGGCTTCGAGGTCGCCGAGGCCGCCGACGGCGAGGAGGCGCTGGCGTTCTTCGAATCCGGGGGCACGGCCGAAGTGGCCATCCTCGACCTCATGATGCCCGGCATCAACGGGCTCGAGCTCGCCCGGCGGTTGCGTCGCGCGGTTCCCCACGTCCGCGTCGTGCTCACCAGCGCCTACCACCTGAGCGAGCGCCAGATCGCCCGCGCCGACGTGGGCGCCGTGGGCTTCGTGCCCAAGCCCTACCACCTGGACGAGCTGGCCGAGTTCCTGCGTCGCAAGCAAGCGGTCGCGAGCTGATCGAGGCCCCGGCGCCTGGCCGCCGCTTTCTTTCCGCCCGACGCAACAGCCCCTAGAGTCCAGGGGATGCGACTGGGCGACATGCTGGTGGCGGCGAAGATCGTCACCAAAGAGCAGGTCCAGGAGGCGCTCGAGGTCCAGAAGGAGTCGGGGCGTCGCCTCGGGGCCGAGCTGGTGGCTTTGGGGTTCGTGAACGAGCTCCAGATCACCCAGATGCTCTCCAACCAGCTCTCGGTGCCTTGGGTCGACCTGGCGCACGTGGAGTTCAGCCGCGAGCTCCTCTCGCTCATCCCCCCGGAGGTCTGCGAAGAGGTCTGCTGCATCCCGGTCTACCGGCGGGCCGTCCGCAAAGAGGGCGAGACGCTCTTCGTCGCGATGGACGACCCGTCGAACGACGACGCCCTCGCTCGCCTGCGCGAGGTGTCGCCGCTCCCGGTCAAGGCGATGGTCTCGCCGCCAACGGCGATCCGCAGCGCGATCCGGGTGTACTACTTCGGCCAGGAGCCGCTCCCCAGCCCGGAGCGACCGAAGTCCGCCTCGCGCCATCCCGGGCCCCCGAGCCCCGCGGTCGAGTCACCGGCGGACGACGCCGTGGCCGAATCGCCTTCGGCCCCGGGACCGCGCTTCGTCACCCTGACCCTCCTCGATGGCACCACCGTGCGGCTCCCCGCCAAGGCGCCGGCGACGCCGGAGCCCGGCCCCCGCGCCCTCACCGCCTCGGACCTGGTCAACGCCCTGCTGGCGCGGGGGCAGGGGGCCGAGGTCGGGGACATCCTCGGCGAGGAAGCCAACTGGGAGGTCCTCTTCGCCACGCTGCTCCAGCTCCTGATCCGCAAGGGGGTCGTCGCCGACTACGAGTTCGTCGACGCCCTCGAGAAGTCCCGGCGCTGATCCTCCATGAAGTCCCTGCTCGCGCTCATCGGCTTCGGCGTCGTCGCCTACGTCTTCGTCTTCGTTCCCCTCGGCAGCCAGACGGCGTTCCAGCACTGCCAGGCGATCGCCGCGACCGACGAAGCCCAGGAGCTCCGCCGGGAGGCCGGCGCCGCCGCCGAGCGGCTGGAGGAGCACGTCGAGGGCGAGTGGGCGCGGATCCAGGACGGCGGCCCCCCGGACGCGGGGCCTCCGGCCGAGCCGCCTCCCGAACAGTGAGCCCGGCCGCTCAGGCGTGGTCTTCGCGACGGATCCCGTAGGAGCGCATCTTCTTGTGGAGGTTCGTTCGCTCCACGCCCAGCCGGGATGCTGCCTGGGAGACGTTCCAGTCCGTGTCGTCGAGGGTCGCCAGGATGTAGCTCCGCTCGGCGTGCTCGCGATAGTCGCGCAGGCTCATCGGCTCCCCGTCGCTGCCCACCGGCGAGGGGAGGGCGCCGCCCAGGCTCGCTTCGTCCACCCGGGCCTGCACCGCCAGCTTTCCCTGCTCGGGGAGATCCGCGGTGGTGATCTGGTCGCCGCTGAGGATGGCCATCCGCTCGACCACGTTCTTCAGCTCTCGGACGTTGCCCGGCCAGGGGCGGCGGGAGAGCGCCTCGAGGACCTCCTCGTCGACCGGCTTGTCGCGGAGCCCGTTCTCCTTGCAGAACTCGCGCAGGAACGAGCGGGCCAAGAGCGGCACGTCGTCCCGCCGCTCCCGGAGGGGCGGCGTCTGGAGCGGCACCACGTTGAGGCGGAAGAAGAGGTCTTCCCGGAAGCGTCCGTCGGCGACCTCCTGCTCGAGGTCCTTGTTCGTGGCGGCCACGATGCGGACGTCGACCGCGATGGTCCGCTCGCCGCCCACCCGGGTGATCTCACCGGACTGGAGCGCGCGCAGCACCTTCGCCTGAGCCGAGGCGCTCATGTCGCCGATCTCGTCCAGGAAGAGGGTCCCGCCGTCGGCGGTCTCGAACATGCCCTTGCGGCGACCCTGGGCACCGGTGAAGGCCCCGCGTTCGTACCCGAAGAGCTCGCTCTCGATGAGCTCCGCGGGGATGGCCGCGCAGTTCACCTTCACGAAGGCCTTGTCGGCGCGGTTGCTGAGCTGGTGGAGCGCCCGGGCGACCAGCTCCTTGCCGGTGCCGCTCTCGCCGGTGACCAGCACTCGCCCGTTCGTCGGCGCCACCTTCTCCAGCTGAGCGTAGAGCTGCCGCATGGAAGGGCTCTGGCCGATCATGGCGTAGCGATCGAGGACGTCCGCCCGCAGCCGGTCGACCTCTCGCTGGAGCTGCCATGTCTTCAGCGCGTTGCGCACCCGGACCAGGACCTGATCGCGGTCGAGGGGCTTCTCGAAGAAGTCGGTGGCGCCGGTCTGGACCGCGGACACCGCCTCGGCGACCGAGGCGTGGCCGCTGATCATGATCACCGGCATCCGCTGACTCTCCGGGCGCGCCCGGATGCGCTCGAGGGCCTCGATGCCGTTCATGCCCGGCAGCCGGATGTCCAGGATCACCAGGTCGACGCCGCCACGCTCGATCTGAGCCAGGCCGTCCTCGGCCGACTCCGCCTCGAGCACCTCCAGGCCGGCCCCCTCCAGGACCATCCGCAGCGTGCGCCGGATGTTCTTCTCGTCGTCGACGACGAGGATGGTCGCGCTCATGTCGACCCGTATACCACCGCTCGGGGTCAGACAGGACCCACGAGCCGGTCATGGAGCGCCTGGACCACCTCGTCCAACCGGTCCCCATCGACCACCACGCCGGCGCTGAGGGCCTCGACCTTCACACGCCGCGGCCGGATCCCCAGCTCCGCTACGGCAGCGAGAACCTCGGCGCCCTTCGCGGCGGCCTCGCGCCCGACATAGGTCGCCGCGCCGAGGCCATCGGCGACCTCGGCGCCGTGCGTGCCCTCGAGCGCGTCGCGGACCCCGCTCCAGTCGGGCACCGCCCCGGTGGCCACCTCGAAGCGGACCTCCGACGGGTCGGCGACGAGCTGGATCGGCCGCACCGACGCGCTCTGCAGAAAGCCGAGGAGCGCGCCGGGGTCGGCCCCGGGGACCCGCACCTGAGCCAACCGGTCCAGCCCCACCACGGCCCCGGCGGCCGCGCCGGCGTCTCCGCGAACCACGGTCTCCCGCCCGGTGGTCGCGAAGGTCGAGCGCGCGTGGATGCGGATGCGTGCCTCCCGTGCCGCCTCCACGGCCTGCGCGTGGAGCACCTTGGCGCCGGCCTCGGCCATCGCCTGCATCTCGTCGTAGGTGAGCTCCGGCAGGTGCCGCGCGCCTTCGACCTTGCGCGGGTCGGCGCTGTAGACCCCGTCGACGTCGCTGTAGATCTCCGCGTGCTCGGCGCCGAGGGCGGCAGCCATCGCCAGCGCGGTGGTGTCGCTCCCGCCGCGGCCGAGGGTGGTGATCTCGCGCTTGTAGCTCATGCCCTGGAAGCCGGCGATGATCACCACCTTGCCGCGCGCGAGCTCGTCTTCGATCCGGTGGGGCCGCACCTCGATGATCCGCGCGTCGAAGTGCCGATCGTTGGTGATGATGCCGCTCTGGGACCCGGTGAAGGAGATGGCGTCGACGCCGTGCTTCTGGATGGCCATCGAGAGCAAGGCCATCGAGACCCGCTCGCCCGTGCTCACCAGCATGTCGAGCTCCCGCCGTGGAGGGCTGGAATCCACCTGGTGCGCCAAGGCGAGGAGCTGGTCGGTGGTCTTCCCCATCGCCGACACCACCACCACCACGTCGTTGCCGGCGCGCTTGCTGGCCACGACCTTCTCCGCCACCCGCTGCAGCTTGTCGACGTCCGCGACCGAGCTGCCTCCGTACTTCTGCACGACGATCGGCATGCCTCGGTCCTAACCCCATCGGTGGGCCGGGGGCACGAAATCGACGGGCTCGTCACAAAGGGGCGCCCGTCGCAGGGCGATGATATGGAACCCCTCGTGATGCACGAGGAGCCCAGCCGAGCGGACCAGGAACGCGCCGAGGCCTTGCTCCAGCGCGCGATGGAGACGCTCGGCGAGCGCGCCTTCGGCGCGGACGCGGACGCCATCGCGGCTTTGGCGCCCGACGCGCGACCGGCGGTGGAGTCCCTGGACATGGCGCTCCGGCTGGACACGGCGGCGGACATCCGGTCCCTCGGTCACCACGAGAGCCTGGCGATGTTCGCCCTCCTCGGGCGGCGCGCGGCTTCCTTGGACGTCTCGGTGCCCGTCGCCCACCACCTCGCGCCGGCGATCCTCGACGCCTTCGACGCCGTCGCCCCGACGGTGCGCGAGGGGCTCGAGCTCGCCTGCCTGGAGGGCTACGTGCGTGGCCGCGAAGAGCGCGTCCGCGAGGTCCACGCACAGCGCGCGGCGGAGGCCCTGCCGTCCGGCGAGCTCGTCGAGGGCATCCGGCTGCTCTCCCTCGCCGGCGACCACGAAGCCGAGGTCCTCACCGCCCGCATCGAGGAGTTCGGCCGCGAGCTGATGCGCACCGACGCGCGCGCGTGCGTCGTCGACCTCTCGGCGCTCCTGGACCCGGACCTCCGTCGGGCGGCGGCGGTCGCTTCCGCCGACGAGACGGCGCGCATGCTCGGGGTCGTGTGTGCGTACGCCGGTGTGAACGCCGCCTGGCGCGAAGCCTTCGCCGAGGCGGGTATCGCGCCCGACCACGATGGATTCCACGAGGCGCTGGGCGCGGCGGTCCGCGCGGCCCTAAAGGCCGCGGGCCTCACGTTGCACCGACCGGGTCCGCTCGGGCGCCTGCTGCGCCGCCGCGCGACCGACCGCTGATCAGTAGGCTTCCGCGGGCGCCTCGAAGTCGGCCGAGGGAGCCGCCGACCGGCGACGGGTCGCCCGCTCCAAGGTCTCGATGCGCACCAGCTCCCGGCTGGCCGCCGCGCGGGTGCTCGCGAAGCGCTGCGCCCGCTCGAGGTAGGTGCGCGCGTCGCGAAGGCGCCCGACCTGCCGCAGACAGTCGGCGGCCTCGATCAGGGCCTGCGGGGTCTGCGCGTAGGAGGGGTGGTTCGTCAGCAGGTTCTGGTACTGCGTGATCGCCGAGCGGCACTCTCCCTGCTGGCGGTAGCTTCGGGCGAGCTGATGGATGGCGTTCGGGAGCTGCTGTCGCTGCTCCTCGGTGCGCGCGCCCTCGACCGCGTCGGAGAGTTCGTCCTCGGCGGCCTGATAGCTGCCCCCGCGGTAGCTCCCCACGCCCTGCTCGTAGGACGAGCCGGAGGCCGAAGCGGACGAGGGCGCCGGCGCCGGAGCTGCGGGGGCGCTGCCGCCGGCGTTCGCGCCGTAGGTCGGGAGCGGGAACTCCTCCAGCGGCGCGGCCGCGGCGGCTTCGCGCGCGGCGCCCACCGCTTCGGGGGCGGGCGCCGCCTGCGCCCGAGCGCGCGGCGCGGATCCCTCCGCCGCGCTCAGCGCGCCGAGGCCATCGTCGCGGCCCGCCCGGCCGCGGGATGCGCCGACGCGGTTCGGCCGCGCCGGGGCCGAGCGCTCCCGGCCGAGCCCGTCGACGGCGAGCGCGACTCGATCGCCCGCCCCGTCGTCGCTCTCCAGGTCACCCGCCTCGACCTCTGCCTCGGCGATCTCTTCGGCCAGGGGCTCGAGGGCGGGGAGGGCGCTGATCGCTTCGCCTTCCGGGTCCGGCGTCACCTGGTTGCGGGCCACCTCGTCCATCCGGCCGGCGTTGGGCAGGTACCAGAGCCCGATGCTGACCACGAGGACCATCACGCTCGCCATCGCCAGCTGGGGACCCAGGGTCACGCCCGCCACCCACTCGCGCAGTCGCTCCCACGCCGAAGGGGAGGGGTCGGTCTCGGCAACCGCGGTCGGTTCCACGGTCTTCCCGGGGTCCGCCATCGCCGGGGGCTCGGCGCTCGGGCCCGCGGCCGAGCGGGTCTTCGCGCGCTCCGCCGCCATCGACGCGGCCTTGTCGGCCGCCGCGCCCAGGATCAGCGAGAGGTCCATCGGCGGCGGCTCCTCGATGGGCATCCGCTGGGCCAGCGCCGCGCCGACCTCCAGCCGGGCGAGGGTGTCCTGGCAATGCGGACACTCCGCCGCGTCGGCGCGCAGCGCGGCCGCTTCGCCCGCGGGGAGCTCCCCGAGGACGAGATCCAGAAGCCTATCGTCGTGTGAACAGCTCACGCGCTCAGCTCCTTAACGTAGTCCTGGTACTCCGCGAGCGCCCCCTGGAGGCGTTCCAGGGCATAGCGCATGCGGCTCTTGACCGTGTTCTCGGACACCCCCACCAGCTCGGCGATGTCCTTGAAGGCCATCCCCTGCACCTGGCGCAGGAGAAAGACCTCGCGTTGGTCCTCCGGCAACTCCTCGACAGCCTCCGCGATCTGGAGCTGGAGCTGCTTGGCGATCGCGTCCCGATCGGTCACCGGCTCCGCCGAGGCGACCCGGTCCACCATGGGGCTGCTCTTCTCCTCCCCCGCCTTCATCGGGGCATCGAGCGAGCGATGGCGCCGGAAGACCATCCTCCGGCCGTGGTCGATGCAGAGGTTCCGGGCGATGGCGTAGATCCACGTCGAGAGCTTCGAGCCCCCCCGGAAGGAATCGGCGCGCTGGACCACCCGCAAGAACGTCTCCTGCGTCAGGTCCGCCGCCCGCTCCCGATCGCGCACTGAGCGGAGGATGAAGTTGTAGATCGGACCCCGATAGCGCCCGAGCAGCTCCTCGAAAGCCCGCGTGTCCCCCGCCTGGAAGCGCTCCAACAACGCTTCGTCGGTCGTCTCCGGGAAGTCGCTCACCCCGCGGACCAACTACCGGAGCGGCCCACCCATTCGGGGGGCAGCACGAAAACTCGGCGGAAATGGGGGAGCGGGCACGCACGTCGACTTCGACGCACAAGGTCGCCCGAAGGTCTGACAGGCCGCTCCATGGCCGGAGGATACTCGCTCGGCACCGCGTACGGCCAATCCTCTCCCGACGGGACCAAATGCCCCATATGTCTTCGATATCCGTGCAAATTTGCTCGCAGGCCGACATTGACCGTGACAACGGGATTTGATATCTGGCCGATGCTACGAAGTCGGCTGTCCGTCGCAGCTCGAAGCGGGACAGGCCGTGGAACGAAGGGTTCCCGGACCTGGTCCGTCACAGAGGGGTGGCGCAACCGTACAGAAGGCACCAGAGACCTCCCGCCATGTTCAGGGAGCCCATCAGAGGGGAAGATTCGATGCGCAGGAAGATGACGGCCGTGGCCGTGATGATGCTGATGCTCGCCGGAGCGGGCGCGGCGTTCGCGCAGACCGATGGCGAGACCGAGGGTCAGACCACCGAGGCCACCACCACCAGCGCCGAGACCACCGCCGCCGCGGGCGACCTCCCCGCGGGGTCCGCCGACTCGGCGGCTCAGACCGGCGCCGAAGGGACCGCCGTTCCGACCACCACCGGTGCCACCGGTGAGATGGACGCGGGCACCTACGCGGTGCGCCTCCGGGACCTCGAGCAGCGGATCAACGAGCTCAAGGAGCAGATCTTCCGGTCGAAAGCGCGGCTCTCGCTCCTCGCCGAGACGGTCCTGCAGGGCGTCGTCGCCGGCGCCCAGGCGGTCGTGACCCACGAGAACCGCATGTCCTCGTCCTACCGGCTGGTGAAGGCCGTGTACGCCCTCGATGGCGCGCCGATCTTCAACAAGGCCGACGAGGACGGCTCCCTCGCCGAGCGCGAGGAGTTCCAGGTCTACAACGGCTCGATCGTGCCCGGTGAGCATACGCTCACGGTCAACCTCGAGTACCGCGGCCACGGCTACGGCATCTTCTCGTACCTCAAGGGCTACCGCTTCAAGGTCCGGTCGAACTACTCGTTCACCGCGCCCGAGGGCCGCGCCGTCGACGTGCGGGTCGTGGCCTACGAGAAGGGCGGGCCCACCGCGCCCCTCGAGGAGCGCCCGGCCATCCGCTACATGGAGCAGGTCCGCGAGCGCGGCGCCCGCGCCGCGAGCGCCGAGTCCGGAGACGACGAATGACCCGGCGCCCCCACCGCATCGGCGGCGGGGTCCTGCTCGCCTCCCTCGCGCTCGCCATCGGCCTCGGGTCGGTGGCTCGGGCGCAGGATCTGCGGGAGCTCAACCGTGAGCTCACCGACATCGAGGGCGACCTCGAGGCCGTGCGGGGACAACCCCTCCGAGCGCAGAACGTCCGGAGCCCTACCTACGTCGAAGAGCGCCTGACCGACGGCGAGCTCTACTACCGGCTCCAGGACTACCTGCGGGCCAGCATCATCTTCACCGATATCGTCGACAATCACCCGAACCACCCCGCGGCGGCCGACGCGCTCTTCCTCCTGGGCGACAGCCTCTTCCACGCCGGGGACTATCTCGGCGCCCGCAGCCGGTTCCGGCAGGTGCTCGACCGGGCCAACGACCCGACGATGCGCCCCTACATCCAGCGGTCGCTGGGCCGGCTCATCGAGATCGCGATTCACATCCGCGACTTCGAAGGCGTCGACGCCTACTTCCAGCAGCTGAGCCGGCTTCCTCCCACCGAGGTCGAGGCGACCACCGCTTACTTCCGGGCCAAATACCTCTACAGCCGCGCAGTCCCCGAGGAGCAGGAGCTTCGAGAGGCCGGCACCGGCACCCTCGACCAGCAGCAGCAGACCTTCGCCCCCGGCGCGCAGGTCGACCTCGCCACCCTCGAGCAGTCGCGACAGGCGTTCGAGGCGGTGCCCCAGGGGAGCCCGTACTACCTGCAGGCGCGGTACTTCATCGGGGTCATCCACACCATCCGCAACGAGTACCCCCAGGGCATCGAGGCCTTCCGGCGAGTCCTCCGCGGCGAGGCGTCGACGCCCGAGCAGCGGAAGGTGCTGCACCTGACCCACCTCGCGCTCGGCCGGCTCCACTACGAGACGGACCAGCTCGACCAGGCCGTCGAGGCGTACCAGGCGGTGCCCCGGACCTCTCCCTACTTCGACACGGCGCTCTACGAGATCGCGTGGGTCTACATTCGCCTGGGCGACTCCACCCGCGCCGAGCGGGCCCTCGAGGTGCTCGCCGTGGCCGCGCCCGACAGCCACTACATCCCGGACGGCAAGGTCCTCCGGGGCAACCTCCTCCTCCGGAACGGTCGCTTCGACGACGCGAACGACGTCTTCCGCGAGGTGCGCAACCAATTCGGTCCCGTGCTGCGTGACCTCGACGAGATTCGTGACGCGAATCCGGACCTCCAGGCGTACTTCCGGCAACTGGTTCGAGAGAACATGGAAGCCTTCGACGTCAGCAACTTCCTCCCCGAGACCGCCCGGAACTGGGTGAACCTCGAGGGCGACTTCGAGCGCGCCGTCAACGCGCTCCGCGATCTCGCCCAGGCGCGGCAGCTCATCCGCGAGACCGACGACCTCGTCGTCCGCCTGAACGCGGCCCTCGGGGCGCCGAACCGGGTCAGCGTGTTCACGGACCTTCGTGAGCAGCGAGAGAAGACGACTGCCCTCCGAAACCGGCTGGTCTCCGTCCGCCGTCAGCTCGTCCGTTGGGAAGAGCGCAACGTGCGTGGCTCTGGCGCGGAGCTGGACCAGGTGCGCTCGCAGCGCCGCCAGATCGAGCGACAGCTCGGCGGCATGCCCACCAACTCGGACGACTTCGTCGTGCGCGACGACGAGCTGCTCGGTCGATACCGAGCCCTCAATCGGCAGCTCGCGGAGATGGAGGTCGAGCTCCTGGGTATCGATGCGCGGATCGTAGCCCTGAAGCGCTTCCTCGACACCGCCGGCGCCGAGATGGAGAACACCGAGGCGATCCGCACGGAGATCGCTCAACAGGAAGCCGCCGTGGTGGCCTACCGGGAGCAGATCGCCGACCTCGAGAGGCTCATCGAGGTGGGCCGCATCCAGGTCGGTGTCGGAGATACGCGCTACGAGCGCGACGACCGACTCCGGAGCGAGTACCAGGCGTTGGTCGACCGCGAGCGACAGCTCTCCGGCGCGGCGAACAGCGAAGCCGAGCCTCTGTTCCGTCGGGCCGCCAGCATCGAGTCGGCCATCAACACCTACGACGCACGCGTCGATGCGGTGGTCGAGGAGCGAGTGGCCGAGATGCGCCGAGTCATCGACGAGGAGTCCGCCAAGCTCGTGGGCTACCGTAACGAAGTCGCCGGGCTCGAGGGCGAAGCCGAGGAAGTCATCGGCGCCGTCACCGCCGACACGTTCACCGAGGTGCGCGATCGCTTCTACGACTTGGTGCTTCGCGCCGACGTCGGGCGGATCGACGTCTCGTGGGCGCGCCGGGAGGAGCACCGCATGCGTGTCGACATGCTCACCCGAGAGCGTTCGCGCGACCTACAGGCCCTCGATGACGAGTTCCGCGACATCATGGACGAGGGTGGCCAGGAGGGCGACCAGTGAGGCCGTCGAAGATGAAGATCGGTACGTTGCTCGGGTTGCTCGCGATGAGCGTCCCGGCGGTGGCCCAGGACGCGGGCGTCGCCGACGCCGGGGTTCCGGCCGACGCGGCCGCGAGCCCGGATGGGGTGACCGCGAACGGCACGGTGAACGGTACGGTCGCCAACGGAACGGTCGCGGCGACCGCGGACACCTCTGCGTCGCCCCTTCCATCGTTCCTCGACACCACGGACCAACGGATCGTGGACAACCGTCCCGCACCGACGCCGCAGCAGATCGCGGCGCTGCGCGAGATGGAAGCCGAGGTCGATCGCTTCACCAACTCGGGGTCCGCCTACCGGAACACGGTCGTCTCTCTCGTGCGACGCGAGTACCTGCGCCAGCGCCGGGGGCGGAACCGTTGGTACGGTCGCCAGATCGCCGAAGAGGAACGGCTCCTGGACGAGGCGCGAGAGCGCGCCATCCAGCAGTTCGAGCGCTTCATCGCGCGCTACCCGGATGACCCGACCTACACCGCGGACGCGATGTTCCGCCTGGGCGAACTCTACTTCGAGCGGAGCGCGATCCAGTTCCAGCAGGAGTACGACCGCCTCCAGATCCTCGCCGACCAGGGGCAGGAGGTCGACCTGCCCGAGCAGCCGGACTTCACGCCGACCATCGAACTCTACCAGCGGCTCCTCCGGCAGTTCCCCGACTACCGTCGCCGCGACGGTGTCTTCTACCTCATCGGCTACTGCCTGAACGAGATGGGGCGGGTCGACGAGGCCCTGCGGGCCTGGCTCAACCTCGTGTGCGCCAACCGCTTCACCTACCACCCGGACCAGTTCGCCGCCGAGCAAGCGGAGGACGCCGCGGAGAACGCGGACGCCGACGCGGAAGCCGACAGCCCCGACGCGCACCCGGCGGCCAGCCTCGACGCGGAGCCCCTGGTTCCCGAGGGCGGCCCCTTCGTGAACCCCTATGGCGAGTGCGAGCCCGTCATGGAGGACGCCGAGTTCATCTCCGAGACCTGGTTCCGGGTCGGCGAGTACCACTTCGACGACTACGGCAGCGAGCACGCCCTGGACCTGGCCATCGCGGCCTACAACCAGATCCTCGAGAAGCCGGACGACCGGAACTACAACCTGGCCCTCTACAAGGTGGCCTGGGCGTACTACCGCGCCAGCCGCTACCCGGAGGCCATCCGGCACTTCGCGATGTTGGTGCAGTGGTCCGACGACGAGCAGGAGCGGACCGGTAACGCCGGCTCCGAGCTGCGCCCGGAGGCCATCCAGTACCTCGGCATCGCCTTCGCGTACGACGACTGGAACGAGAACGGTCTGCCCGACACCGTCGAGGGCCAGCCCAGCGGCATCCAGCGAGTGCAGGACGCCACCTTGGTGCCCCAGGACCGGCCGTGGACGCCGGACGTCTACTTCGCCCTGGGTCAGGTCTACTTCGACGAGGCCAAGTACCCGGAGGCCATCGAGGTCTGGCGCCTGGCGCTCTCCAAGTGGCCGAACCATCGGCAGGCTCCAGAGATCACCAACCAGATCCGTCTGGCTCTGGAGAACCAGAACCAGTTCGAGGCGGCCATGACCGTCCAGAGCGAGCTCGCCCAGTTCGGCGAGGGCTCGGATTGGTGGAACTCCAACATGGAGAACCCCGCCGAGCAGCGCGAGGCCGAGCAGCTCGCCGAGAACGCGCTGATCGCGACCGCCATCCAGCAGCACCAGTTCGCCCAGCGCGAGCGCCGGCACTGCGTGGAGCTCATTCAAGCTGGGGCCCAGGAAGAGGCGCTCGCCCGCTGTCAGCAGGCACAGACCTTCTACGGGAACGCCGCCGACGCCTACCGCCGGTACCTGGAGCGTTATCCCAACAGCCCGAACGCCTACGAGCTCCACTACAACCTCGCCGACGCTCTCTACTGGTCCGAGCGCTACGAAGAGGCCGCCGTGGAGTACGCGGCCGTCCGCGACTCGAACCTCGACGACATCCACCTCTCCGAGTCGGCCCGTCGAGTGGTCGAGTCCATCGAGCGCATCGTCGAGAAGGCGGTCGAGAGCGGCCAGCTGACCATCCGTGAAGAAGCCCCCGAGGCGCAGGGCACGCCCCCGCAGGTCCGTCCGGTTGCGATGCCGGAGCTGCTGCAGCGCTTGGCGCAGGCTCGCGAGCTCTACATCGCCCGCGTCCCCGAGGAGCGCGACTCCGAGGGCGTTCGTGCGGCCTACGAGTACAATAACGCCCTGGTGCTCTACTGGTACGGCTACTGGCCGCAAGCCAAGGAGCGTTTCGAGCGCATCTTCGAGGAGCGGTGCGCCGGTCCCTACGCGAACCAGACCGGTCTCGTCGCTTGGGAGAACCTCCGGGCCATGGCGATCGCGCTCGACCAGCGAGACGAGATCGAGCGCCTCGCCGTCACCCTGAACGAGCGACAGTGTACCTTCGACCCGGAGGGCGAGCCCTGTCCGCGCGGTGACGAGCTGGAAGCGTTCTGTGGCAACTCCAACAACTCGAACGACCGCTGCTGTAGGGCTCTCGGTGACATCACCGCCATCGAGTTCCAGCGCGCCGTCGAGATGTTCGAGGAGGCCGAGGCCGCCGAGGCTGCCGGCAACAGCGCCCAGGCCCAGGAGCTCTACCTCCGGTCGGCCGTGATGCTGGTGAACGCCGTGAACCAGACGCCGGGGCACGAGCAGGCGCCCATCGCGCTCGAGCGCGCGGCGACTGCCCTCGAGGCTACCCAGCGCTTCGACTCGGCTCGCTCGCTCTACCAGCGAATCATCGACGAGGTGGGTCCGCAGACCAGCGACGACCCCACGCGCCAGCAGTCCCTCGACCGCATCGTGGCCAACGCCTACTTCCGGGTGGCCTACAACGCGAACCGGGGTTTCGAGTTCGAAGAGGCGGTGTCCAACTACCGCACCTTGGTGGACTCCCCGCGCTTCGCTCGCTCGAGTGACACCACGATCCAGGGGTTCCGCCGGGACGCCCTGGTGAACACGGCCGTCATCATGGAGCGCCTGCAGCGCTATGACGAGGCACTCCGCTACTACCGAGAGATCATCGACTCCTCGTCGGCCGACGCCGAGCTGAAGCGGACGTCGCTCTACCGGATCGCGGAGATCGCGTACAACCGGAACGACAACAACACCGCCATCCGAGACTACCGGACCTTCATCGACCGCTACCGGAACGACCGGGACGCGGGCGAGCTCGTGGTCCAGGCCTACTGGCGCATCGCCCAGGTCCGGCAGCGGATGCGCCAGACCCGCGACTACCGCGCGGCGCTGAACGATGTCGTCCAGGCCTACGGTCGCAGCGGTCAGGAGCCCGGCTCCATCGCCGCCGAGTACGCGGCCAACGCGGCCTTCATCCTGGCCAACGAGAACATCGACGAGTTCGAGGACTTCGCCATCCGCGCGGGCAACCCGCGGACCCTCGAGGTCTACATCGAGTCCCTCAAATCCCAGATCGACACCGGCGCGACCCGTGCCGGCGAGCTGGCCGAGGGGTACAACGCGGTGACTGGCTACCGTCGGCCCACCTGGACCATCGCCGCCTTCGTGCAGCAGGGCCGCATCTACGAGCTCCTCGCCAAGGGCGTCCTGAACGCGCCGATCCCCTTCGTGTTGCCCGCTGCCGTGCAGCAGCAGCTCCGGGGTCAGCGGCTGAACCAGGAGACCCGGGACGAGATCCAGTTCCAGATCGAGGACGCGGTTCGCCAGGTCCTCGACGCCAAGACCCGGCCCATCGAGTGCCTCGCCGTCGCCCGCTACGCGCTTGCCGCTCGCGCGGCCCGCGCAGGTTCCCTCGACACCGAATACACGCGCACCGCCATCGACCGTCTCCAGGCATACGGTGACGAGCGCATCGCCGAGTGCATCGCGGAGGCACAGGCGCAGGACGCGAGCTTCGCCGCGTACTCGCCGGGTGAGTTCGCCCGCGCGCCGCGAGGCCAGACCATGACCATCGAGGCGGACATCACCCCGCCGCCGCTGGAGGCCCAGTGACCATGGAGAACGGCGTTCTCGGTTCGATCCTCACCACCATCCCGCGCGGCATCGCCCGCCTGGGGCTGGTGGGGGTCCTCGCCTGCACCGCGCCCCTCGCGGGCTGCGGTGACGACGAAGAAGAGACCACCGCCGAAGGCGGCGAGGGCACCACCGGCGGCGAGACCGCCGGCGGGTCCACCGACGGCGGCGGCAGCACCGGCGGCGGCGCGACCGGTGGCGGCGGCGGATGGGACGGCGACGAGGCCGGCGGCGGAGCCACCGCGGGTGGCGGCGACGCCGGAGACGGAGCGGGTGGAGGCACCGCCGAGGAACCGAACCCCTTCGGAACCAGCCGCGCCGAGCAGTGTCGGCAGCCCGACCGCCGGCCGATGAGCGGCTCGGCCCAGAGCTCCTTCGACCAGGGCACCCGGTACGCCCGCGCGGGCAACACCGCCCAGGCTCAGCAGGCCTTCCAGGCCGCGCTGAGCGCGGACTCCAACGCCTACAAGGCGGCCTACAACCTGGGCGTCCTCGCCGACCGCGAGGGCAACGAGACCCAGGCCATGGAGTTCTATCGGCGCGCACTCCGGATCCAGCCGGACTACGAGGCCGCCGCCGACGGGATGGTCACCATCTTCCTCCGTCGCGGCTCCGTGCCCGACGCGGTCGCGTTCGTGGAGCCGCTCGCCCGGCAGAACCCGCGGAACCTGCACCTCCAGTCCCTCTACGCCGAGGTCCTGGTCCGCGCCGAACGCTACGACGCCGCCTGGAACGCGGCGCGCACCGCGCTCCGCTGCAACGAGCGCTTCGTCCCCGCGCTGACCGCGCTGGTGAAGGCCTCGCTGAAGCAAGGCCGTCGCGAGCTCGGCGAGTCCATCCTCGAGCAGGCCTTGGCCATCGAGGAGACCAACGCCGAGCTCCACTACATCCAGGGGATGCTCTACCGCGAGGACGACGCCCGTTTTCGGGACGCGCTCCGCGAGTTCACCCGCGCCGTCCAGCTCCGGCCAGACTATGCCGAGGCCCGGATGGCGCTCGGCGTCGCCCAGCTGGCTGGCGGCAACTACACCGAGGCGCTCCAGAACTTCCAGGTCGCCTCGCAGCTCGCCCCCGGGCTGGTCGCCGTCCATCTGAACCTCGGCGACGCCTACCGCGCCACCAAGCAGTGGCAGCTCGCCAAGCGCTCCTTCGACAAGGCGCTCCAGATGGAGCCGAACCTGGCCCAGGCGCACTTCAACCTCGGCCTCATGTACATGAGCGCGGGGGCCGAGTTCCCCGGGCTCGACGAGCTCCAGGCGCTGCAGAAGGCCAAGGAAGAGTTCACCGCCTACCGCAACCAGATGGGCTCGCGCTTGCCGCGGGAAGACATCTCCGAGCAGTACCTGGCGGACCTCAACCGCCAGATCGAGCGGACCGAGCGGCGCCTCGAGCGCGAACGGGCCGCGGCCCAGCAGGAAGCCGAGCGTGGGGCTCGGACCGAGTGAACGGAGAGAACGCCATGAACCGAATCGTCCAGCTCGTGTCCTCCCTCGCCCTCCTGGGCGCGCTCGCCCTCGCGTTTGGCCCGAGCGCAGCCGAGGCCCAGCGGCAGCCCCGCGTGATCCAGCTCGAAGAGATCCAGATCGAGGGCCGGGTGCAGAAGCCCAACGCCTTCTACATCCTCAACCGAGCCCAGCTCGGCTACGAGGTGCTCGATCTGCGGACCAGCTTCGTGCGCGAGATCATCCGCAGCGTCCGCCGCGAGCCCTTCTGAGCACGAACATCGAGCGCCGCGCCGAGTGACGGGCTTCCACATCGCACAGCTCGTCCTCGGGTTGGGGGTGCTCGGCCTGATCGGACGCCGGGTCCACGAGGTCTACTTCGAGGCTGGGCGCTTCGACGCGCGCCTCGGCGAGGCGCTCCTCGCCAGCCTGCGAGCGGGCGAGATCGAGCGCGCCCGAGCCCTGGTCCGGGCTGCCGGTCCCGCCTGGGACGCGCGGCTGGGTGGGGCGGCGCTCACCGCTCACGACGACGGCGTCGACGTCGGAGCGCACGTCGACGAGGTCATGACCGATCTCCGCTTCCGCGCCGCCGCCGGTCTGCGGAGCCTCCGAGTGCTCGGGAGCATCGGCTCGGCCAGTGGGCTGATGGGAGCGTGCGTGGAGTTCGTCTGGCTGATGGCCGGCGACCACGGTCTCACCGGCCTGATGGCCGGGCGTCCTCAGGAGATCGCCACCGGGCGCGCGCTCCTCGCCGTCGCCATCGGTTTCTCGGTGCTGATCGTGGCCCTGTCGGCCCGCACCCAGCTCGCGCGGGACGGGGCTGCGCTGCTCGCGCGAGCCCGCAAGCTCGCCGGCGCGCTGGACCGATGGGGGCACCGCGGGCCCGCCAACGGATCGGGAAGCGGCGAGATCGCAGCGGATCTGTAGCGCCGACCTTTACCGGCGCGTCCCCCCGATGGTAGATTCCGGCGAGCTTCCATTTTTGGAAGCGGCCTCTTTTTCACCCACTCGGGGAACTTTCACTCGGCAGGGATGTCGAGCCCGGTCAGGACCCTCACCCGAGGTGTCCTCGACCACGACGAAGAGAGACGACACAGGCGATGGCAACGAATCAGGGACCGCAGCAGCGAGCCGGGGGTGGCAAGCCCGGGGCGATGACGATGGCCATGCAGGCCGTGGCCGTGAAGCCCACCGGGCCGAAGGTCCTCCGCATCGGTCTCATCAAGGACGGGAAGATCATCGAGGAGCGCGTCATCCGGGAGCGGAAGACGGTCTCGGTGGGAAGCTCCGAGAAGAACCACTTCATCGTCAACGAAGACGGCGTCCCCCCGCGCTTCGACCTCTTCCAGCTCGTCGGCAACGACTACATCCTCAACTTCACCGACAAGATGGACGGCCGCGTCGGCCTTCCCGGTGGCGTCGCCCAGCTCGACCAGCTCCGCAGCTCGGGCCAGGCCCGGAACGCGGGCACCCACTACCAGGTGAAGCTCACCGACGCCTCCCGCGGCAAGATCGTCGTCGGCGGCGTCACGCTGCTCTTCCAGTTCGTCGAGCCGCCCCCGGTCACCCCGCGACCCCAGCTCCCGGCCGCCGTCCGCGGTGGCTTCGTCGCCGGCATCGACTGGCTCTTCACCGCGTTCGTCGTGTTCAGCTACATGACGTTCTTCGGGTTCGTCATCTACCTCGAGCACGCGGACTGGGAGATCGCCAGCGGCATCGACGCGATGCCCGAAGAGCTCGCGCGACTCGTCTTCGAGGAGCCGGTGCCTCCGCCGGAGCCGGAGGAGTCGGAGAACCCGACCGAAGAGGCCGAGGAGGGCGACGAGCCCGAAGAGGTCGCCGAGAACACGGCCCCGAGCAACAACAGCAGCAGCTCCGGCGAGACCGCGGGCGACTCGAGTTCGAACGACATCAACAGCAACGCGGAGGCCCGGGCGCGGATCGCCCAGGAGGCCGCCGCGACCGCCGAGGCCCTCGTGCTCGGCGCGCTGGGTGAGGGTGGGGCGCTCGCCGACGTCCTCGCCGGCGGCGCCGTCACCGGTGACGCCGAGTCGGTTCTCGCCGAGGCCAGCGGCGTCGGCGTCGCGCAGGGCGGCACCGGCGGCAACCTCCGTACCCGTAGCGGTGGCGGAGGATCCGGTGAGGGCGGCAGCCTCGGTGGCCTGGCGGCCTCGATGGGTGCCGGCATGGCGGCCGCGACCGGATCGGTCTCCGAGATGGCAGTCCGCGGCAACATCAACCTCCAGGGCGGCGGCGACATCGGCGGCTCGGGCGATTTCGACGCCTCCATCGTCGTGCGCACCATCCGGGCCCGCCTGACGGCCATCAAGCGCTGCTACGAGACCCAGCTCCGCAACAACCCGACCCTCGCCGGCAAGGTGACCGTGCGGTTCACCATCGTGGAGCGCGGCACCGTCTCCGGGGCCTCGGCCACCGAGAACACCACCGGGAGCTCCGAGGTCGCCAGCTGCGTGGTCAACACGATCCGCCGCTTCCGGTTCAACCCGGGTCCGGAAGGCGGCAGCGTCGACTTCAGCTACCCGTTCGTTTTCGCGCCGCAGGGCTAGCGTAGCGACGCGATCCGGCGTAGGAGGGCGGCCCACGGGTCGCCCTCTTCGCGTTTCTGGAGCAGGACTCCACCCCTGGTGGAGGCCGTCTCCACCGTCGGTCCCGACGAAAGACTGGGAAGCGCGTTGCAACGAAGGAGTGCGTCTGCCACCTTCGTTGCCCGGAAAGACGTTTCCGCCCGTAACGGCGGGTGAACGCTTGGCGTCACCTCCGCAACAGACGCTATGACCCGATAATGACGAGACTTTCTCGCTCGTCGAACAGCTTGACGGCACCCGGCCGCTCTCTATAATCGCCACCTCTTGGAGGGGAAGACCATGTCCCGACGCATCCGCGTCCTACTCACATTCGCGCTCGCGCTCGCCATGGGTGGCTTGGGCTTCGCCGTCGCTCAGGACGGCGAGGGCACCGAGACCACGAGCGGCGCAGCCGAAGAGGCTGGCCTAGACGCCACGCAGCGCGCCAATCTCAGCCCGCAGGAGCAGATGGCGGAGGCCCAGCAGGTCGTGGAGCGCGGCAACGCGATCAGCCGGCAGGTCTCTTCCATGCTCGACGAGGCTCGCCAGGAGCGCGACATCATCCGCGTCACCTGCCTCAACGACAAGCTGACGCAGATCAACGCGAACCTCCGAACCGCCGTCAACCGAGCCGACGCCCTCGAGGACGCGGTCGAGGCTCAGGACACGCCCCGTCAGAACCACGAGTTCACGGTGGTCACCGTGCTCGCGCAGAAGCTTCAGACCCTCGAGCGCGAGGCTCAGCAGTGCATCGGGGAGGACATCTTCGAGACCGGCGCGACCAGCGTCACGACCGAGGTGCCCGACGACACCGTGAATCCCGAGGACTTGCCGGATACTCCGGTGAACTCGCCGGTGTTCCCATCGCCCATCAGTCCCATCTCCTGAGCAGGTCCTGCTGATGCTTTTTGCACATCGTCTGGCGTGGGTCACGTCAGTGGCACTCCTCATCCTGTCGTCGACCTCCGTCGAGGCGCAGGGCTGGATGTCCGACCGTTCTCGGAGAGAAGGTCCGGGCTTTCGCATAGGTAATCTGGAACTCCATCCCGGATTGGGGATCGAGGGCGGGTACGACACGAACGTCTTCTACGAGGATCAAGACCCGCAGAGCTCGTTCCTCCTGCGACTCACCGCGCACGTCGACGTCGCGACCCTCGGGCCCCAGCGGCGCGCGGAGGGCGAGACCCGCGAGGGCGAGGAGCCGGCGCAGCGAAACATCGATTTTCGCGCCGGTGCCGCAGCCTCGTACTACCACTTCTTCATCGATCAGGCCCGGGACAACGTAGCTGCCGATGCGTACCTGGCTGCTACGATCAACCCGCAAGGCCGCTTCAGCTTCTACGTCCACGATGAGTTCTCCCGGACGATCCGGCCGTTCATCGACCGGGCGCCGGACACGGACGGTGAGGTTCCGACCTATGCCCGGAACCGGAACGTGGCTGGAGCCGAGCTTCGTCTCCAGTCGGCCGGCGGCGTGTTGAAGGGATCGCTCGGCTACGACTATACGCTGGACCACTTCCAGGACGACATCTTCGCCTACGTCAACAGCCATCAGCACGAGATGCGTCTGCAGATGTCCTGGCGCTTCCTTCCGGAGACGGCCCTCATCAGCGTCACTCAGGCGACCCGCCAGAACTACTACAACGACGACGGGTCGGTGCCCGCCGCGTCACTTCTCGATGACCACTGGCGGATCGGAAGCAAGATCGGCCTGAACGGAGCGGTGACTCGTACGTTGGCGTTCACGGCGTTGGTCGGATACGCGGGCGGCTTCTACGACGTCGCAGATGACTTCGACAACGTCGAGGTGATGGCGGGCCTCAAGTGGCGCCCTCGGGAGACCATCAGTGCGGGAATCGGCTATGACCGTCGTTTTCAGCCCTCCTTCATCGGCAACTTCCAGCGACGGGACCGCATCTACCTCAACGGCCAGATGCTTCTCGGCGGCGCGTTCCTGCTCGGGGCAGACTTGGCTCTCGCCTTTGCGGAGACCGGTCTCGCGCTGACCGACGACGGGGAGCTACTGGGCAACTCGGACACCCGGAAGGACATCTACTTCACCGCGACGCTGTACAGCGAGTACCGGTTCACCGACTGGCTCGGGGTGACCGCGAGCATCGGCTACTACGGCGACTTCACGGACTACGAGTACACGTTCGACACCGGTGGTGCCGCGATCCCCGACCCGGGTGGCGGGTACCAGAAGTTCGAGGCGTGGCTCGGCCTTCGCGCCTTCTACTGAGTAGAGCAGAAGTCTATGCGTTCGCTTCTCACAGGGACACTGCTCCTGCTGTGGGCCAGCGCGTGTCACCCCGAACCCCCGGTGACCTCCCGAGCGGCGGTCGATGACCTGACGGCACTCGGCCCGGGCGACACGTTCGACGTCCGGGTCTATGGGGAAGAGGACCTGTCTGCGACCTATCGGGTCGCGCAAGACGGCACGATCGACTTTCCGTTCGTGGGTCGTATCCATGTCGAAGGGCGAGAGCCCACGGAGGTGGCGGACGCCATCGCCGTGGCTCTTCGCGACGGGGAGATCCTGGTAGCTCCGCAGGTTTCGGTCCTCATCAAGGAATCCGAGTCGCGTGTCGTGAGCGTGATGGGAGCCGTGGCTTCCTCGGGAACGTTCCCCATGCGTTCGGGGCTGACCGTGGTTCAGGCGATCAGCCTGGCGGGGGGGTTCTCGCCGCTGGCGAATCGCAACGAGACCGTCGTGACGCGACGGGTCAACGGCGAGCTGAAACGCCACCTCGTTCGAGTCGACGACATCTCCCGCGGTCGCGCGGAGGACTTCCTCCTCCGGTCCGGTGACATCGTTTTCGTTCCCGAGAGGCTCTTCTGAGCCGTCAAACTGAGAGTTCCTGAGAAATATGTCCGAGAAAATTGCAGTCGTTGGCTTGGGCTACGTTGGGCTGCCGGTGGCGCTCGCTTTCGCCCGCAAGAACGAAGGCGTGATCGGTTTCGACATCGACCACACCCGTGTTCGGGAGTTGCGCGAGGGGCACGACCGAACCCACGAGGTCGAGGACGGGGACCTCGCCTCCTCGACCATATCGTTCACGGCCGACGAAGCCGACCTCCGTGACGCCACGGTCTACGTGGTCGCGGTGCCGACCCCCATCGATGAGAGCCGCCGGCCCGATCTTCGAGCGCTCAAGGGAGCGTCGGAGTTGGTCTCGCGCGTCCTGGGTAAGGGCGACCTCGTGGTCTACGAGTCGACCGTGTTCCCGGGAGCCACGCGGGATGTGTGCCTGCCGATCCTGGCGGAGGGGTCGGGGCTGGCGGAAGCCGATTTCGAACTCGGGTACTCTCCCGAGCGCATCAATCCGGGCGACAAGGTTCATCGGCTGGAGACCATCGTGAAGGTCGTGAGCGGGTCGACACCTGCGGCGCTCGAGCGAGTCGCCAGCCTCTACGACACCATCGTCGACGCAGGGGTACACCGAGCCGCGACGCTCGAGACCGCGGAAGCGGCCAAGGTGATCGAGAACACGCAGCGCGACCTCAACATCGCTTTGATGAACGAGTTGGCGCTGATCTTCGACAAGCTCGACATCCGAACGGCGGACGTCCTGGCTGCCGCCGGGACCAAGTGGAACTTCCTTCCGTTCACCCCGGGACTCGTCGGGGGCCACTGCATCGGGGTCGACCCCTACTACTTGACCGCGAAGGCCGAGAGTCTCGGGTACGACCCGCAGGTCATCTTGGCCGGGCGTCGAATCAACGACTCGATGGGCGAGCGAATCGCTCAGCGCTGCGTGAAGCTCTTGGTCGGGAGCGGCCTCTTCGAGAAGGGCGCGAAGGTCGCGGTCATGGGCCTCACGTTCAAGGAGAACGTTCCGGACCTCCGGAACAGCCGGGTCCCCGACATCATCGATGAGCTCCGCTCCTTCGGTCTCGAGGTGCTCGTCCACGATCCCCTCGCCGATGCAGACGAGGCCAAGCACGAGTACGGAGTCGAGCTCGTCCAGCGCGAGGCCATCGAAGGAGTCGACGCGATGATCCTGGCGGTGCCGCACGAGGCGTACCGCAGCGATCTCGGTGGTTTGCAGAGTAGCGTGCGAGATGGCGGGGTGCTCCTCGACGTCAAGTCGATGATGTCACCCCAGGATGCCGATTCGCGCCTCACCTATTGGAGTCTTTGACGATGGAGCAGTCGACGGTTGGCGAGGGACCCGTACTGGTCACCGGGGCGGCGGGCTTCATCGGGTTTCACCTCTCCCGGGTCCTACTCGCCCGTGGTGACCGGGTCATCGGGGTGGACTGTGTCAACGACTACTACGACCCCGCATTGAAGCGAGCGCGCCTCGAGATCTTGAACGAAAACGAGGGCTTCGACTTCCACGAGATCGACATCGCCGACGCCGGCGCCCTTGGCGAGGTCTTCGAAGGGGCACGACCCGCCCGGGTGGTGAACCTCGCCGCCCAGGCCGGCGTTCGCTACTCTCTCACCCATCCCGAGGCCTACGTCCACAGCAACCTCGTGGGCTTCGCGAACATCCTCGAAGCCAGTCGTCGTCACGACGTAGGACACCTCGTCTACGCATCCTCGAGCTCCGTCTACGGCGGCACCAAAGAGCTGCCCTTCCACGAAGGCCAGAACGTGGACCACCCGCTGAGCCTCTATGCGGCGAGTAAGAAGTCGAACGAGCTCATGGCCCATGTCTACAGCCACCTCTTTCGGCTGCCGACCACGGGCTTGCGGTTCTTCACCGTGTACGGCCCGTGGGGGCGTCCGGACATGGCCCTCTTCCTGTTCACCAAGGCCATCCTCGCGGGTGAACCCATCAAGGTGTTCAACCACGGGGACATGACCCGGGACTTCACCTATGTGGACGACATCGTGGAGGGCGTGGTTCGGGTGCTCGACCGCCCGCCATGCGTCGAGGAGACGCCACTGGGACCGTACCGGCTGTTCAACATCGGAAACAACGCGCCGGTCAAGCTCATGGACATGATCGGAGCGGTCGAGGAAGCCCTCGGCCGCGAGGCTGTGAAGACCATGCTGCCCATTCAGCCCGGAGACGTTCCAGCGACCTACGCCGATGTCGCAGCGCTCGAGCGAGTCACCGGCTTCCGCCCGCAGACGCCGCTCCGGGACGGGATCGCACGGTTCGTCGATTGGTATCGGCGGTACTACGACATCGAGGGATGAACGGATGCGGTTCCCCCGGACACGAAGGAGCGTGACTCTCCACGCCCGATTCGTTCGATCCTCCCATCGGGGGGGCCAATGAGCCGTCGTGTAGCCCGGCTGTCCCAGATGGTCGTCGACCTACTGGTGTTGACGTTCGCGTTCGCCCTCGCGTTCCTCATTCGCTTCGACTGGCGTCCGCCAGCCGACATGGTCGGGCGGATTTTCCTGGTCCTGCCGTACGCGGTGCTCTTCGAGTACGTCGTTCTCCGGATGCTCGGGGTCCACCGGTTCTCGTGGCGCTACGTGGGTCTCCGGGAGAGCGTGCGAATTCTGATCGCGGCCGGTCTGTGGAGTGTCGGGCTGGTCATCGCTCGGCTCTTCTTCGGCGAACTTCAGGGCCAATACCCCTTCTTTCGGCACGGAGTGGTGCCATTGGGTGCGCTCGCGATGAATTTCGTTCTGTCGTTCCTGGGGATCACGGGGGTGCGCGCCGCTCGCCGAGTCCTGGGCGAGCGACGGGACGCCAGCGAGACGATGCGGTCGAACTCCATCGCCCCCAGGTCCCGGACGCGAGTCCGGACGATGCTCGTCGGCGCCGGCCAAGCAGGGTTCATGGTCGCTCGGGAGCTAGGGGCGCGCCCCGAGCTCGGTCTCGAAGCCGTCGGGTTCATCGATGACGACGAGACCAAGGTCGGCTCGGTCATTCACGGAGTTCCGGTACTCGGTCGCACCACGGACCTCGCGCGGCTCTGCCAGGAACACGACGCGAGCGACGTGCTGATCACGATGGCCAACGTCCCTGGCTCGGCCATCCGCCGCATTCGGCGCCTGTGCGAGGAGGCCGGAATCACGCCGAAGATCATCCCTGGGCTTTACGAGATCGTGGGCGGGGACCTCAACCTGACTCGGATCCGAGACGTCGCCCTCGAAGACTTGCTCCGGCGTGAGCCCGTTCAGCTCGATGAGGCCTCCATCGCCGAGTACATCTCGGGCCGGACGGCTTTGGTTACGGGAGCAGGTGGGAGCATCGGCTCCGAGCTGTGCCGTCAGGTGGCGCGTTTCGCGCCTCGACAGCTGGTTCTGGTTGAGCAAGCGGAGAACGCGCTCTTCGAAATTCACCGAGAGCTGCGCGCCCTCGCACCGGACGTCGAGATCGTCCCGTGTATCGCCGACGTCACCGACGTGGAGCGTATCGACGGGGTGTTCACGCGCTTTCGGCCCGACGCGGTCTTCCACGCCGCCGCTCACAAGCACGTGCCGATGATGGAGGCCAATCCGGGCGAGGCGATCAAGAACAACGTCTTCGGTTCGAAGAACGTCGCTGATGCGGCCCATCGGCACGGGTGCGATGTGCTGGTGATGGTGAGCACCGACAAGGCGGTCAACCCCACGTCGATCATGGGCGCCACGAAGCGCGTCGCCGAACTCTACGTCCAGAGCGTCGCCGCCCGGAGCGAGACTCGTTTCGTCACCGTGCGCTTCGGCAACGTCCTGGGCTCGAACGGAAGCGTGGTGCCGATCTTCAAGCAGCAGATCAGCCGGGGAGGGCCGGTCACCGTCACCCACCCCGATATGCAGCGGTACTTCATGACGATCCCGGAAGCATCCCAGCTCATCCTGCAGGCGGGATCGCTCGGTACGAGTGGCGATATCATGGTCCTCGACATGGGTGAGCCGGTGAAGATCGTCGACTTGGCCCGAGACCTCATCTCTCTGTCGGGAGTGGGGGGCGAGGGCGTGGAGATCGAGTTCACCGGGGTCCGGCCCGGAGAGAAGCTCTTCGAGGAGCTGGCGACCGACGCCGAGCACGCCGAGAAGACTCGGCACCCCAAGATCTTCGTGGGGCGCACTCCACGACTCGATCTGGACCGCGTCCGCCGGGGAGTCGAACACCTGGAGCGGGTATCCACGGCGGACCGGAACTCGGTCCGCGACGCACTGCGAGAGCTGGTGCCCGAGATGCAGCAGCCCGCCGACGAGCCCACGGAAGCGAAGCCCGCAACCAAGGCACGTCTGTTCGTGGCACGAGCCACTCATGGACCGGCCGCAGAACCGGCCTAGGAGGAAGCGCCGGAGGGGGACGGGAGCACCGGTCGGGGGACCTCCCTCTCGGCCGCGCGCGCGTCGGAGGAGGCGACCGCCGCCCACGCTCATCGAGAAGGCGGCCTTCGCAGCTCTTGCAGCAACGTTGGTCCTCGGTCCGCAGCTCTTCGGAGGTGCGTTCCTGTGGGCGGCGTGGGTGAGCGTCGTCTCCGCGATGGTCGCGTTGGCACTGACGTCGGTGAGCGGACGGTCCGAGAGCTCGCCGTCGATGGCGGTCTGGGGGCTAGGGGGCGCAGTTTCGGTCACCGCCTTGCAGATGCTCCCCGTGCCGTCGGCCGTTCTCGCCTCGCTCTCCAGGCGACGGTACGAGGAGCTCGCGCGAAGTCTGGAGATCATCGACGGGGAGGCGCCGTCGTTCATCGCACCTACGATGGACCCGGGCGGGACCCAGCTCGCGTTCCTGACCGGGGCTGCCGTTCTCGCGGTCTATCTCTCCGCCCGGAACCAGGTGCTCGCGGGGCACCGACGGAACGTGCTCATGGCGGTTGCCGGGGCGGCGGTCGTCATGGCGGTGATGGCGGGGTTGCATGCAGCGGTCGGGTTGGACGCCGTGTTCGGTGTCTATCGGCCGACGCGAGCCCACGCTCACATCCTGGCGCCGTTGATGAACCAGAATCATCTCGCCGCTCTCCTGGCCACAGGTGCCCCCCTGTGTCTCGCTTTCGCTGTCGAGGCGTCCAAGAGCCCGCCGCAGCGGCTCGGTTGGGCGCTCGGCGGCCTATTCTGCGCCGTCCTCGTCCCCCTGACCGGATCCCGGGGAGGCGTGGTGGGACTCTTGATCGGGCTCTTCCTTTGGGCAGGAGGCGCGATCTGGCTGCGCCGCCGCAAATCCGGGAGTGTCCGGGCAGGTCAGGTCTTCGCCGCGATGGCGGGGGTCCTCGCCGTCATTGGAGCTGGGGCTTACATGGGCGCCGAGACGATCCGGGGAGAGGTCGAGGCTGGCGACCTCAGCAAGCTCGAGATTGCAGCGGAGTCCCTCGGGCTCGCGCTGTCGTTCCCATTCTTCGGGGTGGGGCGTGGTGCCTTCTCCGTAGCGTTCCTCGACGCCGATGGCTCGGCGGGTCGATACACCCATGCGGAGAACCTGCCGGCTCAGTGGATCGTCGAGTGGGGGTGGCCCGTGGCAGTCGCGCTGATGCTGATCCTCGCGTGGGGCGTGTGGCGGAGCGCCAATCGAGTCCGTCGCTTGAGCAGCGTGGCGGCCGTGGCGGCCGTCGTCGGCCTCGTCGCGCACGAGATGGTGGACTTCAGCCTCGAACTGCCCGGGATGGCCATCGTCGGAAGCGCGCTTCTCGCGGCCTGCATCGAACCGTCGCCCCGTCGAGCCCAGTCCGAAGACGCTTCTACGGGCAGACGGTGGACCCCATGGGTGGTCTTGGCTCTTGGCGTGAGCTTGGCGGCCATCGGTGTTTTCGGTCACCCGAGCCGCCCCCACGATGAGGCTGAGCATCTCCTGCGGGCCAGTCGAGAGTCGACGCTGACGGACGAGCGACTGGAAGCCGCGTTGAAGGCACACCCCCTGGAACCCGGGGCCTTCATGGTCGCTGGCTACCGGCGGCTTCAAAGCCGCGAGCCAGACACCGCGGTCTATCTGAACCGGGCGATGGAGCTCGCACCCGGATGGCCGGGGCCACATCTGCTCGCAGCGGCCTGGTTGTCTCGAATGGGGCGGCCGGGGCAGGCCGTCTTGGAGATGCGCGCCGCCGAGGAACTCGTCCCGCTGGCATCGATTCAGGTGGCGTGCGACTGGGCAGCCCGCGACCCAGACGAGGCCGCAGACCACCTCCTGGACGCCGCCCCTCGCGAGCAGGAGGCTTCCCTCGCCTTCCTGGAGCGGCTCCGCGCCTGCGCCCCGAACGACTCGGGGGTGGCGGTTGCCGTCGACGCTCGGCTCGGGGAGATCGACCCCGACCATCCAGGCATGACCCGCCGGCGAGCGGCCCAGGCCGAGACTCTGGCGGAGCGGCTCGACCTCCTTCGCCAAGCCCATGGGCGCCGACCCGACGACGCTGAACTCCGACTCGAGTTGGCGCGGGCTCTCCTCGACGCCGACGAGGCCGATGAGGCCAGCGAACTGCTGGCAGACACTGGAGCGGATGAGGCGACGTGGAGGCTTCGAGCGAGAGCTCGGCTGGACCTCGGCGACGAGGCGGGGTTCGCCGATGCCATCGGCCAGCTGCGTGGCCGGTCAGCTGGCTCGGGGCGCTCCCTCGCCGACGTCTACCGATTCGAGGGGCGACTGCGCGCGACTGCCGGTGACCGATCCCGCGCCCTTCGTGCATTTACCAAGGCAATGGAGCTCTACCCCTCGGCGGAGACCTACAGAGAAGCTGCCCGTGCGGCCGAGAGCCTCGGTCTCGGAGCACGGGCGGCGGCGACGTGGTCGCGCTCATGCGAGCTCTTCGGGAACGCCGAGGCGTGCCGCCGTGGGGCGTCTCCCGATGAATGAGCACTTCCCACCCGGCAACTGTCCACTTGCCGGGCCCACTGCGTCATCGCAACCTCTCCGGCCGAACCCGTGAGCGAATCGACCAAACCCACCGGATCCTTCGACGTGCAGAGCCTGCTCCAGGCCCTGCTGCGCTATCGATGGCTCGTCCTCGCCTTGGTCACGCTCGGGACGGTGGCCGCTGCGCTCTACTCGATGCGGCTCCCCCGAATCTACGAGGCGCGCAGTACCCTGGAGTACGATCCCAACCCGATCCGTCCCCTGGGTCGGGAGGTCGAGGACGTCGCCGACCCAGTGGGTAGCTTCTGGGCCTCTCGGGAATTCTTCGAGACCCAGAACCGAATCATCGCGAGCCGAGCGGTCGCCGAGCGAGTCGTGACGCGCTTGGGACTACAGCACGATCGGGTCTTCTTCGGCGAGTCCGAAGCCGAGTTCGAGCCGCGGGAGGTGGAAGAGACGGCGCTTCGCCTACGCTCGATGATCTCCGTCGAGCCGGTGGAGGGGACGCGGCTGGTGCAGGTCGTCGTGCAGCACGTCGAGCCCGAACGCGCCAAGATTCTCGCGAACGAGGTGTCGGCCGCCTACATCGACAAGACCATCGAGGACCGCATGGGTTCGACGGTGACGGCGCTCGACTGGCTCGGTCAGCAGCTGGACCAGCTCCGAGGGGAGCTGAACGACGCGGAGCTCGCTCTGCATTCGTTCAAGGAGGAGCACAACATCCTCTCGGTTTCCATGGAGGACCGGCAGAACCTCGTCGCGAGCGAGATGGAGGCCTACAACGCCGCGCTGACCGAGGTTCGGACACGCCGGATCAACCTCGCTGCCCGAGCACAACGGCTCCGGGCGGCGCTCTCCGACGACCCGCTGGAAGCGGATGCCTCGGTCCTCGAAGGGATGGAGGGGATCGCGGAGTTGCGCCAGGGCTTGCGAGAGAAGCTGGCGGAGCGGGAGGCTTTGAGCACCCGGTATGGACCGGCACACCCGCAGATGGCTGCACTGAGCAACCAGATCTCGGAGCTGCGAACCCAACTCAGCCAGGAGCTGGCGATGGTGGCCGCGTCGGCCGAGGCCGATTTGACGGAAGCTCGGAGGATCGAACAGGGTTTGGGCGGAGCCTTGGACGAGGCGCACGAGGCGGGGTTGGCCCTCAACCTTCGCGAGATCGAGTACGAGCGGCTCAACCGAGAGCGCGAGAACAAGGCGAAGCTCTACGAGGTCGTTCTCGCCAGAACGACCGAGACCAACCTGACTCGCATGCTTCGGAGTACGCACGTCCGACAGGTGGACTCCGCGCTCACCCCTTCGGCGCCAGTGAGCCCCAACGTCCCGATGATCGTCGGTGCCGGTGTCGTCTTGGGCCTGCTCCTCGGTCTCATGCTGGCCCTGGGTCTCACGCTCCTCGACCGACGGCTCAAGACGCTTCGAGACGTCGAGAGCCTCGGTGCGACCGTGCTCGGCATCCTCCCCCGGATCGACGACGAGACCGCTGCGAACATGCAGGTCGACCGAGACCTCCTGGTTCACCAGAAGCCGATGTCGACGGCCGCGGAGTGCGCTCGCACGATCCGAACGAACCTGATGTTCATGAATCCGGACTCCCCGCCGCGGAGTCTCCTCGTCACGAGTCCGACGCCGCGTGACGGGAAGACCACGGTGGCGACGAGCCTCGCCATCTCGATCGCGCAGAGCGGAAGAAAGGTCCTGTTGATCGATACGGATCTGCGTCGACCGCGAGTTCACAAGGCGTTCGAGATTCCAGGGTCGATCGGGGCCACCTCGGTGATCATCGGCGAGAAGTCGCTGGGTGAAGCGGCGTCTCCGACGATGGTCGCGGGGCTCGACGTGTTGCCCTGCGGGCCCATTCCGCCGAACCCGTCGGAACTTCTCCACGGTCGAGGCTTCCAGCGTCTCTTGGCCGAGGCGAGAGAGAAGTACGACCGCGTCATCCTCGACAGCCCTCCGATCGGCGCGGTGACCGATGCCGCGATCATCGCGCCCCAGGTCGACGGGGTGATCGTCGTGGTCAAGGCCAACCGAACCACCCGGGACGGTCTCGTCGCGACGGTCCGGCAGCTTTCGAGCGTTGGGTCGGTGATCCTCGGATCCGTGGTGAACGACGTCGACCTCAAGGCGTCGTCTCACGGCGGCTACTATCAGTACTATCGGTACGACTACTACGGCCCCGAAGTCCCCGCCGGCGACGGCCAGGGCGAGGCCGCATAGATCCTCGGGAGACCCCCTTGCAGCCCTCCGGAACCCCCATGGTGACGGTCATGATGCCTTGCTATCAGGCAGCAGCGACTCTCCCCACTGCGCTCGCGTCCCTCCGCGTTCAGACGATGAGGGATTGGCGGTGTGTCTGCGTCGATGACGGATCGACGGACGAGACATGGAAGCTTCTGCGGGAGGCTGCGCAGCACGACGGACGCTTCGAGGTCCACCGCTTCCCGCAGAACCGGGGAAGGGGGGCGGCGCGCCAGTTTCTACTGGAGCGGGTCGAGACCTCGCTTCTCGCGTTCTTGGACGCCGATGATTGGATGTTCCCGACTCGTCTCGACCAGCAGGTCCGCCGGCTGACGCGAGAGCCGGAACTCGCGGCCATCGGGTCGCCGATGGTGATCTTCGACGAAGACGAGAAGGCGGTCGGACTCGCCCCTGCGTATGCCCCGCGGCCGGGAATGTCATCTGGAACGTTCGACGTTCCCGTGCCCCCTGGTCTGAACTTTCCGGCGTCGATGATCCGCGCCGACCTCGCCCGCCGGGTCGGGTTCGACGAACGTTTCCTTCGCTCGCAGGACAGTGACATGTTGTTGCGAGCACTGCTTGGCCGACGGGTCGCGGTGCTCGACGCCCCGGTCTACGCCTATCGGCGCGCGGCGATGACCCTTCCGAAGACGCTTGATGGGTATCGCTTTCGCATTCGGGCCCACGCGAAGCATCTCCGCGACTACCCGTCTGCGGTGGCGCCCACGATCGCGAAGACTCTGGCCAAGATGTTGGCGTACCGTGTCGCCGGTCTCGTTGGCCAGCAGGACCGGTTGATGGACCGGCGCTACGGGGCGATGACCCGCGAGGTAGAGCAGGCTTACCGAGCCGCCCATTCGATCGTCGAAGCGGGCCGCGAGACTGCGTGGACCAAGGACTGAATTCCAGTATCGCGCCGATTGCGCGCGGTTGGATGGCCATGTGGGCCCTCCTGTTGCTCGGGATTCCGATCTATGTTTTTTCGTCTGGGCTCCCGCAGCCAGCCGACATGGGTCTCGCCCTCTTTCTCGGTATCGCTGCGCTCACATGTCAGCGATATGTTCTATCGGACGAACGTCGGGTGGCCGTGCTCCTCGTTCAGTACGTCGTGTGGGTCGCCGTGGTGAACCTCACGTGGTCGCTCTTGGTCGGCTATGAGCCCATGTTCTTTTTCTCTACGGCCTTCGCGATCTTCAATGCGGTCGTCCTCATTGGGTTTCTCGCCTTCGGGAGTAGAAGTCCGGCGCAGGTGCTTCGTGTTACCGGGCGCGCGACGGCGATCGCGTTGATGGCGCTCGGCGTACTTGCCGTCCTCCGCCCCGGAATGACGAATGGCACCCGCCTTGTGCTGTTCTTCAACAACCCCAACCAGCTCGCGTACTACGCTCTCGGCGCCCTGACGGTCGTCATGCTCGCGCACCGCGGAAATCCTCTTTCTAGAGTGTTGCTCTTTGGTGCAATTGCGGCCGCCGGGTTTCTGATTTTTCGCACTTACTCGCGGGCCGCCCTCGGCGCGTACGCCGTGCTTTGTGCCGTGCCCTTCGTGCGCCGTCCGGTCTATATCCTGCTCGCGTGTCTTCCTTTATTGGTGATCGCGGTTCAATCGGAAGAGGCGATCAGCAGTGACCCGCTCTGGCAGCGGCGGGTCTCCGAAGCCGGTTCGCAAGAGTTCGGGGACTACATGGAAGACCGAGGCGTAGACCGACTCGTCCGGAACCCAGAGTACCTTCTCTTTGGCGCGGGCGAGGGGAAGTACTTGCGTTTTCATCCTCTCGGCTTGGAGTTGCACTCGAGCCTCGCTTCGATTCTCTTCTGTTATGGGCTGATCGGATTGATACTCATCGGAAGGGTGGCCATTGCGATCGCCAGAAGAGTGCCGGTCGATGTCGCGATGTATCTTCTGCCATCGGTCATCTACAGCCTCTTTCATAACGGGATGAGATTCAGAATTTTTTGGCTCAGCATCTCGGTCGCGGCACTTCTTCCGCGGGTTCTGGCGAGCCCGCGCGAGCAGACCGAGTCTGAACCGCCGCTGCCCGCGGCGGAACCCTCCGCGTCTAGCCCCATACGGTGTGTCTGAATGTGCGGTATTTTTGGCGTTTGGTTTCTGGACGGCCGTCTCCCACGCGCGGGGGATGTCGAACGGGCACGCGACACGATGGTCAGCCGGGGTCCCGACGATGCGGGTATCCACATCGAGCCGGGGGTCGGGTTGGCCCATCGGCGCCTCTCGATCATCGATCTGACGCCCGCCGGTCGGATGCCGATGGCCGACGAAGAGGAGACCACGTTTCTGGTATTCAATGGCGAGGTCTACAACTTTGCGGAGCTGCGGTCCGAGTTGGAGACGCTTGGTCATCGGTTCCGGACGCGCACGGATAGTGAAGTCGTCCTTCGCGGCTACCGCGAGTGGGGCGTGGAAGTCTTCAATCGCCTCGACGGGATGTTCGCCATCGGCATATGGGATCGCAGGCGGCAGGAGATGATCCTGGCGCGAGATGCTGCTGGCGAGAAACCTCTCTTCTATGCCTGGGACCGGCGGCGCCTGATCTTCGGCTCTACGCTGGACTCGATCCTCGCCTGGAAGGAGCCCTGGTCGGTCGATGAGGAGGCGGTCGGCGACTACCTCGGGTTCGGTTTCGTCCGCGCTCCTCGGACCGCCGTGAGCGGAGTACGGAAGATGCTGCCTGGCACCTACGCGGTCTTCTCCACGAGGGCTGAGCCGCGAGTCGGTACCCACTTCGCGATGTTGGACCCGGCTCGGGCAGGGGAGCAGGCGCTGAGCTTGGACGAGGTCGAGGACAGGGTTCGAACCGCGGTCCACAGCAGGTTGGTCGCGGACGTGCCTCTGGGGGCGTTCCTCTCGGGGGGGGTGGACTCGAGTTTGGTTTGCGCCCTCATCGCAAAGGCGCGGGAGGTTCGAACCTACACGATTGGTTTCGACGACCCCCGGTACGACGAGAGCCGCCATGCGCGGGCAGTAGCTGAGCACTTGGGGCTGGAGAGTGTGACCCGGGTCATTTCCGAGGCCGAAGTCCTCGCCGAGGTCCCCGAAGTGTTGCGGGCTTTCGACGAGCCGATGGCCGACTATTCGGCGCTTCCCACGCTCGCCGTATCGCGGCTCGCCCGCAGCGAGGTCACGGTCGCAGTGACCGGCGATGGAGCGGACGAGCTCTTCGGTGGATACCGCTACTACAGTGCCGTCCGCGGTTTCGCGGCGTACGCTCGAGTACCCGCCCCCCTCCGACGCGCCGTTGCGGCCGCGGCCGGCCGAGTTGCCATGTCTGATCGCGTCGACCGCGCGCTGCAACGCACGCGGTGTGCCGATGTCGCAGAGTTCTTTGCGAACAGCGGCTTCTTCAGAGGCGCTGTGGCTGGCGGCAGCCTCGGGGTGGTTCGACCTGACTTGGTCGGACGGGCGCCCGGCATCGTCGCGAGCTTCCACCGAGGCTCGTCGCCCCCCGCGGACCCGGTGGCCGCAGGAATGGCGTGGGACGTCGCGAACACCCTGCCGGAGGCATGGCTCTGCAAGGTCGACCGCTGTTCCATGGCGGTGAGTCTCGAGACTCGCGCACCTCTTCTCTCGAAGGACGTCATCCACCTCGCGCAACGGCTCCCGATGCGGGACAAGGTGCGGATCGACCAGCGCAAGGTGGTCTTACGTCGCCTGCTGAAGCGCTACCTCCCGGAAGAACTCGTCGACCGGCCCAAGCAGGGGTTCACGCCGCCCATGGCCCGCTGGATGCGGGGCGAGCTCGCTCCGCGCTTGGAGAAACTTCGGTCATCGGCCCTCGCGGAGCGAGGGCTGGTTTCCGCGGCGGGTCTGGGCTCGCTCGTGACCGAGCACGTGGACGGGCGCGCCGACCATGCCCAACTGCTGTGGTCGGTCTTGGCCCTCGACACCTGGATGACCGACCGCGGCCTGGCGTGACGGCTCCTGGCGCCGTTCAGAGGCCCATGGGAGCAATCATCGACGAGTTCACCCGGTGGACGTCGTACTTGGTCTCGGCGAGCGTGCGACTCCGTGTGCCCATGGCGCGGACCTTTGCGGGACTCGCCGCCAGCCGGTTCATCGCATCGTGCAGGGCCTGGGCATCTCGAGGCGCTACCAAAATGCCGTTGGTGCCATCGACGGTTTCGCGACAACCGGGCGCGTCGGTGGTGATCACGGCACGACCAGTCGCCATGGCTTCGAGTACCGAGCGGGGTGTTCCCTCGCGGTAGGAGGGGAGTACGAAGACGCTGCAGCTCGCGAGCTCGGGGCGAACATCGGCGACACTGCCCGGCCACTCGATGAAGCCCCTGGACGCCGCTTCGCGCAGCCGCCGCTCGATAATCTCCGACCCGGCCTCCAGAGGGCCGACGAGTCGGATTCGGAGTTTGCCTCTCGACTCGAAGGCCACGTCCAGCAGTTCACCCACACCCTTCTCACGGTGCATACGCCCGACCATCAGAAACGTGGGGCGACCCTCGGGGAGGGGGCGTTCTGGGTATTGATCGAGGTCGATGCCAGAGCCATTGACGACGATGGCTTCGGTAGTCGACGGGAGCACCCTTCGGTCCCGGAGGGTGTCCCTGTCGTCTGGATTGTGGAAGAACACGCCGCGGCAGAGGCTGAAGGCACCTCGTAGCATCCCGCCTGCCACGAGAGTGACGGCAGAGCGGGTGCCCACGGTGAAGGCCGTCCCCAGCCCCGACATCATCGCGTAGCGGCGGGGAACCCGCGCGAGGGCTGCTGCGTACGTGCCATAGGCGGCGAGCTTTGGTGTGTAGGAGAGCACGATGTCCGGGCGAGCCTCGGTCAGTGCTCGGGCGAGGGAGGCCATCGTCGGGACCTCTCCCAACGGCGAGACCCCTCGACGCTCCAGAGGGAACGAATGCACGGTGACTCCCTCGCTTTTCAACTCGTCTTCGATGTCCGACACGGGGGCGCCGGCGAAGGCGTGGACCTCGTGCCCACGGTCGCGAATCGCGAGCAGGAGTTGCTTCCGAAAACGCGCGAGGTAGCGGGCGTCCCCTCCGATCAAGCCGAAGCGCATGCGTCAACCCTTCTTCGCATATCGACGTTCACGCATGCTCGTCCAGGCCACCAGAGCGACGAATGGCGCGAAGGTCGCGGCACCGAGTGCAATGGAGGGAAGGGAGCCGCGGTACCAGAAGATGCCCACGACGGCCGCCACGACCATGTAGGCGGCGAAGATGACAGTCACCCTCGCGTGGGACAAGCCCGAGACGACCAGCCGTTGATAGATGTGCGTCCGGTGCGGTCGTAGAACGTTCTCTCCCTTCACGAGCCGTCGCGTGAAGGTGAACGTGGCGTCGAGGACGAACGGCGCAACGAAGACGAAAGCGACGACCGGAATCTCCGGCGAGTCTCCCCGAACCGCGAGTCCGAGGGTGGCGAAGAAGAGCCCGAGGGTAGTGCTCGCCACGTCGCCCATGAAAATTGACGCGGGGTGCCAGTTGAAGCGTAGGAAGCCCAAGCAAGCGCCGGCGACGAGCGCAGGCACCAGAGCAACTACGCCATCGCCCCTCGAGACGAGAAGGGCCGTCCAGGCCAGACCCGCGATTGCTCCCTGACAGCCGGCGAGGCCGTCGATGCCGTCCATGAAGTTGTAGGCATTGGTCAGGCCAACGATCCATACCGTGGCCAGAACGGCGCCCACCACCCACGGCAGGTCGAACGGGTCCTGGAGGCCAGGGATCACGACGGACTCGAAACGTCCGACGAAGACGACGGCGGTGATCGCGGCGCCGATCTGGACCCCGAAGCGCACCGTCGTCCCGAGGCCGCGTGCGTCGTCGATGAGACCGATGATCGCCACGGCGAGCAGAATGACTCCCCATACCGCACCACCATGGAGGTCATCGGTGAAGAGCGAGATCGCGGCGGCGGCGAGGGCCGCGGTGAGGGCGATGGGGATTCCGCCGCCCCGTGGCGTTGGGACCGTGTGCGAGCTCCGATCCGTCGGGACGTCCATGGCAGCGCGCAGGGCCCACCGACGAACCACGGGGACCGTCACGAGGCTCACCAACGAGCCTGCGACGAGCGCCACGGCCGCGTATACGAGACGATTCAAAGGCCTTCTCCGCGGCGTATGAGCTCGATCGCGGAGACCGAGCTCGAGAGGCCGGCGCCGTCGAGGCGCTCGGTAGACATGACGGCGTTCTGGGTCGCGGCGCCTAGGAAACTGCGGACGCCGGCCGGAGCCCAGTTCGCCGCTCGAGCGGCACCCGGCACGGGCACACGCAACACATTTCGGTTCGCGGCGGTCGCAAGCGCGTCGACGATCTGGGCGAAGGTCGCCGGATGACCGTCGGCCACGTTGAGCGTTTCGGGGAGCTCGGGGCGGGACCCGACCGCCATGAGGGTGGCCACCAAATGCCTCACGTGGACCAGGCTCTTCGCAGGATTTCCAAGTTGCGGCACGACACCTCGCCGGACCCATCGGGCGAGCGCCGGCAACGAGCCGCGCGTTCCGGGCCCCACGACCATGGACGGGCGTAGGATTCGCGCTTCGAGCCCACGGCTCATCAGCTCCCGGACGATGTCCTCCGCCCGCGCCTTGCTCTCGCCGTAGGCCGTCACCGGGCGGCGGGTGGCGTCCTCTCGCCAGGGCTGTGCTGCCGTCCCGTAGACCGCGGACGAGCTGATGTGGACCAGCCTCGCGCCGTGCTCCAGACACGCGCGCGCGACCGTCCGCGTCCCTTCGACGTTCACCGTGGCGAACTCGGCGAGACCGGCGGCGTCCGAGGGCCGCCGGTGAGCCGCACCGGCGAGGTGGTAGACGACGTCTGCCTCGCTGACGAGTCGGTCGATCGCTTCCCCGTCACCGAGCGTTCCGACGACATCCTCCGAGCGCTGGTCCGATGCCCGGCGTACGAGCCGTCGCACCGTCGACGATTCCCGCCTCAGCCCTACCTCGAGATGGCGCCCCACGAACCCCGTGGCTCCCGTGATGACGACCCTCGTCCCCGGCCCTATCCGCTGCATCGCGGGCAACTCTGCTGGATCAGACGTCGGCATCGGCGAGGCGCTGGTTCTTCTACGAATGAGCCTCGAGGGCAAGCCTCGGAGCGGAAGCCTGGCACCTCGAAGACTGGCGCCGCGGCTGCTTCGGCTGCAGGATTCGGCCCTCGTCTCCCTGCCCCTTTTATACGATGCACGCTTACTGCTTCTTTTCCGTCCATATCTCACTCTTCGATGCCGTCGCGCGGCACCTCGCCAGCGATGGGTATCTCAGCTCGCTCGGAGGATTCAGTTGGGGCCGCTCCGATGCCCCAACGCTCCGTGACAGCGACGTTCCCTACGACCCGTCCTCGATCATCGTGTTCAGCGAAGAGGTGCTCGCCCGAGCGGCGAGAGAGCCGGCGGACTTGGAATGGCTGACGCGCCGTGAGGGACAGCTCGGCTTGTCGTTTCGACGAGCGATCGCCGCCGAGCGTCACCTCGTCCATGGTCGCTCGTACGACGATGTGCTGAGGTTGCTCCAGGCAGGGCTGCGCACCATCGAGGAGAACTTCGACCGCAAACCCCCGGCATTCGTCTTCACCGAGGACATCTCGTGCTTGATGAGCATGCTTCACTGGGCCGTCGCCAGTGAACGGGGAATCCCTTTCTGGTGCATCGGCAGCGCGCGGCTGCCCAACCGCCTCTCCATCTATCGCTCGGGGTTCCAGGCGTGGGAGAGGACCCGGCGCCGGGAGACGCAGCTCGCGGAGCTCTCGCCCTCGCAGCAGAAGTGGGCTGAGAAGTTCGTGGACGATTTCCGGAACCGCCCCCGTCGACCTACCGGGATGGAGACGCGCGCGAAGCGACCGACCAGCAACCTCGAGGACCTCAAGAACCTCGTACGCTCCGCTCGGCGCTATTGGGCTGATCGCGACGATCCCACCTCGGTCCCGGGGATCCAGGCCGCGGGGCAACGCATCCGACGGATCGCGCGGGTCGAGGCTGCCGACGCGATGTCACTCTTCGAGGGCCCGGTAGCGGGTGAGCGATACGTCCTCTACCCCATTCATTTCCAGCCCGAGGCGTCGACCCTGGTCCAGGCCCCCATGTACCTCGACCAACTGGCATTGATCGAGGACATCGCGAAGAGCCTGCCCATTGGCGTGCGTCTCTACGTGAAGGAGCACCTCTCCAACCGCGGCCGTCGTCCGTTGAGTTTCTACCGTGCCATCCGGGAGATCTGCGGAACCCGTCTGCTCGGTCCGGACGAAGACACCTGGGCCCTAATCCAGGGGGCAGAGGCGGTGACGGTCATCACGGGCACCATGGGGTGGGAGGCGCTGCTCTACGACAAGCCGGCAGTAGTCTTCGGCGACGTATTCTATGACCACCTCCCCGGCGTCTTCCGTGCGCGGGACGTCCCCAAGGATCACTGGCACCGGCTGTTCTCGGACGCCATCGGCTCGGAGCCGCCGCCCCACGACGCCTTGCATCGGTTCTTGGTGGCCCTCGACGACAGCTCGTTCGAGGGGTTCATGAAGAACCCCAACACGTTTCCCGCGGTGCTCGAGAAGGGGAACGTGCGCAGCATCGCCTCGGCACTGGAAGCGGTAATCGACGAACATCGGTCGACGCCGGCGCCGCTTCTTGCTCCGCACCATCTCGAGGGGCTCGGCCCGTTCGCTCGGTGAACAGGGTGGGCCGTCGGCGGCCGGCGCACGCACTCAGCTCTCCCGCGTGGCGAGGGCCCGCTCGGCGGCCTCCCAGTCTTCCAGGGTGTCGATGTTGACCGTGCCCGGCTGCACCTCGAAGCCAGCGACCGACTCGCCGAAGAGAGCACCCGCCATCAGAGTGGCCGTCCTGACGACATAGACCGAGCCCGTGCGGTGAAAGGCCGGGGGAAGCTCTTGGCGTCGCGGAATCGGAACCGCGCGGCCGGTCGCGAGCTCGAGTCGACCGGCCCGCTCGAACCACACCCACTCGGGGTTGTAGTGGTCCGGCACGCGCTCCACCGTCACTACGGTATCCGCGCCGCTCTCCACCCACCTCTCGATGCACTCATCGATCTCACCTGGCTGGCGGAAGGGGGTGGTCGGCTGAAGGATGCAGACCGCGTCGTACGCCTCACCCTCAGCGTCGAGTCGCTCGACGACGTGACGGAGTACGGCGAGAGTTGGAACGGTGTCCCTGGCCAGCTCGGGCGGTCGCATGAAGGGGACGTCCAAACCCACCGAGCGGCCGCACTGGGCGATTTCCTCGTCTTCGGTCGACAAAACCGTTCGTGTGAGGAGCGAGGAGCGAAGCGCCGCCTCGGCGGTGTAGACCAGCAAGGGCTTGCCCGCGAGGAGACGGATGTTCTTGCGGGGGACGCCCTTCGACCCTCCGCGCGCCGGCACGATACCCAGCACGCGAGGGATTCTGCTACCCACGGTCTTGACCGTCGAGGTACCAGTCCACGGTTCGCCTGACGCCTTCCTCCAACGGCACGGCAGGACGGAAATCGATCAAGCTGCGCAGCTTGGTGAGGTCCGGCGCTCGCCGCTTCACGCTTCCCTGAGGGGAGGGGTGCAGCTCGACGTCGTTCGAGAGATCGCGGGCCCGCATCATCATATCGCCGAGTTCGCGGATCGTGACTTCGCGGTCGCTCCCGACGTTGACGATCTGGTTTCGCGCGCCGGGCGCCCGAGCGAGGGCCAGCGTGGCCGCTACGGCGTCATCGATATACAGGAACGAGCGAGTGTCCTCATGGCCGAAGAGCTCGTATCGCTCTTCTTTCATGCGCATGGCGAAGTCGGGGATGACGTGCTTGTCCCCCATTCTGGGCCCATAGACGTTGTGGTAACGGATGACCGAGTAGTCGACGCCGTACTGAGCGCACGCGCTCGCGGTCAGAACCTCGCCATGGAGTTTGGAGACTCCGTACGACCACCGCGGGTTGGTGGGGTCGGCAATCGACAGCGGCACGTCCTCGGCGGTCGGAACGGACCAGCCGAATCGGGACACGGTGGACGCGTAGGACTCCGAGCTTCCGGCGTAGACGAAGCGACCGACCTGTCCGCCCACGACGTACCGCTCGACCAACGAAAATGTAGGAAGGGTCGAGGCCCTGAGGACGGCGTACGGACGCTCGTAGAAGTTCTGAGTCCCGTTGAGCGCTGCCATGTGCAGGATCATGTCGAACGGCCCGGCCGGCAGCCGGTCGCTGACATTCGAACTAGCGAGGTCGACCTCGACGAACTCGAATCCCTCACTCGCCGCGAGCGCCTCGAACCCTTGGTCTCGGGCGCCCCTGGAGAAGTCGTCGACGCCGACAACCTCGGCCCCGCTGTCGACCAGATGGCGCGCGAGGGCGTAGCCAATGAACCCCGCTGCGCCGGTCACCAGAACTCGCTCAGTCATTCTGTTCCTCCACATCGCAGCAACGGTAGAACACCTTGTCGGCGCTTCCAGCGTTCCAGAGATCGGCTATCCACGCTTCGGGATGTGTCTTGCGAAACTCAGCTAGCACCGGACCAAACTCTTCGTGATTGGTCGCCACAAAAACACAGTCGGCGCTCTCGAGAGCGGTTTCCGGGCTCCAGTTCTTGAGAACCTCCCCCGAGTCAGTGGTGATGTCACCGTCGATATGCGGCTCGCTCACCCGAACCTCAGAAGGAAGCTCGCGCTCGATGTATCGCAGTAGCTTCGGAGCCAAGCTGTCGCGGGTATCGTCCGTGCCGGCTTTGAAAGTGTACCCCAGGACCGCTACACGACGTTCGTGAATCTGGGTGCGCTGCTTCAAATGGTCGACGAGGAACAGCGGCATGAACTCGTTCATCTTCCATGCGGACAACAGGAGGTCCGGGTAGGCCGCCCACTCGTTCAGCATCCCGAAGTCCTTGCGAAGGCAGGTGCCAGCAGTGAAACCGGGGCTGGCGACGCCCTGGCGCGGATACTTGTGGTTCGCCAGGTGCCGGATCTCGAAGATGTTGGCTCCGAATGTGTCTGCCACCAGGGCAAGGTGATTCGCGAGCGCGAAGCTGACGTAACGACTCACATTATTGAATAGTTTGACCAGTTCGGCAGAGACGAAGTTCGTGCGAAGTACCTCCGGCGCGAGCCCCTCGAACAGCTCGGCCGCGCGATCGAAGCTCTCGTCGTCCTCTACTCCGATCACCTGGGGAAGCGTGCGCAGCTCTTCTTTTGCCTTACCCTCGACGATGCGCTCCGGGCAGAAAGCGACCCAGATGTCGCGCCCAGCTACGAGCCCGGTGCTCTTCGCGATCCACCTGGCGACGTACCGTGTGGTGTGCGGTGCCACGGTACTGCGAAGACAGATGAGCTGACCTGCCCTCAGATGAGGGCCGACGGCCTCGAGTACGGCCCTTACCTGACTGAGATCGGTTTCTATGTGAGTGTGCAGCGGGGTCCCGACGGTGATCACTAGCGCGCGCGCGCGCGCCACGACCTGCGGATCCGAGTGGACCTGGAGCGCCTTTCGGGCGATCAGCTCATCATAACCCGGCTCCTGAAAGGGCATTGCACCAGAGTTGATGGTTTTCCGCGCCTTCTCGTCTCGATCGAGGCCAACGACGGACTTGCCGCTCTCGATAAGGGACAGGGCGAGGGGCAGCCCTACGCGGCCCACGCCCAAGACACACAGGTCGAATTCGAAATCAGAGTTCATTCTTGCTTTTTGTTCGTCAGGGCCAATGAAAGATCTAGTTGGTGGCCGGTCCTAGGCGCTCGTTCGCCCGGTCGCAACGGACAGAGCCGACTCGTAGAGAGGGTACTGTGCCTCCAAGCTGAACTCGTTCTCGTAGAGCGCTCGACTTCCCTCCGACAAGCGGCGTCTCATTTCTGGGTCGGAGGCGTAGTCGAGAAGGAGTTCGGCAAAGTGCTCGTCGTCGACCGCTGCGAGGCAATTCTCATTGGGTACGAACTCCTGGGCAACGCCGAAGGTGCTCTCGTAACCAATGTTGACCATTCCGTATCCCGACGCAGTTACGAACTTGGCTCGAAAGCCGGTATGCTCACGATAGGGCACGAGGCACAGGTCCGAAGGTCTCAAGACCGTGTCGAGATTCTCGACGAACCCGTGGAGCTTGAAGTGAGCTTCGACCCATTCCCAGTCGGAGGTCTTTCCTCCAGGAGGCGCTCCCACTTGATGCCACTCGAGCTCGCTGGCCCTCGACCCGAGCTTGGGCCAGATGTCTTGGCGGAGGTTCCGCCGCGACATGTTCATTGCGGTATTCGAGCGCCCTAGGAGAAAAGCTCTTGCCCGGCTAGGTAGAGGACCCGCCGGACGGGGTATCGATTGGCCTACGATGGGCATGTACACGCACGGGACCCCCAGCGCCTCGATCAGCGGGACGTCGGTCGCCGACACCGAAACCACGTACGCGCTGCTCCGGACCAGCTCCATCTCGAGTTGCTCCAGCTGGGGCGTCGACACGATGTCCGGTCGCCGAAGCCGGCCACCGTGGAGATCCCTGCGGACGTGCTGGAGCTGGTGGAGGAAATCCAGGTGTCCGTACACCACGGGGGGCGCGGACGGAAGATGCAGCAGGGTTCCGATCCAATCGGCCCAGATCACGTCCGGCTGAACCCGCTCGACGGCTGCGAGCATCTGCTGCCGGACGCCTTTCCAGTTGGGAAGGCGGAAGGGGATCGTCTCCGGCCGGAAAACGCGGTCGACGGCCCGCTCGAATACCTGCCACGGCCGTGGCGGTATCGGAACGCCGTAGGTGACGCTCTCGCAGACTTCATTCAGGTCCGCGTCCACGGGGCCGGTCGGCTCGGCGATGGCCATGTGGACCTCGTGGCCCAGCTGTGAGAGGGCCATGATGTTCTGCCAGGCGAACACCAGACCCCCGCCCGCAGCGTTCCGTCCGGGCGTGTTGTGCGTGATATGAAGGATACGAAGAGACATTCGACTCGGGCAGGGGGCTCGATGCGTGAGCGCGGCTCGGGATATCTGCGGGGCGCGGGGGAGTCAAGCGAGCACCCCTGAGCATTACGCCTCTTTCGCCCAACCGGTCGTGAGGGGGAAAGGGGGATCGAGAGCGTTGTCCCAGCGCCGACGTCGATGGGCCAACTGCCTTCGAGCCTGCAGTTCGGGAGCTCCGCCCAAGTGCCCGCTTCCGGTCTTCCGCAACCAGTCCTGGGCCGCGTGGCGACAACTGGAATCGTGCCCGACGCACCCTGTCGAGGGTGTTCGCTCCACCTGGCGGGGGTGGTCACGCGAGGCGTCGGATGCGGCCTTGCGAGCGACGGGTCGCAACGCTATCGCCTACCCATGTCTTCTTCTGGCCGGCAGGCGCCGGCACGACGCGCGCGCGCTATTGCTTTCTATCTACCCCAGTTTCATCCAATACCGGAGAACGATGAGTGGTGGGGTGCGGGCTTCACCGAGTGGCGCAACGTCCGCAAGGCGCGGCCCCTATTCGAAGGACATCGACAGCCTCGGGTCCCGGGGGAACTCGGCTACTACGACCTACGGGACTCCGGGGTGCGCAAAGCGCAGGCCGACCTGGCACGAGCCCACGGGGTCGAGGGGTTCTGTTACTGGCACTATTGGTTCGCAGGACGTCGCCTCCTCGAGCGCCCGTTCGAGGCGGTCCTTTCGAGCGGGGAACCCGATTTCCCGTTCTGCCTCGCTTGGGCCAATCACAGCTGGACCGCTGCGTGGGTAGGGCGCCCGTTCGAGATGCTCCAGGAGCAGACCTATCCGGGTCGCGAGGACTATCGGCGACACTTCGAGGCGGTCTTGCCCGCCTTTCGTGACCCTCGGTACCTTCGCGTCGACGGCAAGCCGCTGTTCATCCTGTTCCGACCCCACCAGATACCCCGAGTGTCGGAGTTCGTCGCGTACTGGCGCACGCTTGCGGCGGAAGCGGGCTTGGGCGGTTTGCATCTGTTGGGGATCACTCCCCCGGGGCTCAGCGCAGAGTCGATGGCGCTCGACGGCACCATCGAGACGGGGATCGGCCAACTTCTGTCGTACCAATCGGAGGAGCTCCTACGTCGTCAGTTGTGGCGGTCCCGAGCAACGAAGGTACTCGAACGCCCGGCTCTCGCGAGCATTCACCAACTCCTCGCGCACCTGCCTCCGATTCGACGCCCCGCGCCTCTTGCGCGTGCTCACGATGCCGTGAGCCGAGAGGCGATGCTTCCGATTCGGGCGTCATATGATGAGCTGACGGCCGGGATGGCTGCAACGGGACCTCTGCCCGAGGACCGTCACCCCTGTGTGGCTCCGAACTGGGACAATACGCCGCGGATGGGCCGGTGGGGCGTGGTCGTCGAGGGGTCGAGTCCAGCTCTCTACGCGAAGCATCTCGAGTCGGCCTTGGAGCGCATCGCCGATCGGCCTGACGAGAGCCGACTCGTGTTCCTCAAGTCGTGGAACGAGTGGGCCGAGGGCAACTACCTCGAGCCCGACGTTGCTAACGGACGGGCATTTCTCGAGGCGACGAGGGAAGTCCTCGTGGAGCGCGTCGGCGCGAACGAAGCCGCTGCTCCCTGATGAGGTTCGTGGTCCGGACTCTCGTTCCGCTTCTCGCGGCTCTCGGTGGCGATCGGGCCAATCCATGGTCGTAGGGCCCCCGATGCGGCGAGACGGCGACGCTTCGGCGAGTCGAGGCTCTGGACACCTAGAGCCTCATCCAAGATGCGCGTGAGGTGATCCGGGTCGTGGGTGCGTGCGCTAGCGCGTCCGCGCACCGAGGAAGTGCCGAGCATTTTCGAGCGGACGTCCACAGGGTGGGGCTCAGGGCGCGGAGCGCTCGCGCGCATCTTGGAACAGGCTCTAGCTTCGCTCGCGCATCGAGCGAAGCTGTCGCCGAGCGTCGCGGATGAGCGATGGCGCGAAGATCATCAGAGCTGCGAGTAACGTGAAGATGCCCGCAATGCTCGATAGCGCGAGCCGCAACCATACAAAGGGTAGGGAGGTGGCGGCATACCGAACGAGCACGACCGCTGCTCCCATCAAAATGGTGCAGAAGAGCAGACGAGCAGCCGTTCGTGCCCAAGGCCGAATCGCAAAGCCGCTGGCGCGCATCATCCACATCTCCACCGGGTGCTGACACGCGAGTGCCACGACGTATGCCCCCGCGATGCCCTCGAGCCCCAAGGGATACAGCAGCGCGAGGGCGATGAAGTAGGCCGTGAGCTGCGCTAGCTGGATCCACAACAGACGTGACGGGCGACCTATCGCTCGGAACGCCGAGCCGTTGACATAGCTCGGGCCCAGTAGCACGCCCGCCGCGCAGAGGATTTGGAGCACGGGTACCGCCGCTTCCCAGCGTTCGGCCCCGAGGAGCAGTGGGACGGCATCTGAGGCCACGAGAGCCAAGCCGACGAATGCGGGAAGGGAGACTGCCGTCGAGAGCTCGAGGGCTCGATGGTAGGCGGCCTCGAGCGCGTTCCTGTCTGATTGCTGGCGAGAGAACGAGCTCAGAATCACCGCGTCGGCCGACTTGTGAAGAATGTTCGAGCACAGCTGCATGATCCGTCGGGCGACGGAGTACAGTCCGAGTTCACTAGTCCCCAGAATGGCTGCGATGATGAATGCGTCGACGCGGGAACCCACGATGCGGACCAGGTTCGCACCCGTGATCCCCACTCCGTACCGGAACTGCTCGACGGCGATGGCTCTCGTCCATCGGAACTGGGGAACCCACGAACTCGCTACCCAGAGCGCAGCGGTACTCACGGTCTGCGCCACCAGGAGCTGCGTGACGAGTGCATAGTACCCCCAACCGGCGAACGCGGCGCCAATGCCCGCAGCACCACCGAGCACGGCGGCGACGCTTTGACGTATGGCGAGGGCCCTGAAGTCGAAGCTGCGAGTCAGAAGCGCAGTTTGAACCTGCGATAGTGCGGCGAGCGGAAGGACCAGCGCCATAGCGCGAACCACTCCGGTGAGAGCGGGAGCGTCGAACGCCGAGGCCAGGAGCGGAGCCGCCGTGACCAGACCAGCGCACAATAGCGATGCGGCTCCCACACTGGTCCAAAAGGCCGTGTTCTTATGGTCGTCAGTGAGCTCTTCCTTGTGGACCAGGTAGCTCACGGCGCCCTGGTCCACCCACATCACGACCACGTCGAGGATCGCCTGGCCGAGGGCAACGAGGCCGAAGGCCTCGGCCCCGAGAAGACGCCCCAGGACCGCGAAGACCGCGAAGGATAGTAGCCGACTCAAGGCGTTCTGGGAGAGCGACCACGCGAGTCCCTTGGCGACTTTCGACATACGAGTTCAGAGGCGTCGGCGGTCCCAGCGGACTCCCTGGCGTACGATGCGTGCGGGGACTCCTGCTGCGACCGAGTGCTCGGGGACGGCGCGGGTGAGCACCGATCGGCTCGCGATGACGGAGTCGTTCCCGATCACGGTGCCCTTCATCACCATCGCGTGCGCGCCGACCCACACGCGATCACCGATGACGACGTCGGCATCGGGGTTGAGTCGTTCCCCCGTATCCAGCGAGAGAACCGAGTGCGAATCCGTGTTCCGCACATCGACCTCGTACGCCAACATGCAGTCGTCGCCGATCGATAGGCTCGCGCCCCCGGCGACTTCCAGCCGGACGGATTCGATCGTGGTACCGCGACCTACGGACAGCCGGCCCTCGTCGTCGTTGACCACGATCTTCGCGCCGAGCGAGACCTTCACGGCATCGCCGAAGACGACCTCGTTGTTGGATCCCTCGACTTGGATGAAGGCTCCGCGGAGGTAGCAGGAGGCTGGGATCCGGATTCGGTTCCTGTCTCCATTCACGCGGATGCGGAGACCCGGGACTCGCGCGCCGTCGAAGGTGACGAGATTCTCCGAGCCACGGATCCGCACGTCGGCCAGAGCGCGTTCGACCGAGACCCGAGCACGCCAGAGGGCCTCTTTCGTTCGACCCAGAGCGTTCTTGGGCGGCGACGGCACCGGTCAGTACGCCAGGCGCTTGTCGCTGGTGAGCTGGGCGGAGACGAGGGTCTCCGCGATCTTCACTCCGGCGTCGCCGCTTCCGTAAAGCGCGTCCCGCGCGGGGCGGTCGGAGGCGAGCTGCTTCCGGATGGCGGCCTCGATGGCGTCTGCTTCGTAGGGTACATCGACCACGTTGGGACCCCGGTCTCTGCCGGCCTGGCGACTACCGATGTTGACCGTCGGGACTCCCAGGAACGAGCACTCGCGGATCCCCACGCTGGAGTTGCCTACGAGACAACTGGAGTTGTGGAGAAGCCGTAGGAAGTCGTGCGGCTCCATGTTCTTGAAGAAATGGATGGGGACGTCCGTATGGCGCTCGCGGTAGGAGCGCAGCCCTCGCGACGTTCCATCGGAACCGGCATCGGGGTTGGGCCAGAACCAGAGGGTGGGTCGGCCCAGGGCGGTGACTGCCTTCAGCGTCTCCTCCACATGCTGTCGGGCGTGGTCGAACTCGGTGGTGACCGGGTGCTGCATGACGACTAGGTACCCGGCATCGAGGTCCAGCCGAGCGCCGACACCGCCGTACTTGCGGATCGGGTCGAAGTCGAGATCGGGGGACTCCAGAATGTCCGCGGCGAGGTCCACGGAAGGGCAGCCAGTCACGTGGACCGTCGCGGGACGCTCACCCATGCGCACCACGCGATCCGCCGCGGGTCGGGACGACACCAGATGAAGGTCGGCGAGCTTGGTGATCGCGTGCCGGACCTTCTCATCGATCGAGCCGGTGACTTCGCCTCCCTGCACGTGAGCCAGGGGGATGTTCTGATATGAAGCGGCGACTGCCGTGGCTAGAGTCTCGTGTCGGTCGGCGATCGTGACCACGACGTCCGGACGGAGATTGTCGAAGATGGTGGCCAACTCCATGATGCCGATAGCCGTCGTCTTGGCCATGGTGACCGGCGTCTCGCCCTCCAGCTGCATGTGGACCCGGTTGGCGATTTCGAAGCCGTCGCTCTCGATGCGGTCGACCACGGACCCGTAGCGGTCGAGGAGAGCCGAAGCGGCGACGATGAGGTGCAACTCGGCGTCCGGATGCTCTCGGAGGGCACGAAGCGCCGTCTTGATGCGCGAGTAGCTCGGACGGGCCGTGACGACGACGGCGATCTTCCGCTTGGTCACGACTCCACCCGTTCGGTGATCTGCTCACCGGTCTCGAACGATCGGACAGCAGCGGTTCCGATGAGTTGCCGCCACCGGGCCGCAGGAACACCCGTTCCGGGCTTCCGATAGTCGAGGTCGGCTTCGGTGAGCTCCTGACCCTCGGGGATGTCGCGAGCCGCGACGATGCTCTTGGTGAACAGGGATCGCATCTCGTGCATGCTCTCGGCGACCTGGTCCTTGTCCAGGGGATGGTTGTGCGCGGTGTAGAGAAGCTGCGCGCCGTCGACCAGCTGTCGCAGCTCGGGAAAGGTGATGCTGGCGGGAACGTCCGGGCCGAAGGCATCTCGGCTCATCGTGACATGCACCTCCAGGACGTCGGCGCCCAGCGCGACCGCCCCGAGGCCCGGGACGATGGACCCCGAATGGTCCGAGAGACCGACCGCGCTCCCGTACCGTTCTTCGAGCTCCCCGAGCAGATTCAATCCCAGCCGTTCGGGGGGGCATGGGTATGCCGAGGTGCATTGAAAGAAGGTCAAAGGCACGTCGAAGCGCTGCGCGAGAGCGTGGACCGCGTCGAGCTCGGCCCATGGGCTCATCCCGGTCGAGCAGAGGATGGGCTTGCCCGTGGCCATCATCTTCTCGAGGAGCGGGTGGTTGCTGACCTCTCCAGAAGCGACCTTCCAAGCCCGCATCTCCAGCCGCTCCAGGAGCTCGAAGGCCTCGAAGGAGAAGGCGGAGCTCAAGAAGATGAGCCCGCACCGATCCGCGTGCTCCTTCAGCCCGGACCACTGCTCCTTCGTGAACTCCATCCGCTGCCAGTACTCGTAGCGCGTCTCGTCCTGGGGCGAGAACTTGATACGCCAGGGCTCATCCGGCGTGCTCTCGGCAGCCGCGATGTGGGTCTGGAACTTGACCGCGTGGGCGCCCGCTTTCGCGATGGCGTCGATGTACGCGTGGGCGGTGCCTAGGCTGCCATCGTGAGCTTGGCCCACCTCGGCAATGATCAGGCAGCCGGCCTCGCCGAGGCCGACGTCGTGTATGGTCATCTCGGAACTTCTTCCGTGGGTCGGGGAAACGGTGGTTGGATGCCCCCGTGAGTTGCATCGGGGGCACTGGCGTTCAGTCAGCTTCCGTGGACGCCGATCCCATCGTAGTGGAATCCCTGCCCCCGCAGGCCGTAAGTCGACCAGATGTTCCGTCCGTCGAGAAGGAGGGTGCCGCGCATCTGCTCCTTGAGGCGACCGAAGTCGGGGTTCTGGTACTCACGCCACTCGGTCAGGAGGCACAGCGCGTCGGCGCCTTCGGCCGCACCGTATGCGGTCGCGGCGTACTCGACCCTGTCGCCGTAGCGAGCTCGCGCGTTGTCCAGCGCTTCGGGGTCGTGAAGAATGACTTCGGCGCCGTCGGCGAGCAGGGCGTCGACGAGCGTGAGGGACGCCGAGTCTCGGATATCGTCCGTCCGAGGCTTGAACGCCACTCCCCATACGGCGATACGTTTGCCGCGCAGGTCGTCGGCGAAGTGAGCGCGGATTTTGCGGAGGAGCACCCCCTTCTGCCGCGCGTTCACGCGGTCGGTCGTTGCGACGAGCTCGAGCTCGAGGCCCGCTTCGCGAGCCGTGTGGACGAGCGCCTTGACGTCCTTGGGGAAGCAGCTGCCCCCGTAGCCAGGCCCGGCATACAGGAACTTCGGGCCGATCCGCGAATCACTGCCCACGCCGTGCCGTACCGAGTGCACGTCGGCGCCGACTTTCTCGCACAGCTGCGAGATCTCGTTCATGAACGAGATGCGCATGGCCAGCATCGTGTTCGCCACGTACTTGGTCAGCTCGGCGCTCGCGGGGTCCATCCAGACCATGCGGTTTCGGTCGAGACAAACGGGGTGATAGAGCCGAGACATCACGCCCCTGGCGAACTCGTCGTCGGAATCGCAGCCGATGACCACCCGATCGGGGCGGAGGAAGTCGTTGACCGCTTCACCTTCTTTGAGGAACTCCGGATTCGACACGACGTGGATGGGGTGGGGGGCGTCGGCAACGATGCGCCGCACCCGCCGGTTCGTGCCGACGGGGACGGTGCTCTTGAGGACGAGCACCATCTCCCGCTCGGCATGCTCGGCGACACTGCGAGCGACGGCGTCGACCGCGGACAAGTCCGCGCCGCCGTCGGCCCGTGGCGGCGTGCCGACGGCGACGAAGACGACCTCCGCGTCGCGGATTGCCGCGGCGACATCGGACGTGAAGGAGAGCCGTCCGGCAGCGACGGAGCGCTCGACGACTTCTTCGAGCCCGGGCTCGAAGATGGGGATCTTCCCGCCCTCCAGCATCTGAATCTTGCTCTCGTCCTTGTCCGCGCACACGACGGTCTGTCCCGTCTCGGCGAAGCAGGCGCCGCTCACCAGGCCTACGTACCCGGTTCCCACCATACAAAGCGTCATGGGCCCGTTCTTCCTCCCATCGAGGCTGCGGTCAAGGAGATCGGACTCCCGGATTCACGAGGGCGCCTTGGCGCCTGCCGCGCTCGTCCCGGTGTCGTCCTATCGCTCACCGGGAACCCGAGCCGGTGGGGTAGGCGCGCTTCATTCGGAGGAAGGGGCGCTCGAGGAGATAGTAAGACGCCCCGGCCAACGCAAAGGCGGCGAGCAAATAGAACGGGAACCCCAACGAGTGGGTCCAGCCGGCACGTTGCCATAGGATCCCGAGCGGATAATGGAGGACGTAAGTGCCGTACGAGACCTTGCCCATCCACACGAGCACCGGCCTACCAAGAGCACGCGCGGTCGGCTGATGGAGCACGCAGGTAACCACCGCCGCGATGAACACGAGATTCAGGCCCGTATTGCCCAGTGGGGTCGAGCTCACGTGATACAGCCCGGCGTCGAGCGGGCCCAGAGGTTCGAAGTGGGCGCTGGCCGGAGCGGTGTTGACGAGTGCCGCGACGACCAATGCGCTCCCGACCACCAGCGCCATTCCCCAAGTCCATCGAAGAGCGTGAGGTATCTGCCGAATCGGGATACAGGCGAGCAGGGCCCCCCCCGTGAGGGCGTCGAAGTGTCTGGTGGGGAGCCATTGCGCAGCTACTGGGTCGATGTCGACCGCGTCCACGAGCAACACGTGAGAGACCGGGAGCAGGACGGTGGCAACGGCTGCTGCCGCTCCTACCCGGCGCACTCCGCCGGTCCTCGCCATCAGCCAGACCACCGGTGGCCAAACGATGTAGAACTGCTCTTCGGTGGCAAGCGACCACAGGTGAGCGAAGAATGCGCTGGCGCGCCATTGCGGGTCCAGAGGCGCAAAGTTCGCCGTGTACGAAACGAGGTACGGCCAGTTGCCAGCCATTCCCTCGGGCTTGTGAAGGAGTAGGTAGGTCACACCCAGCACAGCGATGTACGAGTAGTAAAGAGGAAAGATCCTCATGGCGCGGCGCTGGTAGAATACCCGAGCGAAGGTGGGGAAAGGGGAGCTCGTGGTGCTCAGAAGAATTAGCGTGATGAGGTAGCCCGAGAGGACGAAGAACGCTTTGACACCGAGGTACCCCAGCGGGACGAGGAAGAAATGATCGAGCAGGACTAGGCAGACCGCGATGGCACGAAAGCCATCTAGTGCGGGCTGGTACGGAATCTTCCTATCGGGCTCGGGGCCGCTCGATGTCTCGAGCTCTTCGCTCACAGGCCGAGCTCTCGTCGGAAGTACCCGACCGTCCGGTCGAGACCCACATCCAACGCGATTCGAGGCTCGAAGCCCAGAACGGCCCGGGCCCGGTCGATGTCCGGCCGGCGCTGCTTGGGGTCGTCTGCGGGCATCGGCCGGCGCACGACGTTCACTTTCGCCCCGGTGAGCCGAATGCACTTCTCAGCGAGTTCGAGTACCGTGAACTCACCAGGGTTGCCGAGGTTGATGGGGCCGGTGTGCGTGGGATGCTCCATGAGGGACATCAGGCCACCTACCAGATCGTCGACGAAACAGAATGACCGCGTCTGCGAGCCGGTTCCGTAAACCGTCAAGTCCTCACCTCGTAGCGCTTGGACGATGAAGTTGCTCACGACCCGTCCATCTTCCACAGCCATCCGGGGACCATAGGTGTTAAAAATGCGCGCCACTCTGATCTGAACGCCCGCCTGACGGTGAAAGTCGAAGCACAGCGTCTCGGCGCATCGCTTGCCTTCATCGTAACAAGCGCGCGGGCCGATGGGATTCACATTGCCCGTATAGGACTCCGGTTGTGGATGAACCGTGGGGTCCCCGTACACCTCGCTCGTAGAGGCCTGGAGGAAGCGAGCGCCCGTCCGCTTGGCGAGCCGCAAACCATTGAGAGTGCCTTCCACATTGGTGACCACCGTCTTGATGGGATCGCGCTGGTAGTGGATAGGGCTCGCAGGGCAGGCGAGATTGTACAGTCGGTCCGCAGGCGCGAAATAGGCCTGCGTCACGTCGTGGTCCATCACGTGAAAACGTGGAGAGTGCTCGAGGTGCGCGATGTTCCTTCGGTCTCCCGTCGAGAAATCGTCGACGCACAGGACCTCGTGACCCTGAGTGAGCAGCCGCTCGCAGAGGTGGGAGCCGAGGAATCCTGCACCCCCTGTGACAACGCATCGGAGCATGCCCTCTCATACCCGGCGTACACTCGTTTGACGAGCGAAACCCGGTCTACACCCGTTCACGGAGGGGCGACCAGCGTCACGGTGCCGCGGGAGCCCATCCAGTAGAGCGCGCCTTCCTTCGCGAAGAGATAGCCCCCTCCAGGCTGAGGAGTGGTCGGGGGCGTCAACGCGTCATCGACCCAGACCGCGCCCTCGGCATCTCCCCACTCGGACGGGGGGTCTCCAATGGCGACGTTGCCGGCCGTCACACTCTGTCGTCTCCCCCCGCGGAGAATCAGTTCTCCCGCGTCGAGTGGTATCTCGTAGGGTGCGGGGGCGGAGGCATCGCCTCCGGCGATGGTGACGTCACCGCCCCGGAGAGATGTCGTTTCGGGGAAGCGCGCTGCGTTCACGGACTGGCCACGGATCAGCATGTCGAACCCCTCACCATCTCCGGCAAGCGCCGCGCCCTGGTACAGGAACTCGACGTCCCGGTAGTTGGTATTGCCGAAGTAGACGCTGGAGACCTCGCTGAGGTGAAGCAGGGGCCGTCCGAGGGTGGGGTGGTTCTCGAGTTTTGCCACGGCTCGACCACTGAGCATGAAGGTCGTCTTCCATGACGCATCGAGTTGAAGAACCCGGGTCGGCGAGTACACGAACCCCGGCTGCCCCTCTCCGAGCTTCAGGACTCCGAGTTGCGGGTCCTCCCATCGCATCAAGAGCGCGGGAAAATAGTGACCGTTGGTCCGGCCCAGGACACGGTGCCCTGGCTCGATGACTTCATTCGTTCCCGCATCGTAGGCTTGCGAGAGCGATGCCGCGGCATGCGACTCCTCGTGTCCAGAGGGGGGCTCGCCGCAGGCCGCCCAAAGCGCAAGCACCCCGACGGCCAGAATACCTTTTGACGTCACCACCGGAAGGTAGGCTCGCGGGAGGCCCGTGTCTACCTATTGTGGAATATTGTGCTCAGATCGTAGACTGAGCCGCGGTCTCCTGAGCCGGGGGTCACCCGATGCCGATGACCTTGGCGAGCACGACCGTGATGTTGTCGGGGCCGCCGTTCGAGTTCGCTCGTTCGATGAGCTTGCTGGCCGCCGCCTTCATGTCCTTCTGCTCGGCGAGGACGATCTCTTCGATCTCTTGGTCGCTCGCAGGGCCGCAGAGCCCATCGCTGCACAGCACGTAGATGTCGCCGGGTTGGGGCTTGTCGAGCTGGGTGTCGACCTTGACGGTCTCCTTCATCCCCAGCGCGCGGACGATCACGTTCTTGTGCGGGAAGTTCGCGATCTCCTCTTCGGAGAGGCGCTTCATCTTGATGTAGTCGTTGAGCAGCGAGTGGTCCTCGGTGAGCTGCTCCATCTTCCCACCGCGGACGCGGTAGACCCGTGAGTCTCCGACGTGGGCTATGAGCACACCATCGTCCACGACGAGGATCCCGACGGCCGTGGTACCCATGCCGCGCAACTTGGGGTCGCGCTGGGCAGCTTCGTAGATCCGCAGGTTCGCCAGCTTGATGCTGGTGATCAGCCGGTTTTCCTCGTAGCCCCGGGACTTGTCCATCTTGTATGGCCAAGTCGCTTCGGGGTCCGCGGTGGTGGCCTTGAAGAACTCACGCAGGGTGTCGATGGCCATCTGCGAGGCCACCTCTCCCGAGGCGTGACCCCCCATGCCATCCGCAACCACGTAGAGGTGATCCTCATCGAGGCACGTGTAGTTGTCCTCGTTGTGGGTGCGCTTCATGCCGACGTTGGTTTCGCCGGTCGCAATCACTCGTGCACGCGCCATCCGCGGGCCGAGCCTACTGAGCCCGTCCCGGGCACGTCAATGAAAAGGTGCTCAGTCGCGACAACACAGAGCACCCCCGCCGTCCGGCCCGTCCTTCACCACGGTGTCCGCCTCGGTGTTCGGCCCGCCGGACGAGCAGGTCCAGCCGGTACCAGAGATGCTGCAGGGGTACCCCATCAGCTGGTTCAGTGGGGAGCACGTGGTGCTCTCGGGGGGCACGGAACCCGAGTTGCCGCAGCCGAACACGTTGTTCGACCCGCTCGTGCTGCAGCGGTCCGAGCCTTGTCCCGACACGCTCGCTGCGAAGAACGTCGGAGCAGCGCCGACGACGGCTGCGCCGCAGTCCTCCCCGAGTGCCTCGACCTCTTCCGGGGAGTCGCAAACGTGCCATCCGTCTGCGCAGAGATCGTCGATATCGCAACCATCGCCTTCCGGGTTCGCACCATCGTTTCCTGCTCGACGAGCACAACTGGGCGACCCGTCGGCGAAAATCCCCGGGACCGACCAGCCCCCGGCGCAGGCGGCGATCGATGGATAGGCCACGGTGTCCACGTACCCCTCGCGAGTTTCGTCGGCGCAGCCGGGGGCGCAGTCTTCATCGACCTCGCCGTCGCAGTCGTCGTCGACCTCGTTGCATCCGTCGGCGACTCCGGGTTTGACCAAAGGGTCGCCGTCGTTGCAGTCGTTGTCGCACACGTAGACGCCGTCCATGTCCATGTCGACGTCCCGGACTCCGCACCCGCAGACTCCGGGCTCGACTTTGCCGCCGTCGGAGGGGCATCCGTCGTCGCAGTCGTTGGTTCCGTCGCCGTCGGTGTCCATTCCGGCGCACTCGCAGGTCGGGTCGGTGCAGGCGTCGATGCCGAAGTCCCGCTCGGGGACGACCATGTCGACTCCCGTACCGGAGTCGCCGGGGATCGCCGCCGTGTCCACCGCGCACCCGCCGAGCAGCATCGCTGCGATCCAACCGCGTCCCATGAAAACCCTCATGCCGATGGGGCCGAAGCTATCATCCGACTCCGCTCGTAGCCACCTTTGCACGGGGTCCGTGGTACCCTACGCCTCCATGCCCCGCGGCGATGACGACGATGATCTGGACCTGCCGCCTCTGCCCCCGTTGGGGGCGGACGAGGTGCTGGGCACCGGGGCCGACGAGCTCCTGATCGACATCGCCTCGGGCCAGTCGGAAGACGTAGGGCTCGAGGATGGAACCGCCGCCCTCGACGACCTGGACCCGGCGAGCCTGCTCGACCTCGACGACTCCGAACCGTTGGCGCCGGCCGACGCCTCGCTCTCGCCGGGGATCGAATTGGACCTCGCCGACGACCTGGACGCGGCCGGGGCGGAATACGGGTACCGCGACGGCAACGAGACGCCGACCGCCGAGGAGTGGGACGACCACGGGATCTCCACCCTGGCCGAGCTGGGTCAGGACGATGGCGGCGAGACCGGTTTGGATGACCTGACGGCGGGCCTCCAGGGGGACGATGGTTTGCCCGATCTCCCGGAGCTCGAGGGCGACGAGGGCGAGCCACTGGCCGACGAGCTGGACCTCGGCGGCGTCTTCGATCTCGAGTTGCCCCGAGCCGACGGGTCCGACGCCGACTCATGAGCGAGCGCTTCGAGCCCCGAGTGGCCCGGCTGCGCCGGGCCTTGCTCGAGGGGTTGGGCAAGGCGTCGAGCGCGGAGGTCCGCCAGGAGCTCCGCCTCGAGACCGATGCGCCGGACCTCGAGGCCGCGCGCTCGCTCGTGCAGATCGTCAGCGCTTGCAGCGTCGCGGTGGCCGGCGAGGGGGAGCTCGCCGACGAGGAGCGCGCATCGCGCCCTCCGCCGGGGGCCCCCCCCGAGCCACCGACCTCCGCTGCGGACATGTCGATCCTGGGGCGCATGGACGCCGACGAGACGTTCTCGACAGAGGACCTCGACGACGTCGAGACGCTCCTCGGATTCCTTCGAGCCGGATCGCTCCGCCAGCGGCGGGCTGCCCTGGGACGGCTGGTTGCCATGCACGAAGACCGGGAGCTCGCTGCGCCGGACGCGGACCGCTTGGCGGACATCGCGAGTCAGGCCGGCGACCATGCCCTCGAACTCGAGCTGGCGGAGGCGCGGGAGAAGCTCGGCGGAGCCGGCGCCCGGGCCGCGCGGCAGGCTCGCGAGCGATGGGCGAAGCTGGTGACGGAGGTCGAGGAGCAGGTTCGCGCGTACTGGGAAGGCGAGCGAAGCGAGGAACCCCTCGCCACCATGCCCGGCGACGACCGCGCCGAGCTCTTTCTCCGGGCACGGCAGCTGCCCGAGATGCTGGTCGCTCACGCCGCGGCGGTGTTGGAGGGGGACGCGGGGAGCGGCTCGCAGCGGGAGCTCCTCTCGTCGATTCGCCACGCCGGCGATCCGCGATTGGTTCCCACGCTCCTGACCCTGCTCCGCCAGGGCGGGCAGGACGTGGCGATGGAAGCTGCCCGCGCCCTTCGACCCATCGCCGACCCGCGGGTGCGGCCGGTTCTGGCCGAGCAGTACGAGCGGTCTCGCCATGATGGTCCGAAGGCGCTGATCGCCGGGGCACTGGGCGAGCATGGCGACCCGCGCGGCCGCGAGTACGTCCGGAGTCTCCTCGATCGGGGGGAGACGCCGGTACTGGAGGCGGCTCTGGAGGCCCTGGAGACGTTGGGAGCGGTGGAGGACACGCCTCGCATCGCCGCGCTCCTCGAGCACGAGGACGAGCGGGTCGTTCACCGCGCGCTCCGCGCCCTCCGGCGGGTCGCGGACGGTCGAGCGCTCAGTAGCCTCCAGAAGCTGGCGCGGACTCCCCGCGGCGCCCGGCATGGAGCGGAGCTGGACGAAGCCCGGGAGACGATCCTGGCCCGAGTCGACCTCCGCGGTGAAGAGGTGGAGCCCGAGCAGACGACGGCTCTGCGTACGGTGGAAGAGACCCGACCGGCGCTCGGCGGCAAGCGCTTCGCGGCGTGGCGCTCCTACGCCATGGGACATCTCTGGCTGGCTTTCGGGGCCGTGGAGCGAGCGCGCCGCCGTCTGGAGCGCGCCGCGAGTCTGCGCCCGGGATGGGTCTGGCCCCATCTGGTGATCGGGATCGCGTACGCCCGTCGTCGCCAGCACGCGATCGCGCTGTCGGCTTTCCGACGAGCCATCGAGGTCGACCGGATTCGAGTCGAGCGGCAGCCCCTGGCCATCCGGGCGGCCGCGCGCTGTTTTCTCCGGCGGGCCGAACAGGTGGCCGGTGATGGGCGCGTCGACGTGGCCCGGGGCCTGGTCGCGGAGGCCCGGGAGCTCGACCTGCGCCGGGTCGACCGGGCGCTCCGCTTCGAGCTCGAGCGGCGTTGGGATGCGCTCCAGAGGGCAGTATGAAGAGTCGCAACAGCGTTCCCCCGGCGGCTCTCGACTTGGTGGACCTGGCGCGACGGCGGGAGGACCTCTCGCCGGCTCCTCCGGCGCGCTTGGAGCGCGCCACGCTCGAGCTGAGCCTCGACGGACGACGCGAGCTGGTGGTGGTGACCGCGCGCGACGGCGAGCTGCGAGTCGTCACCGCCGAGGGAGCGACCGAGGGACCCTTCGTCGAAGCCGCTCTGGCGCTCCTCGCCGGGGTCGGGGGCTCTCCGGCCCGAAGCGAGAGCCCTTCGTCGCCGGGCACCGAGCGGCCTCCGCCGCGACTCCCGAGCCCGCTGGGCGATGCGTTGGAGGAGCTGCTCATCGCCGTGGTGCGCTCGGGGATCGAGGCGGCTCCTTCCTCCACGGCGGTGCGCGAGGCCCTCGAACACGTGTTGCGGGAGGCGCCGCGGCCCACGCCTCCGGGACTGGGTCGCGCCCTCGCTCGCCTACGGCGCGCCCTGGCCGACAACGACGTGGACATGGTCTCGCGCATCCTCGATGGGGGCGCTCGCCTCGCTCGAGACCTCCGCGAAGAGCTCCCGACGGCCGAAGCCCATCGTCGCATCGCGGCCTGGACGCACCGCTCCAGTCAGCGCCATCCGAGCACGCAGTCGATCAGCGAAAGGGAGCTGGTCGAGGTCGGCCGCGAGTGGCTTCCGACGGCTGGAACCGGATCGCTTCAGCGCCGATACTTGGTCTGCACGCAGACCGGCGAGGTGTTTCGGGAGGAGCGCTCCCGGGGCGAAGAGGCCTCGGTCGGTCCGTGCCCGCGGGTGCTGCGGGTGGGGCTGGCGACCCTCGAGGACGGTCCGGCGCCACGGCGCATCCGTCTGCTCCAGTACGAGGTGTCGCCGGCCCTCGATGCTCGCGTCCACGAGCGGTTGGCGGAGATGGCGGAGCGCGAGGCGGAGCGAGTGGTCGAGCACTACCGGCAAGTCGTGCGTCAGTACCCGGCGCTGGCGGAACCGGTGGCCATCCTGCGGGCCGACGGTCGCCTGCGGGAGGAGGGCGACTCGCTCGCGCTGGCGGACGACGGGGGCGCCTTGGTCCCGCTCCACGCACCGGCGGGGATTCCCGAGGTCTTGCGCGAGCGCTTCATCGACGCTTGCTGGATCGCCGGCCGCTTGACGGAGTCCGACGGGAGCGTGGTCCTCGACCCGTTCTCCGTGGGGAGCGTCGAGGGATCTTCGTCGCGCGTCGTGCGGCTCTGAGCCCGCGTGCGTTGGACACTCCATGCGCCGGCGACGACGGCCGCCATGAGGGCGAGGAGAAAAGGCACCAGGGCACCGAAGAGCTCGGTCCGACCGAGGAGGGCTCCGGCGGCGTAGGCGCCGAGAGCCGCCATCGTCGCGGTCGCGAGGTGCTCGCCGGCCGCCGGCCAACGGCGCAGGGACGCCCAGGCCCCGAGACCGGCCACGGCGCCGACCACGGCCGCGACGGGTAGCGAGCCGACGGCGAGCGGACCCGCGGCGCCGGCGCCGACGAGGGCGGCCCCGCCGACGTAGATGGCTTTGTCGCGCCGCCGCGTGGATCGCTCCTCCTCGTTCGGGGCGAAGCGCGCCCCGAGCTCCCGAGCTCGCGCGCCGAAGCTCATGGCATCGACGAACCGTGCGCCGGGCTCTCGCGCCATCGCACGCAGCACCAACTCCTCGACCGCGAAGGGCAGATCGGGACGGCACCTACTGGGGGGCGGTGGCGGGCCGTCCAAGACCCGCGCCAGCGCTTCGGTGGCGTTGCCTCCGGGGTAGGGCGCCTTGCCGGCGAGCGCGTGGTAGAGGACCGCGCCGGCACCGTAGACGTCGGAGCGCGCATCCGCCGCCGACGCCTTCCGAACCTGCTCGGGAGCCATGTAGAGAGGAGTTCCGAGGGCGACTCCGGTCTTGGTAATCGCCGCGTCGTCCTCGAGACGCGCCACGCCGAAGTCGAGCAACTTCAGGACGATGGAGTCATCCGCGGTCTGACAGAGGAAGACGTTCGAAGGCTTGATGTCGCGATGGACCACCCCGGCTGCGTGCGCGACGGCGAGGGCGTCGGCGAGCTGGGCGGCGACTGCGAGGGCCTCCGGGATCGAGAGGGCGCCCGTCCGCTCGATACGCTGGCCGAGGTCCTCGCCATCCAGGAGCTCGGTGACGAGGACGGGGCGCCCGTCCGGTGCCTCGAGCACGTCGAGGACGTCGACGACGTGCGGCGAACGGAGCCGGGCCAACGCTCGCGCCTCGCGCCGAAACCGCCGGCGCGCGGTATCGCTCCCGGCGAAGGCGGCGGCCAGCACCTTGATGGCCACCGGGCGATCCAGGCGAGCGTGGGTCCCCCGGTAGAGGGCACCCATCCCTCCGCGCGCGAGGGGCGCCTCGACGCGATAGGTTCGGTCGAGGACGGCGCCGACGAGGGGATCGGCACGAACGATGGCGGGGTGGGCGACGACCACGACCCGAACCTGCACCCAACGCCCCGATGACGGAAGAAAGTGACGAGGTCCGGGGCGGTCGTGCGGCTTCCTTGCGCCGAGGTAGCGGGGCGGGGAGAGTCCTCGCATGCGCGCGATGCTTCTGGCCGCCGGACGCGGCAGCCGCCTCGGGGTTCTGACCGAGGAGCGAGCCAAGCCGGCGGTGCCCTTCGCCAACCGGCCCATGGCCGCCGTGGCCCTCGGCGCCCTCGCGCGTGCCGGGGCCCGGGAGGTGATGGTGAACACGCACCATCTCCCCCACACGGTCGAGGCCGCGTTGCGGCGAGCCGCCCCCGGCGCCATGACCCTCCGCTTCCACAACGAGCCCCAGTTGCTGGGCACCGGGGGCGGCGTGGCGGCAGTCGCCGAGTGGTTGGCCGAACCCGGTGGGCCGGTGGTCCTGATGAACTCCGATGTTCTCTTCGAGCCGGACCTCACAGCCGTCGTCGCCGCTCATCGCGAAGCGGGAGCATGGGCCACGATGGTGGTTCGCGAAGATCCCCGCGCGCGCGACTTCGGAGCAGTCTGGACGCGGGAGGACCGCGTCGTGGGTATCGATGGCACTACCGCTCCCCGGCACGAAGGCCGCGGCGAGCCTCACGTGTTCACCGGGGTCCACGTGCTCTCTCCCGAGTGCCTCCAGACGTTGCCGACCTCGGGTTGCATCGTCCGGGAGGGCTATGCGCCGTGGCTCAACGCGGGGTGTCACGTCGGGGCCTGGGTCTCGCACGACCCCTGGGAAGACCTCGGCACCCCTCGGCGATACCTGGCCGCGCACGGACGCCACGACGGGACCCGGGTCCACGCCGAGGCGCAGATTCATCCGGACGCCGAGCTGGATGGAACGTGGGTCGGCGCCGGCGCGAAGGTCGGACCGGTGCGGCTCCGGAACGTCGTCGTCTGGGACGGGGCTCGCGTCGACGAACCCCTCGAGAACGCGGTGGTCACCACCGACGGCCGGGTCGTCACGGTCGCGCCGTGAGTCGGGCTCACCGGGCCAAGGTGCTCATCACGTTGGAGCGAGCGGTCGGGGCCCTCGACGGGGTCTCGCCGGTGGCGCCGTTGAAAGGGGCACTCCTCGAGCTCACTTGCGACCCTGGCCGGGCCGCCCGGGTGGCCGACGTCGATCTCCTGGTCCCCGAGGGCCATTTCGACGCCGCCGAGAGAGCGCTGGTCGGACGAGGGTTCACTCGCGTGGCGCGAGACCGCGACGATCGGGCGCGGACCTTCGGCGGCCACCTGGTCGCCGTGGACCTCCACCGGCGTCTCTTCAAGTGGGGGCTGTTCCGTATGTCGACCGCGGAAGTCTTCGCGCGCAGCCGGGTGGACCGGGAACTCTTGGGGGTGCCCGTCCATCTCTTGGACCCCTACGACGTCGCCACCCACGCGATCGGGCACGCGGCCGGGGGACCCCTGGACGCGCGCCGACGCGAGCGCCTTCGCTCCGATTTGGCAGCGCTGGGCTCGACCGGGACATTGGACCCTGGTCATCTCGCCGGGCTCCTTCAGGCGCGGGGCATGGGGCGCGCAGCCCGGTACGCCCTGGACGCTTCTCGGGAGTTCGACGCCCGAGTGCTCGCGGCCCTGGGACGAGACCGGGTAGGACGGTGGTTGGCCGCTGCCGCGCCCGTCGGGATGCGGGCTGGACGACTCGGGCCCGTCGTTGCTCAACACGCGTTGAACGCCTCGCTCGCGCGAGGCGTTCTCAGCTTGGGGTCCCACCTGATCCACGGAGCTCGCCAGCGCGCCGGCGAGCTCCGCTGAGTCAGTCGGCCTGCTCTTCCTCGCCCGGGACGCCCCAGACGCCTTCATCGTGGCGCGGGGTCTCCATGAGCGAGCCGTCGGCGGCGTCGCGGCGCACCACGAAGAGCTGGCGGGAGACCACCTCGTTGCTCTCGCGGGCGAACACCGTGATGTAGTTGATGCCGCCGTGGAGGGGCACCCGGGTCTCGAAGCTCATCGTGCGGGCGTCGCCGCCGCTCTCGTTGGCGTCGTAGTAGACCTTCTGGGAGCCCGCGTAGACGTAGAGGTCGCGGACGCGCTGGTCGTCCCGGGCGGTGCCCCGGATGGTGATCGAGTCGTCCCGGGTGACCAGGTCACCGCCGTGGGCCACCTCGAGCTCGGGGGGCATGTGGTCGTAGGCGCGCGCCAGGCTCCCGCCGCGACCGCTGCCGCTGGTGGCGGCGACGGGGACCCAGCCGGGTTCCTCGTCGGCGAGCTCCACCCGGACGAAACCACCGACCTCGGCCTGGGCGGCCACGCTGAGCGCGCCGCCCTCGACGCGACCGAGCAGGTGGGCGTCGGCGCCGGGCGCGGCGCGGACCTCGGTCCCCTGGGGGATCGTGACCCGACCGTTGCGCGCCTGGGGCGCCTGGGCGGCGTTGCGGATGGGGACGCTGACGTTCTCGGTGACCGACTCGCGGAGGTCCGCGTCGATGACCGAGATCTCCAGCTTCGCTTCCTCACGCTCGAAGTCCTCGAGGACCTCGAAGGTGAAGCGGACGACCTTCTCCTGGCCGGGCGCGATGTCGTCGATGCGGAAGCGACCCGCGGTGAGCACGATGCCGCGGCCGGCGAGGTTCCGCAGGTTGGCGTGGGTCTCGAAGCTCTGCCCCTGGCCCACGTTCTTCACGCGGAGGTAGAGGCTGGCCTTCTCGCCGCGCTGCAGGAACCCGTCGCCGTTGCCCTCGATGTCGTCGGCGACGTGCACCGAGTAGGCGAACTGCGGGCGGTCGAGGGCCTGGACGGTGGTCCGAACCTCGACGGGCTCGGGTGCGTGGCCGTGCTCCTCCTGGAAGGTCACCCGGATCCCGTCGGCGCGGTCGGGGATGTCCCTGGGCAGGCGGCACTCGCGGCGTTCGTCCTCGTCGGAGACGCACACGCCCAGGGTGGTCGTCCACTCCCGGGTCTCGCCGGGGTTCAGGCGGCCGAAGACCAGTTCGCGGTCGTCGAAGAGGCGGTAGTCGCTGTCGGTGACCGCGCGGAGCCGGAAGAGGGGGGCCTCACCGTTGTTCGTGACCCGCACCTTGAGCCCGAAGGGCTCGCCCGCGCGGGCGGTGCCACCCTCGGGGGTGGTGCTGATCTCGACGGCGACCGGGCTGGCGCCCTGGTCCTCGCCGACGCTCCAATCGACGCCGAGGCGACGCAGATCGGCGACGGCGCGGGCCATCTCCGAATCCCGGACCTCGGTGATCACGCTGGCCGCGTCGGTCAGCATCTGCGGGCGCTCGGAGTGGGTCGCGTGGGTGAGGAGCTGCTTGGCGAAGCGGGTGAGGAACTCGTCCTCCTCCTCGTTCTCCGTGTCCCGGGGGTCGGCCTCCCGGAGCTGCTGGCGCATCTCGCGGTTGAGGTAGTAGCGCAGGACGACCGAGGGGCGGCCCGAGTCCCGAGCGTTCTGGTTGGTGAGGTGCGACTGCAGGTCGGCCTCCCGGAGGTAGGACTCCGGGTCGATGTCCAGATCCATGTCCTCCTCGTCGACGGTCATCGGGTCGATCCCGATGTCCGGCACGATGCCCACGCCCTGGATCGAGACGTCACCCGGGGTGAGGTACTGGGCGATGGTCAGCTTGAGGGCGGAGCCGTCCTGGAAGTTCTGGAGGACCTGGACCGAGCCCTTGCCGAAGGAGCGCTGACCGATGACCAGCGCGCGGTCGTGGTTCTTCAGGGCGCCGGCGACGATCTCCGAGGCCGAGGCGCTCGAGCCGTTGATGAGCACCACCATCGGGTAGTCGGGCTCGGTCCCCTCGGGACGGGCGAACTTCTCGTCGCGCTGGCGCTCGTCGGGCGAGCTGGTGCGGACGATGGTGCCGCTGGAGAGGAAGGTGTCGGCGATGCGCACGGCCTGGTCCAGGAGACCGCCGGGGTTGTCGCGGAGGTCGAGGACGAGGCCCTTCAGCTCCTGGCCGTGCAGATCGGCGAGGGCGCGCTGGAGGTCTTCGTGGGTGTTGCCCTGGAAGTTGTTGATGCTGACGTAGCCGATCCCGTCCCCGAGCATCCGGTGTTCGACCGACTCGATGTGGATCACCGCCCGGGTGAGCTCGACCCGGCGGGGGTTGGACCAGTTGCCGTTGGCCTGACGGCGGCGGACCCACACGCTGACCTGGGAGCCGGGGGGACCCCGGAGCCGGTCCACGGCCTCGTTCAGCGGCATGTTGAGGGTCGACTCGTCGTTGATCTTCACGATGCGGTCCATCCGCTCGAGGCCCGCGCGCGCGGCCGGGGTGCCGGGCATGGGCCGAATCACGGTGAGGTGACCGTCCCGGATGCTGATCACGATGCCCAGGCCGCCGAACTCGCCGCGGGTGGACATCTGCATCTCCTCGAAGACGTCGGGGGTCAGGAGGATCGTGTGCGGGTCGAGGGTCCGCAGCATGCCGTTGACCGCCGCGTACTCGATGTCCCGGAGCTCGATGTCCTCTTCGCTGGCCAGCTCGCTCTGGAGGAAGCCGAAGACGTCTTTGTAGCGGCGTGCGAGGGACCAGGGGCTGTCCACGGCCACGCCGAAGGAGCGGCGCTCGTTGCGCACCTGCACGGTGAGCTCGCTCTGCCCCTCCTGGTAGTGGACGATGACGGGCGCGACGGCGCGCTGGATGGCGTTCAGACCGGCGAGGAACATCCGCTGGTAGTCGATCCGCTCGGGCTCGACGTAGTGGTCCTTCACCTCGAACAGGGCCCGGTTGAGGACCTTCAGCTGGGTGAGGTCGTAGGGGTCCATGTTGGCCGCGGCCTGCGCGCGACCCGAGCCGTCCAGATCGACCTGGAGCCCGTTCCGGGGGGGCCAGCCGAAGGTCAGGAAGAACGCCGAGACCACCGCCATGAGCGCGAGCAGTGGTTTCCAGAGGCGCTTGATCGATTCCATTCGTGTCTTTCTCTCGTCGCGGGGAGTCCGGGGGAGGACCCCGGGCGGAGCGGTCTCACCGCTCGCGGTTCCGTCGTTCGAGCATAGCGACGCTGCTTTCCTGGGACCAGGGGCCTGGAGGGTCACGAGGTCGCAACGGGTGAGTCGGGCGCTTTCTTCCACTGGATCCGGGGACGAGTCGGTCGACGTGGGCCCCCGACGGGACCAGGATCGGGCGGTGGAGACCGATCCCGAGCTCGAGCGCCTGGCCGCCGAGGGCAAGCGCCGCAAGCGGCTCCTGCTGGCGATCGTGCTCGGGAACACCCTCGTCGCGCTGATTCTGGTGGGCGGACCCTATCTCCGCGGCCGACAGCGGGCCCTAGCCGGGCGGGAGGCCTTCGGGGCGCTGGTCGCATGCCTCTGGGGAGGCCGGGTGAGCGCCGATCCCGGGCTGGCCCTGCCCGAGGGGGAGGAGCTCGCCTACGTGGACGCCTTCCGCTCTGGGCCCGAGAACTGGCCGCTGCACTGCGCCGCGGAGCTGGACGCCGTGGCGCCGGCGCGGGTGTTCTGGCTCTTCCCCGACACGCGCCACGCCGAGGGCGAGGTCCGGCGGGCCGTTCGCATGGTCCAGGGGGAGCTGCGCCAGGCGTCCGGGGCCGACCGGGAGGGCACGGTCCCCAGCCGGCCCCGGCTCGCGGTGCAGCGACTCCAGGCGGCGATGACCCTCTGGAGCCAGGAGGCCGACGTCTACGTCGGGCTCGAGGACCCGCTCCTCGAGCTCGGCGACGCGCGCGCCACGGTTCAGCCGGAGCGAGTCCCCCTTCGCGCCGCGGAGGATGCCGAGCTCTGGATGGAACCCCGGGGCGACGGCCTCGAGGTCCGGGTCCTGGATGGCCGGGGGATCTCGTGGGTCCGGGTCGGCGGCGGTCGGGTGGACATGCGGCGCTTCCGGCGCCCGCGGCTGGTGAACGCCTTCGGTGGCTCGGAGCGCTGGCCCCTGCTGGTCTGGAGCACGCCCGACGAGCGCTGCGGGGAAGACTGCGCCCGTCAGGCCACGGGGGTGGCGTGGCTCACCGACGAGACCGCGGTCACGCCCGAGCCCCGCTGGTTGGCGGCGCACCCGGCCGGGGCCATCCCCAGCGCCGTCCGCGCCCTCGCGGATGGGACCGTCCTCGTCGTGAGCGCGGAGCCGACCGAGGGCGTCGCGTTGCGGCGTTTCGAGGCCGCCCTGGCCGGTGCGGCGAGCGAGGGCGAGGCGGCCGGCGAGCCGGCCGGGGATGGGGCGGAGGGCTCCGAGGATGCAGCAGCGGGGCCCGCCGCGCCCTCCACGCCCACTGCTGTGGAGCCGCTGCCCGGGCCGACCGCGCTCCTCGCGGACGGGGCCGCGGTGCCCGCGAGCGGGGAGGTGAGAGTTCAGGGGGCGTGGCTGCTCGTTCGGGAGGCCGGCGCCGTCGCGGTGAGCCGGTCCGGCCGGCCCTTCGCCAGCACCGCCGACCTCGGCGGCGACCTCGCGTTTCACGCGCAAGGGGACGCCGCGGTGCTGACCTTCGACGACGGGGAGGGCGCGGCAGCCGTCCGCTGCACCGCGGACGGCTGCCGCACC
>DCLA01000120.1:68176-182589 GCA_002320815.1 Myxococcales bacterium UBA1660
GCCGCACCCTCGGCCGCCTCGACGACGCGCGAGCGCCGAAGCCGGCGTCGCTGGGCGAGATCACGCTGGTGGCCTACCACCGCGCGGACGACGCGCAGATTCGGGTGGCCCGGTGGACCGGGGAGACCCACGACGACGCCCCGGTGCCGGCCCCCTGCCGCAGCGAGGAAGGCGGCTTCTGTGGGCCGGCCCACCTGGGCGTTCGCGACGGGCGGCTGGTCCTCGGCGCCCGCGACGGCACGGACATGTGGGTCCTCGAGACCCGGGACGGGGACCGGTGGCACCCCCTCCGCGGACTCCGCTGACCCCTGGGATTGGATCCCTCCACGCGCTCCTGTATCCCTTCGGCGTGCCTTCCCTCCGCGCCCCTCGAGCCCTGGCGCTCGCGTCCCTCCTCGGCCTCTGCGGGCTGGCTGCGCCGGCGAGCGCCGACGTCTCGCTCTGGGAGGAGGAGGTCGACGCGGGGGAGACGCCCGAGCGTTGGGTCCACCTCGGGGGATGGATCCAGCCAGCCTACTACCATCGTCAGACCGACGCGGCCGGCCAGCCGGACCACGGGTTCAGCCTCCAGCGCGCCCGCCTCTACGTCGAAGCGACCCCGGTGAGCTGGCTCCGGATGCGCCTCGACGTGGGCTTCCTGGAGTCCGGTGAGAGCTCTTACGCGGTGATCCGCGACGCGTACGCCGAGGCGGCCCCGTGGGAGTGGCTCGAGGTCCGCGCCGGCCGCTTCCGGGTGCCCTTCCTGTTGACCCACGGGTTCGACGAGCTGGCCCTCGGCCTCGGGGACCGGCCCCTCTACACCCCGAGCGAAGGGCCCCTCGGGGAGCGGGGGCTCTCGCCGTTGGCAGCCCGGGATCTGGGCGTGATGGTCCATGGGCGCATCGGCGACGTCGACCACGGCTCGCTGCTTCCGGTCGTCGAGTATCGCCTGGGGGTCTTCGCGGGCGAAGGCGCCACCCTCCGGCCCAACCGCGATGGCGCCTATCTCTACTCCGCGCGCCTGCGGGTCCACGCCGTGGGCCTCCCCGAAGGAGTGGACCAGGAGAACGACCTCGCCCGGAACGTCGTCCCGCGGGTCACGGTGGGTGCCGGAGTGTTCAGCAACTGCGACGCGGCGCGCCTGTGGAGTCGCGGCTTCTCGGTGGACCTCGAGGCGCGTTGGCAGGGCTTCTATTTCGCCGGAGCCTTCGTATGGCTGCGCAACGGCAGGGCGTCGGATGGTCAGTTCGGCTACGACAGCTGTGCGCCGACCGTGGACGAGTTCGAGGACCCCAGCACCGCTCCGCTCTTCCTCTCCTCGGGCGCGAGACTCCAGGCTCAGTACGCGTTGCCCGACGTGCTCCTGCCCGGGACCCACGAGGTGGAGCTCCTCACCCGCATGGACTGGGTGAACCCCTGGGCGCCCGACGACGGATCGCTCCTCGGCGCCGGCTCCGAGGACCCGCGCGACGAGACTCCGGGTTTCGATGGCTTCCGGAACCTCCCCTCGCGACTCCGCTTCACCGCCGGCGCCCGGTGGATGCCCATGGGGGATCCGCGGATCGCGGTCCTCGTCGCCTACCAGCGGGTTCGCGAACGAGAGACGCACTTCGACGCCGCGGGCGAGTTGGTCGGGCAGTCCGCCAACGACCTGTGGTGGGTCCAGCTGACCGCCGGTTTCTGAGGGTGCTAGGCTCCGCCGCGATGCGACGGGTCACGCTCCTCCTCCTGGCGGCTTCCCTCTTCACCGGCTGCGGCGACGACGACGGCGCCTCCCCGGACTCGGGGCCAGCCGATGCCGGCGTCGACGCGGCCCCGGCGCCGCGGGACTTGGGCCAGGAGCGCGAGCTCACCGTCTTCGACTACGTCCCCGAGGGCTGCAGCGGCACGGTCCGCACGCCGGAGGTGGTCGAGGCGGGGATGGGCGGCGAGACCCTGGGCGCCGCGCCGACCCCCGACCACGTGCACGTGGCCATCGGCGAGGAGGCCTCGACGACCTTCGCGGTCAACTGGCACACGGACCTGGCCACGGACGTGACCCAGATCCTGTACGGCCTCGACGAGGACGCGGTCGACGCGGCCGATGGCGCCACGGACGAAGTCGCGGTTCGCTCGGGCCACACCCTGGTCTACGAGACCCGCTACGAGACCCTCACCGACAGCCTCGACGTGCGGATCCACGAGGTCCACGTGTGCGGGCTCGAGCCGTCCACGACCTACTACTACAAGGTCGGCGGCCCCGGCGCCTGGAGCGAGACCTTCGACGTGGCCACCGCGCCCGTCCTGGGGAGCACCGAGCCCTGGACCTTCGCGGCCAGCGGCGACTCGCGCAACAACACCGCCGGGGTCTGGCAGCTCGCGCAGAGGCAGATCCTCGAGGCCGGCGCGGACCTCCACGTCTTCAGCGGCGATGCGGTGAACCTCAGCGCGCTACAGACGGAGTGGGACGCTTTCTTCGAGGCTCGGGAAGGGGACTTCCAAGTGCAGGACGCCCTCGCGCGCATCCCTTTCATGGTCTCCAATGGCAACCACGACAACTTGCGGGTGAACTACTTGGCGCAGTTCGCGATGCCCCAGGACATCTCGGAAGGCGAGGGGGGCCAAGGCGAGGAGTGGTACTCCTTCGACTACGCGAACGCGCACTTCGTGGTGCTCAACGACACCGTCGAAGACGACGCGACCATCTCCGGGCCCGAGGCCGATTGGCTGCGTGCGGATCTGGCCGCGGTGGACCGCGACGTGACCCCCTGGGTCTTCGCGGTGCACCACCGCAACCTCTACACCTGCATGAGCAGCCACAGCCCCAGCGGGCAGCTCCGCACCGCCTGGCAGCCCATCTACGACGAGTTCGCCGTCGACGTCGTCTTCCAGGGACACAACCACGTCTACGAGCGCTCGCGTCCCATCCGGGGTCTCACGGCGACCAACGAGGGGGTCGTCGCGGCCGAGGGGGCCGGCGGTGAACCGACCTTCGAGGCTCCCGGGGGCGGGTCGGGCGAGCCGAGCGGCACGCTCTACTTCACCGCCGCGGCCATCGGAGCGCCCCTGTACGAGGTCAGCGACGCCTGCCCGACCACCCGCGCGGCCCAGGGGGTGGCGAACTACCTGATGGTGGACGTCGACGACCGCTCCATCACCTTCACGGCTCGCAACATCGAGACCGGGGCGGTCATCGACGAGCTGACCTACTCCAAGTGATCCGATGACCCGCTGGTTCGCGGGAGTCGTGGTCGCCGTCACGCTCCTCGCGGCGCCGGGCGCCGCGCAGGACTCCGCTCGGCGCTGGCGAGAGGGGCGAGCGGCCGAGCGCCGAGGGGACCCGGCCGCGGCCATCGCCGAGTACCGCGCCCTGATCGACGGGGACCCGACCGGCCGCCTCGCCACGCGAGCGCGCCGGCGCCTCGAGGTGCTGGAAGAACCCGTCGGCCGGGAGCGGGAGGCGCTGGGGGCGCTCCTGGAGGCCCGGCAGGATCCATCCCGCGAGCGAATCCAGGCGTTGGAGGGCGCGCTCGAGGGCTATCCGGCGGGCGAGGTCCGCCGGGAGGCCCGAAACCTGGTGGCGTCGCGCTGGCTCGCGCTGGGCGAGCCCGAGCGGGCGGCCGCGGGGTATCGGCGCTTGCTCGCGGAGGGCGGGATGACGGACCTCCAGGCCGAGCGGGGGCGGGCGGGGTTGGCCCGGAGCCTCGCGGCGGCCGGGGATCCCGCGGGCGCCATGCGCGTCCTCGAAGAGGCGGGCGACGGGGGCGCTCTCCTGGACACGCTGGCGGCGGAGCGTCGAGCCCGCGTGGGCCGGGGGCTCTCGGTCGCGGTCCTGGCGCTCTTCCTCGTGCTCCTGGCCTGGCGCACTCGCTTCCGCGTCCTCGACGGGCTCACGCGCCGAGGCGCGTCGCTGGCCGCGTGGACCCTCCTGGTGCCCCTCGCCATCGCGACCGCCTATGACGCCGAGGCCCTGGACACCTTCGCGCTGCTCGCCACCAGCAGCGCGCCGGTGCTCCTCGGGGCCGCGGCCTGGGGGCGCCACGCCCGCAATCGCCGCGAACGATGGCTCGGGGCCGCGACGGCGGTGGCGGCCCAGGTCGCGGTGGCGTACCTCGTGCTCGTGGAGCGCGGCGCGATTCTCGGAGTGGGCTGGTGAGCGACGACGTCGCGGCGCCCGAGGGACGGGTGCTGGCCATCCACTTCGGGCGGAGCGCGAACTGCTCGTCCATCGGCAGCATCGTGGACTTCCTCTTCCTGTCCACCGTGGCCGCATCGGCGGTCGTCGCCGCGTCGGCGGTGCTCCTGGGGAAGGCGGAGCCGTCCGAGGAACCCCTCGCGCCGGAGGAGGCGCCGTCGCCCGAGGAGTCCGATGGAGACTGAGCTGCGCCGGGGCATCGCGCGGGGCGGCTTGGTCTTCGGGGCCGCGACGCCTTTGGCCTACGTGGTCCAGCGGCTCTTCGAGCGGGCGCGAGGGGGGCCGGGCGACCCGCTCGGTGTGGTCCGCGAGCTCCACACGGCGTTCTACTGGCGCGCCTCCGTCGCGGTGTGGCTCGGGGTGATCGCCGCGATCCTGGTGGTCCGCTCGCGCGCGCAGTTCCCCGAACGCGGGGTGATGGCGGTCGCCGTGGCGATGGCGCTCGGGCTGGTCGGGGTCGCCCTGGGGTTCCCCTGATGGTCCTGCGGCTCCTGGAGAGCGTCCACGGGCATTTGGGGATCCTCGCCGCGGTCGCGCTCCTGCACCCGGCCTGGCTCCTGCGCCGGGGTCGCCCGTTGAGCCGCGGCATGCGCTGGTCCGTGGGGCTCACCGCGGCCATCACCAGCGCCGCCTTCGCGCTGGGGCTGAGCATCTACGAGCCCTATCGCGACCAGGTGAAGCGCCGGCTCTTCGCCCACGCCCGGGACGCGGGGTGGCTCTTCGAGACCAAGGAGCACCTGGCCTTCGCGGTCATCGCGCTGACCCTGGGCGCGACCGTCGCCGCCTTCGCCGCGCCCCGAGACGACCGTCGCCTGCGCCGCTGGGCCGCGGGCGCCTACGCCGCGGCGGCGCTGCTCTGCTTCGTCGTCGTGGCCCTCGGGACCTACGTCGCGTCGCTCCGCACCTTCGCCGAACCCTGATGGCGTCGGACCCGGGGGCACTCGGGGTCCGGGGCGAACGCATCGCCGGTCAGGTGCCGGCTGACGATCCGGCACCCCCCACGACAGACCGCCCGGACCGGGCAGTCGGCACAAGGCGCGGGGGGCGCCGCGGCGTAGGCGCGAAACGCGCCGAGGGTGGGGTCATCGGCCCAGCTCGAGGCCCCCAGGGGCGCGTCGGCCGCGCCCCAGAACGAACACGGGCCCACGGTCCCCGTCGCGCCGACCGTCATCAGCGAGCGCCCCGCCTCGCACCCGTTCACGCCGAACGTCCGCAGGCGCTCCACGTCGATGCGGCCGAGGAAGGGCACCAGGGCGCAGTCGATCCGGACCGCGAAGGCATGGGCGCGCGAGAGGCGCTCGAGGGCCTCGGGGAGGGTGGCCAGGAGGTGCGGAGGAGGGCGGAGCGCGAGGTAGTGCAGTCGGCCCCGCCCGCTGGGCTTGAGCCGGAGGAGCTGCAGCTCCACCGGGTCCAGGGCCGCCGCCCCTTCGCCGATGCGCTCGAGGGCCTCCATGGTGGTGCGCGTGAGGACCGTGTTGAGGCCCACCGGGATCCCGGCGTCGCGGAGGATGCGGACGGTGCGCTCGGCGCCCCGGGCGCCGTCGTAGCCGCGCACCGAATGGTAGAGTTCCGCCGGTCCGTCCCAGCTCACGTTCACCTGCGCGAGGCCCCGGAGCGCACGCGCCCGGGCCGGCGTGAGCCCCAGGCCGCTGGTGGTCAGGGTCGGCGTGAGCCCGACGGACCGCGCGTGGGCGACGACGTCGGGGAGGTCTTCGCGCAGCGCGCCCTCGCCCCCGCCGAGCGCGACCGAGAAGGCCCCCGCGGTCGCGAGCTGGTCGAGGCGGGCGCACACCTCGGCCAGCGTCGGCTCGTGGCCCTCCGGCGTGGCGTCGGCGTAGCAGGCCGTGCACCCCGCGGGGCAGCGGTCCGTCACCGCGAGATGGACCTCGGTCGGCCCCTGGAGCACCGCGACGTCGAGGCCGGGATCATCGTCGATCCACAGGGTGTCGCCATCGATGCCCATGCGTCGGGCCAGGACCCGATCCACCGCGATCAGCGCCGGAGGCTCCTCGGTGGCCACCATTGCGCCGAAACGCTCGGGCCGCGCGCGGCGGACGCGCATCAGTCCATCCGTCGCGCAGGGATGCCCACCCAGGTCTCTCCCGGGGGGACGTCCTTGGTGACCACGGCGCCCGCGCCGACCCGCGCGCCGGCGCCCACCGTGCGGTACTGCAGCACCCGGGCTCCCGTCCCCACGAGGACGGCCTCCTCCAGGACCGTGCCGCCGCTGATCCCGGCCGCGTGGTTCATCACCGAGTAGGGCCCGACGACGGCTTCGTGCCCGAGGGTGACCGCGGGGTTGAGCACCGCGTAAGCCCCGACGCGCACGTTCACCGTACCGATGACTCCGGCGGCGACCATGGCGCCCGGACCCACCGTGCACGAGTCCCAGTCCATCGACGCCGTCGGGTGGACCAGGGCCGGCCAGGGGACGTCCGGGTGCGCGGCCATCAGACGCTCGGCGACCTTCTTGCGCACGCTGGGCGTGCCTATCCCCAGGACCAGTCCGTCGTAGCGGTCCCGGTCGGCGAGCACCCCCTCGTCTCCGAGGACCGGGCTGTCGTGGGGGCCGAGGCGGCTGCTGTCGGAGACGACGAAGCCGACGACCTCGAAGCGTGTGCCGCCACGGGAGGCGATGTCGCGGGCGAGCCACGCCGTGTCGCGGGCGTGGCCGCCGGCGCCGATGATGATGATGCGCATGGAGATTGGGGGGCGACGGCCGCGCTCTGCGGATCCGCACCCACGGAAGGTGGCATAGTCCCCCGGGATTGCTACACGCCGGCCCCGGGGAGAGGAAATCGATGTCGCAGGAGATCCATCAAGCGCGGGCGCTGCCCAAGGCGCCCATCGTCGGCCGAGGTCCCGAGCTCCGCGAGCTCGACGAGGCGCTGGGGCGAGCCCTGGGGTCCAAGACCCCTCAGGCCGTGACCATCCTCGGGAGCGCTGGCGTCGGTAAGTCCCGGCTCGTCGACGAGCTCGCGCGGCGGGTGCGCGAGCGGGAGCGCTCCCTGCGGGTCCATCGCGTCGCGTGCGCGGATGGCGAGCCGGCCTTCGCCATCGTGCAGCGGCTCCTGCGCGCCCGCTTCGGGGTCATCGAGGGCACCCCGGCGTCCGCGATGAAGAAGTCCTTCCGGACGGACGTCGAGGCGGTCCTCGGCGACCACCGGGTCTCGGAGTTCCTGCACTTCCTCGGGGCCTACCTGGACCTCGACTTCCCCGAGTCGCCATTCTCCAAGGCGGTCGAGGACGACCCGGTGCAGTTCGCCCGGGTGAGCCAGGCGGTGCTCCGCCGCTTCCTGGAAGCGGACGCGCAGCAGCACCCGATGGTGCTCCTCTTCGAGGACCTCCATTGGGTCCAGGACGAGGCCCTGGACCTGGTCCAGTACCTGATCCGCTCGCTCCAGGATGCGCCGCTCCTCGTGGTGGTGAGCGCGCGCCCGGACCTCCTGGCCCGGCGCACCAACTGGTTGGAGACCGGCGCCCACCACCAGCGCCTGGAGCTCGGTCCGCTCGCGCCCGACGACGCGGCGACCCTGATGCTCAAGCTCCTCGACCCGCTGGTGGACCCGCCCGACGAGCTGGTCGACGCCGCGGTCGATGTCGCCGGCGGCACCCCCTATCTCCTCGAGCAGATGGTCCGGGCCTTCTTCGACGCGGGCGTGCTCCTCGAAGGGGACGAGGGCGGCTGGTCCGTCGAGCTCGGCCGGCTCGACCGCGCCCAGCTCCCGCTGACCGTCGAGGACGCCATCAGCGCGCGGATCAGCAGCCTGACTCCGACCGAGCGGGAGCTCCTGGAGAAGGCGGCCACCATGGGCGGCGTGTTCTGGCTCGGCGCGCTGGTCGCCCTCAGCCGGCTGGAGGCCAAGACCCCGGACCTCTGGGGCGGCCACGAGAGTCTGGTGGCCCACTACCAGGAGACCCTCGAGCGGCTCGCCGAGCGCGACTACGTCCTGCCGATGCCGGACTCCTCCATCGACGGAGAGCAGGAGTTCGCCTTCAAGCACAACCTGGAGCGCGAGACCCTGCACCGGCTCACCAGCCGCACCCAGCGCCGGCGCTACCACCGGGTCATCGCCGAGTGGCTCGAGTTCCGCCTCGAGGCGCGCGGGGAAGCCCAGCTCGAGCTCCTCGGTCACCACTACGAGCTCGGAGGCGCCGATCAGCGCGCCGCCGCGTACTACCTGGAGTCGGGCGACCGGGCCCGCTCCCGCTACGCGAACGGCAAGGCCGCCGAGCTCTACGACCGCGGCCTGGAGCTCCTCGCCGAGGGCGACATCCGGCTGCGCTTGGCGGCGCTCCACCACTACGGCGACGTGATGCAGCTCTCCGGCGCCAACGAGGGCGCCCTGGAGGCGTTCCGCGAGATGCTGGACATCGCCTACCGCCTGGACCTCAAGGCCAAGGGCGGGGTGGCCCACAACCGCATCGGTCGCCTCTACCGGAGCATCGGCCACCTCGACGAGGCCATGCGGCACCTGGGGACCGGCCAGGCCCTCTTCGTGGCCGCCGAGGACGAGCGCGGCGTCGCCTCGTCGATCGACGACATCGGCAAGGTCCACTGGATGCGCGGCAACTACGAGGCCAGCGAGCGCTTCATGCATCGGGCGCTCGAGCTGCGGAAGGAGCTCGCCGAGCGCGAGGCGGACTTCGACGGGACCCTCTCGCCGGGCTCCAAGCGCTCCATCGCCCTCAGCCTGAACAACCTCGGCCTGGTGTATCAGGACTCCGGACGCTTCAGTGAGGCCAAGGCGGCCTTCGAGGAGGCGCTCTTGCTCCGGCAGGAGATCGGCGACCGCCCCGGCATCGCGCAGACCCTCAACAACCTGGGCACCATCCACCAGGACGACGGGACCGACAGCCGCGCCATCGAGCTCTTCGACGAGGCCCTCGACGTGGCCCGGAGCGTGGGCGACCGCATGCGGCAGTCGGTCATCCTCACCAACCTCGGCGAGTCCCACCACCGCTTGGGGAACGCGGAGGAGGCCATCGCCAATCTGGAGCGCGCCGAAGAGATCAGCCGCACCCTCGGGGACCGCATCCTGGAGGGGGAGATCCTCCGGGGGCTCGCCAAGGCCCGGCTCGCCAACCACGACCACGTGGCGGCCCGGGGTGACATCCAGCGCTCGATCCGGCTCTTCGAGCAGGCCCGCGGCAAGCCCTTCCTGGGCATGGCGCTCCGGACCCTCGGCCAGATCGGGGCCTCCGCGGGCTGGGGGGGCGAGGAGCACCAGAAGGCGCGCGACGCCTTCAGCCGCTCCATCTCTCTCTTCGAGGAGTTGGGCAACCAGATCGAGCTCGCCGCCAGCCTGGAGGCCATGGCCGCCTTCCTCGAGGCCGGCGCCGAAGGGGATCCCACCACGGTCCACGAGGCGATGACCCTCCGCGCCCGCGCCGACGAGATCCGGCAGCGGCTCCGCGAGAGCGAGCACTACGCGCTCGAGCCCCTGGAGGGCGAGGCCACCGACCCCGGGATCCGGCAGCCGAGCTGAGGCGCCGAGGCCTCGCCATAGCGCCGGGGCGGACCGTGCACTAAGGGTGGGGACGTGGAGTTCCCGCACGAAGAGGTCCCCCCGGGCGTCATCGCCGTCTGCGCCCAGCTGCGCGAGGCCGGCCACCGGGCGTGGATCGTGGGTGGCTGCGTCCGGGACCTGCTCCTCGGCCGCGCCGTGGGCGATTGGGACGTGGCGACCAGCGCCCGTCCCGACGAGGTGACGCGTGCATTCCGGAAGGTGATCCCCACGGGGATCGACCACGGCACGGTGACCGTGCTGCACCGGGGCGAAGGCTACGAGGTCACCACCCTGCGGGGCGATGGGACCTACAGCGACGGGCGCCGCCCCGACGAGGTCACCTTCGTCGATGACATCGCCGACGACCTGGCCCGGCGGGATTTTACCGTGAACGCCATCGCCTACGAGCCCACCAGCCGGGCCTTGGTCGACCCGCATGGCGGCCTCGCCGACCTCGACGCGCGCCTCCTGCGGGCGGTCGGGGTCCCGGCGCAGCGCTTCGGCGAAGACGGGTTGCGGATCCTCCGGGGAGCTCGCTTCGTGGCCACCCTCGACTTCGAGTTGGAAGCGGAGACCGAGGCGGCGTTCGCGGGCGTCCTCGACGTCTTCGCCAAGGTCAGCCCCGAGCGGGTCCGGGAAGAGTGGCTCAAGGCCATGAAGGCCGACCGACCCTCGCGAGCCTTCGAGGTGATGGCGCGCACCGGGATCCTCGCGCGTACTTGCGCGCCGCTCGGCGAGCTGGCGCCGGACCTCTTCCGGCTCTCGCTCGAGGCGCTGGACGCGTCGGAAGCGACCGGGGCCGAGCGGCTCGCCGCGCTCCTCCACCGCATCGGACGTGCCCGGGGGGCGGGGGAGGGCGCCTACGCCCAGACCAGCGCCGACCTCGCCGAGGGGTGGCTGCGGGAGTACCGCTTCTCGAACGCCGAGCGGCGCACGATCGGTCACGCCATCCGCCATCATCGGGAGCTCCTGGACCTCGACCCGGCGGACGCGGGCGCCACGCGGCGCTTCGTCGCCTCCGTGGGCCGGGACGAGTGGGAGCCCGTCGCGCGGCTGGCCGCGGCCGTCGGGCGCGCCGAAGGGACGGATCCCGGCGAGACCCTCGCTGCCGTCCAGACCGTCGCCGCGAGCCCGGCGCCCCTGGCCATCGGGGACCTGGCCATCGGCGGTCGCGAGGTCATCGGCGCCCTGGGAGGCGGGGGGCGCATGGTCGGTCAGGTGCTGGAAGCGCTCCTGGCGCGGGTGCTCGCCGAGCCCGCCGCCAACGAAGCCGAGCTCTTGCTCGCCGCGATCCCCGAGATCCGCGCCGACCTCGAGGCGCGCCAATGAGCGCCCGCTACCGCACCGAATTGGTCCTGCCGCCGGACCGTGGGTACGTGGACCTGCACAGCCACTACGTGCCGGCGGTCGACGATGGGGTGAAGTCCGTCGACGAGGGGCTCGCGCTGGTGCGGGGTCTGGGCGAGGTGGGCTTCTCCATGGTCGTGGCCACCCCGCACATCCGGACCGCGATGTTCGAGAACCGCGCGGCGCCCCTGCGATCGGCCCACGCGGCCTTCCGCGAGCGCGCGGAGACCGAGGCCGACCTGCCGGTTCTCGACCTCGGCGCCGAGCACTACTTCGACGACGTCTTCTGGCGCCTCTTCGAAGAAGGCGGCGCGCTCCCTTATCCCGGCGGACGGTCGGCCCTGGTCGAGCTCCCTCGGGAGCGGTTGCCCCATGGGCTGGCGCAGGCCTTCTTCCGTATGCGCGTCGCCGGCGTGACGCCGGTGCTGGCGCACCCGGAGCGCTATCGCCCCTTCTTCGACGCCACCGACGACATGGACCCGCTCCTCGACGTCGGCGTGGTGCCGCTCCTGGACATCATGTCCCTCACCGGAAAGTACGGGAAGAAGCCTCAGGAAGCCGCCGAGCGGATGCTCGACGAGGGCGTGTACTACGCGGCCTGCAGCGACGCGCACCGACCGGCCGATGCCCCGGTGGTCGGCGAGGCGATGGCGCTCCTCGAACGCCGGGTGGGGCGCGAGGAGAAGGAGTTCATGCTGGGCCAGGGGCCCCGGGACATCCTGGCGGGGACCATCCAGGACTGATAGGCAGAAGGCCTTCTCTCTCTTCCCTTCGCCGACGATGAGCGCCGAGACTCCGACCGCGCCGCCCACGCCCCGGGCGGCTTTCCTGCGCAAGCTCTTGCCCAAGTTGGTGCTCTCCCTCGCCCTGGGAGCGCTCTTCGCGTGGCTCGCCGAGCGGGGTGGGGTGCCCATCCTGCCGAGCGGCGAGGCCCTCCGGGACGTCGCCTGGTGGACGGTCCCGGCCTATACGGCGACCCTCCTGGTGACCCACACGCTCCGCGCGACGCGCTGGCGTTTCCTGGTGCGGCCCATCCGTGACGTGCCTCTGAAAGAGGTCATCGCCCTCAACTGGATCGGGTTCTTCGCGATCTTCGCGCTGCCGCTCCGGCTGGGCGAGATGGCCCGACCGGCGCTCACCAAGGTCCGGCACGGGATCAGTGTCTCGGCCGGCTTCGGGACCATCGCCGTCGAGCGCGTGGTCGACGGACTCATCACCTCGCTCTGCGTCGCCTGGGCGCTCTTCGCGCTGCCGCGGGTCCCCAGTGACGACCCCTTGGTTCGCGCGCTGCCCTTCTACGGCTACCTCGCGCTCACCGTCTTCGGAGGTGCGTTCATCGCCCTCGGGCTCTTCCTCTGGCAGCGCGAGCGCGCGGTGCGGCTCACCGAGTGGGGCTTCGGGTTGGTGTCCAAGCGCCTCGGCACGCTGATCGCCGAGAAGGTCGACGGCGTCGCCGATGGCATCCGCTCGCTCGGCTCCGCCCGGCTCACCGGTGGGTTCCTCGTCGAGTCGATCCTCTACTGGGGAACCAACGCGGTGGGGATGTGGCTCCTCGCCTACGGCTGCGGACTCCCGCTGACCCTGGGGCACGCGGTCGCGGTGATGGGCGTCCTGGCCATCGGCATCCTCTTGCCCACCGGGCCCGGGCTCTTCGGGAACTTCCAGCTGGCCATCAGCATCGCCCTGAAGATGTACTTCGCCGAGACCCTCATCGGCGACGTGGGGGCGGTCTACATCTTCCTCATGTACGCGGTGCAGGCGGTGGTCATCGTCCTGACCGGCGTGGTCCCCCTCTACGCGATGCACCTGCGCCTCGGCGACCTCCTGGGCGCCGAGGCGATCCGGCAGGGCTTGCGGGGCGCCGAGACCGAGACGGTCTGACGGCGCCCGCGCCCCTCACTCGTAGACGACGTCGACGGTGGTGAACGCGTCCAGGGCTTGATCCGCCTTGAAGCAATCGTGATCACGGTAGACACGCTTCAGCGCCGCCTCCGCGAAGCGGATGATGTCCTCGTAGAAGAGCTCCCGGGGCTCGGCGGCTTCGAGGATCATGGGCTCGATGTCCACGTCGACGGCGCCCGAGTCGTCCGCCAGCGAGTGGGCGTGAGCCAGGGAGCGCCCGCAGATGCAGGCGTACGTGCGCCACTGCTTCTTGGAGAGGTCGTCGATGTCGATCTCTTCCTTGAAGGGGCTCCGCTCCCGGACGAGGAAGCTCTGGCCGTCGATGATGGCCTTGCCGTAGAAGGGGTCGCCGCCGACCAGGTGGACCGCCTGCGCGTTCACGATGCGGTCCGCCTCGCCGTCTTCCTCGTACTGGCTGGGGGGCGCGAGCCCGGCGAGCGCCGAGCGACGGGCGCGCTTCATCTCCAGGATGATGTCGTCCGTCCCGTCGGAGCTGGGCCCCTCGAGGAGCACGAAGTAACGAGGGAGACCGAGGGACGCGGTGCCCGAGCCCTTCTTCTCCGCGACGTCCTTGACCACCAGGTCCCCGGCGCGGGGTGGCGGGTTCACGTGGCTCTGCTTGGCGTAGGCGTCGACGATGGCCTGGAACTCCTCCTTGCGGCTCGAGAGCGGCACCAGGTCGTCCGAGGACACGAAGAGGCCCTTCTCGCCGGTGTACTTCTTGAGCCACCCCTCGCGCTCGCGCAGCGACTTCTCCAGGAGATCGCGGATCAGCGGCGGCGCGTTGTCCATGCGCACCTGCTGGTCGCGCTCGGCGTTCTCCTTCTGGAACTCCTCCATGCCGTCGAAGTACCCATCGAGGAGCTCCCGGACGATGCGCCGGCGCTTCTTCTTGTGGATGCCGCGCTCCTTTGCGGCGACCATGAACCCCACGGCGCCCCGCTTCAGGTCCCAGGTGAAGGGCGCGTAGTAGGCCTCGTCGAAGTCGTTCACGCCGAAGATGGGCGTGTTGTCGATGCTGGGCATCACCCCGAAGTTCTCGGGGTGGACGTCACCGAGCGTGAGGACGGTGGGCATCCAGGCGTCTTCGCCGGCCATGTCCCGGTAGAAGAGGAGGCAGGTGCCTCGGAAGAACGAGTAGACCGACCCCGCGAGCTTGTCGAACTTGGCGCCGGCGTCGGCCCGATGCTGATGGATGCGGGTCCGGTGGTCCTCCCGGAGAGTCTGGCGCACGTGCATGTGCCGCTCCTCCTCGGTCAGGTTCCGCGGCAGGACCACGAAGTGCCCTTCGGCACGCCGCTGGGCCAGGTCGGCGAACGAGTCGTAGCGCGAGGCGACCTCGCGGTCGTGGGCGTCCAGGGTGGGCGAACCGTTCTCCCGGATCCGCTTGTGTTCGGGGGTCTCCCGCCGCGCCTTCGGCTTGGAGGTCTTCTTGGGGCTCTTCTTCGCCTTCGCCGCGGTCTTTCGGGTGCCATCACCCTTCGCCGCGGTCTTTCGGGTGCCATCACCCTTCGCCGCGGTCTTCTTGGCGTTCCTCCCCTTGGCGCCGTTGCCCTTGGCCGGGGTCTTCTTGGTGCTCTTGCCCCGCTTCTTGCCGGACGGCTGGTCCGCGCTCTTCTTCGAGGACTTCTTCTTGCTCTTCTTCTTGGTGGCCATCGTCGCTCCCGTCCGCGGAACCCCGCGTCGGTGAGTCGCTTTCTTGCCCCCAGCGCGACAGCCGAGGTACCCGGGGGCATGCACCGCTGGGCTCTGCGCATGGTTCTCCTCGCTTGCCTCGCTCTGCTCTCCACGCCCTCGGGCGCCGGCGCGCGGCGGACGGACGCCCACGCCTACCGCTTCGAGCAGGTTTGGAGCACGGCCATCCGGCTCCTCCGGGTGGACTACGGTTTTCCGGTCCGCGACCGGGATCCCGACATCGGGTATCTCCTGTTCGACTACACCGATCGGGGACGCAGCCATCCGGGCAGTCTGGAGCTGGTTCCCTTCGAGGCCGACAACGGGCAGCCCCAGGTGCGGGTGACCCTGAGCGTGCCGGCGATGCCGGCCTACATCGAGCGCATGATCTTGGACAAGCTGGAGCGAAAGCTGCGGGAGGACCACGGCGAGCCGCTGCCCGCGCCGCGACGCCGCCCGGCCACGCCGCCGTCGGACGACGACGAGGCGACCGAGGACGACGACGCGGCGGAGGTTCCCGAGAGTGATTGACGCTGGACGTCGTCGGTCCGGCCCCCTAAACGGACCTCCGGGGCCCGGTCGCCCCGCGAAAGGCAGAGTCGAGTGAAGGTATTGGTGACGGGTGGTGCGGGCTTCATCGGGAGCCACGTGGCGGACGCGCTCCTGGCCCAAGGGCACGAAGTCGTCGTCTTCGACGACCTGAGCACCGGGCGGCGGGAGAACGTCCCCGCGGGCGCGACCTTCGTCGAGGGCGATCTCCGCAGCGAGGCGGACGTGGACCGCGTCTTCGCCGAGCACCGGCCGGACTGGGTCTCCCACCAGGGCGCGCAGACCAGCGTCTCGAAGAGCACCCGGGAGCCGCTCTTGGATGCGGCGATCAACGTGATGGGGACCCTGCACGTCCTCCGGGCCAGCGTCCGTCACGAGATCCAGCGCTTGGTCTTCGCCAGCACCGGCGGCGCCATCTACGGCGAAGTGCCCGAAGGCGAACGGGCGACGACGGCGTGGATGCCCCAGCCGATCAGCCCCTACGCCTGCTCGAAGCTGGCCGGCGAAGCCTACCTCGGCGCCTTCTCGTCCGAGTTCGGGCTGCCCACGCAGATCCTCCGCTACGCGAACGTGTACGGGCCGCGACAGGACCCCCACGGCGAGGCCGGCGTCGTCGCCATCTTCAGTCAGCGGATCCATGGCGGCGAGGCCCTGCGCATCAACGCTCGTAAGGAAGCGGGCGACGACGGCTGCGTCCGCGACTACGTCTACGTCGGGGACGTGGTGGCCGCGAACCTGCGCGGGCTCCGCGGTGAGCTCGACGCCCCGGTGGTGAACGTCGGCACTGGGGTCGAGGCGACCACCAAGCAGATCGCGCTCGGCCTTGCTCGTGCGCTGGGCAAGGAGCCGGAGATCACCTTCGGCGACCGCCGCGAGGGCGACCTCGAGCGCTCGCTCCTGGAGCCGGGGACCGGGCCGGATCTGGTCCCGTTGGACGAGGGCCTGGCCCAGACCGCCGCCTGGTTCGCCGAGCGCTCCGGCCGGTGAGCGACGAGCGCGACGCGCTCGTCCAGGCGGCCCGGGAGCTCGTCGCTTGGGAAGAAGAGATCGGCGGCATCGGGTTCCCCGCGGTCGCGGTGCCCGCGCGCGCCCCATCGGCCGACCCCTTGCGGCAGCCGGTCCACGACGAGCCGCCGCCCCCCGCTCCCGAGCCTCTACCGAAGCCGGCCGCGGGCGCGGCCGCCGCTCCCCAGGACCGCGCGAAGCGCCTGCGGGTGCTCCAGGAAGAGGCTGCCGGCTGCACCCGCTGTCGCCTCGCCGCGGGGCGCACCCGATCCGTCTTCGCGCGGGGCAACCCGGAGACCGACCTGGTCTTCGTCGGCGAAGGGCCCGGCTATCACGAGGACCAGCAGGGGCTGCCCTTCGTGGGCAACGCCGGCGCGCTCCTGGACCGCATGGTCAAAGCCATGGGGTACCCGCGGGACGGCGTCTACATCTGCAACGTCGTGAAGTGTCGGCCGCCCGAGAACCGGACGCCGAAGCCGGACGAAGCGGGCGCCTGCAAGCCCTTCCTGAGCGGTCAGCTCGAGGCCGTGCGACCCAAGGTGATCGTCGCCCTCGGCCGTTGCGCGGCGGAGAACCTCGGCCAGGTCGACCCGGGTGGGCGCGGGTGGCGGGGCCGCTGGGGAGAGTACGAGGGCGTGCCGGTCATGAGCACCTACCACCCGGCGTTCCTCCTCCGGAGCCCGCAGTTCAAGCGGCAGGTCTGGGACGATCTGAAGGACGTCCTGCGCAAGCTCGACAAGCCGGTTCCCTGACGGAGCGCGGCGCGGGGTAGGGCGGTCTACGACGCACTGCGGCAAGGATGTTGACCGCGCCCTCGGGCCGGCCATACTCCAGCGGCCGTGGCGCTCTTCGTCCAGAAGTACGGTGGAACCAGCGTCGGTTCCCTCGACCGCATCCGCAACGTGGCCCGTCGCATCGCGCAGGCGCGCGCCGAGGGGCACGACGTCATCGCCGTGGTCAGCGCGATGGCCGGCGAGACCGACCGACTCCTCGGCCTCGGCCGGGAGCTCTCGGCGCGCCCGGCCGAGCGCGAGATGGACGTCCTCGTGTCGAGCGGCGAGCAGGTGAGCGCGGCGCTCCTGGCCATCTGCCTCGAAGAGCAGGGCATCCCCGCCCAGAGCCTGATGGGTCATCAGGCGCGCATCCTCACCGACAGCGCCCACACCAAGGCGCGCATCACCCGGGTCGCCGACGAGCGCCTCCGGGAGGCCATCGGCGAGGGCAAAGTCGTCATCGTCGCCGGCTTCCAGGGCATCGACGCCGCGGGGAACATCACGACCCTCGGGCGGGGCGGCAGCGACACCTCGGCGGTGGCCATCGCGGCGGCGGTGCAGGCCGACGTCTGCGAGATCTACACCGACGTCGACGGCGTCTACACGGCGGACCCCAACGTCTGCCCCAGCGCCCGCAAGGTCGAGCGCATCAGCTACGAAGAGATGCTCGAGTTGGCGAGTCTCGGGGCCAAGGTGCTCCAGATCCGCAGCGTCGAGCTGGCCATGAAGTACGCCGTGAAGGTCCACGTGCGATCCAGCTTCTCCGACGCGGAGGGAACGATGGTGACGGGCGAAGACGAGTCCTTGGAGTCGGTGGTGGTCGCGGGCGTGACCAGCGACAAGAAGACCGCCAAGGTCACCCTGCGGAACGTGCCCGACGAGCCCGGCGTGGTCGCCGCGGTCTTCGAGCCCCTGGCCGAGTCCAACGTCAGCGTGGACATGATCATCCAGAACATCGCCCAGGACGGCCGCACCGACCTGACCTTCACGGTCAGCAAGGACGACCTGGATCGCGCCAAGGAGATCACCAGCCAGGTCGCCGAGCGCATCGGCGGCGGAGACCTGGTCATCGACGACGACGTGGTGAAGGTCAGCATCGTGGGCCTCGGCATGCGCAGTCACGCCGGCGTCGCCAGCAAGATGTTCCGGCTCCTCGCGGGGGAGGGCGTGAACATCCAGGCCATCACCACCAGCGAGATCAAGACCTCGTGCCTCATCCGCGCCAAGTACGCGGAGCTCGCCGTGCGCGTCCTCCACGACGGCTTCGGGCTCGGCGAGCAGTTCTGACCCCTCGCTGACGCAACCCGGGGCGCGCTCGGCCGAGGGGCGCCGCGTGCCGCCGATCCCGGAAGCCCGCCGCCGCGCCGACTCGGCGCCCGTCCTCGCGCTCAGCGTGTTGGTGGCGGCGATGGCGCTGGTCGCGCTGGCGAGGCATCGGGCGGATGCCGCGGGGCCCGCGCCACCACCGGCCAAGGTGCTTCCCGTGGTCGAGTCGCCGGGGGCTGTGGCCCTCCGAGAGGGGCGGCCGATGGACGTGAACGCGGCGAGCGCCGCCGACCTCGAGCTGCTCCCGCGGATCGGCCCCGCGCTCGCCCGGCGGATCCTGGAGGCGCGCCCCTTCGCCACCGTGGACGACCTCGTCCGCGTCCGTGGCATCGGCCCCCGGACCCTCGAACGGCTCCGGCCGCTGGTTCGGGTGAGCGCCGCAGACCCGCGAGATCCGTAGCGTTTCGGTGGCGCCGCTTGCGCGCACGAAGGCGGGCCGCTACCAAGCCCAGTCATCGCGGGTCCCGCACCCGGCTACAGGAGCTTCAGCATGAATCGCATCTCACTGGTCTCGTTCTTCTCACTGGTGCTCGCCCTCGGCGCCGTCGCCTGCGGCGACGACGACGACCGCACGGACACCACGACCGACGGGTCGACCACCACCCCCGACATGGGCGGCACCTGCAACCCCACCGTCGACGTCGAGAACGGTGAAGAGCTGTGCGGCGACGGCATCGACAACGACTGCGATGGCCAGCCCGACTGCATGGACTTCGGCTGCGACGGCACGACGGTCTGCGAGAACGTCGAGTGCACCCCGACCGGTGAAGAGAACACCGAGGCGGCCTGCAGCGACGGCATCGACCAGGACTGCAACGGCTTCATCGACTGCCGGGACTTCGCCTGCGCCGGCATCGGCGACTGTGGCTTCGAGGGCTCCAACGCCAGTTGCACCGACGGCATCGACAACGACAACGACGGCAACCTCGACTGCGCCGACTTCGACTGCATGCGGGACGGCGCCGGCTACTACGCCTGCGTTCACGAGGGTGCGACCAACGCCAACTGCGCCGACGGCATGGACAACGACGGCGACGGCGACATCGACTGCGACGACGAGGACTGCAACCGTGAGCACATCGTGGTCTGCGGCGACTCGCCCGTGACCGACCCCGCCGCGTGGCCGGCCGCCGTCGAGGCCGCCTGCTCCAACGGCATCAACGACGACGGCGACATGAACGCCGCCGGCCGCGAGTTCACCGACTGCGGTGACTTCGACTGTCAGAACACCCTGGAGACCGACGTCTGCCACGATCTCCCCGCGGAGAACAGCAACGCGGCCTGCAGCGACGGCCTCGACAACGACGGCGACGGATCCGTCGACTGTGACGACTCCGGCTGCCAGGGCGAGGCCATGGTGGTCTGCGCCGACGGCGCCCCCGTCGCGATGACCGAAGCCGAGATCACCGCCGCCGCCAACGCGCTCTGCTCCGACGGTGTCGACAACGAGCCGACCAACACCTTCGTGGACTGCGCCGACTTCAGCTGCAGCCGCGACTCCCTGGTCACCGTCTGCCCGGTCGAGAACACCGACGCGCTCTGCGCCGACGGCATGGACAACGACGGCAACGGCTTCACCGACTGCATGGACTTCAGCTGCAGCCGGAGCCTCTCGGTGACCGTCTGCGCCGACTCCGCCGAGAACACCACCGCCGAGTGCTCCGACGGCATCGACAACGACGGCAACGGGTTCACCGACTGCGACGACAACAACTGCGCCAACAACGACGCGGCCTGCGGGAACAACTTCCCGGAGGAATGAGTCGCCGACCGAGCGCTCAGTAGCGCTCGAAGACGATCGAAAGCCGAACGCTGGCGCTCAAATACACGGGCGCCAGCGTTTCTGCGTCGAAGGCCAGGGGCAGGATGTAGGGACGCACGTCCACGCCCACGACGACGCGCCGATTGACCAGGTAGTCGAGGCCCACGATCGCGTGGAGAGCCAGGTCGACGTCTAAGACCGAACCGGCGCCCAGGTCGCTCACCGTGGCCAGCCCGTCGATGCCCAGTCCGAAGAAGGGCACGAGCTGGACGATGTCCAGCAGGTAGAAGACCTCGACCCCGGCCATCGCGACGTGCATCGGGCGATCCGCCGGATGCGCCGCGTACGAGAGGCGGCCCCGGAGGGTCCATGCGTCGTTCAGCCCCCAGCTGCCGCCGAGCCCGAGCTGCGCGCCGTGGGTGGGTAGGGCGTCGTTGGCCAGGGCGGCGCCGTAGCCGAGATCGACGAAGAGCGTCGCCTGATCCTCGTAGGCCGACGCGGGGGAGGGCGCCCCCAGGAGGGCGGTGCCGAAGAGGAGGGCGGCCAGGAGGCCGGCGGGGCTCGGGGTGCGCACCCACCGGGAGGTAGCACGATCGCCGAACCCGGGAGAAGCGGGCGGAATCGTCACGAATGTCGGGGGCTTCTGCGCGTTGACGGGTCCGCCCCTGCGTGCAAGGTTGCCGCGCCGTTCCATTGGAGGCCCACGTTGGCGAACGAAGAGAAGAAAGACGAAGAGCTCGAAGGCACCGTGAAGGGGGTCGAGGTCCCCGAAGACGAGGGGCTCGAGCCGGAAACCGCGGTCGCGCCCACCGTCGCCGACGAGGCTGACGACGAGGAGGCCGAGGACGAGCTCGCCGACGACGAGGACTCGGACGAAGAAGACGACGACTCCGAGGACGAAGGCGAGGAGGACGACGACTCCGAGGACGAGCTCGCCGCCGCGCCGGTCACCAAGGCGACGGCCCGCGCCAGCGATCGCCGCCGGAAGAAGAAGACCGGTCGCAAGAAGCGAGCGCCCCAGACCACCGCCGGTCAGCGTCTGGCCGCTGCCAAGGCCGCCAAGGCCGCCCGCAAGGCGGCGCAGCGCGGCAAGGAAGCGGAGATCGTCGAAGACGAGGCCATCGAGCAGGCCGAGGTCGCCGGCCGCTGGCTGGAAGAGAACCGGAACAAGATCTTCATGGCGATGGCCGCCGTGGTCCTGATCGCCGCCGGGATCTTCGCGTTCGGCAAGCTGGCCAAGGCCGGCGACACGGACGCCGCCGCCGCGCTCTGGGAGGCCATGGAGATCCAGACCGCCCGCGTCGTCCCCGAGGACGAAGAGGGCGAGGACACCACCGACGACTCGGCCGACGAGGACGAGCAGACGTTCCCGACGGTGCAGGCCCGGGCCGAGGCCGCCATCCCGGCCTTCGAGGCGGTCGTTCGCGACCACTCGGGCACCCGCGCCGCGGCGTTCGCGTCGATCGCCATCGGCAACGCGAAGCGGCTCCTGGGAGATCCCGCCGCGGCTCGCGAAGCGTACGAGTCGGCCCTCGCGGCCAGCGACGACACCGAGGTCGCGATGCACGCCCTCGAGGGCATCGGGTTCTCCTTCGAGGAAGAGGAGAGCTGGGACGAGGCCAAGGCCCGCTTCGAGGAGATGGGCGACGTCGAGCGCGAAGGCGCCGAGATCCTCGCCGACTTCCACCTCGCCCGGCTGGCGATGGCCCAGGGCGAGCGCGAGCGCGCCAAGGAGCAGCTCCAGGCCGTGCTCGAAGCCCTCGACGAGGAGGACGCGCCGGAGATGGAGTTCGTCCGCGACCAGGCCGAGATGCGCCTCCGCGAGATCGACCCCTCGCTGGTCCAGTCCTCGGCGCCGTCGATCCCCAACCTGGGCGGTGGCCTCGGGGGTGAGGGCATGACTCCGGAGATGCAGCGCATGCTCCAGGAGCTGATGAACAAGCAGCAGCAGGGTCAGTGACCGTGCGAGGGCCGTCCCGCTGGGCGAAGGCCGCGCTCGCGTTGGCGATCGGTGGCTGCGGGAGCACCCCGCAGTTCAACGATTGGTTCGACGGGTCGCGGCTGACCGGCTCGGAGACCGCGCGCGGGGACGCGACCTCCGACGCCCTGGTGGTCCGCTGGAGTCGGCAGATCACCGACGACGGCCCGTACATCGCGGTCGAGAACGCCCACGCGGGCCTCGACCCCCAGCACGACCGGGTCTACATGGGCTCGTCGGACGGGCAGTTCCTGGCCCTCGACGTCCACGGCGAGGTCCACTGGCGCTACGATCCCGAGAGCGGCGTCGAGTCCGCGCCGGCCGTCGACGGCCGACGGGGGGAGCTCTTCCTCGCGTCCGAGGACGGCGTGGTCCACGCGCTCGGTTGGCAGCGCGGCGAGGTCCGCTGGAAGAAGCCGACCGGCGGACCGGTGCGGGAGGCGCCGCTCCTGGCCGACGACGCGCTCTACATCGTGCGCGAGGACGACACCGTCGTCGCCATGAGCCGTGACGACGGGGAGATCCTCTGGACCTACGAGCGTGAGCACGAGGTCGAGTTCGCCATCGCCGGCCACGCCGGTCTGCTCCTCCACGAGGGCAAGCTCTTCACCGGCTTCACCGACGGCGCCGTCGTCTGCCTCGACGCCGCCAGCGGCGCCATGGAATGGGAGCGGCTCACGCAGCTCGACGCCGTGGAGACCGAGGGCCAGTCCATCCGCTTCTACGACGTGGACACCACGCCGGTCATCCTGAACGGTCGCCTGTGGGTGGCCAGCGTCTCGGCTGGCCTCTACGCGCTGAGCCTGGACGGCGGCAGCGTCGAGTGGCGCAGCGGCGATTACCAGAACGTCACCGGCATGGCCGTCGCCGACGACCAGCTCGTCCTCGCGAGCGCGACCGACGGGGTGACCATCCTGGAGCCCGCCGCCGGCCGCGTGGTGTGGCGCAAGCCCATCGGCCGCGGCGCGCCGGCGGACCCGGTCGTGTCCCATCGGTACATCCTGATCGGTGAGTCCCGCGGGGGCCTGGTGGCCATCGATCGCCGCACGGGCCAGGAAGCCGCGCGCATCGAGCACGGCCAAGGCTTCAGCGCGCCGCCGGCCATCGCCGGGAACCTCGGCTGGGCGATGACCAACGGCGGCAAGCTGATCGCGTTCCGGCTCTGAGCCGCTGGCCAGCTCGCGCTCGGCCGGCAGTCTCGCGGCGCTCAGAACGCTGGGGACTGCTGGAGCATGAACGGCTCGACGTGGCCATCGGGCCACACCTGGAAGCCGTCGCCTTCGGCCGCCAGTCGCTTGCAGCCCATGAAGCCGCTCCAGTCGATGCGGACCAGCGTCGGCCGGCCGCGACGACCCCGGGGGCTGCGGCCGCAGTCGCCACGCGTCCCGGTGGCGTTCGAGAGCGTCAGCGCCTCGGTGCCGCCGGTCCGGCGAACCACCAGCTGGTCGACCGCGTCGCACCCATCGCGCCCGACCACGAACGAGGCTTCCATGGGGATGGGGGCTTCGGGCGGACCGATCTGGGTGGTGACGGTGACGAGGTCGTCTTCGGCGACGGCGTCCGTCCGTTCGTCCAACAGGGTCTCGGTCGCCGCCTGATGGCCGCAGCCGACGAGCGCGAGGGCCAGCACGAGGGCGCAGCGCGGTGGGAAGCTCATGCGACATGGTCGCGGCAGCCGGTTCTGGATCCCACTACATTTCTCGGGGAAATCTGCCATATGACTTCGTGGAAGATGGATTATGTAAACTTTTGTTCTCAGGCCTGTTGGAGGGGCCCGCGGAAGTCACCCGGCCGCCGCACTCACTCCCCAAGCACCGCTTCGGCGCCCTGCCGTTCGCCCAAGGCCTCGAGCGCCGGCAGGATGCGCTCGGTGTCGGCGACCACGAAGACGCCGCGGACGGACGCCAACGCGAAGACCCGGTCGGGGTCCGGACCGAGGACCAGACCCTCGTCGGTGTCGATCCCGAAGACCAGCGCCCCGAGCGGCCGCATCGCGCGCTGGAGGTCGGCCAACCGGACGTCGCCCGGGGCCGGCCCGCCGCGGAACGGGACCCGGACGATCTCCTGACCGCGGTCGCCGAGGAGCCGCTCGTAGAGCCCCATCAGGCCCGGCACGAACGCGCTGTGGACCAGGAAGTAGTTCGTGATCTGTGCGGTGCTCACCAGGACGGTCTCGAAGCGACCGCCGCCGAGGCGGCGCACCTGCTCCTCCAGCGGCTCGCCGCTGCGGTCCGAGACCAGCTCCACCAAGAGCTGCGCCCGGCCCCTCGCCTTGGAGGCGCGCACGAACTGGAGGACCTGGAGCCCGAGGTGCGCGTCCGACTCCGGGGTCTCGCCCCGAGCCAGGAAGATGACCGCGTCGGCTCCCTCCCGATCGTAGACGGTCGCGGCCACCTCCGGCAGCGACGCGTGGCCACAGGGGTGAACGACACAGCGGCCGCCCTGCTCCAGCTCCGTCTCGCCCTCTTCGCCGAACCGGTCCGCCGAGTCCTCGGCGACCACCCGGACCGTCACGCCCGGGACGAAGCGCGCGAGCGAGTCGACCAGCGGCGCCAACGCCGGGTTCCGGCCGACCACGAGCACGCGTCGGGGGACCTCCGCGGCCTCGGCGTCGATCCGTTCCCGGATGGTCGTGTCGATCGTGACTCCCGAGGGATCATCGTCGATCCGGCGCAGCTCGGGTTCGTCGTCCACGAGCGCGCGCGCCAGACGCCGGAGCGGCAGGTAGGTCTCCGCGATCCCGAAGAGCCCGCGGAGCTGCGCCACCGGGATCCGACCCCGCTGCAGGTGCATCCCCTCGAGCTCGGGCTCGACGCAGTCGCACCAGGGGTTCAACCAGGGCGCGGCGCGATCCACCGGGACCAGGTCACCCGGGATCCGACTGGTTCGCTCGTCACCCAGGAAGACCCCGAGCAGCGTCACCCCGAAGCGTTCGTGGGCGAAGCGGGCCAGGGCGGCGAAGTCGAGGTGACCGCCCTCCCCCAGCTTCGCCAGACCGGCGCTGTCGCCTCGTTCCACGAAGAGGTGCGTGTAGACCTCGCGTCCGCGGGCGCTGAGCATCTCGCCCATCAACGCCTCCATGTTCGGGACGATGAGGTGGTGGCAGAGGAACTGGCCGACGAAGCGCGGCTTGTCGAGGACGTAGGTGCCGGGACCTCCCACGGCTCGAGCGAGGTCGGCGTTGGGGGTCTCGCGGATCTCGACGAAGACGTGGGCGCTCTCGTTGACCGCTCGGAACGCCGAGAGGCGCGCGACCGTGAGCGCGTCGGCGGCGGCGCCTTCCCCTTCGGCGAGGACCAGGAGGCGCTTGGCGTCCTCGGCGGCCACCCGGCGGAGGTCGGCGTCGTCGCTCCCGTCGCCATCGCGATAGACCACCCAGCGCATGCCGGACTCGTAGAGATAGCTGGGGGCGTCGGTCGGCGTCCCCAGGAGCGCCATCCGCGCCAGCGCGCGGCGCCGCGGGCGCGGACCGCGACCCAGGAGCCAGCGGACGATGTCCGTCGGGGCCATCCGGCGGAGCAGGCGGTTCTTGTCGTAGATGGCGACGAACTCGGTCACCAGGGCCTCGGCCTCGTGGACGTCGCCCATGACCAAGGTGTGGCGCCGGTAGCTGATGGGCCGTCGCCGCTCCGCCCGGAGGACCTGCTCCACCACGTTGGTCCCGATACCGATGAGGTACGAGAAGACGAAGATGCCGGTGATGGTCAGGGCCAGCGAGACCACGATGAGGAAGGGCTCGCCGCGGAGGTTCTGGACCAGGTTGTCCGGGCTCTCCACTTGCCGGAAGGCCCACCACACGTGGTCCCAGAAGCCTTCCGGGCCGTGGCCGGCGACCCCGTCGTAGTCGTGGGCGACCTCCAGGTTCGAGAGGAGCACCGCGGCCACGAACGAGAGGGCCAGGACGGCCGCGGTCACCAGGCCGAGCTGTTGGAGCTGCTCCCGGCGGGTGAGCACCCGGTACACGTCGCCCGCCAGCTCCCGGGTGAAGCGGACGAGGACCAGGAGCCGGGCGATGCGGAGGATCCTCAGGAACCGGCGGGGCGCGTCGAAGAAGTGGTGCAGCGGCAGGAAGGAGCCGAAGGCGAGCAGGTCGATCAGGATGAAGAACTTCTCGGCCCGCGGGCTCTTGGCGCGCCCCTTGGCCAGGACCGCGATGCGCAACCCGATCTCCATGCCGAAGGCGACCAGGAAGACCGGCCGAAGCCCGCTCTCGAGCGCCGGATAGGGCAGGAGCGAGAGGATGATCAGGATCGCCAGGACGAAGCGAGTCGTCCGGGCCTCGAGGCCCTCGGCGATCGCGTCCCATCCGTCGCGGCGTCGACTCACGGCCCCCCTCGGCTCTCTCTCAGACGGGCTCGTCGTCGGCGGAGCCGAGGCTCTGACCGAGCAGGACCTCGAGGAGCGGGCTGATGTCCACCCGGCCCCGGCGCAGGAGCGCCTCGAGGAGCCGTTGACCCAGCCGGGCGAGCTCGAGGAGTTGTCCGATGCGCTCCAGCTGGAGCTGGGCCCGCTGCCGGACCGCGCCCTCGGGGGTGGCGTCCTGCTTGCGGCGCGCGTAGTCGAGGGCCTCCTCCATCGCGTCGATGGCGTCCAGGATCTCCACGCGCTCCCGCTCGTTGAACACCCGGGAGATCATCTTCCAGAGGTTGCCCTCGGCGACGAAGAAGTCCTTCCGCTCGCCCTGGACCCAAACCTTCTTGACCACGCCCCAGCGAGCGAGCTCGTTCACGGTCATCGAGACGGCGCCGCTGGAGAGCTGCAGGCGGTTCTGGAGCTGCTTGGCGCTGAGGGGCTCGTCGCTGAGGAAGAGCACCGTCCAGACGCGCCCCATGTTCCGCTTGAACCCCCAGAACTCCATCAGCCGCCCGATGGCGTCGCTGACCAGGAGCTCACTCTCCCAGAGCCGGTCCTCCGCATCACCCTTCGCCACCACGCACGATCCCTACCACGTCCGCGGGCGGGTTGGCGTCACTCGCCGTTCGGTACCTGCCGAATGAAGAAGCCGTCGTACGCGGGCCCCGTCTCGTCGTCGGCAGCCGCGAAGACCACGATCTCGAGGCCGGACTCGCCGGTCCGGAGGCCTTGCAGGGCCACCGGGAGCACCAGCGCTTCTTCGGAGCCGGCGGGCTCGAGGGCCTGCCCCTCGGAACCCACGGTGGGTGGGTCGATGGGCTCGGGCACGACGTCCACGGCCTGGGCCTGGGGCGCTCGCTCGCGGACCCAGGGGATCAGCCGCTCGAGCGCCCAGTCGATGGAGTGCTGGCGCTGCTCGGGGTCGGCGGTCTCCAGGAACTCGGTGTTGGCCAGCTCGTACCACCGGGAGAAGCCGCGGTTGGGCATGAGCATCTCGGCCCGGACGAGGCGGCGGTCGTCGCCCTCGAAGCGGAGCCGGAGCACGAGCTCGATCGCACGCTCGATGCGGGTCTGACCCGGGACCGGGACCGCGAAGTCCAGGTGGTAGTACTTGATGCACTCGCTGTTGGAGCACCGGGCCGGCGGCGCGCCCCGGAAGGCGTCGTCGAAGTCCTCGTTGGCGGCCGCCACGTCGCCGATCGGCTCGCCCCAGCGCTCGACCTCGAGCAGGATCCGGGTCCAGAAGGAGATCGCCTGGGAGGCCCACTCGCGGCGCTCGGCGAGCGCCTCTTCGCGGCGCTCCCGGTGGACGTCGCGGTCGATGTCCGCCTCACGCTGCCGGTTCTGGCGCACGGACTCCAGCGCCGTCAGCCGCGCCTGGGCCTGGTCGGCGTAGCGGCCCTCGGGGTAGACCTCGAGGTAGTAGCGGAGGCCCTCGGCGGTGGACTTCCGCTCCTCGTAGAGGGCGTCCTCGGCGGCCTCGTGCTCGGCGCGGAGCTCCCCGGCCCACTGACCTTCGGGGTGGCTCTCGAGGTACGAGGACACGGCCCGGCGGCGAGCGTCGTCGTCGTCCGCGAGACGGACCTCTCGATAGTCGGCGTAGTCGTCCCGGGTCGCGACCGTCGCGCAGCCGAGGGCGAGGGCCAGGACGCCGACGAGCGGCCGCCCGCTCAAGGACAGAAATCGCATTCGGGGATCTCCGAGGACGGGGTGTCGAGCCGGTCGGCGCGCATCAACTCCTCTACGCAGGCATCGACCTCGCGCTGCAGGGGATAGGGCTGACACTCGAGGGGCCACATGGCGGTCGCGCAGGCATCGGCGACTTCGTCGACGCAGGCTTGGAGGACCTCCTCCCCGGCGTCGAGCTCGCCCCGCTGCTGCGCTCGCACGCACTCCCAGCTCCCGACCGTCAGGCAGGTGTCGGCCGCGTCGGCTTCGGGTGCGGTCGCGCCGCAGCCCCCGGTCTGGCCGGGCGAGGGGGCGACGATGAGCGAGGCCATCGCGAAAACCAGGGCCGTTCGCAGGATCACCGGAGCACCTCGTAGTCCCAGGTCAGGCCGACCTCCAGGCTCAGCAGGGGGTTGACCATCAGGTCGCCCGCGCGGTCCTCGGCGCCGAAGAAGGTGCTCGCGGTGAGCTCCACGTAGGCGCCGACGCCGGCGAGGAAGTGATAGGCGCCATCGATCCCGAGCTCCGCGCCCCAGGTGGTGTCGGGCGACACGACCACCGACCCGGCCACGTGACCGCCGACGAGCCAGGTGGGCGCTCCCGGGCGGCCGAAGGGGACGTGGAGTCCGTAGCCCACGCCGAAGACCCATTGATGGAACGGGTCGACGCCGGTGAGGAACGACCCGTCGGGCCCCAGGTTCGCCGCCGCCGAAACCAGGATCGAGTGCCGGAGCGGAGCCACGCTGGGCAGCACCACCGCCCCGGTGAGGTCCAGGTAGGTCGGCGCCAGTCGCTCCTGCTGCAGCTCGTCGTGGACCACCATGCGCAGGGTCCCGCCGACCCCGAGCCGGCCCACCAGGCGCCAGGGCTGGTGCACCGCGACCGGCTCCGTGCGCACCGGTTCGGTGTCGTCGAAGGCCTGCCGACGCATCTCCGGCGGGAGCTCGCTGCCCTCGGGGGCGGGCGCGCTCGCCGAGGCCACGCGGTCGGGCTCCCCTTCCGGGGCGGCCGCGCTCGATTCAGCGGGGGGCGCCGCTTCGGGGGTGGGCGTCTGCGCCCGGCCCGAGACGCTGGAGGCGAGCAGGCAGATCGCGACGATGAGGGGCGAGAAACGCATCCGGCGCCCGGCACGGTAGAGGGCGCCCGGAGTCGGGTCAACGCCGGGGCCGTGCTATAGGGCCCGCGTGGCGCGCTTCCTGAGTGGGTTCTTGGTGGCTTCCCTTTGCTGGGCCGGGGGCATCTGGGCATGGCAGAACGGCTACCTCGGCGAGCCCGAGGCCGAAGAAATTGCCCCCACCGTGGCGGAAACGGAGATCGTCCCCGAGGAGGAGCCGGAGGAAGAGGCGCCCCGGCGACGTCGTCGCCGCCGTCGCCGGGCGAGGGATGAAGCCGCCGGCGCGGCCGTCCCGACCGGCAACGCGACCACCGGCGACGACCTCGGAGAGAACGACCCGCGGGAGCTCGCCGCCGGCGAGAACGGTGGCGAGCAGCAGCTCTCCTCACGCCAGATCGAGGACGCCTTCGACGGCGCCTTTGGGAGCATCCGGCGTTGCCTGGTCCTGGTGCCCGGCGACGCGCCGGTGACCGGCCGGCTCACCTTCGGGATGCGCATCGCCGGCTCGGGCCAGGTCACGCGGGTGAATCTCAGCGGACCGGCGGCCGTCACGAGCGGCGAGCCCGGCGACTGCCTCCGGTCGGCCGCTCGCCGCATCCAGTTCCCCTCCTTCGACGGCCCGGAGATGATCGCCCGCTACCCGATCACCCTCGAGTGAGCCCCCCCACCCCCGATCACCTCGAGTGATGCCCCCCACCCCCCTGCTCCGCCCGCTCCTCTCTACGTTTCTCCTCTTCGCCGGCTGCGGTGGTCCCCCGGCCGCCGCGACGGGCGGCGGCGCCACGCTGCGGACGCTCCCCGAGGGGCGCGCCCTGCTCGTGGTCCGCGAGGCGCTTCGGGACGCCGGCGCGACGGCGGGGCCGGCCTATTCGGTCGCGGTGGTCGAAGGCCCGCTCGAGGTGGACGTCGGGCTGGCGGCGACGCCCTTCGGGATCGAGTGGGTCTCGGCCGCCGACCGCACCGAGCGCGACGACCTCCCCGAGCCTCTGACGGACGGCCAGCTACGGATCCTCCCCGGCTCCGGCGCCGACGCCGCGCAGCAGATCCTCATCCTGGACGAGCGGACCTACCGGTTCCATCCCGACCGCGAAGCGGTCCAGGGGGGCGCGCCGGGGATCACCGAGGCCGAGCTCCGGCTTCGCCGTGACGTGACGGACTTCGTGACCTACGCCCAGGGGATCGGCGCCTGAGTCAGCGCCCGCGATAGACCGGCGGGCGCTTCTCGCGGAAGGCCGCCAGCGCCTCCAGCCGGTCTTCGGACGCCAGCGTTCGCTCGTAGCAGCGACGTTCGTGGAGGAGGCCGGCGTCGAGCGACAGGTCGGCCGCGCCGTCGATGGCGTCGAGGGCCGCGGCCACCGCGATGGGGGCGGCGTTCTCGAAGGGCGCGCAGAGCTCCAGGGCGCACTCGAGCGCGCTCTGGCCCTCGGCCGCGACGCGGTTCACCAGGCCCAACGCCAACGCCTCGGGGGCCTCGAGCCGGCGCGCGAGGAGCACGAGCTCCTTGGCCTTCGCTTCGCCCACGATGCGCGGCAGCCGCTGGGTGCCGCCAGCGCCGGGGATGATCGCCAGGCTGACCTCGGTGAGGCCGATCTTCGCGCTGGGGCTCATCACCCGGAGATCGCACGCCAGCGCGACCTCGAGGCCGCCGCCGAAGGCCACGCCGTTGATGGCCGCGACCACCGGCTTGGGCGAGCGGTCCAACGCGTCGAACGCCGCGCGGTAGAGCCCGAGGAAGTCCCGCACATCTTCGGTGCTCATCCCCTTGCGCTCCTTGAGGTCGGCGCCGGCGCAGAACGCGCGGTCGCCCGCGCCGGTGATCACGATGGCGCGGATGGCGTCGTCGCCCGCGGCCTCCCGGGCCAGCCGACCGAGCTCGCGTACGGTGGCGCGGCCGAGGGCGTTCATCCGGTCGGGCCGGTTCAGGGTCCACACGGCGATGGCGCCGCGCATCTCGGTGGTGATCCCGTGCTCGAGGGTCTCGTCGCTCATTCCGCCGCCCTACCCCGGGGTCCGCGGCCCCGTCAACGGGGGGGCTCGTTGGGGCGCGCTGCCAGGTCGGCGCGCAGCCGACGGTAGCGCTGCAATCGCGCCGCGTAGGGTCGGGGATCCTCGGCGACCTCCAGGGCCCGTTCGAAGGCGGCCTCGGCCTCGTCCATGCGCCCGAGCTCGTGCAGGAGGATCGCCCGGCCGACGTGGGCCGGCGCGAAGCGCGGGCGGAGCGCGAGGACCTCGTCGTAGGTGGCCAGGGCCTCGGCGAAGCGCTCCGCGTTGATCTGGGTCGCGGCGAGCCCTAGCCGGAGCTCCACCGACTCCGGGAAACGCTCGGTCGCCCGGACGAAGGTCGCGCGCGCGGCTTCGTCGTCGCCGGCGTGGTGCTGGGCCATGGCGAGGGCCTTCCAGGTCTCCCGGTGCGCGGGGTCCAGCTCGAGGGCGTGACTCAGCGGCGCGATGGCCACCTCGGCCTGCCCCCACCGGAGCAGGCGGGCGCCGAGGACCCGGTGGGGCTCCGCCGCCTCGGGGGCTCGCTCGACCGCGCGATGGTAGGCCTGCAGCGCGAGGTCGTAGTCCCGCTCGAGCTCGTGGGTGAACCCCACCTCCAGCACCGGGTGGGGATCGTTCGGTCGGAGGGCCGCGACCCGCTCATAGGCCTCCCGCGCTCGCGCGGGCCGCTCGGCCATCAGCTCGGCCTTGGCCAGCCGCGTCCAGAGCACCGCGTCGTCCGGGGCGTCGTTGGCCGCTTCGCGATAGGAACGCGCGGCGGCCTCGAAGTCCCCGCGGGCCATCGCCCGCCGCCCCCGGCGGATGGCCGCCGGGGCGCAGGCGCAAGCGACGGTGAGGAGGAGCAACGCCAGCGCACGCGGACCTTGACGCGGCGGGCCTCGCCGCGAAGGATCCCGGCCATGGAAGCCAACACCCTCGCCAAGATTCTCGACGCCGCCGACGGAGTGACCGGAGGAGCGGAGCGCTACGAGGTGGCCGAGGACCATCGGGTGACGTTCTACCTCGGGAAGCCCGGCCAGGCGATGGAAGCTCGCGACGTGGCCACCATCGCGGTCGGCGACGGGTTCCTCGCGCTCACCCGGCGCGACGAAGAAGGCACGCTCTACGCGCCCCTCACCGAGGTGGCCGCCGTGTCCGTGCGCAAGGCGAAGACCGACGAGGGCCGGCGCACTGGCTTCTGAACGGGCCGACTCCGCCTCCCAGTCGCGGCCGCGGGTCCTCGTCTGCGACGACGAGCGGGCCCTCCGCGAGATGCTGCGGGTCCTGGTGAAGCGGTCGGGCTTCGTCCCGACGGTCGCCAGCGGGGTCACCGAGGCTCGCCAGCGGATCGACGCCGAGGATCCCTTCGACGTCGTGATCACGGATCTGATGATGCCCGACGGGTCGGGGATCGACGTCCTGGAGGCGGCGCGGGAACGCGACGAGAGCACCCAGGTCATCCTCATCACCGCCCACGCGACCACCGAGCGGGCGGTCGAGGCGATGCGCAAGGGGGCCTACGACTACCTCGAGAAGCCCTTCGACAACCGGGCCTTGATGGCCACGGTCGACAAGGCTCTCGAGAAGCGCACCGTCCTCGGGGAGAACCGGCACCTGCGCGCCGCCGTCGAGGGCCGCGAGGATGGCGGTCTCATCGGCGTGAGCCGCGCGACCCGGGATCTCCGCGAGTTGCTTCGCCGAGCGGCCCGGGCGCCGAGCAGCGTGCTCATCACCGGCGAGAGCGGGACCGGCAAGGAGCTGGCCGCGCGCGCGGTCCACGATCTCGGTGACCGATGCGCGGCGCCCTTCGTGGTGGTCAACTGCGGCGCCCTCCCCGAGAACCTCATGGAGAGCGAGCTCTTCGGGCACACGAAGGGCTCGTTCACCGGCGCCGCCTCGGCCAAGGAGGGGCTCGTCCGCGCCGCGTCGGGAGGGACACTCTTCCTCGACGAGATCGGCGAGCTGCCCCTCGCGCTCCAGGTGAAGCTGCTGCGGGTCCTCCAGGAGCGGAAGGTCCGGCCCATCGGCGGCGCCGAGGAGCTGCCCGTGGACATCCGGGTCGTGGCGGCGACGAACCGCGACCTCGAGGCCGAGGTGCGGGCCGGCCGCTTCCGCGAGGACCTCTTCTACCGGCTCAACGTCATCCGGGTGCAGCTCGCGCCGCTCCGGGACCGGCCCGACGACATCCGACCCCTGGCCCAGCACCTCCTCGGCAAGCACTGCGCGCTCCAGGGCCGGCGGATGGTCTTCGACGACGAGGCCCTGGCGTGGCTCTGTCGCCAGCCGCTTCCGGGGAACGTGCGTGAGCTGGAGAACCGGGTGGAGCGCGCCGTCGCGCTGAGCGCCGGCCCGAACATCACCCTCGACGACCTCACCCTGGGTAGCGCGACCTCTTCGACCGACGACGCGATGGCGCCGGAGATCGGTCCCAACTTCGACCTCGACGCGCACCTGGGAGCGGTGGAGTACGCGGTCCTGCGCCGGGCCCTCGCGTCGACCGGCGGCGTCCGGAAGCACGCGGCCGACCTCTTGGGCATGACCTTCCGTCAGTTCCGGTACCGGCTGGCGAAGTACGAGGATGATCCCGACTGAGGATTCCCTTACCCTGACGGTACACTTCCTGCCTCACGGAACCGCATGCCGTCACCGATGCTCCGCCGCTCGTCCTCTTCCACGTCTGGCTTCACCCTCGTCGAGCTGATGATCGTGGTGGTGATCATCGGGGTCCTGGCCGCCGTGGCCATCCCCTCGTTCACCGCCTACGTCCAGCGGTCGCGGATGGCCGAGGCCTTCACCTTCCTCGGCGAGATCAAGCAGCGCCAGGAGGCCTATCGAGCGGAGTACGGTCAGTACGCCAGCACGGTGACCGATCTCGCGAGCTACGGAGACTACGTGCCCGCGACGCTTCCCACCGACGGAGTCGCGTCCACCTGGCCAGAGAATGCTTCGATCCCGGCTTGGGTTCAGCTCGGCGCCATCCCGGATGGGGCCACCCGCTTCCAGTACGGCGTCCTGGCTGGCCTGCCGGGGAACGCGCCCGCGGGGTACAACTTCCCGGCAAACGAGTTCACCTTCGTGGCCCGGGCCCGGGGTGACCTGGACGGCGATGGGAACTTCGTCCTGGTCGAGGTGCTCTCCCATCGCTCCGCCGCGTGGGTCAGCGAGGCGTCGGGTTGGGAGTGACCATTTTCGTCACCCTGCCCGACCAATCTCGTCGGTGCCTTGAACCGGGCGTGCACTTTTCTTGGATTTATTCGATGGCACGGGCTCTGCAATAGGACCCAGCGACCGTCGGGGCCCGTCCCCGCTACCCAGGAGAGACCGTCCCATGATGACCAAGCTACTGAAGAAGCAGAAGAACTCCGAGGGCTTCACCCTCATCGAACTCATGATCGTCGTCGCGATCATCGGGGTGCTCGCGGCCATCGCGATCCCCGCCTTCCTCAACTACGTGAAGCGCTCCAAGACCTCGGAGGCCCCCGGCAACCTCAAGGCGCTCTTCACCGGCGCGGCTGCGTACTACAGCGGGGATCAGACCGCTCAGGCGCTCATCGGCCGCAACATCGCCTCCGCGAACAACACTCGTTGTCTCGCCGCGTCCTCGACTACGCCGACCGCCCCCACCGACCAGAAGCACACCCTGGATTGGAGCGGCGACGCCTGGCAGGCCGCATTCAAGACCCTGAACTGGCAGGTCTCGGACCCCATCTACTATCAGTACGCCATCGTCAACAGCATCGACGCTGCGGGTCTCTGTGGTGACGGAAGCGCCGTCGGCACCCAGGTCTACCAGTTCAACGCCGTGGGCGATTTGGACGACGACACAGAGACCAGCCTCTTCCAGCTCGCCGTGGGTGTCGACTCCGGCAACACCCTCTACCGCAACGCGGCCATCTACACCGAGGATCCCCTCGAGTAATCGACGGCCGGGCTCCGGCGAAGGCGGCGACCGAGCTGGGCTCGGTCGCCGCTCTTGCGTTATACGAAGGGGTGCGTCTCCTGCTACCGAGCTTGCTCCTCGTCGTGGCCGCGGGAACCTCCCACGGGCTCCGCGCCGAGGCGGCCGACCACCTCCGCGCCACGCGACGCTACGAGGCGCTCTACGAGGTGCCGGATCCGGCGGTGCTCCCCGCGCTCTCGCTGGGGTACGAGCGAGCCCTCGCCGACGTGCTCTGGATGACGGCCCTGGTGTACATCGGTGACGAGTTCGCGAACGAGGGAAGCGTCGACCACGCTTTCCGATACACCGACGCCATCCTCGCCCTGGACCCCGATTTCCGCGCGGTCTACCTCTGGGTGGGCGTGGTCGGTCTCTACCGCCCGCAAGCCATCGAACGCTCCGACGTCGACCGGGTCATCGCCTACCAGCGCGGGGCCCTCGAGCGATTTCCCGACGACGGTGAGCTTCGCTGGGACCTCGCGAGCAATCTCCAATACGAGCTGGTCCCCTTCCTGCGTCGGGAGGGGCGCACCGAGGAGCTCGGCGAGGCGGAAGCCGAAGCGGCCGACCTCTTCCTGGAGGCGGCGGCGCGGGGAGCCGCGCCGGCGTGGATGGTCGTCACCAGCGCGAACAAGCTCGACGAGTTCGGGCAGCGCGAGCACGCCATCGAACAGCTCCAGCGCCTCTTCCTCCTGGTCGACGACGCGCCGACGCGGCAGAACATCGCCAACCAGCTCCAGCAGCTCCGCGGGGCTCAGCTCTCCGCGACCATCACGGCGGACCTGGAGCGCTTCGAGCGCGAGCACGAGGCCTACCCTTGGGTCCCCCCTGGCCTCTTCGCGTTGATCCGGCCCCTGGACACCGCGAGCGCGAGCGACGCTGCTGGCCGCTTGATGGGCGCGGAGGGGGACGCCATGCTGCACGGCCCCGATGCGCCGACCGAATCGACCCAAGCGCCCTGAAGCCGGCCTCACTCTGGTCGAGACCGCGATCGTCATCTGTGTCGTGGGGAGCGTGCTGGCGATCTTCGTGCCGTCGTTCCTGGATCACCTGCGCACCTCCAAGGTGGAGGAGCCGCCGCTCGTCCTGGGCGAGCTCCACGACCGCCTCGCGGCCTACTACGAAGCCCGCCACGAGGCCGGGCGGCACTGTCTCCCCGAGGCGGCGGGGCCGGCGCCGATGGATACCCGCGAGAGCGCCGAGGCGTACGACTTCCACGCCAACGACGTTCCGGGCCGGGCGACCTTCGAGGCCATCGAGTTCACCACCGAGCGCCCCCTGCGCTTTCGGTACGAGGTGATCCCCCGGCGCGCCGCCTGCGGGGTGACCATCGACCCGGGCCACATCCTCTTCACGGTGCGCGCCACCGGCGACCTCGACGGCGACGGCGTCTTCAGCAGCTACGAGCGCCGGGCGACCGTCGACGCCAACGGCCGGGTGATCCCCGCGGGGATCCTCCGGATGACCGACCCGATGGAGTGAACGCAGCGACGCCCGCGTCGCCAGGGGCGAGGCGGGCGTCCACGGGACCTCGCGGTGCCGGCGCTCAGTTCGTCGGCAGGTTGATGACCTGGGTGACGGTCTGGCCCGCCGGGACGTTCACGCTGACGTTGTGCCGGATGTTGAAGTCCGGGTTCACCAGGGTCAGGCGATGGCTGCCGGCCGGGACCGAGATGTTCATCTGCGGCGTGTTGCCGATGAGCCGGCCGTCGACGTAGACCTGCGACCACGGCCGGGTGTTCACCCGCAGGGTGCCGGAGCCTCCGGTCGCGGCGCTGGTCGTGCCGCCGCCGCCGCTGGTCGTGCCGCCCCCGCCGCTGCCGGTGTTGCGCACGATCATCCGGCTGGCCCCACCGCCGCCGGTGCTCGCGCGTCGCTCGCGCTCCAGCTCGGCTTCCACGGTGAAGCGCTCCTCGCCGTCCGGGACCTCGAGCTCCTCGCTCCAGGTCTCGTAGCCGTCGCGGGAGATCTCCACGGTCCACTCGTCGCCGCTGACGTCGACGTCTTCGCGGACCGGCGTGGTACCGATCTCGCGTCGCTCGTCCCCGCGCACCAGCACGACGTCGGCGCCGCGGGGCGAGGACTCGAAGCGGACCGAGACGCTGCTGCCCTCGAGCTCGGCCTCGAGGTTCATGACCTGCCCGCTGGCGAGCTGGATCTGGCGCTGCCAGGCGCGGCGACCTTCGGCCTCCACTCGCACGGTGTGGCTGCCGGCCGGGAGGTCGTTCACGGTCAGCGGCGTCACGCCCTCGAGCTCCCGCCCGTCGACGAAGACCTTGGCGCCGGGCGGCGTCGAGGTGAGCGCGATGCCGGTGCCCTCCCCCGCCGCGACCGCGCCGCCCTCGTCGGGACGCAGGGTCACCGGGAGCGTGATGGTCTGGCCGGGGCGGAGGTCGATCTGGGTGGACCAGGTCTGGAAGCCGGTCTTGCGGACCTCGATGAGGTGGGCGCCCGGCACGACGTTCGCGAGGACGAAGGGACTGGAGGTCGCCTGCACCTGCTGGTCGTCGAAGAGGACCGTCGGGTCGGCCGGGTCCGTGGTCAGGGTGACGGTGCCCGGCTCGGGCTCGCGCAGCATGAACCAGGCGCCCGCGGCGAGGCCGAGGAGGACGACCACGCCGACGCCGATGAGCATCCCCACGTTCGACGACTTCTCGCCGGTGGGCTGCCGGGTGACCTCGGTGGGCTCGCGCACGGGCTGCGAGGGTTCGCGGTCGGGCGCGTCGAAGGGGGACGGCGCCCCAGGGCGCGAGGAGCTGGGGGAGCCGGTCCCGATCTGCGGGGCCGGCGCGCCGCTGCTCGGCGGACCGAAGGGCGACGGAGCGCCCCCCGAAGAGGCCCGCGGCGCCGCGGTCGGGGCCGCCGCCGCGCCCATCGGGCCGTGACCGGGCGGGCCACTTCCGGGCCCCCCGAAGAGCTCGCCATCGGGCTTGTCGTAGATCTGGGTCGCCAGCTCGTCGTCGTCCCAGTCCATGTCCAGCGCCGGGCCCGACGGAGTCGGAGGCGGCGGCTGGGGCGCGCTCGGCCGCGGCGGCGGCGGCGCCACCATCGGCATGCCCTGCATGGTCCGCTTGGGCGCGGGCCGCGGGGGCGGCGGCTGGGGTCGGCTGGGCGGAGGCGGCGGAGGCTGCTTGGACACGTTGGCGCTCGGGGGCGGCGCGGGCTTCTTGCTCGGCTCGCGCGAGGGGAGATCGTCGAAGGCGTCGAGGCCCGAGTCACCGGGCGCGCGGATCTTCCGGTACTGCTCGTCGCGCGCTTCCTCGCGGGTGATCTCCTCGGAGAAGGCCTTGCCCATGTAGGCGGCGAGGTCCTTGCGCGCGAAGAAGTTGCCGCTGGTGTACATGAAGGACTGCAGATCGTCGTGCAGGTCCATCGCGGTCTGGTACCGGTCGTCGACGTCCTTCGCGAGGGCCTTGAGGACGATCTGCTCGAGCTCCTCCGGGATCTTCCGGTTGTAGGTGCTCGGGGGCATGATCTCGACGTTGCGGACCTTCTCCAGCGTGGAGAAGTCGCTCTCGCCGACGAAGAGGCGCTCGCCGGTCAGGAGCTCGTAGAGGACGATGCCGACGCTGAAGACGTCGCTGCGGCGGTCGAGGGGGAGACCCCGGACCTGCTCCGGCGACATGTAGCCGAACTTCCCCTTGAGGATGCCCGCCTGGGTCTTGCCCGCCTTGTTGGCCGCCTTGGCGATGCCGAAGTCGATGAGCTTGATCTCGCCGTCGTAGCTGAGCAGCACGTTCTGCGGCGAGACGTCGCGGTGGACCAGGTTCAGGTCGCGACCGGCGGAGTCCTTCTTGTTGTGCGCGTAGTCGAGGCCCTCGCAGACCTTCATGATCGTGTAGCAGGCCATGGGGACCGGTACGGTCCCGCCCCGCTTGCGCACGCGGTCGAAGATGGCGCGGAGGTCTTTGCCCCGCACGAATTCCATCGCGATGAAGTAGCTGTCCGCGACCTTACCGAGGTCGAAGATCTGCGCGATGTTCGCGTGCGTGAGCTGCACGGCGATCTTCGCCTCGTCGATGAACATCGTGATGAACTCTTGGTCCTCCGCGATGCTCGGGAGGATGCGCTTGACGGCCGTCAGCCGCTCGAACCCCTCCACACCGAAGGCCTTCGCTTTGAAGACCTCGGCCATGCCGCCGACGTTCACACGCTCGAGCAGCAGATACTTGTTGCCGAAGGGGATGGGCTTCTTCACCGCGGTCCTCGCGCCTCCCGCCAGGGAAAATCAAGGCATTCGACCGCAAGAGGACGCCAGAACGGCGCCAGGGGCCGAGAATTCGGCGCACTGTACCCACGCTGCGCAGAGAGGGTCAAGACCCCCTTGCTGCGCCCGGTGGTGAGCCAAGCACGCGAATTGGTTTCGTGTTCCGGGAGCGACGTCGTCACCACGAGTGGAACCCGGGCCGGCGGGCCGTCCTTGGGCGGGTCGTGGTCATCGAGGGGGGCTCCCACGCCGGCGATGATGCCCGACGCGGCGCTCCAGCGAAAGAAGCGCGCACCGAGTGTCACTCTTCGGGGACGCCCGCGTCGGCGGTGAAGCGGGGCGGCCGGTCGGAGTCGCGGAAGTAGCGGACCCGCGCATCCTGCATCCGGTACCAGTGGACGTAGGGCCGCGGCTCCACCTCCGGGAAGAGGACCTCCGCCGCCGGGCGCTCCTCGGCCATGAAGGCCAGCGCGACCTCGGGGTCCACCGGGCGCTCGTAGCTGTCCGGGGCGATCGTGTGCCCTTCGACCGCGAAAGCCAGGCGGACCCCCTCGGGGAGCCCCAGCCCGCTCTCGACCCCGGCCTCCGCGAGGAGGTCGACGACCGAGCGGCCGTTGGCCTCGACGTAGACGAGGAACCCGTCCGGGTCGACGCCGAGGGCGGCGCCGTCGTCGGCCGAGGGGGCCCGGCCGCGCACCACGACGGTGGCTTCGTCGGGCGGCGATCCGACGCCCCAGCGGCGGCCGATCGTCTTCGGGGCGGTCCAGAGCTCCACCGGCCCGTCGGGCGTCCCGGTGAGGTACGCCAGCGGGCGCCCCTCGGCGGTCGCCACGGGGGCGGGCGCCACGGGGGCGGGGACCGCCCGGGTCGGATCGATGCGGACCACCCAGCTCCGGGCGTCGCCCTCCCCCACCGCCGCGCGGGCGAAGGCGTGGGGCCAGCCCGCGTGGGGGAGCCCGCTGGTGTCGAAGGCGGAGCCGTCCTCCAGCGCGCGCCCGGGCAGGGTCGGCTTCAGGGTGAGGTAGAAGAAGTCCCGGCCGTCTCGGCGGATGTAGCGGGGGAAGCGCATGGGGGACATCGTGCGTGCCAGCAGTCGACCCCGGGCGGTCCACCCCGACGCGCCCTCGACGGGCACCTGGAACTCACGGCCGCCCCGCGGGCGCTCGGCCAGCGGGGGCCGGTCGCCGTCCCGGAAGACGTCGTAGAACTCGAAGCCGGTGTGCCGCTGGTTCATGTCCAGGTGCACGCCCCGGACGCAGCGGACCGCGAGCATCGCCTTGCCCAGCTCCTCGGCGCCCATGGACTTACCCCAGAAGTACGCCAGGAACCCCTCTTCGGTGAGGCACACGCCGGAGCGGTCGATGTACGCCTGCTCGTCGTCGCCCTGGGGAGCCGCGCCCCAGTACCAGCGCCGCCAGGGGTTCCACTCGCCGTCCTCGACCACGCTGGTCAGGTTCTGGCGGAACTCGGCGAAGTCGTCGGGGATCTGCTCGGTGGCCCAGCGCTCCTGGTACTCGTCCACGCCCGCGGGGGGATCCATCCACGAGCCCATCGCCACCCGGCCGTCCTGGCGCACCGCGACCGTGGCGGCCCAGGGCTTCGGGGGGAGGTAGACCCGGCCTTCGCTCATCATCCCGAACTCGCCGTGGAGGGACTGGAAGCCGCCGTTGAACCCGGCGACGACGCGCGAGAGGGTCTCCGGATCCCGCGGGACCCGGCCCGGCCCGGTCTCGCCGGTCGCGCTCTCCGGTTCGCGCGTGCCGGTCATGACCCGGAGCTGAACCTGGCGCGGATCCCAGGCCACGACGTAGACCCGGGTGAAGGGGCGGTCGGGGTCCACCTGGAGGTAGGTGGTGACGAAGGGGGGCGGCGCTCCCGGGTAGCTCCCGACGTAGGGGTCGTCGGTCACCGCGATCCATTCGCCCTCGCCCTCCGCCGGCACGCGCACCACGGGGGTCGCGGGCGCGGGGGGCCAACCGAGCTCGGGGTCGGTCACCGCCAGCTCGAGCCGCCGCCGGGCGACCTCTTCGTCCACGCCTTCGAGGCCCAGCTCGTCGGCGACCTCGGTGGCGGTGTCCGGGCCGCCGACCATGGCGTACCACCCGCGCTGCAGAGCGTCCTTCACGCCGAAGACCCGATGCTCGAGCCAGGCGATGGGCTCGGGGCCCACAAAGGAGAGGTTCCGGACCGAGTCGACCACCCAGGTGATGGTCCCGGGCATCCCCTTCTCCATGGCGCTGGTCCGGACGTGGTCGGCGCCCGCGAGGGGCTCGAGGCGCTCGGGATCCAGGGAGACCCGGACGTCGTCGCCGAGGACCAGGTCGACGCGGTCCTCACCGAGGGTCATCGCCAGCGTCTCCGAGGACGGATCGAGCGCGTAGCGGCGCCGCCCCACCCCGACGAAGCGGCCGGTCTCCTGGAGGTTGGTCACCGCGTTCTGCCAGCGTGCGCGCTGGGGCCAGCCGTCGGTCAGCGCCGCGGGCTCGCCGCGGAGATCGAGGATGGTGACCGCGTCGTATCGCCCGCCCACCCGGCTCGCGTACACCGCGTGCCCCTCGCCGAGGAGCTGGGGGACCTCTTCGTCGGCGCTCGAGGTGTGAGTGAGATTCCGCAAGCGACGGGTCTCCAGGACGGTCCCATCGTCGCCCACCCGAGCCTCGACGTAGAAGAGGTCCGCTGGGCCCTCCGTTTCGCGACCCCGGAAGAGCATGGGCCCGAAGGCCAAGGGGCCGGCGGGTCGCCCGAAGGGGACCACGCCCGCCTCGTCCACGGCGACCTCGCGCGCGAGGGCCTCGGCGAGGGAGGGCCCCAATTCGCCGGCATCCCCGTAGTCGGAGGCGCGAAACACGATCGCGCCCACCAGGAACACGCCGACGACCAGGAGGAGCGGTCGTCGGTCTCTCAGATGTGCGATGAGGCGCTGGCCCACCAGCCCGTGCTAGCGCGGAGCCGAGCGGGCCGCACGTGCGCGTCACGCATCCGGGGGAGATGGACGTCTCCCCGGGGCATCTCACGGGGGCGTGTCGCGTCCGGGAAACCTCTGCTAAGGAGGCTCCCGACGGCGCGGCCCCGCGGGCCCGCGACCGGAGTCACTCATGAAAACGACCAAGAACCGAACCTCTCGCGTCGCGCTGGCCCTGGTGGCCGGGCTCCTCTGTGGCGCCACCCTGGCGGCCCCCGCCGAGGCGCAGCGCGGACGCCGCGCCGCCGCGCAGCAGCCCGAGGAAGGCGACTCGCGCCGGCCGACGGTGACCATCGCCCAGCTCGACGAAGTCACGCCGAAGTTGGAGAGCGCCAACACGGACGAGGTGCGCGAGGCTCTCGACCTCTTGGTCGCCATGGACGACCGGCGGGTGGTCCCGCCGATCGCCGCCTTGCTCCGGTCCGGCCAGCAAGACGCGATCACCGATCGGGCGCTCAACGCGCTCAAGGTGCTCGCCGCGCCCCAGTCCATCGAGGTGCTGGTGGAGTTCACCACGCACCGGCGTGAGGGAGCGCGGCGCCGGGCCTACCAGGCCCTGGCCGCCATCGAGGACCGCCGGGTCCCCGGCCTCCTCGAGCGGGGCCTCCGGGACTCCGACCGCACGGTCCGCGGCGCGGCCGCCCTCGCCCTGGGCGAGGTGGGCGGCGAGGCCAACCTCGACGTCCTCTTCCTCGCCTTCGAGCGGGGCGTCGTCGAGGCGGCCATCGCCATCGGCAAGATCGGCAAGGAGGACAGCCTCCCGCGCTACGCCGAGTTCCTGGGCCGGGAGCCCCTCGGCGTCATGCTCAGCGGGTACCACGAGTACCTCCGCCGGGACGACATCGACCTCGAGAAGAAGGCCGCCATCGTCGAGCGCCTCGGAGAGGTCTCGGGCACCATGGTGCGCCGCTTCCTCCAGGAGTACCTGACGACCCTCCCCGAGGGTCGCATCCGCAACCGCGAGATCCGCGAGCACCGCGAGCTCGTCGAGACCACCATCCGCCGCATCCCCGTCGAGGGCGGCGGCGTGACCATGGGTCAGGAAGGAGCGGCCCAGTGAACGCCGCGACACGCTTCGGGAGCTTCGCGCTCCTCCTCGGGCTCGCGCTGGCGGGTGGGTGCGCGAGCACCGCGCCCCGCGCCGCCTTCAGCTACCAGATGGCCGACAACGTCGCCGGGGACCTCCAGCCGGTCCTCGCGGCGCAGCCCGCTCCGACGGGCGACACCCTGACGAACGCGCTCGGGGTCCCGGTCGCGGTCGTCACCACCCACCCCCTCGAGGCCGCGGAGGGCCAGGAGGCCACCCAGGCCGAGCTCGCCGCCTTGAACCTGGAGTCGGGCGAGGTCCTCTGGCGCAAGCCCTTCGAGGCGATGACTCGTCCGCAGGTCCTCGGCGACGTCGTGGTCACCAGCGTCCGCGGCGCCGTGGTCGCCCTCGATCTCCGCAGCGGCGACGAGCTCTGGCGCGAGGAGCTCGACGAGCTCGCCTACGTGGGCGCGTCCCGCGAGGGCAACACGCTCGTGTGGGTGGCCAGCGTCGGCGTCGCCGGTGGCGCCAACCGGCAGGGTCTGCTCATGGCCGTGAACGCCCGCAGCGGCTCGGAGATCTGGGAGCACCGGATCCAGGGCGTGCTCGGGCACCCCGAGGTCCGCGGCGGCTACGTCTTCGTCCCCTGGGACCGGCAGAACATCGCCATCCTGAACCTCACCGACGGCGTCGAGACCGCCCGCCTCCGCACCACCGACGACGTCATCGGCTGGGTGCGGGCCGAGCCCCAGGGCGTCTTCTACGGTTACCGCGGGATCTACCGCTTCGACGAGCGCTCCGCCTCGGGCACCAAGCAGGGCTCGACCTACCGGCTGGCCCCGCTCGCCGAGGCGCCCCGGGAGCCCCTGGTCCAGGACGACGGCTACTACCCGACCCCCGGCACTCGCTCCGCGCGCGGCCGGATTCGCGTGTACTACGAGCCCGAGGCCAGCGCCGAACCGGGCGCGATCCCCGTCGAGGGCGACCGCTTCTACTTCGTCTACTTCCGCTACGTCTTCGCGTTCGACGGCGACGAGAACCTCATCTGGGCCCGCACCCTCCCCCGCGACGTCGTCCGCGCCCACGCCCTCACCGGCGGGCTGCTGACCATCGCCGAGGACGGCAACGCGCGGCTCCTCGGCCACGACGCCGGCACCCTTCGTTGGGAAAAGGACTTCGACCTGGAGCTCGCTTCGGCGGGGCTCGACGTCGGCGACTTCGCCCCCACCGGCGCCGGCTCGGCCGACCCGGCCGACGAGGGCCGGACCCTGCGGACCTCGCTGGCGGAGATCGCCGGCGACCCCGACAACCGCCTGGTCCCCGCCCGGGCCTTCGCCGTCGAGCTCCTCGCGCAGATGGAAGAGCCGGAGATCACTCGGGACCTGTTGGACCTCTACGCTCAGCGGAGCACGCCCTCGGCGCTGCGGGAAGCCATCGGCAACGCCCTGCGTGCCCGCACCGTCGGCACCGACTTCCTGGTGACCGCCCTCGAGCAGCACTACGACTTCCTCGAGGGCACGCCCGCGCCGCCCCTCGGCCTCATCGTCCCCGCGCTCCTGGAGCAGCGGGTCGACGGCGCCGTCGAGGGCCTCGTCTCCCACATGCTGGACCACGAGACGCCCCGGGAAGACCTGGCGCTGGTCATCCGTGGTGTGGTCGAGCTCGGCGACGAGACCGTCGTGCCGCCGCTCACCAACTTCCTCACCCTCTACCACGCCGATAGCCTCTTCGCGGAGAACGCCGACGCCGTCGCCGTCGCCGCCGAGGGCATCTTCCGCCACGGCGGCGAAGAGGGGCGCCAGCTCCTTCAGACCACGATGGCCCAGCCGCGAACCCGCGAGCCGGTCCAGGTCGCCGTCCAGGGCCTCTTCGACCGCGAGCAGGCCGACGCCGCGGCGCAGGCCCGCGCCGAGGCCGAGGCCGAGGCCGCCGCCGCCGCCGAAGCGGCCCGCGCCGAGGCCGCCGCCCGCCCCCTCCGGCTCTCCCAGGCGCAGGTCAACGAGGTCTTCGTGGCCCACACCGAGCACCTCCGCACCTGCATCGAGGGCGAGCTGGAGCGGAACCCGCAGCTCGGTCAGGTCCGCCTGGCCTTCATCATCAATCAGGACGGCTCGCATCAGGAGATGCGCTTCGCGCCCAACTCGCCCGAGCTGGTCGCCTGCCTGGAGCCGGTGATGAGCGAGCTGGAGTTCCCCAAGTTCCGCCAGCGCCGCCAGCGCGCCTCGTTCACCGTCAGCCTCCGGGGTGGCGGCGACGAGCAGGCCGGCGACGAAGAGGTCGTGATGGGCCCGTGGTGGGAGCGCGCCAAGGTCCGCGCCGAGGCCGAGGGCGGCGAGCGTCGCATCGGCCGCCCGTGGTGGCAGGTCCGCCACGCCGCCGCGCCGCCTCAGGGCGACGGAGGCACCGCGCAGCCGACCCAGCCGGAGCAGCCCGCGCAGGGTAGCGAAGGCGACCAGAGCCCCGAGGGGGGCGAAGGCGGTCAGGCGCCCGAGGGCGACGGCTGGAACGAGGGCGGCGAAGGCGGCAACGGCGAGGAGCCCTGGTGGCTCCCCGGCCAGTGAGCCCGCGCTGACCCCTCGAGAGACGGCGGCCTTCGGGTCGCCGTTTTTCGTCCGTCTCCGCGCGTCGAGCGAAGCGGCCGGTCGTCGTGGCTCTCAGCCTTCGCGGAGCCGGTCGGCGGCGTCGAGGAGTCCGCGCAGGACCTCGTCGGAGGTCTCGGCCAGGTCGCCCTCGAAGCGGTCCGGGTGGACCTGCGCCGCCAGCCGCCGGAGCGCCCGGCGGGGGCCCTGGTCGCGGGTGCTGCCGTCGAGATCCAGGAGCCGCGCGGGGCTCGCTCGGCGCCGGAGCTGGTGTCGCTTACGCAGGAGGAGCGAGTGGTCGCGGCGCGCGACGTCCACCGGAGTCAGCCAGCCGAGGAGGCGCCACCCGTGGAGGATCCGCAAGCCCCGCTCGGGGCTCCCGCTGGGATCGGCCAGCGCGACCAAGGGCGCGCCGCGCACGCCCCGGCCCTCGTCGTGGGCGCTCACCCGCTCCAGGATCGCGCGCTCCCATGGCGCCAGCGCCGCCTCGCGGAGCGCCTGGGCGTGGGGCGAGAGGCGGAAGCGCGCGTCGGCGAGGGGGCGCAGGTCCCGCACGTCCCGCCGCAGGGAGACCCGACGGAGGCTCGCCAAGACCAGATCCTCCGCCGAGGGCGGCTCCTCGAAGGGCGCGCGCCCCACCTTCCCGGGGTGGAAGCGCACGTCCCGGATCGGCTCGGCGAACCAGGCCGCGAGCCGCTCGCGCATCTGGCGGCGGATGGCGTCGCTGACCGCGCCGGGGCTGGCGACCCCGCGCAGGACTGCCGCCCGCCCGACCGGCCCGTCGAGGGCGCGCGCGAGCCGCGCCGTGCGCTCGGCGTCGCCGGCGGCGATCAGGTCGCCGAGGGGCGCGCCGTCGCGGGAGCGGATGGAGACCGGTCGCCCGTCCCGGATCGCGATCTTTCCGCGGTCCCGGGCTACGACGTGGAGCCAACCCGAAGCCCGCGCGCGCCCCAGTCTCCCGAGGGCCCGACCGAGCGTCGCGACGGCAGCATCGTCCACTCCCCTCGTCTACCGGAGGCGATCCCTCGGCCCAAGAAACCCGCGAAGGCGGGGCCGCTCAGTTGCGGACGTAGCGCGGGTCGCCCGGCTCGAGCGCCAGCGCGTCGCGGATCGCGTGGTAGCGGGACGAGAGGGTCCCCGGCGCGATGCCGTAGCTCTTGGCGATCATCGCCTGGGTCACGCCGCGGCGCCGGAGGATGAGCGCCATCGCGTACTCGAGCGCGGCGGCGTAGGCCTCCGGCTTGCGCACGCGAACTCGGCGGCCCTCGGCGTAGTCGCTCCAGAGGTGTCGCGCGCGATCCACCTGGTCCGGTGAGTAGCCGGACCGGGTCATGCCGCGCTCGAGGGCCTCGACGACGGCTTCGCTCTTGGGGACGTCGCTCGCGCGGGAGGAGCCGGCGTCGCCGGTCGCTTTCTCGTTCGCGGGCGCCCCGCGCTCGATCCAGGACACCAGCCGCGCGTGGTCGCGGTTGCGCGGCGCGAGCTGGAAGGCGATCCGGGCCAGGGTCAGGGCCCCGTCGAGCTCGCCGAGGCGCGCGAGGCAGTGGGCGTAGCTCGCGGCGATCTCGTCATGGTCGGGCTCGATCTGATGAGCGAGCTCCAGGTGCCGCACGGCCTTCTTCGGCACGTCCAGGGCTACGTCCAGGAGGTGGCCCAGGTTGTGGTGGTACCAGGGCGTCCGCGGGGCGTGCTCCAGCGCTCGCCGGTAGGAGGCCACCGCCGCCTGGTAGTTGCCCAGCAGCGCCTGGCAGAGGCCCATCAGCGCGTGCGGGACGTCGTCGTCCGGCGCCAGCGCGATCACCTTGCGGAGGTGCAGCGCGGCGCGCCAGGGGTGCCGCTCGAGGCGGAGCTCGGCCAGGTGCCGATGGGCGAAGACGGCGTGCTCGCTCTCGTCGTTCGCGAGCTGCGCCAGGCGCTCGAGGATCTTCTCCGCGCTCGACCCACGCTCGTCTTTCTCGAGGGCGGCCTCCGCGCGACGGCGCAGGGTGTCGACGGAGGTCTCGCTCACGCGGAGGCCCCCGTCACGACCCGCGGCCGAGCGAGCGTCGGGGTCCGTTGCTCTGCGATCCTGCCCACCGGCGAACGTATAGCTTGCGCCCCCGAGCGTCGCAACAGCGGTCCCGGAGCGCTCATCGGCGGCGGGCGACCACCATCAGGAAGCCCCCGGCCCAGCGCAGTGGCGAGCGCGCCGCCCACCGCTCGGCGCGCCCGAGCCAGGGGCCGAGCGCGGGGATCCGGTGGACGGCCGCCACCGGGGTGAGCACCCGGATGCCGCGCACCTCGACGCGCTCCAGCTCCGGCGGCAGCCGCTCGTCGAGCTGCCAGGGCGCGTCCCAACGGGTGAAGACGTCGGCCTCGGTGCGCCCCTCGCCGATGGGCTGGGGCCCGAAGACACGCTTGGCGAGGTAGCGAAAGCTGAGCGGGTTGTAGAGCTCGAGGGCCACCAGGCCGCCCGGGCGGGTCACCCGCGCGGCCTCGGCCATGGCCGCGTCGATGGCGGGCACGTGGGCCAGCACCTTGACGCTGTAGACGAAGTCGAAGCTCGCGTCGGCGTAGGGGAGCTCGGTGACCGATCCCTCGCGCACCGAGAGCCCCCGCTCGCGGGCCGCGGCGAGCATCCCCGGGGAGATGTCGATGCCTTCGGCGCTCCGTGCCACCCGGGCCACCCGTTCCAGCAGCAGCCCGGTGCCGCAGCCGAGCTCGAGGACGTCCTTGCCGCGCGCCAGCGGCTCGATGACCTCCATCTCGAGGTCGTCGATCAGCCGGTGGTAGCCCCCGCCGCGCGGGTCGTCGTAGCGCGCGCTGAAGGTGTCGTAGTAGGCCCGGTTCTGGCGGTCGGAGTCGACGGTGCTCATCGCGAGAGCTCGTCGTAGACCGCTTCGTAGGCCCGCGCCATCGTCGCGGGCGAGAAGTGGTCGCGCATCGCCGCCCTCCCCTGCTCGGCCAGCGAGCGGGTCCGGCCGGGGTCGGCCAGGAGCGCGGCGGCCTCGCCGGCGGCGTCGTCGGGCTCCGGCGCGAGGGCGCCATGGTCGGCGAGCTCCGCGGCGGCGGTCCCGGCGCAGACCAGCGCGGGCACGCCCATGGCCATGGCCTCCATCACGACCAGCGGATAGTCCATCTTGGCGTAGAGGTCGTCGCTGGGTAGCAGGAGGAGATCGGCCGAGCCGACCAGGTCGAGGATATGGGCCACCTGGCCCACCCACCGGATCCGGTCGGCGTGGCGGGCGTGGGCTCGGCGGAGCCGCGCCTCCTCGTCGGCGGCGGCCGGCGTCTTGGCCCGGCAGGCCATCACCAGCACCGCCTCCCGATGGACGTCGAGGAGCGAGAGCGAGCGCTCGGCGCCGCCCCCGACCTCCAGGTCCCCGGCGTAGACCGCCAACGGGATCGAGGGTCGCACCCGGAGGCTCGCCCGGACCTCGGCGCGGGTCTCGGCAGAGACGCCGGGCAACGCCGGCACGGCAGGGGGGATCCGCCGCAGGCGCTCCGGATCGACCCCGGCAGCGACGAAGCGGGCCTCGGTCGCCCCGGAGAGCACCACCGTCCGGTCGGCGAAGAGGACCCGTTCCAGATCGCTGGCCTCGGCCGGGGCCGAGCAGACCGTGTGCACGGTGGGCCGGCGGCGCACTCGAGCCGCCCAGCGGCCGACGGTCGAGGTCCGCGGGTTGGGCGCGAAGAAGAAGTGCCAGAGGGGATCGCGGCTCCGCGCCAGCGCGGCGAGGACGGCGCTCTGGTCCCGGAGCCCCGGCGCGAAGCCCCCAGCCTCCGCGGGATAGACCGCTCGGCCGGCCCCCATGTCACCGCGACGGGTCATGGTCACGCCGCGATAGCGCCGCAGCGCGCCGGCGAGATCGCGAACGAGGTTCTTGCTGCTGTCGTTCCACGGGGGAACGACCGGCTTGCTGACCAGGAGCACCGCAGGACCCGACACCCGCGGAGAGGAGCATGGCGGACGCCCCGAAGCCAGCCCCCCGCCGCCCCCTTCCCTCCGTGCCGCCGATCGACTAACCCTGAGCCATGCCGACCGACGAGGAGCGCCCCTCTCGCTTCCCCCGGGCCGCGGAGCCCGCGTACGAGCCCGAGCCCGCGCGGACCGAGGCCCGACCCGACCGCGAGCCCCGGCGAACAACCCCGCCGCGGGGCGAGGAGCCCCCCGCCGAGGGATCGAGCGAGCGCCGCCGACGCCTGGAGGGGCTGCTCGGCGAGGCCTTCCGGCGGGCGGTCGAGCGCGGTGTCGAGGCCGGCGTCGGCACCCTGAAGATGGCCGACAAGCTGCGCGACGCCGTCGACGACGTCCCGGTGCCGAAGGAGATCGCTGGTTACGTCTTCGCTCAGGTGGACGAGACGAAGAACGCGCTGGTGCGCGTGGTCGCCCGGGAGGTCCGGGAGTTCCTCGACGCCACCGACGTGGCCACCGAGCTCCAGCGGGCGCTGACCAGCCTGAGCTTCGAGATCAAGACCGAGGTCCGCTTCATCCCCAACGACGCGGGCGGGATCCGGCCGAGCGTGAAGGCCAAGGCGGCGCCCAAAGTGAAGCGACGGTCGGAGACGCCGCCGGCGCCGCCCGACGAGACCGAAGAGGACTGAGCGGAGCCGCCCGGCCCCGGGGCCTCACTCCGGCGGGACCGGCCGGGGCGCGAGCGGCGAGGGGTTCGGAGCCAGCTCGGAGGGACCCGGGCTCGCGTTGCGGACGGCGTCGGGGTCGTAGCCCTCGGGCAGGACCGGCGGGGTCCGCTCGGCGACGGACGCGCCCCCGGCCACCCGCCGGATGAGCACCCGCTCGATGCGGACCGGCGTGAGGGGGCGGTTCTCCTCGCCCTGGGGCACGCGGGCGACGCGCTCCACGATCGGGAGGTTCTCGCAGTGCCCGAAGACCGTGTACTGGTTCTCCACGTTCAGGTCGCTGGCGTTGCCATCGGTGATGAAGAACTGGGCGCCGTTCTCGCCGGGACCGTGGCTGGCCATCGCCAGCACGCCGGCCTCGTCGTGACGGTTCCGGTCGTGGTCCTCGTGGGCCACGGTGAAGCCCGGTCGGCCGGTGCCGTCGCCGAGCCGGTCCCCGCCCTGGATCAGGTAGTCGGGCAGCACCCGGTGGATCAGGGTGCCGTCGTAGTAGGGCTTGTTCCGCCGCCACTGACCGACCTCGGGGTCCCACCAGGGCCGCTTCCCGCGGGCGAGGCCGATGAAGTTGGCCACCGTCCGCGGGGCCTTCTCGGCGAAGAGGTCACAGAAGACCGTCCCCATGGACATGGTGATCTCGGCCACGAGCTGACCGTCGGTGGGCATCCCCTCCACCGCCTGGCTCAAGGTGATCCCCTCGGGCATCGGGTCCGGCTCGTTGGGCTCCAGGATCAGGTCGTCGCGGTTCGGGCGCCGCTGGTCGGCCTCGGCGCGTCGGCGGGAGCGCGGCGACGCCTCGACGACCTCGTAGCCGTCCTCGGTCCGGGGCCGCATCGTCAGCTCCTCGGCGTTGGCTACCGAGCCCCGCTGCTCGAGACCGCCCGACTCGTCGGCATCGCAGCCGGCGTCGCAGCCGAAGCCGAGCGCGAGGCAGAGGGCGGGAAGCAGGAGCGCGGAGGCGCGGCGAGGTTGGATGACCGAAGACATGGACGTTGGGACCTAACGGCGGGGCGAGACCTTTGTTCCCCCCGATGCGCATCGCCTATCACGGATGACGCCCGCGTCGAGCGGTGGCTCCAGGCGTTGCCCGATGCCATGGTCCGCCGGTGAGCGACGCGCGCAGCCAGGTCCTCGGCCGGGTCCACCTCCTCGGGGCGGGGCCCGGCGACCCCGAGCTCATCACCGTGCGGGCCCGGCGCCGCCTCGCCGAGGCGGACCTGGTGCTCTACGACGCCCTGGTCCACCCCGAGCTCCTCGAGCACTGCCGGCCGGACGCGGAGCTGGTCTTCGTCGGGAAGCGCGCCGGCAAGCCCTCCGAGCGCCAGGAGCGGATCAACGAGCGCCTGGTCGAGGCCGCGCGGGCGGGGAAGATCGTGGCCCGGCTCAAGGGCGGGGACCCTTATCTCTTCGGTCGGGGGACCGAAGAGGCCGAGGTCTTGGCCGCCGCGGGGATCCCCTTCGAGGTGGTCCCCGGCGTGCCCTCCCCCCTCGCCGCCACGGCCTACGCGGGGCTCTCGCTGACCCACCGCGATCTGGCCTCCAGTGTGGCCTACCTCACCGCCACCGAGTCGCCGTCCAAGGACCGCACCAGCCACGACTGGGCCAAGCTGGCCAACGGCCCGGGCACGCTGGTGATCTTCATGGGCATGCGGAAGCTGGACTCCCTGATGGCGCTGCTCGTGGAGCACGGACGCCCCCCGGAGACGCCGGTCGCCGTGGTCCAATGGGCGTCGCTGCCGCGGCAGCGGACCGTGGTCGGCACCGTGGCCGACATCGCCGACGAGGCCGCCGGGCTGGGGCTCCCCTCGCTGATCATCGTGGGCGAGGTGGTGCGGCTCCGGGAGAAGCTGCGCTTCTTCGACAGCCGGCCCCTCTTCGGGAAGACGGTGCTGGTCCCTCGGGAGCCCGCCCGGGCGCGCCCCACCCTGCAGCGTCTCCGCGACGCCTCGGCGCAGCCCCTGGCCGCCGCCGCCTTCACCCTCGAGCCGCCGGCGGATCCCGCCGCGCTGCAGGCCGCCGTCGACGCCGCCGCGTCCTACGACTGGATCCTCTTCACCAGCGCTCCCGCCGTGCAGGCCTTCGCGGACGCCATGGGCGACCGCGACGCGCGGCACCTCGGCCAGGCCCGGGTGGCCGCCGTGGGCGCCAAGACCGCCGCGGCCCTGCTCCGGGCCCACGTCCGGGCCGATCTGGTCGCCGAGGACGCGCACGCGGAGGGGCTCCTGGGGGCGCTCCGGCGCGAGCTGACGGGGCCGGCGCGCTTCCTCTTCCCGCGGGCCGCCCAGGGCCGCGACGTGCTCGTCGACGGGCTGCGCGCCGAAGGCCACGAGGTGGACCTGGTGGCCGCCTACCGCAACGTCGCCGTGACGGGCCCGGAGCTCCACCGGCTGCGTGAGGCCATCGAGGCCGCGGACGCGATCCTCGTCACCAGCGGCTCGGTGGTCCGGTCGCTGGTCGCCGCCGTCGGGGCCGAGGCGCTCGCGGGGGCCGAGGCGCCGATCCTGGCCTCCATCGGCCCGGTCACCACCCGCGCCCTGGCCGCCGCCGGGCTGAGCGCCACCGTGGAAGCCCCCGAGGCCAGCCTGGACGCGCTCGTGGACGCGCTCGAGAGCCACTACGCTGAGGTCCGATGATGTCTCCCCGCCCGCTCCTGGTCCCCCTCGCGCTCCTGGCCCTCGCCGGCTGCGGCGAAGCCGACGCTCAATCGGACCCCGTCGACGTGACCTCGGCCTGCGCGGACTTCGAGGCCGACACCTTCTACGAGAGCGCGGGCTGGCCCCCGGACACCCGGTGCGAGTGGATCCCCTTCGACGGGCGGACCACCGTGCGCCTGGCCCACGACCTGGGCCGCGCGCCGCGCTCGGTCGCCATCTACCTCTCCTTCTACCCCGACGGCCGCTCCTCGGCTCCGGCGGCCGGCGACCTGGCCCGGATCCTGGCCGCCGACGGCGCGAGCGTGGAGCTGAAGAACCAGACCAACGAGGACTTCTTCCTCAAGGTGGTCCTCCACTGAGCCAGCGCTTCGAGCTCGACCGCCGCGCGGAGCGCAGCGTGACCGGTTTACGGGTGGTCGCCGCCGTGGTGGTCTCCCTGGCCGGCGGAGCGCTGGTCGCCGGGGGCATGGGCGCCATCGGCTGGCTCCTGGTCCTGGTCGGTTGGCTGGCCGCGCTCGGGTGGGTCGCGATGGCCGCTCGCTCGCGGAAGCGCCTGGCCCACGCGGCCGACCACTGGCTGGAGCTGGGCCCGGATGGACTGACGATGGCCCTCGGGGCCGAGCCCACGCGCGTGCCCTGGAGCGAGGTCCAGGCGGTGGTCGCCGACGAGGACCGGGTGGCGGTGCGGGTGGAGCGCCGCGGGGCCCCGGCGCTCGTCATCCCGCTCATCTGGCGGGGCGCGGGCCTCCACGACCTCGCCGCCACCGTCGAGGCCGCCGCTCGTGGAGCCCGCGATGGAGATTCGCTAACGTAAACCCGGCCCGGGCGACTCCTCACGAGCGCTCCCGGCGAGGAAGAACGACGAACGATGCCCGAATGGGAAGACGAGAGAGACGGCGGGGCCGGGACGGTCACCGAGACGCGATCCGAACCGAAGGTCGCCAAGCCCCGGCTCTTCAAGGTGCTGATGCACAACGACGACTACACCACCCGGGACTTCGTGGTCTGGGTGCTCCAGTCGGTGTTCCACAAGAGCGAGAACGACGCGGTGCGCGTCATGCTCCACGTGCACCAGACCGGGGTCGGCGTGTGTGGCCTCTACACCCGGGAGGTCGCCGAGACCAAGGTGCAGAAGACCGAGCGCCTCGCCCGAGAGCACGAGTACCCCCTCCGGCTCAGCATGGAACCGGAAGAGTGAGGCCCTGGCGCGACCCCTCGCGCCGGCTCCCCACCCATCCCCACTCTTTACAGGCCGCCCGACCGGTCGCAAGAAGTAGAGCACTCATGGCAGGACCCACCATCGCCAAAGATCTGCAGGAGACCATCCGCAAGGCCTTCGATCTGGCCGCGGAGCGGCGCTACGAGTTCGTGACCCTCGAGCTCCTCCTGCTCGCCCTCCTCGACGACCCCAAGGCCAGCAAGGCGCTGCACGCCTGTGGGGCCAACACCCGGCGCCTCCGGGATCGCCTCGAGTCCTTCATCGAAGAGCACGTCGAGGAGCTCCCCCCGAGCGTCGACTTCGAGCCCCAGCAGACCCTGGCGGTCGAGCGGGTGCTCCAGCGCGCCGCGATCCACGCCATCTCCTCGGAGATGAAGACCATCGACGGCGGCAACGTCCTCGTGCAGCTCTTCAAGGAGGCGGACTCCTACGCCGTCTGGCTCCTCGCCGAAGAGGGCGTGAAGCAGATGGACCTGAAGCAGTACGTCTCCCATGGCATCGGGCCCGATGGGATGGGTCCGAGCGGCGCCCTCTCCTTCCCGGAATCCGACATGGACGACGAGGACGGCGAGGGGCAGGCCAACGATCCGCTGGAGGCGTTCACCACCGACCTCGTCGCCGAAGCCGAGGCGGGGCGCATCGATCCGCTCATCGGTCGGGCGCTCGAGCTCGAGCGCACGGTCCAGGTCCTCTGCCGCCGCCGGAAGAACAACCCGGTATTCGTCGGCGAGAGCGGCGTGGGCAAGACCGCCATCGCCGAGGGGCTCGCGCTCCACATCCACCAGAAGAAGGTCCCCGAAGTCCTGGCCAACGCGCGAATCTACGCGCTGGACATGGGCACGCTGCTCGCCGGAACGAAGTTCCGCGGTCAGTTCGAGGAGCGCCTCAAGGGCGTGATGAAGCGCGTCCAGGAGATCGACGACGCGATCCTCTTCATCGACGAGATCCACACCATCGTCGGCGCCGGCGCGACCACCGGGAGCTCGATGGACGCCTCGAACATCCTCAAGCCGGCGCTCGCCAGCGGGAAGGTGCGCTGCATCGGCTCGACGACCTTCGCCGAGTACAAGCACCTGGAGCGCGACCGCGCCCTCGCCCGGCGCTTCCAGAAGGTCGAGGTCCTCGAGCCCTCGCTGGAGGAGACCGTGGACATCCTCCGCGGGCTGCAGAAGCGCTACGAGGAGCACCACGGAGTCACCTACGAGGCCGACGCCATCGAGGCGGCCGCCAAGCTGGCCGACAAGCACATCGTGGAGCGCTTCCTCCCGGACAAGGCCATCGACGTGATGGACGAGGCCGGCGCCTTCGACCGCATGAAGCCCGCCGCGGACCGCACCAAGCGGATCACGGTGGCCGACGTGGAGCGCATCGTCAGCAAGATGGCGCGGGTGCCCGTGGAGTCGGTGAACGCCAAGGAGCGGGACCAGCTCGGCGCCCTGGAGCCCCGGCTCCACGAGGTCATCTACGGCCAGGACGACGCCATCGAGGCGATCACCAGCGCCATCACCCTCAGCCGCGCCGGGCTCCGCGCGGAGAACAAGCCCATCGGCTCGTTCCTCTTCGCCGGCCCGACCGGCGTGGGCAAGACCGAGCTCGCGCGGCAGCTCGCCAAGGCCATGGGCGTGGAGATGCACCGCTTCGACATGTCGGAGTACTCCGAGCGCCACAGCGTCTCGCGGCTCATCGGCGCGCCCCCCGGCTACGTCGGCTTCGACCAGGGCGGCCTGCTCACCGACGCCGTCCGCAAGCACCCGCACTCGGTGGTCGTCCTCGACGAGATCGAGAAGGCTCACCCCGAGCTCTTCAACATCCTGCTCCAGGTGATGGACCACGCGAAGCTGACCGACAACAACGGCCGCGAGGCGGACTTCCGCAACGTGGTGCTGATCATGACCACCAACGCCGGGGCCCAGGAGGCCGCCGAGAAGGTGGTCGGCTTCGGCGCCGGCGACGGCACCCACGACTTCGCCCGCGGCCGCGCCAAGGCGGCCCTCGAGCGGGTCTTCACGCCGGAGTTTCGCAACCGGCTGGACTCGGTGGTCTTCTTCGACGGCCTCAGCCGAGAGGTGATCCGCAAGGTGGTCGACAAGGAGGTCGGCCTCCTGGAGGCGATGCTCGAGGACAAGAAGGTGAGCATCGAGCTCAGCGACGCGGCCCGGGATTGGCTCGCCGAGAACGGCTACGACGCCAAGATGGGCGCCCGGCCCATGGCGCGGCTGGTCGAGGTGAAGCTCAAGAAGCCCATCGCCAAGGCGCTGGTCTTCGGCGACCTCCAGAACGGCGGCACCGTCCACGTGGAAGTGGCCGGCGACGACCTCGACCTCCGCTACGAAGCCAAGACGGCCTGATAGGCTCCCGTGGTGGACCGCATCGACGGGCACCTGCGCGAGACCCTGGACGACCGCCGCCTCTCCCGAAGAGAGAAAAAGGCGCTCCGCGCGCTCGTGGGCCCCGAAGCCCACGAGCGCAGCGCGTGGCATCAGCGGGCGTTCGCACTGGCGCGCGAGGCCATGACCGCCCACCCGGAGGACCAGGCGGCGATCCTGGAGTGGCTGGACGATGTGACCCGGCTGCTGGTGCAGCCGCCCGACGCGGCGGCGAGCGTCAGCGAGGTGCTCTTCAGCCCGGGCATCGCCTGCCGGCGGCGGCTCGGCGAGCTCCTCCGGGAGGCCCGGGACGGAGTGGACATCTGCGTCTTCACCATCACCGACGACCGCCTGGCCGGACCCATCGTGGCCGCGCACCGGCGTGGGGTGCGGGTCCGCATCATCGGCGACGACGACAAGGCCCACGACGCCGGCTCGGACATGCACCGGCTCCGGGACGCCGGGGTCCCGGTGCGCTTCGACCGCAGCCCCCACCACATGCATCACAAGTTCGCGCTCTTCGACGGCCAGCGGGTGGCGACCGGGAGCTACAACTGGACCCGGAGCGCCGCCGACCACAACCGGGAGAACATGGTGGTCACCGATGAGCCCACGGTCGTCCGGGCCTATCATGCGGCCTTCGAAGACCTGTGGAGGGCCTACGGCTGATGCCGGTCTTCCTCCTCGGTGAGGACGTGGTCTTTCCGCCGCCGTCGGCGGCGACCCCCGAGGGCATCGTGGCCCTCGGCGGCGACGTGCGGCCCGAGCGGCTGATCGCCGCGTACGCCAGCGGCATCTTCCCCTGGCCTGCGGAGGGCCATCCGCTGCTCTGGTTCTCCCCCGACCCGCGCTTCGTGCTCCGCCCCGAGGCCCTGCACGTCGGGCGTTCCCTGGGCAAGGCGCTGCGCCGAGGCCGCTATCGGATCTCGATGGACGAGGCCTTCAACGAGGTCATCGACGCCTGCGCCCATGCGTCCCGGCCGGGCCAGGACGGCACCTGGATCACCACCGAGCTCCGGAACGGCTACGTCCGGCTGCACCAGCTCGGCTTCGCGCACAGCGTGGAAGCCTGGGAGGGCGACCGGTTGGTCGGCGGTCTCTACGGGGTCTCCCTCGGGTCGGCCTTCTTCGGCGAGTCCATGTTCGCCCGTGCGCCGGACGCGTCCAAGGTCGCCTTCGCCACCCTGGTCCGGGTGCTGGAGCGCTGGTCCTTCGCCTTCGTCGATTGCCAGGTGCACACCCCGCACCTGGAGCGCTTCGGCGCCGAGCACTGGTCCCGGGAGCGGTTCCTGGCGGAGCTGGAGACCTCCCTGGACCAGCCCACCCGCCGCGGCTCCTGGACCGGCCCCTTCCGCCGCGCCGCCGACGCGCTCTAGGCAAGGGGGAGCGTGATGTGGACCCGGAGGCCGCCGCCGGGGGCGTTCTCGGCGCGGATGGTGCCGCCGTGGGCGGCGACGCTGCGTTCGGCGATGGCCAGCCCGACGCCCCGGCCGCCGGTGCGGCGGTCCCGGTCGGTGCCCACCCGGTAGAAGGGGCGGAAGATGGGCTCGAGCTCTTCTTCGGGGACCCCGGGGCCGTGGTCGCGCAGGGTGAGCTCCAGGCGGCCGTCGTGGGTCTCGGCGCGCACCTCGACGGCGGTGCCTTCGGCGGTGAAGCGCAGCGCGTTGCGGAGGACGTTCTCCACCGCCCAGCGGAACACCTCGGCGTTCCCGGCGGCGGGCAAGGTGTCCGGGGCCGCCAGGGTCACGGCGCCCTCCCCCGCTTCGTAGCGCGCGTCGCGGACGACTTGGTCCAGCACGTCGGCGGCGTCGAAGGGCTCCCGGGCGGGCGGCTCGGAGTCCAGCCGGGTCAGGGTGAGGATCTGGCCGATGAGCTCCCCGAGGCGCTCGGCCTCCAGCTCGATGCGGTCCAGGGGCGCCTCGGCTGCCCGATCCCGCCGCGCCAGACCCAGGGCGACCTGCAGCCGCGCCAGGGGAGACCGGAGTTCGTGGGACACGTCGCGGAGGAGGCGCCGCTGGGACTCGAGGAGCCCGGCGAGCTGCTCGGCCATGCGGTCGAAGTCTGCGCCCAGGGCGCGCACCTCCGCCGTGGAGCCCGCCACCTCCGGCCCGACCCGGGCCTCGAGGTCGCCGGCCGCGAGCCGCTGCGCCGCGCCTCGCAGGCGCCCCAGCGGGCCGGCCAGGGTGCGCGCCAGGAACCAGGAGAGCAGCCCCGCGACCAGCGCCATGATGACCAGCCGCTCCGGGACGTGGGGACCCACCAGCCGCGCCAAGGAGCTGGGATGGCCCCGGCGGGTGAAGGCCGCGCGGCCGCCCTCGAGCGGCAAGAGTTCGTGGTGCTCGTCTCCGGCGTCCAGCTCCCGGACGCCGGCATGGGCCTCCGGAGCGCGGCGAACGCGCGCCAGCTCGTCGTCGGTGACCTCGCCGGCCACCACCTCGCCGTCCTGGAGGAGGGCCATACGGATCCCGGTGCGCTGGGCCAGGCCCTCGAGTTGCGCGGCGGCGGCCGTCGGGCCTTCCGTGTCCAGGGTCTCGTAGGCCAGGTCCGCCTGCAGGCGCAGCCCGTCCTCGAAGAGCGTCCGCCGCTGCACCCAGTGGGGCGGGGGGCCGCTCAGCTCGAACACCACGAAGGACCCGGCGAGCACCAGGAGCATGGCGATCCAGAAGGCGACGAAGAGGCGCGCGTAGAGGCTCTGGAGCATGGGCTCAGCGCAGGGCGTAGAGGTAGCCCGCGCCGCGAACGGTGCGGATGGTGTCCGTCTCCAGCTTGCGCCGGAGGTTGGACACGTGGACGTCCACGCTCCGGTCGAGGGGGCTGTACTTCCGGCCCAGCGCCTCCTGCGAGAGCGTCTCCCGGGAGACCACCGTGCCCGCGTTGCGGAGGAGGACCTCCAGCACGGCCAGCTCGGAGGTGGTGAGCGCCAGGTCTTCGCCGCGGAGGGTCGCGGTGTGGGTCGCCGGATCCAGGGTGACCTCGCCGACGGTGAGCGTCCGCGGCGCGTCGTGGCGGTCTTCGGTGCGGCGGCGCACCGCGCGAATGCGCGCCACCAGCTCCCGGGGGTTGAAGGGCTTGGGCAGGTAGTCGTCGGCGCCCAGCTCGAGCCCGACGATGCGGTCCACGTCCTCGCCCCGCGCGGTGAGCATGAGCACCGGCACCCGGGAGCGCGTCCGCAGCTCCCGGAGCACCTCGAAGCCGTTCAGGCCCGGGAGCATCACGTCGAGGATGACCATCTCGTGATCCTCTTCGGCGGCGCGCCGTAGGCCGGACTCGCCGTCGTGGGCCACGTCCACGTCGAACCCCTCGGCGCCGAGGTAGGACTCGAGGAGCTCGGTGAGCTCCTCGTCGTCGTCGATGAGCAGGACGCTGGCCACGGATCGAGGATGGCCCCGCCGACCTCGCGAGGCCACCACGGTTTACCAAGCCTTACGAACCTTGGCACGAACCCCATGGAATCGTTCGAAGGCGCGACGCACACCGAAGTCGTGCCCAGAAGCCTCCTCGTCGCTCTCGTGCTCGCCGGCTCCACCGCCGCCTCGGCCGCGGCCCAAGGGACCACCGTCGGTCCCGCCGGCGCGTCCACCGCGCCGCTGCGGGTGGCCGATGCCCTCGGGGCCGCGCTCCAAGCCAACCCCTCGGTGCGCGCCTCGCTCTTCGAGGTGGTCGTCGCGCGGGAGGCCACCCGCGCCACCGAGAACGCCCGCACGCCGGTCTTCCGCGCCTCGATGGACGGGACCTACCGGGAGAGCTTCTCGGGCACCGCCGACGGCGCCGTCCTCAACGACGCCCGCAGCGTCACCGCCGGTCTCGGCCTCGACTGGACCAGCGAAGTCGGCACCACGATCAGCATCGACCTCTCCACATCCGCTTCCTGGCGGACGGTCAACCGGGACCCGAGCACCACCACCAGCTACGCCATCGGGCCGAACTACGACACCCAGCTCTTGGCCACCGTGCGGCAGCCGCTGATGCGCGGCCGGGGCCGGGACGTGACCCTGGCCAGCGAGCGCTCGGCGCGCGCCGGCGCCGAGGCCGCCCGGGCGAACCGGGACCTGGCGGTGAGCGGCGTCATCCGCGACCTGCTCTCGGCGTACTGGGAACTCTGGTATGCCGAGCGTGCCCTGGAGGTGCAGCGCGGCGCGGAGGCGCTGGCCGAGCAGCAGCTCCGCGAGGCGACCGCGCAGGTGGCGCTGGGCACCCTGGCGCCCGCCGAGCGGCTGCGCTTCGCGAGCGAGCTGGCCAGCCTGCGCGAGACCCGGCGCACCGCCGAGCTCACGGTGGCCACCCAGCGCTTCACCTTGGCTCAGCTCCTCGCCGCCGACGCCGACGGCCTGAGCGTGGACCCCGAGGTGCCCGCGGTCCCCACCCTGGGCGAGCTCCGGGTCCTCCTGGAGAAGGCCGAGCGGAGCTCGCCGGAGATCCTGGCGCTGGACGCCACCCTGGAGCAGGCGCGCCAGAGCGCGCTCAGCGCCCGGGACGCCACCCGTGCCCAGGTGGATCTGGTGGGCTCGGCGGGCATGGTGACCCTCTGGGCGGACGACTCGCTCCCCGGGCTGCAGCTCCCCACGGGCCGGCCGGGCTTCATCGTCTCCGGCGGGCTGGAGATCGAGCTGCCCCTCGGGTCCTCGGCCGCCGACGCTCAGCGCGCCCAGGCGGAGGCGCAGCTCGAGGTCGCCCAGGCCCAGCGGCAGGTGGGCACCCTCACGGTGCGCACCGCGGTGCTCAGCGCCTACGAGAGCGCCGTGACCGCCGCCGAGCGGATCCCGCTGGCGGCCGAGTCGGCGAGCGTGGCCGAGGAGTTGGCCACCGCCGAGCGGGGGCGCCTGGAGCTGGGCACCAGCACCCCCAGCGTGCTGGTGGAGGCCCAACAGGACGCGCGGGAGGCCGAGCTGCGGCGCCTGCGGGCCCTGGTGGACGCGATGGTGGCCGTGCGCGATCTGGAGCACACGGCTGGAGTCCTGCTCGACCGCTTCTCGCTCCGCGGGTCGGCCGGGCTGTCGGAGGTTCGAGATGCCGGATGAGAAGCGAACGCCGGGCGCCCGCGCGCGCGGCTGGATCCTGGGCGCCCTGAAGGTGCTCGTCCCCCTGGCCCTGGTGGGTGCCGGAGCCTGGTGGTTCTTCCAGCAGCGCGCCGGCGCCGAGCCCCCCCGGGGCCCCACCCTGGCCGTGAGCCGCGGCGAGATCCGCCAGACCGCCGAAGCCACCGGGAAGATCGAGCCCCACGTGCAGGTCGACGTGCAGCCCCGGGCCTCGGGCGAGGTCAGCGAGGTCTTGGTCGCCGAGGGCGACGTGGTGGAGGTGGGCCAGGTGCTCTTCCGCCTGGACGCCCGGGACGCCGAGCGCGACCTCGAGGACGCCCGGGTCACCCTGCGCAAGGCCAGCGCGGAGGTGGCCCAGGCCCGGGCCAACCGCGACGTCGCGCGGGCCGAGGCCGCCGACGCCGAAGCCACCCGCGCGGTGAGCGAGCGCGGCGCCGCCCAGGGATTGGTGAGCAGCGAGAGTCACCGGACCACCCAGACCGCGGCCCAGGTGGCCGAGGCGACCACCTCGGTGCGGCAGGCGGCGTTGCAAGGTGCCGGTGCGTCCTTGGCCGCGGCGCGGTTGGCGGTGCAGGACGCGGAGCAGCGCCTCGCCGAGATGACCGTGACCGCGCCCATCGCCGGGACGGTCCTCGACGTGCCGGTCGAGGTGGGCACCATCGTGGCCTCGGCCCTGACCAACGTGTCCGGCGGGACGACGGTGGCCACCTTGGCCGACCTCTCCGACCTGCGGGTGGTGGGCTCCATCGACGAGGCGCAGATCGGCGCCGTCGCGGTGGGCCAGACCGTGGAGATCCGCGTCGACGCCTACCCCGACCGCACCTACGCCGGGCGCGTCGAGCGGGTGGCGCCGCTGGGGGTCGAGGAGAGCAACGTGGTCACCTTCGACGTGGAGATCGTGGTCACCGACGAGCACGCCAGCGACCTCCGCTCGGGGATGAGCGCGGACCTCTCGATCATCACCGGCCGCGAGGAGGGGATCCTGGTGCCCCTGGCGGCGATCCGCAGCGCCGACGGACGCCGCTTCGTGCAGCTCGTGGACGGCAGCGAGCGGACGGTCCGCACCGGCGCCACCGACGGTCGTCAGCTCGTGGTCCAGGAGGGGCTCGCGGTGGGCGACACCATCCTCGCCGCGCCTGCGCCGGTGGCGGCGGCCGCGGAGACCGGAGGGCGGAACGCCATGATGCCGGGCGGTCCCCCGCCCGGCGGAGGCCCCCGATGAGCGCGGGCGACCCGGTGGTCCTGGAGGACCTCACCAAGGTCTACAACCCCGACCGGCCGGAGCTCAGCGTGCGCGCCTTGGACGGAGTCTCCTTGCGCGTCGGGCGGGGCGAGGCCCTGGCCATCGTGGGGGCCTCCGGCTGCGGCAAGTCCACCCTGCTGCACCTCCTGGGCTGCCTCGACCGTCCCACCAGCGGTCGCTACCTCCTCGAGGGGCGCGACGTGGCCCGGCTGGCCGAAGACGAGCGCGCCCGGGTCCGCAACCGGCACATCGGGTTCGTCTTCCAGTCCTTCAACCTGCTGCCGCGGCTGAGCGCGGTGGAGAACGTGGAGCTCCCCCTGCTCTACTCGGGCACCGGGGCTTCCCGGGAGCGCGCCTACCACGCGCTCGCGCGAGTGGGCTTGGCCGACCGCGCCGAGCACCGGCCCAACGAGCTCAGCGGCGGCCAGAAGCAGCGGGTGGCGATCGCCCGGGCGCTGGTCACCACCCCGTCGATCCTGCTCGGCGACGAACCGACCGGAGCCCTGGACAGCCGGACCAGCAACGAGGTCCTCGACCTCCTGGAAGAGCTCAACGCCGAGGGGACGACGCTGATCATGGTGACCCACGATCTCAAGGTCGCTCGCCGCATGCCCCGCGCGGTGCGCATGCACGACGGAAAGAAGCTCGCCGATGGCCCCTCGGAGGCGGTGGTCGAGGCGCTCCTGCGCGACACGGCGGAGGCCCTCGATGCCTCTGCGTGAGACCCTGCGTACGGCCTGGCGCTCGCTCACCGGCCACCGGATGCGCTCGGCGCTGACCGCGCTGGGCATGATCATCGGCGTGACCGCGGTCATCGCCGTCCTGGCCATCGGCGAAGGCGCCAAGGCCAGCGTGGAGAACCGCATCCGGGCGCTGGGCTCCAACCTGCTGAGCGTGCGCCCGGCCCGGATGAGCGCCGGTCCCGTGCGCAGCGGCCGGGTGGAGACCTTGATGGCCGAGGACGCCGAGGCCATCACCGAGTTGCCCGGCGTCACCGGGGTCAGCGCCGAGGTCTCGGGGAGCGCCCAGGTGAAGTACCGGGAGAACAACCTCAACGGCACCGTCTACGGCGTCACCGAGGACTATCTCGGGATCCGCAACCTGGAGCTGGCCCAGGGCATCGGGTTCACCCGCGCCGACGATCAGGCTGGGCGCCGCATGGCCGTCCTGGGCGCCGACGTGGCCACCGAGCTCTTCGAGGGCCGGAGCCCCATCGGCGAGCGGATCCAGATCGCCGGCCAGGGGTTCACCGTGGTCGGGGTGTTGGTCGCCAAGGGCGACGTGGGCTTCTCGTCGCCGGACGACTACGTCCTGGTGCCCCTGCGGGTCCACCAGCGCTCGCTCTTCGGCGAAGACGCCCTGTCCGGCATCAGCGTGCAGGTCGAGAACGAGGACGACTCGGACGCCGTCCAGGCGCGCATCGAGGAGCTCCTGCGGCTCCGCCACCGAATCCGCGCCGGCGCCGACGACGACTTCGAGGTCCGCTCCCAGAGCGAGATGCTGGAGACCATGGGGGCGGTCACCGGGACCTTCACCGCGCTCCTGGGGAGCGTGGCCGCGGTGAGCCTCCTGGTGGGCGGCATCGGGATCATGAACATCATGCTGGTCACGGTGCGCGAACGGACCCGGGAGATCGGCGTGCGCCTCGCCGTGGGCGCCCGCCGCCGGGACATCCTCCTGCAGTTCCTGGTGGAGTCCATCGTCGTCAGCATCTTCGGCGGCCTGGTGGGCATGGGGCTCGGCTGGGCCACGGCCCTGGCCATCGGTCGCTTCGGCGGCTGGGAGACCGTGGTGCCGACCTACGCCTACGTGCTGGCCCTGGGCGTCTCGGTGAGCATCGGCGTGGTCTTCGGCGTCGGTCCCGCGCGGCGCGCGTCGCATCTCGATCCGGTGGAGGCCCTTCGGCACGAGTGACGGTGTGACCGCTCATTGACGGGAGGCGACATCGGCTCCGATGATGCGCGCCATGGACAAGGTCGTCTCAACCGCCGCCGAAGCCGTGGCCGACGTGCCCGACGGCGCGGTGCTCATGAGCGGGGGCTTCGGCCTCAGCGGAAACCCGGAGAACCTCATCCGCGCCCTCCGCGCGAAGGGCTCCGAGAACCTCACCATCATCTCCAACAACTGCGGGACGACGGATCAGGGCCTGGGCATCCTGCTCGCGAACGGGCAGGTGAAGAAGATGATCTCGTCCTACGTGGGCGAGAACAAGATCTTTGCCGAGCAGTTCCTCAGCGGGCAGCTCGAGGTGGAGCTCAACCCCCAGGGCACCCTCGCCGAGCGCATCCGCGCCGGCGGCGCCGGGATCGAGGCTTTCTACACACCGACCGGCTACGGCACCAAGGTCGCCGAGGGCAAGGAGACCCGGGAGATCGGCGGGCGGATGGTGGTCCTCGAGACCTGCCTCCGCGCCGACTTCGCCTTCGTGAAGGCCTGGAAGGCCGACCGGCAGGGCAACCTCGTCTATCGGAAGACCGCGCGGAACTTCAACCCGATGATGGCCGCCGCGGGCAAGATCACCATCGCCGAGGTGGAGGAGATCGTGGAGGTGGGCGAGCTGGACCCCGACCACGTCCACACCCCCGGCATCTACGTGCAGCGGGTCTTGAAGGGCGAACGATTCGACAAGCCCATCGAGCAGCGCACCACCCGGAAGCGAGGAGAATGACCATGGCCCTTTCCCGTGACGAGATGGCTCGGCGCATCGCCCGCGAGCTCCAGGACGGCTTCTACGTGAACCTGGGCATCGGCATGCCCACCCTCATCGCCAACCACATCCCCGCCGGGATCGAGGTGGTGCTCCAGTCCGAGAACGGCCTCCTCGGCATCGGGCCCTTCCCCTACGAGGGCGAAGAGGACGCCGACCTGATCAACGCCGGCAAGCAGACGGTGACCACCGTGCCCGGCTCGAGCTTCTTCGACAGCTCGGAGAGCTTCGCCATGATCCGCGGCGGCCACGTGGACATGTGCGTGCTGGGCGCGATGCAGGTCAGCGGCCAGGGCGACCTCGCCAACTGGATGATCCCCGGCAAGATGGTCAAGGGGATGGGCGGCGCGATGGATCTCGTCGCCGGCGCCCGTCGGGTCATCGTGATGATGGAGCACGTCACCAAACACGGCGACATGAAGATCCTGAAGGAGTGCTCCTTGCCGCTCACCGGCGTGAAGTGCGTCCACCAGATCGTCACCGACCTCTGCGTCCTCGACGTGGAGAACGGTGGGCTGGTGCTCCGGGAGCTCGCCCCCGGCGTCACCGCGGACGAGGTCCGCGAGAAGACCGAGCCGGAGATCACCGTGCCGACCGACGTCGGCGCGATGAGCGACGCCTGAGCCGCTCAGATGCGTCGGGCGCGGGAGCGACGGCGCTCGCGCTCGACGACCGGCTCCATGGCCCGCTGAGCCATGGGGCCCTCGATGAGGACCAGCTCGTCGATCTCTTCGCCGTAGGCCCGGGCGATGCGCAGGAAGCGCTCCATGGCCTCGGCGGGGTCGATGGCGCCGATGGAGCGCCCCGGCAGCTCGATGGCCGCGGTGCGGATGCGCGCGTGGGTCAGGGTCTCGAGGATCCGCGTGGTGGCCTCGTCGAAGCGGTCTCCGTCGAAGGCGGTCGACTCTCCGATGCCCACCAGGAGCACCTTGTCCACCGCCAGCCGGCCCGCGGCGGGCAGGAGCGTCAGCTCGCCGCCCTTCCCGTCCACCCGGCCCCGGATGGTGAGCCGGGAGAGAAAGCCCGCCAGGCGCCAGTCGACCAACCCCGCCGCCCCGCGCATCGGGCGCAGGTCGGCGAAGAGGGGCAGCGCCAGGAGCTCGCACTCGAGCTCGTCGAGCTTGCGCAGGTCGGGCGGGACGAACCCGAGCTCCCGGCGCGGGCCGAGGAGCATCGGGGCCCGCTCGGCCTCGCTCGCCATCACTCCTTGCCGAGGTCGGAGGCGATGCGGTCCAGGACGCCGTTCACGAAGCCCGGGCTGCCCTCGGCGCCGAAACGCTTGGCGAGCTCGATGGCCTCGTTGAGGGTGACCCGGCGGGGGATGTCCGACCGCTCGAGGAGCTCGTAGGTCGCCAAGCGCAGGATGTTGCGATCGACGCGCATCATCCGCTCGAGCCGCCAATGGTGGCTGACCTTCCGGATCGTCTCGTCGATGCGCTCCCGGTGCTCGGCGAAGCCGCGGACCAGGCCCTCGGCGAAGCGCTGCACCTCCTGGGTGCGCGGCGCCTCCTCCTCGTCGTCCTCGGCGAGCGCGGCTTCCTGCTGCGCCTCGTGGGTCAGATGGGTCCAATAGGTCCGCAGGACGTCCTCGGCGCTCTGGTCGGCGAGGTCCATCTGGTAGAGCATCTGGAGCGCCGCTTCGCGGCCCTGTCGTCGCGCACCCATCGGGGCTCAGAGTCCAGCGTCGCCCAGCGAAGCCTCGAGGGCCACCATCTCCAGGGCGGCCATGCCGGCCTCGAAGCCCTTGTTGCCCGCCTTGGTTCCGGCGCGCTCGACGGCCTGCTCGATGGTGTCGGTGGTCAAGACCCCGAAGATCACGGGGAGCTCGTGCTTCATCATCGCCTGGGCGACGCCCTTGGCTGCCTCGCCGGCGACGTAGTCGAAGTGCGGGGTGGCGCCCCGGATCACCGCGCCGAGCGCGATGACGGCGGCGTGCTTGCCGCCCTTGGCGACGCGGTCGACGATGCGCGGGAGCTCCCAGGCGCCGGGCACGAGCACCACGTCGACGCGGTCCTCGGCCACGCCGTGGCGCCGGAGCGCGTCCTGGGCGCCGGCGACGAGGTGGTCGACGATGAAGTGGTTGAAGCGCGACGCGACGATGGCGAAGCGGGCCTCGCCGGGGACGGCGTCGAAGGTGCCTTCGTAGGTGGTCATGGCTGTGCGGGTCCTAGCAGGCTCGGCGTGGGGCTCAATGCGCGGCGACGCCTTCGTCGCCTTCGCGGGGCACTTCGGTGTCCCGGAGCAGGAGCTGCTCGACCACCTCGAGTCCGTAGCCCTCGAGGCTGGGGATCCGCCGTGGGCGGTTGGTCAGGATGCGGATCTTGCCGAGGCCGAGGTCGGCCAGGACCTGGGCGCCGAGACCGTACTCGCGGAGCACCTCGCCCCGCTCGGGGCGCTTGCGGGCGATGGTCTCGCCCAGGAAATAGGCGAGCTCGTCCGCGACCCGCCCCACCGGGGGCAGGAGCAGGATCACGCCGCTGCCCTCGGCCTCGATGCGCTCGATGGCCTCGCGCATCTGGACCCGGCTGGGCTCTTCCAGACCCACCATGTCACCCATGAGCGACGCGGTGTGCACCCGGACCAGGGTCGGGGACTCGTCGATGGCGCCGTGGATCAGCGCCACGAACTCTCGGCCGTCGCCCACCTCGTAGATCCGGGTCTCCCAATCGCAGCCGCTGGGCAGGGTGATGGGGGCGGCGCGCTCGAGGCGGACCATCTGCTCCCGGCTCAACCGGTACTCGATGAGGTCGGCGATGCTGAGCAGGATCAGGTCGTGCTCTTCGGCGAAGCGCTCGAGGTCCGGGATCCGGGCCATGGTCCCGTCGTCGTTCATGATCTCGCAGATCACGCCGGCGGGCTCGAGCCCGGCCAGGCGCGCGAGGTCCACCGATCCCTCGGTGTGGCCGGTGCGCTGCAAGACGCCGCCCGGCCGGGCCATCAACGGGAAGATGTGGCCGGGGCTCACCACGTCCCGGGCGGTGGCGCCCGGCTTGACCGCCGTGAGCACCGTGTGGGCGCGGTCGGCGGCGCTGATGCCGGTGGTGACGCCCTCGCGGGCTTCGATGCTGATGGTGAACGCCGTGGACCGGCTGGCCCGGTTCTGGTCCACCATCATGGGCAGATCGAGGGCCCGGATGCGGTCATCGGTCATGCTGAGACAGATGAGACCCCGGGCGTAGCGGGCCATGAAGTTGATGGCCTCCGGGGTGCACTTCTCGGCGGCGAGCACGAGGTCGCCCTCGTTCTCACGGTCCTCGTCGTCGACCAGGATCACCATGCCGCCTTTGCGGATGGCCTCGAGGGCGGCGGTGACCCGAGCGATGGACTCGGTGCGGGCGCTCTGACTGCGGTTCATGGGTTTCCTGAAGCTGGGAGCTGGGGGTCCGGTGGGACGGCGCGAGGGCGCCGGCGCGCTACAGATAGCCTTGGCGCTGGAGGAGTTCCAGTGAGAGGGCGTCGCCCTTCCCGTCGACGCCGGGCCGGCCCATCAGGCGGGCGACGTACTTGGCCAGCACGTCCACCTCGATGTTGACCTTCGCGCCCACGGCGCGCCCGTCGAAGAGGGTCTCTTTGCGGGTGAAGGGAACGAGCATCACGTCGAAGCGGGTCCCCCGGACGCCGTTCACCGTGAGGCTCACGCCGTCGACGGTCACCGAGCCCTTCGGGGCCAGGAAGGGCGCCAGGCGCTCGGGCACCTCGAAGGTCGTCTTGGCGGCGTCGCCGACGTTCTCCCGGGCCGCGATCCGGCCCACGCCGTCGACGTGGCCGCTGACCAGGTGCCCGCCCAGCCGGTCACCGACCTGGAGCGCGCGCTCCAGGTGGACCTGGGCGCCGCCGGCGAGGTCGCCGAGGTTGGTGAGCTCGAGGGTCTCCTTGGAGGCGTCGGCCCAGAATCCGTCGCTCTCGATCTTCGTCACCGTCAGGCAGGTGCCCATGACGGCGATGGACTCGCCGAGGACCAAGGCCTCGTAGCCCGCGGCCACCCGGAAGCTCGCGCCCTTGGCGTGGCGCTGCACCGAGCGAATCGCGCCGATGGAGTCGACCAGTCCCGTGAACATCAGTTGCCCTTCCCTTCGTCGCCCCGGGCCAGGGGCCCGCTGATCCAGATATCGTCGCCGAGTCGGCGCACCGTGGGATCCGTGACCTGCCACGCCTCCGCCATGCGCTCCCGGGGGCCGCCGTCGGCCAGGCCCATGGCGCCGGCGTCGCCGAGGATCCGCGGGGCCACGAAGATCTCCGCGCGGTCGGCCAGCCCCTCGTCGAGGAGCGCGCCGTGGACCCGGGGTCCCCCTTCGACCAGGAGCCGGACGACGTCGCGCGCCCCCAGAGCCCGGAGACAGTCGACCAGGTCGAGCCCGGCGCCGTCGGCCCGTTCCGGCACCTCCAGGAGGACCGCGCCGGCGTCGGCGAGGATCCGGCGCCGGTCGGCGGACGCGGCCGAGCCGTGGAGGATCCAGCACTCGCCGCCTTCGGCGGTCAGCACCTTGGCGCTCTCGGGCGTGCGCAGGGTGCGATCGAGCACGATACGCAGCGGATCCACGCCCGCGACGTGGCGCACGTCGAGGCGGGGGTCGTCGGCCAGGACGGTGCCGACGCCCACCAAGACCGCGTCGGCGCGGTCGCGCTGGCGGTGGGCCTCGGTGCGCGCGAGTACCCCGGTGATCCACTGGGAGTCGCCGGTGCGGGTGGCCATCCGGCCATCCAGGGTCACCGCGGCCTTGAGGACCACGTAGGGGAGCCCGGTGGCGATGTGCTTGGCGAAGTCGGCGATGAGCTCGTCGCACTCTCGCTTCAGCACCCCGTGCTTCACCTCCAGCCCCGCCGCCCGGAGCCGGTCGATGGCGCCGGGCACGTGGGGCGCGGGATCCACCGAGCCCACCACCACCCGCCGGAACCCGGCGGCGATCACCGCTTCGGTGCACGGCCCGGTACGGCCGTGGTGGTTGCAGGGCTCCAAGGTGACGTGGAGGGTCATCCCGTCCGTACGCTCGGCCCGGGCGATGGCGTCCACCTCGGCGTGGGCCATGCCGGCTCGCTCGTGGTGCCCGGTGGCCACCACGCGGCCCTGGTCGTCGGAGACCACGGCGCCCACGTGGGGGTTGGGGCTCGGGCGCCCCCGGCGCGCGGCGTCGATGGCCAGGGCCATCAGGCGCGCGTCCCGGGCGGCCTCGCTCTCGCCCTCCACCGGGCCCTACTCCGGGTCCGGGGTCGGATCGGCCATGGACTCCAGGAGCCCGATGAACTCCTGGGTGTCCTGGAACTCGCGGTACACGCTGGCGAAGCGGACGTAGGCCACCTGGTCCACGTCGCGGAGGAGCTCGAGGACCTTGCCGCCCACGAAGCTCGAGGCCACCTCGGACTCGCCGGTGTCGGCGAGGGCCCGCTGGACGTCACCGACGATCCGCTCGAGGGTCTCCGGCGCCACCGGACGCTTGGCGCAGGAGCGCTGCAGGCCCGCCAGGAGCTTGTCCGGGTCGAAGGGCTGCCGCTTGCCGTCCTTCTTCAGGATCATCGGCAGGGCCTGCTCGACCCGCTCGTAGGTGGTGTAGCGCCGGGTGCATCCCTCGCACTCGCGGCGGCGGCGCGTGACCTCCCCGGCCGCGCTCAGGCGCGAATCGATGACCTTGTTGTCCAAGATGCCGCAGTAGGGGCAGCGCACGCCTTCGCCTTAGCACGCATCCCCCGAGAATCCATGCGTTTTCGCCGCTCAGGGGGTGGGCGTCAGGACGGCGAGGGCTTCGACCCGAGCGGTCTGCGGGAAGAGGTCGTAGAGCCGGAGCTCGCTCAGCTCGTAGCCGCCCTCGCGCAGGGCCCGGAGATCGCGCTCCAGGGTCCCCAGATCGCAGGATACGTACACGACCGGGGGGCGCGCCTTGCCCGCGACCAGCCGCTCCACGGCCCCCTTGGCTCCGAGCCGCGGCGGATCCAACACCACCACGTCGTAGCCCTCGAAGCTCGCCGGGTAGCGCTCGGCGTCCTCGGCGACGGCCTTTGCGGTCAGACCGCGGGCCTCCAGGTTCGCGCGCAGGGCATCGCTGGCGGCCTGGCTGATCTCCACCGCCGTCACCTCGGCCTCCCGCGCGAGGAGCACGGTGAAGCTGCCGTGCCCGGCGTGGAGCTCCAGGACGCGCTCGGGGCGGAAGGCCAGCGCGCGACTCGCCGCGTCCCGGGCGAGCTGCAGGCTGAGCGGGTCGTGGGCCTGGGAGAAGCCGCCCGGCGGACCATCCAGCGGCTCCCCGTCGGGGCCCGGATAGCGCTCGCTGGTCTCGCCGAAGGTCGCCGGCACCCCGCCTTGGATGGAGAGCCCGACCCCGGCGAGGCGCCCCTCCGCGACCAGCGCGCGGAGGCGGTCGTAGACCTCGGGCGGCTGGGGTTCGTCCGCGTGGAGCAGCGCGGCCGCGGCGTCTCCATGCCGATACAGGCGTATCTCGCCCGAGTCCCGAAGCACGTCCGCCAGGGATCGCAGGGCCGTCCAGGAGGCCTGCAGCGCGGGCTGCTGCACGAGGCAGCGCTCCACGTCGACCAGCCGGCGGGAGCCAGCCAGCCGGTAGCCCATGCGGGTGGCGCCCCCACGATGATTCCAAGCCAACCTCGCGCGCCGGCGATAGGCCTCGTCGCCATCCGCCAGCACCGGGACCTCGCCTTCGAAGCCCAAGCGCGCCGCCATCTCCCGGCCCCAGGTCGCCTCCAGCTCCCGCTGGACCGCGGGCTCCAGCGCCATCCAGGGGCAGCCCCCGCAGGTGTCGGCCACCGGGCAAGGGGGCTTCCGGCGAGCCGGATGCGGGCGCTCCACCTCCAGCAGGCGCGCGCCCTTCCCCTCGGGCCGGATGCGCACCCGCTCGCCGGGGAAGACCCCCGGCACCCAGCGAATGCCGCGGGGGGTCTCCACCGCGCCGTCGCCGCCGCGTCCGACGCTCCGCACCTCGCCGGTGAGGGGCGCGCTCTTCTTCCGCCGCGCCACGCTCAGGGGAAAGGCTGGGCCGGACGCCCGCGCTCGAAGAGGAACGAGAACTCACCCGAGAGGATCACCTCGCGGGTCTGGCCGTCGGCGGGCGGGTCGGTGTCGGTGAAGCGGACGTCCTCGAAGTGGCCGCGGATCTCGCGGTCGGTGTCGTCGACCTCGGGGGCGTAGAGCGCGTCGAAGGTCAGGGTGCCTTCCACGGCCTCGAGGAAGACCGGGAGGTCGTCGCGCATCGCCGGGCAGGTGTAGTTGAGATAGAGGGTCATGGTGACGGGCGAGGCGTCGCCCGGGCTGAGCGCGATGGGGGTCCCCAGCCGCATGCTCTCGGTGGTGGCGTCCAAGATCGTGATCGCCACCCCGTCGGTGTCGATCGCGTAGTCGCCGCCCCGCTGGAGGCGGATGGTGAGCTGGTCTTCCCAGGGATCGGCGGCGTAGAAGCCGACGTCGAGGTCGAAGGCCCCGTCGAGGTCGCAGGCGGGGACCGAAGCGGTGCCGGTGACCTCGCCCTCCCCCACGCCGACGCTGCACGCGCTGGTCGCGAAGAGGAAGAGCCCACCGAGGGCGCGCTTCAGATCACTGGATGAACCCACCACCGAGAACCTCGTCTCCCCGGTATATCACCGCGGCTTGGCCAGGCGTAATTGCGCGCTGGGGTTCGTGGAAGCGGACCCGGAAGCCCTCGGGGCCGGGCTCCACGGTCGCCGGCGCCGGCGTGTGCCGGTAGCGGATACGGACCTCGGCGGAGAAGGACCCTTCCGGGGCCCCGGCCAGCCAGCGGGCCCCCGAAGCCTCGAGCTCCGCGCCGAAGAGATCGGTCGCGCCGCCGACGACCACCTGGGCCTGGTCGGGCACGATGCGCAGGACGTAGCGCGCCGGGCCCCCGCCGAGCCCCAGCCCCTTGCGCTGACCGATGGTGAACGCCTCCACGCCCTGGTGCTCCGCCAGGACCGATCCGGCGTCGTCGACCAGGGTCCCCGGACGACCCGGGCCGCGCTCGCGGCCCACGAACCCCGCGACGTCGCCGTCGGGGACGAAGCAGAGCTCCTGGGACTCGCCCTTGTCCGCGTTGGGGACCCCGAGGCGGCGCCCCTCGGCGCGCACCTCGTCCTTGGTGAGGTCGCCGAGCGGGAAGACCATCCGCTCCAGGGTCTCCCGGCGGAGACCGAAGAGGAAGTAGCTCTGGTCCTTGCCGTGGTCGCGTCCACGCAGGAGCCGCGCGCCGGTCTCCGAGGGGACCAGCCGCGCGTAGTGGCCGGTGGCCACCGCGTCGCAGCCGAAGCGGGGCGCGAGCTGGGCCAGGTGGTCGAGCTTCACCGTGCGGTTGCACTCGACGCAGGGGATGGGGGTCCGGCCGGCGCGGTATTCGTCGAGGAAGGGCTCGACCACGTCGCGGCGGAAGGCCTCGCGTTCGTCGAGGACGTAGTGGGGGATGCCCAGGTGCTCGCAGGTGCGGCGCGCGTCGTCCCGGTCCTCGGGCGCGCAGCAACGGCCGACCATCTGCTCCCCCGCGGCGTCCCACAGGTGGAGGGTCACGCCGACGAGCTCGTGGCCCGCCTCGTGGAGCAACGCCGCGGCCACCGAGGAATCGACGCCGCCGCTCATGGCGACCAGGATGCGCACGGCCGACGAGTGGGCCCGAACCGGGCCCGAGTCAAATGGTGGCGCGGGGGACGACGCGCTCGAGGATGGCGACCGCGCGATCGATGGCGTCGTCGTCCAGGCCCTCGGGGCCGAGGCTCAGGCGGAGCGCGCTCGCCGCCCGCCACGGCTCGTCGGGGTGCAAGGCGGCCACCCCGGGCGAGGGCTCGGCCAGGCCCGAGGAGCACGCGGCCCCCGCGCTGGTCGCGAGCCCCTCGAGGTCGAGGGCCGCCACCAGGTGCGCCGACTTCCAGGCCCGGAACGACAGGTTGGTCACCGAGGCCACCCGGGGCCCCGCGCCGTTCACCACGCCGCCGAGGTGGATCCCGGCGGCCTCGAGGCGGTCTCGCCAGGCCGCGACCCGAGGCATGGCGTCGAGTCGGTCCGCCAGGGCTCCGCAGGCGGCGCCGAAGCCGACCAACGCCGCCACCCCCGGGGACCCTCCCCGGCGCCCGCGCTCCTGGCCGCCGCCGGGGAAGCGAGGCGCGAGCTCCAGGCCCCGGCGCAGCACCAGGGCCCCGGCGCCCGCCGGCCCGCCGATCTTGTGGGACGCGATGGCCACCGCGGCGACGGGCCAGTCGTCCATGCGGAACGGGAGGCGCCCCAGAGCCTGGTTGGCGTCGACCACCACCCGGGCTCCGCGCCGATGAGCCCGCTCGGCGAGCGCCGCGAGGTCGAGCACGTTCCCGGTCTCGTGGCCGACCCAGGGCACCACCAAGAGGGTCCCGGGCTCGAGGAGGTCGTCGGCCGGGACCTCGAGACCGTCCAAGAGGAGTTGGGGCACCCCCGCGGACTCCCAGGTCGCGCAGGGCGCCAGCACCGCGGGATGGGCCAGGCGCCAGGACACCACCCGTTCGGGTCGCCCCAGGCCGCCGATGGCGAGGTCACAGGCTTCGGTGCCTCCGCTGGTGAGGACCACCTCGGCGGGCCGGGCCCCCAGGGCGGCGGCCACCTGCTCCCGCGCCCGCTCCAGGAGCGCCCGGGCGGCGCGTCCGGCGGCGTGGACGCTCGACGGGTTGGCCCACGCCGCCGCCGCGGCCGCCTCCATGGCGCGGCGAGCGGGCTCCCCCAGCGGGGTCGCCGCGTGGTGGTCGAGGTAGATCACGATCAGCCCTCGGTCAGCTTCGCCGGTGCGTGCCGAGCGACCCGGAGGCGCACCAGGGTCCCCTTCAGGGTCAGACCGGCGACCGGGGTGCCCGGCGCCGCCTCCACCGAGATCCCGCCCCCCATCGCTTCGGCGACCCGGCGCGCGAAGGCGAGCCCGAGGCCCACCCCGCCGTGGGCGCGGGTCGCCGACCCGTCCACCTGGACGAAGGGCTCCATGATGCGGTCGAGGTCGGTGGCGGCGACCCCCGGGCCCTCGTCGAGGACCTGGACCTCCACCGCGTCCTCGCCCACGGCGAGCCCGACCGCGACCCGGCCGCCTCGCGGCGTGAACTTCACGGCGTTGTCCAACACATGGACCACCGCGCGCTGGATCTTGTCGGGATCCCCGGTCGCCGGCGCCGACGGCAGCGCGGGGTCGACCACGAGCTGGACCCGCGAGGTGTCGCCTTCGTGCTGCAGGCGCTCGACCGCTTGGCGCACCACGTCGGCGAGGTCGTACTGCCGGTTGTAGTAGTGCATGCGGCCCGCCTCGAGGGCGCTGACGTCCAAGAGGGTCTCCACCACGTTGCGCAACCGGGTGGTGGAGCGTTGGATCGACTGGATGCACTTGCGCTGCAGCGGCGTCAGCTCGCCCAGCTCCTCACCCAGGAGGAGCCGCAGGTAGCCGACGACCGGGGTCATCGGGGTGGCCAGCTCGTGGCTCACGTTCTGGAGGAACTCCCGCCGCAGGCGCGCCATCTCCTCGAGGCGCGCGTTGGCCTCCTGGAGGTCGCGCACGCGTCCCTCCAGCCGCTCGACGATCCGCTGGGACCGGTCCCTGAGCGCCAGCTCCCGGGCGCCCGCCCGCTCTTCGGAGCCGCTCTCTCGATGGCCACCGAGGAACTTCTCGATGGTCGCGGCGAACTTCCGGGCCTGGATGGGCTTGCCGATGAACCCGTCGGCGCCGACGGCGAGGCTGGTGGCCCGGTCGCCCTCCGCGGTGATCGCCACGATGGGCACGCCCGCCAGCGAGGAGATGCTGCGCAGCCGGAGGGTGACCTCGTAGCCGTCGAGGTCGGGGACGTTGATGTCCACGAGGATCAGGTCCGGTTCGACCTCGGCCGCCAAGCGGATCCCTTCGAGACCGTTGTCCGTCTCGACGACCTCGTGCCCGGCGGCGCGCAGGATCTTGGCGACGAGCCGCCGGCTGTGGGGATCGTCCTCGATGTGGAGCACACGGGCCATGGCCGGCGGAGCGTAGACCGATGGACCTCAAAGGTCGATCTCGCGCCACCCTCCCCGACGGATCAGCACCGCGAAGAGGAGCGCGCGCACCGTCCAGTCGGCGGTGGAGCCCAGCCAGACTCCGAGGAGCCCGAGGTCGAGACCGAAGGCCAGCAGGTAGGTGGCCCCGAGGCGAACCACGAGGCCCCCGGTGAAGGTGACCGCGAGGACCGAGGTCGTCGCTCCCGCGCCGCGGAGGGCGACCGAGGCCACCACGGCCGCGCCCATGATCGGGGCCGCCACCGCCGCGACGGCCATGCAGGGAACCGCCACCCGCACCAGCTCGGAGTCGCTCGTGAACGGCGCGAGGAGCGCCTCGGGGACGAGCACGAAGAGCAGCCCCACCGCGCCGAGGAGGCCGGCGGCCAACCCCAACCCGGCGCGGAGGGCCTCGGTGGCTTCGCCGGGCGCGGCGGCCCCGAGGCGCTGGGCGACCACCGCCGCGGTGGCGATGCCCATGCCGTCGGCGGAGAGGAAGACCACCGACTCCAACCCGATCAGCGCCTGATTCGCGCCCATCGCGGTGGCGCCGAGGGATCCGATCAGGGTCACGAAGGTCATGAAGCCGGTCTGCTGCACCAGGCGCTCGGCGAGCGAGGGACCGGCGATGCGCAGGACCCGGCGCAGGGCGTCCCCGGAGTCGAGGCGCGCGCCGGTCGGGCAGCGCCAGCTGATCACCGCGCCGCGCCACCCGGTGAACGCCAGCAACGCGAGGGCCTCGAGGCCGAACGCGGCGGCGCTGCCCAGCGCGGCTCCCCGGGCGCCCATCGGCGCGACCCCGAGCCCCCCGTAGACCAGGAGGTAACTGAGCGCGAGGTTCACCGCGTTGCCCGCCGCCGCGACCAGGAAGGGGGTGCGCGTGTCGCCCGCGGCCTGGACGGCGACCGCCAGGGTCAGGGAGAGCAGCATGGCGGGCATCGCGGCGAAGGCCACCGCGAGGTAGGCATCCGCCTCGGCCCAGACCGCGGGCCCCGCGGCGGGGAATAGCCCCAGGAGCGGACCCCGGCCGGCCAGGCCCAGCGCGAGGGCCACGCCGCCGACCAAGAGGCCGAAGCCCAGCGACGCTCGGAGCGCCGCGCTGGCTTCGGCGTGGGCCCCCGCGCCCACGCGGCGACCGACCACCGCGACCACCCCCACCGTGAATGCGCCCAGGATCGTGGTGGTCGACCAGACCACCGGTCCGCTGATCTGCATCGAGGCCAACGAGGCGGCGTCGTGGTGACCGAGCAGCGCGCGGTCCACCAGGAAGACCAACGTGTGCAGGAGCTGCTGGGCGATGGCCGGCACCGCCAGCCGCCGCACGTCGTTCAGCGGGGACGCCACCCGGCCCCTCGCCGTGCTCGGGAGCGTCACCCGGGGTGCGCGCTCCGCATCAGTAGCGGCGCATCTGCACCTTCTGCTTGGGGACGAACCCTTCCTTCTCGAGGACCTCGCGGGCGAGCCGCTTCACCTCGGGGTGGGTCCCCTTCTGCAGGAAGGCGCCGAGCTGGTTGGGATCGAGCTTGGCGAGGCGCATCATGGCCGTGCGCGCGCGGCCGCGCTTCTTGTCCCGGAGCGCGGCGAACATCTGCGCCCGGTAGAGCAGCGGCTTCATCTCGGCGAACTCGTCCGAGCCGGCGGCGTCCGGGTCGTAGTCGGCCAGCAGGTCGTTGGCCTCCTTCACCTTGCCGGTGCGCGCGAAGCTCTCGGCGATGATCGCCGCGTACATCGCCTTCTGCTTCGGCTGGGGCTGGGCGTCGAGCTTGATGTCGTCGGCGAGCTTCCGGGCGTCCTTGGCCCGGTTGTGCAGCAGGTACATCAGGCCGAGCTGGGCGCGGACGTCGTTCTGGAGGAGCTTCGGCGCCTTCTCGAGGTCGATCTCTTCCAGGACGCGCATGGCCTCCTTGGGGTCCTCCTGCCCGACGAGCTGCGCCTGGGCGAGCTTGCCCATCACGTCGTCGCCCTTGGCCTGGAGCGCGGCGATGGCCGCGTCGCGACCCTCGGCGTCGGTGGCGCCCTTGAGGATCTGCATGATGTCCGACGACTTCCGGGTGAGCCGCCAGATGTACACGCCGAAGCCCAGCGCGATCAGCGTGAGCACCCCGGCGACGCCGAGGCCCCAGTAGCCGATGTAGGGCGTGAGCATCCCCGCCACGACCCACAGGACGGCGAAGCCGATGCCGATCTGCACGATCAGCTTCCATGGGGTCTTGGGGCCCTCCATGTTGGCAAGGGCTTCGTTCATCTCGGCGCGCCGCGCGTCGGCGTCGGGGAGCTGGGGCTTCTTTCGCTTGGCCACGCCGTCCCCTACCCCGCGGGAGCCGACGTTTCAATCCGCGGAGGGCACCGAAGTCACAGCGGCCCGGAGCTCGACGAGGCTCGGCCGGGCCTCCGGCGCCGGTTGGGCGCACGCCGCGGCCAGCTCCGCGAGCCCCGCGTCGCTCGCGTCCGCCGCGGCGAGCATCTCGCGGAGGGTGACGCCCAGCGCGAAGACGTCCGCGCTCGGCTCGGCCGGCGCCCCGGCTCGCTGCTCGGGGGGCATGTAGCGCAGGGTGCCCTCCCCGAGGCCGGTGGCCGTCCGCGGGGTGTCGCCGATGGCCATGGCCAGGCCGAAGTCGGTGAGGACGATGCGGTCGTCGGGGCGGACCAGGAAGTTGGAGGGCTTCACGTCCCGGTGGACGAAGCCCCGGGCGTGCACGAAAGCCAGCGCTTCGAGCGCGGTGTCCATCCAGCGCCGGACCCGCGCGAGGGGCACCTGGCCCCGGCCGATCTCGCGGCGCACCGACCCGCCCTGGACCCACTCCATGGCGATGGCCCCGAGGCGCTCGTCGAGGTCGAAGATGCGCACCACGCCCGGATGTTCGATCTGCGCCGGGGTCCGAGCCTCGACCAGGAGCCGCTCCCGCTCCACGCGACCTCGGCGGTGGTAGACCTTCAGGGCCACGCGCCGCTCGATGGCCAGATCCTGCGCGGCGAAGACCGTCCCGGCGCCCCCGCGACCCAGCTCCCGCTCCACGCGATAGCGCCCCCGGGTCAGCGCCCCCTGGGTCGCGATGGTCGCGCCCGCGAGGTTCGCCTCGCGCCCCTTCGCCGAGCGCAGCCGCTCGGCCCGTACCCGAGCGCGCGGAAAGTCCAGGTCGTGGGCGAGGATGCGCTCGTAGAGCGCCAATGCCGAGCGGGGGTCGCCCTGGCGCTCGTCGATCTCGGCGGCGAGCATCAGCGCTGCCAGGGGCGCGCCGCCGTCGGCGACCAGGGGGGCCAGGAGCTGGCGCGCGCCCCGGTCGTCGCCGCGCTCGGCCATGAGCTCGGCGGTCCGGAGGGCGAAGAGACCCAGATCGCTCCATCGCGCCAAGATCTTCCGCGCGAGCTCCAACCCCCGCGCGCCCTGGCCGCGCTCCTGGAGCGTCTCGAGCAGCTCCGCGGCCAGCGCCCCGTCGGGGGGCTCCGGCGCATCGACCAGGGCCGCCAGCCGCTGCTCGACGGTGGCGGGGGTCACGGGGGTCACAGCCGCCGCCGGCGATTTCGGTGGGTTCTCCGCGGCGGGCGGGGCCTTCGACTCGCGCCCCCCGTCCTCGCCGCCGGCCCAGTCCTTGAACCGCTTCCAGAGACTCACGCGCCCAAGACCTCGACCAGGGCGCCGTCGACTTCGAGGCGGTCCTCCGCCAGGAGCACGATGGCCGCCGCCACCTTCTGGCGTCCCAGGCGAACCGCGGCCCCCGGATCCGGGGTGAACGTGGGCTGGCCTCCTTCGAAACGAAGACTCCCGCCCAGGGTCCCATGGCGCAGGTCCCCGAGACCCACGTAGGCGCGGAGATCCCGGTCGAGGCCCCGGAGCACGTGCAGCTCGAGGAAGCCGTCGCGCATCCGAACCGCGACGGCCACGTCGTCGCCCAACCCGATCTCGGTGTCGCCATCCAGCGCGAGCTCACCGGCGATGGGGATCCCCTGGAGCAGGGTCCCATTGCGGCTGCCGAGATCCGCGACGTACACCTGGCCCCCGTCGAGGCGAAGTCGCGTGTGCTGCCGGGAGACGCCGGTGCCGCGGACGACCAGGTCGCCCTCGCGGCCCAGGGTCACCTCGCCCGCGCCCACGAAGGAGACCTCCTGGCCCGCGTGGCGCAGGCGGACGCTGCGACCGCGCAGGAAGCGCGCCTCCAGCCGGCGGAGCAGGTCCGCCAGGGAGACGTCGTCCGGGCTCAGCGCGATGGCCCGCTCCAGGGCCTCCCGGGCCTCGAGCCGGGCGCCGACGGCGAGGGTCATCTCGTACTCGTTCACCAGCGAGCGCAGCTCGCGCTCCCGCCGCGCCTCGGCGGTGGACTCCTGGAGCAACGCCTCGAGCCGCTCGACGTCGCCGGCGCTCTGGAGACAGCGGGCCATGTCGTCCTTGCGGTCCAGGAGCTCGAACGCGGTCGCGGCCTCGGAGAAGCGCTCGGCGGCCTCGAGGCGCTCGGCGGCCTCTTCGAGTTGCTCCCGCTCTTCCCGGGTCGGCGTACCCGCCCGGCGCTGCCCGCGCTCCAGGAGGCTCATGCCGATCTGGGTCTGCACCTCCCGCCAGCGTGACTGGCCCGGCTCGAGCCAGCGGAGCGCGTCGCGGAGCGCCGCCAGCTTCGCGTCGGGATCCGTCTGCCGCGCCGCGTGGACCAGCAGCGCGCTCGCCGCCTCGTCGGGCAGGTCCGCCTCGGCGTAGAGTGCGGCCGCCGCCCGGTAGTCGCCCCGCCCCTCGGCGCGCCGGGCCTGCCGGTACGCGCCATCGAAGACCCTCAGCCAGCGCATCGCGCGGTCACAGGGCGTCGGCGGCGGTCACGCGGCCCACCTCTTCGATGGTGGTCACGCCGTCGCGGATCTTCTGGAGCCCACTCATGCGCAGCGACTTCACGCCGCCGCGGATCATCTCGTCCTTGAGCTCGGCGGTGGAGCAGCCCTGGAGCACCATGTCCTTGAGCCGGTCGGTGAAGGGCATGACCTCGTAGAGCGCGATGCGGCCCTTGTAGCCCGAGTCGTTGCACGTGCGGCAGCCGGTCCCCTTGAAGGCCTTCACCTCCGGCAGGACGTCGGGCTTGAAGCCGATGTCCAGGAGCACCTGCTCCTCGACGTCGATCTCGACCTTGCAGTCCACGCAGATCTTCCGCGCCAGCCGCTGGGCCAGGACCAGGTTGACCGAGGCGGTCACCAGGAAGGGCTCGACGCCCATGTTCAGCAAGCGGGTCACGGTGCTCGGGGCGTCGTTGGTGTGCAGCGTCGAGAGCACCAAGTGCCCGGTGAGCGCGGCCTTGACCGCGATCTCGGCGGTCTCGAAGTCGCGAATCTCGCCCACCATGATGATGTCCGGGTCCTGGCGGAGGAACGAGCGCAGCGAGGCCGCGAAGTTCAGCCCGATGTCCTCGTGCATCTGGACCTGGTTGATGCCGTTGAGGTTGAACTCGACGGGATCCTCGGCGGTGGAGATGTTGGTCTCCACGTCGTTCAGGTCCGAGAGCGCCGAATAGAGGCTGGTGGTCTTGCCCGAGCCGGTGGGGCCGGTGACCAGCACCATGCCGTAGGGCTGATGGATGGCCTCCTTGAAGTCGTCGAGGGCCTTCTGCTCGAAGCCCAGCTTGGTCATGTCGAGCTGGAGGTTCGACTTGTCGAGGAGACGGAGGACCATCTTCTCGCCCCACAGGGTCGGCAGCGCCGAGACGCGGAAGTCCATCTCCCGCCCCTTGCCGAGCTTCAGCTTGATCCGGCCGTCCTGGGGCAACCGCCGCTCGGCGATGTCGAGGGACGCCATGATCTTCAAGCGCGAGGCGATGGCGTTCTTGAGCTTCACCGGCGGTCGCATCTCCTCGTGGAGCACGCCGTCGATGCGATACCGGACCCGCAGGTTCTTCTCGTAGGGCTCGACGTGGATGTCCGAGGCGCCCTTCTTGATGGCGTTGAGCAGGATGGCGTTGCAGAGCCGGATGACCGGCGCGTCCTCCGATGCCCGCTCGAGGTCGAGGAGGTTGACGTCGTCTTCGTCGACGGCGACCTCGATCTCGTCCTCGTCGAAGCCATCCATGATGTCGTCGTAGGAAATCTCCGGCGCCTGATGGGACCGCTCGAGGGCGGCCATGATGGCGGCTTCGGAGGCGACGACCGGCTCGACGTTGTAGCCGGTGAGGAACTTGACGTCGTCGATGGCGTGGAGGTTCGAGGGGTCCGCCATCGCCACGATGAGCGAGCTGCCGGCGCGCGAGACCGGGATGATCTTGTGACGCTCGCAGACGTCCTGGGTGATCAGCTTGAGGACCTCGGGCTCGATCTCGTAGTCGGCCAGCTCGATGGACTGGACCCGATACTGCTGGCTGAGGAACTCGGTGATCTCCTGGTCGGAGATGTAGCCCATCTTCGCGAGGGCGTAGCCGAGACTCACCCCGTCCCGCTTCTGGGTGCTCTGGGCGTCGCGGAGCTGTTGCAGAGAGATCCGCTTCGAACGGACGAGGAGCTCACCGAGTCGATTGCTCACGGCCGCGACATTAGCACGGCGCGCCAGCGAAATCGGGTGCCGATCGCGATACGACGCCGCTCTCGAAAGGCCCTGGAGGGGCGCTGGCCAACCCGTGCTGTCAACCGATCGTCCGCGCCGGAGGAGGATCGAAACCGTCGTGCGCGATCTCTCACGCCACCACGATCGCCATCGAACCCCTTGGGATCACGAGCGATTCCGTAATGACCATACGTTGTCTGTGCACTATATGGCGCGTCACGGATTGTCATGTCGCTCGCTGGGTGGTAGATCGCCCTCATGCGTATCTCGAACAGTTTCTCCGAGGGCGAGATCCACGTTCTCGAGTTCATCCTCCAGACGCTCCTCCGGGGCGGGAAGCCGAGCACGGCGGTTCGGAACAAGGACTTCGCCTCCCTCTATCGCAAGGTCGTCTCCATGCGGACCCGCGTGGAGGAGAAGAAGGAGAAGACCGCCGCCAAGGAGGTCTCCTCCGTGGGCACCATCGGCGCGGCGGACGACGACGAAGACGACACCCTCTCCCAGGTCGGCTGACGGCCTCCCATCGCTCGGTGATTGACGCGCGGGCGGTGGGATCGTAGTCCCGCGGCGATGCTCGTCCTTCGCGGTGGGTGGGTCATCGACCCGAACGAGGGCTTCGACGGCCAGGCCGACGTGCTCGTGCGCGACGGTCGGGTGGTGGAGTTCGGCGAGGCGGTCCCCGGGGGGGACCTCGACGCCGAGGTGATCGACGTCACCGGTTGCTGGGTCGTCCCCGGGCTGGTCGACCTGCGCGCGCACCTGCGCGAGCCGGGCGACGAGCACGAGGAGGACATTGCCTCGGCGCTGGCGGCCGGCGCGCATGGGGGCTTCACCGCCCTCTGCGCGATGCCCGGGACCCGGCCCGTCAACGACACCCGCGCGGTCACCGAGCTGATCAAGGCGCGGGCGTCGTCCGTGGACGGGCCCGAGGTCTGGCCCTTCGGGGCCATCACCGTCGGGCTCCGCGGCGAGGCGCTCACCGAGATGGGCGAACTCCGGGAAGCCGGGTGCGTCGGCGTCACCGACGACCGCCGCTCGGTGACCCATGCCGGCCTTCTCCGCCGGGCGATGGAGTACGCGCGGACCTTCGACCTGGTCCTGGCCCAGCACTGCGAGGAGCCTACCCTGGGGGCCGGCGCGATCATGCACGAGGGGCCCTTGAGCACGCGCCTCGGTCTGCGCGGCTCGCCCGCCGAGGCCGAGGAGGCCGCCGTGACCCGGGACCTGCGCATCGCCGAGCTCACCGGTGCGCGCTTCCACGTCTCCCACGTGTCCAGCGCCGGCGCGGTGGCCGCCATCCGCGAGGCCAAGGCCCGCGGGCAGCGGGTGACCGCGGACGTAACGCCGCACCACCTCACCTTCACCGACCAGGCCCTCGCCGAGTTCGACACCCATGCCAAGGTCCTGCCGCCGCTCCGCTCGACCGCCGACCGGGCCGCGCTCCGGGCGGGCCTCGCCGACGGGACCCTCGACGCCGTGGCCACCGATCACGCGCCCCACGCGGCCCTCGACAAGGACTGCGAGCTCGCCGAGGCGGCCTTCGGCATGATCGGGCTGGAGACCGCCCTGCCCTGTGTCTTGGCGCTGGTCCAGGAGGGCGTGCTGGACCGCACGCGCGCCATCGAGGCCCTCTCGACCGCCGCCGCCCGGGTCGTCGGCCGCGAGCGCTCGCTGCGCGGCAGCGACGCCGTCACGGTCATCGACCCCGACCGCGAGTGGACGCCCAGCGACGCCACGCTACGTTCCAAGTCCCGCAACACTCCGCTCCTCGGGCAATCGCTCCGGGGGGCCGCGCGCCTCACCTTCGCCCGAGGCCGCATCGTCCACCGTAGCCCCAGCGAGCCGTCATGACCGCGCCCTCCTCTTCGAGCGACTCTCCCCAGACCGCCTACATCGTCCTGGCGGACGGCACCCGCTTCGAGGGACGCCCGATGGGCGCCACCGGCGTCTCCATCGGCGAGGTGGTCTTCACCACCGGGATGACCGGCTACCAGGAGGTCCTCACCGATCCCTCCTACTGCGGGCAAATCGTCACCATGACGGCCCCGCAGATCGGCAACACCGGGGTCAACGCCGACGACCTGGAGGCGACCGAGCCCCACGTCGCCGGCTTCGTGGTCCGGGAGCTCTCCCCCACCGTGAGCAACTGGCGGGCGACCGGCGACCTCGGCGCTCACCTGGCCGAGCACGGGATCGTGGGCATCGAGGGCGTCGACACCCGGGCGCTCACCCGACACATCCGCGACCACGGCGCCCAGATGGCGGCCATCGGCGCCGGTGATCCCGACGAGATGTTGGCGATGGCCCAGGCCGCCGCCCCGATGACCGGCCGGGACCTCACCGGCGAGGTGGCCACCACCGAGCGCTACGAGTGGACCGAGGGCACCGGCGTCTGGGGCGACGGGACCGAGCGGACGGAGCGGCCGCACGTGGTGGCCCTCGACTTCGGCGTGAAGCGCAACATCCTTCGCTGCCTCGTGGACGCCGGCTGCCGGGTCACCGTGGTCCCCGGCCGCACGCCGGCCGACGAGGTCCTGGCCCTGGAGCCCGACGGCATCTTCCTCTCCAACGGCCCCGGCGACCCCGCGGCGACCGAGTACGCCATCGCCACCACCAAGGCGCTGCTGGGCAAGAAGCCCCTCTTCGGCATCTGCCTCGGTCACCAGATCCTCTCGCTGGCCCTCGGCGGCTCGACCTACAAGCTGAAGTTCGGCCACCGCGGCCTGAACCAGCCGGTGAAGAACCTCGAGAGCGGCCGGATCGAGATCACCACGCAGAACCATGGCTTCGCGGTCGACCCCGCGTCCCTCGAGGGCACGGCGAAGCTGACCCACCTGCACCTGAACGACGACACGTGCATGGGCGTCGAGGCGACCGAGCACGACGCCTTCAGCGTGCAGTACCACCCCGAGGCGGCGGCCGGCCCCCACGACGCGCGGTATCTCTTCGACCGCTTCGTGGCGAAGATGGACGCGCGCCGCGCCGCCCAGTGACCACGCTCCGGCGCGCGGTCCTCGCGTCGGGCCTGCTCCTCGGCTGCGCCCGGGGTCCCGGCGTCGGGGACCTCGAGCCCTACGACCGGCCGGGCCTGCTGCTGCGCAACCGGAGCCCGGACATCCTCTGCGCCACCCACATCCACGCCAGCGGCCACGAGGACGACCTGGACCGGCTGGAGCCCGACGAGGTGATCCCGCCCGGCGGTAGCCGCTTCTTCCCGCTCGCCCCCGGCGCCCACGACGTCGCGCTGCTGGACTGCAACGGGGTGGTGGTGATGCACCGGGAAGAAGTGCAGGTCGCGGACGAGGGGGCCATGCTGACCTACGAGGAACGGAACTGATGGGGCTCAGCCGAGACGAGATCATCGCGCGCGCCGCCCGCGAGGTGGGCGCGAGCCCGGCGGTCGCCGTGGGGGACCTGGCCCGCGAGGCGGTCGCGCATCCCGCGGCGCACGGGGACGTGGCCCTGGTCGACGTGACCCGGGTGGATCCCCGGGGCCGCACCGACGGTCCCCCGGTCGAAGCGCGACGGGTGGTGGGGCTCACGCTGGCCTTCGACGCCTGCGTCGCCGACGCGCTGGCCGGCGTGGCCATCCATCGGCTCATCGGCCCCTTCGGCGTGGTCGACGTCCGCCCCGAGGGGCTGGTGGTGGTCGAGGTGGCCCTCGGGGTCAGCGCCAAGGATCTCCAGGAGCGCTCGACGGCGCCCATCCAGGCCGGCCCGAGCCTGGGTCCCGTCCGGCTGACCCCCGACGCGGGGACGCCGACACTTTGAGACCCATCGGCCTTTCCCTCGTCTTCGCGCTCGCTCTCTGCTCGACCCTCGCCGCGGCGCAGGGGGCGCGCGACCCGGGTGCGGTCCGCCACGAGGCCCGCGCCCGCGCCAGCCTGGAGCGCGGCGCGCTCCGGCCCGCGGAGCGCGCGCTGAGTCGCTGGATCGCCGTGGACCCTGCCGACCCCCTCTTGGCCGAGGTGGTCCTCTCGCGGATCCCGCCCACCGCCGCCGAGGCCGCGGCGCTCCCGGCGCCGGAAGCGGAGGCCCGGGGCGTCTGGGTCCAGGAGTGGCTCGAGCGCCTCACGCCCACCGATCCCCTCCCGCTCGCCCGGGGCCGGGCTTGGGCTCTCGCCGTCGCCGGTGACCTCCCCGCGGCCCTCGCCGCGCTCGCCCGCGTCGTCGGCGTCCACGACGAGGCGGGCGCGCTCGCCCTGCGCCGCCTCGCGGCCCTCGCCATCCACCGCGGGGCGCTCCCGCTGGCCGAACACGCCTTGGCGCTGGCCCAGCGAGCCTGGAGCGACGACCCCGCGGTGGGCCGCGACCGCGCCGCGCTGCACCTCGCCCTGGGAGAACCGCGTGAAGCGGTCCGACTGCTCCGCGCCGAGCTGGTCCATCGCCCCGACCATCGGGGGCTGCGCGACGACCTCGCCGGCGCGCTCCTGGCCGACGGGCAACCGGGGGCGGCCTACCGCGAGTGGTCCCGATTGGCGACGGTCGGCGCGGGGGAAGACGCCGGACGCCTCCAGCGCGCCGCGGGCCGCGCTGCCCTCGCCCTGGGTCGCCCGGAGCTGGCCCGGGTGGCCAGCCGCCGGGCCCTGGCCGTGGACCGGGGCGACGGCGAGGCGCGGCTCCTCCTGGGGCTGGCTCTCGCCGCCCAGGGTCACCTCGCCGCAGCCCGGAACGAGCTGTCGGAGGCGCGCGCGCTCTTGGGGGGCGACCTCCGGGTCGAGCGCGCCTTGGAGAGCCTCGAGGAGCGCTCCGAGGCGGGCGCGAGGTGAAAGGTCGGCGGACCGGCCCTATACTTCGACCGATGCGTTCGCTCTCCCGCGCCGTCCCCCTGCTCCTGCTCGCCCTGGCGGCGGCGCCCGCGGCGGCCCAGCGCGAAGGGGCCGACTCCCTCGACGCTCCGCCGGCCTCTGCGGCTCCGGCCTCCGATTCGGGCGAACCCGCCGGCGAGGACACCCCCTTCGACGCGGACCGCGCCACCCCGCCTCCGCCCGCAGACGGCGCTGCTCCCGATGCCGCCATCCCACCTCCGCCGGCCCCCGCGGCGGGCTACGGCACCCCCGTCTACCCAGGGCCCAGCGGCGAGGCCCCCGGCTTCGTGGTCGCCGAGGGCGTGCGGCTGCCCAGCAACCTGGCCACCCGGCTCCGGGTCATCGACTCCAGCCTCTCGGTCCTGGCGGCGCGCGGTGGCAACCGCATCGTCGATGGCGTGCTCTCCATGGTGAGCGGCGGCGTCTCCATCGGTCTCGGGATCTACGCCCGCCACATCGAGGAGGTGGAGATCGCGCGCTACGCCTTCGTCATGGGCTCGGTCTACCTGGCCGGCGGCATCATCGACCTGGCGCTGACGCCCAACCCGCGCACGCCGGCCATCCAGTTCTCGCACATGCCCATGCGGACCCTGGAGGAGGCGGAGGCCCGGCTGGCCTACGGCGAGCGCGCGCTGGAGAACCTGGCCCGGCGGAGCCGGCAGGTCCGGGTCATCGACGCCTCGCTGAGCATCGCCAGCGGCATCGCGGTGGTCCCCCTCTTCCTGCACCCCAAGGACTACGAGTTCACCGACCCCCTCGACTACTTCATCATCGTCGCGGCGGGGATCAGCGTGATCACCGGGATCATCAACCTCGCCACGCGGAGCGACGCCGAGCGCCGCTGGGACGCCTACGAGGAGCTCGGCGAGCGCCTCGACACCGAAGAGGCCGCGGGCGCCCTCGCGGAGACGCCCCGGGGCCCGCGCATTCTCGGCGGCGGGGTCTCGCCGGTCCAGGGCGGCGCGACCGCCGGCGTGGTCGTCGGCTTCTGAGTCAGTCGCTCTTGGTCGCCAGGAGCTCCCGCGCGCTGGCCAGCGAGTCCGCCTCCGCCGGCACCTTGTCCCGGCGCCAGCGGAGGATGCGCGGGAAGCGCACCGCCAGGCCCGCCTTGTGCCGCTTGGACTCGCGGATGTCCTCGAAGGCGATCTCGAAGACGTGCTCCGCCACCAGCGAACGCACCGGTCCGAAGCGCTCCACCGTGTGCCGCCGGATCCAGCCGTCGAGCTCGCGGATCTCGGCGTCGTCCAGGCCGCTGTAGGCCTTGGCGATGGGTACCAACTCGCCCTCCCCGCGCGCGCCCTCCCAGAGCCCGAAGGTGTAGTCGGTGAACAGCCCCGCCCGCTTCCCGCTGCCGGCCTGGGCGTAGACCAGGACGCAGTCGAGGGTGAAGGGCTCGACCTTGTGCTTCCACCAGTCGCCCTTGCGGCGGCCGGTGCGGTAGGGGCCGGCGCGGCGCTTGAGCATGAAGCCCTCGACTCCCCGGGAGCGGGACTCCCCGTGGAGCACACCGAGGTCCTCCCAGGTGTCCGCGTCCACCAGCGGGCTGAGCCCGAAGCGCTCCGACCCGAGGGCCGCGATCAGCGACTCCAGCCGCGCGCGCCGCTCGCCCTGGGGGACTTCGCGCAGGTCCTCGCCCTCGGCCTCCAGGAGGTCGTAGGCCATGAAGTGCGCCGGCGCCTCCCGGAGGATCTTGGGGCCCAGCTTCTTGCGGCCGATGCGCTTCTGGAGCTGGGCGAAGGGCATGGGTCGCGCGGCCTCCGCGTCCCAGGCGAGGAGCTCGCCGTCGAGCACGGTCCCCTCGGGGAGCGCGGCGCTGGCCTCGGCCACCTCCGGGAAGCGCTCGGTGATCAGCTCTTCGCCGCGGGACCAGAGGTGGGTCTCGCCCGCCCTCCGGACGAGCTGGGCGCGGATGCCGTCCCACTTCCACTCCACGAGCCACTCACCGGGCTCGCCGAGCTCCGCCAGCGGCTGCTCCAAGGGGCTCGCGAGATAGAACGGGTACGGCCGGGCAGCGCTCGCGCCGGGGTCGGCTTCGGGGTCCACCAGCTGGTTCCAAGCGTTGGCGCTGGGCTTCCAGGTACCGCTCAGCCGGTGCTGCAGGAGGTCCTTGTCCAGGCCGGTGGCCTGGGCCAGCGCGCGGACCGCCAGGGTCCGGGACACGCCCACCCGCAGCGAACCGGTGAGCAGCTTGCTCATCAGAAAGCGCTCGTCGCGCGGCGACGCCCGCCACCAGGTCAGGATCTGGTCCCGCTGCTCGTCTTCGCTCCGCTTGCGCAGCGACCGGAGGCGCGCGACCCACTCGGGAAGCGGGACATCGTCGCTCTCCGCCTCCTGGTCGACCAGGAGCGAGACCAGCTCCGCCAGGTCGCCGACCGCGGCGTAGCACTCGCTCATCAGCCACTCCGGCAAACCGGCGGCCTCCTGGGCCCAGGTGGCGAGCTTCCGGGGACCGACCAATCGCTTCATCCGCTCCCCGGAGAGCAGGAAGAGCGCCCAGGCGGCCTCTTCGGGCGGCGCCGTGGCGAAGTAGCGGGCCATGGCGTCCACCTTGAGGTTGGTGGAGCCGGTGCCGTCCAGCTCGGCGTAGAGCGCGGCGAACGACCTCACGCCGCTCCCTCCTCGCCGGTGAAGCGGGTCTGCAGGGCTGCGGCGTCGAGGCCGCGCTCCTCGCGTAGGAAGCGCGCCAGGGCCGCCGCGCTCCCGTGAGTGCACAGCACCCGCTCCGCCTCCGACTCCTCCACGGTCCGGAGGAGCGCCGGCCAGTCGGCGTGGTCGCTGAGCACGAAGCCGCGGTCGAGACCCCGGCGTTTCCGCGTGGCCCGCAGTCGCATCCAGCCCGAGGCGAAGGCGGTGCGGTGGTCCCCGAAGCGCCGCAGCCAGCGGGACCGGCGCACCGAGGGCGGTGCCAGGACCAGCCGCCCGGCCCACTCGGTGCCCGGGGGCTCGTCCTGCACCGGGAGCGTGGGGAGCATGGAGACGCCTTCCTCGCGGTAGAGCTCCACCAGCGCCTCCACCGCGCCGTGGGTGTAGACGGTCTGGTCGGTGAATCGGGTCAGCTCGGCCAGGATCCGCTGGGCCTTGCCCAGGCTGTAGGCGTAGAGCAGCGACGCCCGGCCGGCCGCGGCGTTGGCCTGCCACCACCCCCAGAGGTCCTCGGCGACCGCCGCCGGGTCGGGCCAGCGGTAGACCGGGAGGGCGAAGGTGGCCTCGGTGATCAGCGTGTGACAGCGGACCGGCGCGAAGGGCGCGCAGGTGGGATCGGGCGCCCGCTTGTAGTCGCCGGTCACCACCCACACCTGACCCCGGTGCTCCAGCCGGATCTGCGCCGACCCCAGGACGTGCCCCGCCGGGTGGAAGGAGACCTCGACCTCGCCGATGCGCCGGGTCTCGCCGTACCCCATCGTCTCCAGCGCCGGGGGCCCGGTCTCGGTGGCCAAACGCTTGGCCAGGATGGCCCGGCCCGCGACCGGGGCGAGGTAGTGGGCCGAGCCGGGCGCGGCGTGGTCGCCGTGGCCGTGGGTGATCACCGCGCGCTCCACCGGTTCCCAGGGATCGATGAAGAAGTCGCCCCGGGGACAGTGGAGCCCCGCCGCGGTCAGTTCGAGGAGCGGTTCCGACACGGGCAGAGGGACGGAACGAGAACGGGCCCCGCGACAGAATCGCGGAGCCCGTGTCGTCGGGAGGGGCCGGGGCCCCGAGGCCGTTCAGCCCTTCATGCGGGCGAGCGGGGTCTCCCAGTTCACCAGCTTCTCGAGCCAGACGTCGATGAACTTGCCGCGGTCGTTGCGGTGGTCGATGTAGTAGGCGTGCTCCCAGACGTCCATGGTCATCAGGGGCGTGCCGCTCCCGGTGACCGGGGTCTCGGCGTTGCTGGTGGCGGTGATGGAGAGCTTGCCGCCGTCGAGGACGAGCCAGGCCCAGCCGGAGCCGAACTGACCGGTGCCCTTGGTCTTCCACTCCTCGCGGAACTTGTCGATCCCGCCGAAGTCGCGCTCGATGGCGTCCTTCAGGTCGCCGGTGGGCTCGCCACCGCCGCCGGGCTTCATGCTCAGCCAGAAGAGGTTGTGGTTGTAGACCTGGGCGGCGTTGTTGAACTTGCCGCCGCTGGCCGCCTTGACCACCTCTTCGAGGCTCTTGTCCTTCTCGCCGTCCTCGAGGGCCGCCTCGAGCTTCTTCATGTAGCCCTTGTGGTGCTTCTCGTAGTGGTACTCGAGGGTCTCCGCGCTCATGGCGGGGCTCAGGGCGTCCTTGCCGTAGGGCAGCTCGATGACTTCGACCTTCATGGTGTTCTCTTCTCCTCGCGGGTGTTCGGTGGGGGCCGGCGGTGCGGCGCGGCCCGGAGTGCGCGCCTCTTATAGAACGCTGGCGCGCGGGTCGTAACCCCCTCTCCGCCGAGATCAGCGCGCCAAGGGGGTCAAGCGTCCGTCGCGAGGGACCCGAAAGCGTGACCCGCGCCGGACCACGGCGACCTTGGCGTCCTGCCAGAGGGGCACCACCGGCAGGATCTCGGCGAGGCGCTCCTGCACCCGCTGGTAGGCGGCCACCCGCTCGCGCCGAGTGGTCGCCGCCCTCCCCCGCTCGAGGGCCGCGTCGACCTCGGCGTCGCGCAGCCGCCATCGGTTGGCTCCGACCTGCCCGCCCTCGGGGATGCGCGAGGAGTCGAAGAACCAGCTCAGCACGTGGGGCTCCAGGACCTCGGGGACCTGCATGAGCGCCAGGTCGAAGCGCCCGGCGTTGAGGTCGGCGATGACCGTCGCCGTCTCCGAGGGGCGCACCACCACCTCGAGCCCGACCTCGCCCAGCATCGCTGCCAGCGCCCGCGCGATGCTCATCCGGGCCCGCTCGGCGTTGGTCCGCAGGACCATGCGCGCTCCCACCGCGCCCGCCGCCGTCAGGAGCCGCTGCGCCTCGGCGGGATCGTAGGGGATGGGCTCGAGGTGCGCGTCCGCCCAGTGGCCCGTCGGGATCCACGAGCTGGCCACCGAGCCCCGGCCCTCGAGCTCGGCCCGCACCAGGGTCTCCCGGTCGATGGCCAGCGCGATGGCCCGCCGCACCCGCCCGTCGCTCAGCGGCCCCGCCTCCATGTTGAGGCCCAGGTAGGTCGTGGAGATCCCCGGCGCGCTGCGCACCTCGAAGGCCGGGTCGTCTTCGAAGAGGGGCACCAGGAGCGGGGGCAGCGCGTCGTACGCCAGGTCCGCCGCGCCGGCCATGAGCCGCATGGCGCGGGTGTTGTCGTCGCGGACCACGGTCAGGTCGACCGCGGGGTGGGTCGGCGCGCCGGCATACCAATGGGGGTTGGCCCGGAGCTCGACCCGGGCGTCGGTCCGCCGCTGGAGCCGATAGGGGCCGGCGCCGACGAACTCGGTGTGCAGGCGCCGGTGCGCGTCCGCGCGCCGGACGATGGGAACCTCGAGGTCGGTCAGGAAGGTCGCGTGGGGGGCGTCGAGCTCGAAGACCACCGTCTGCGGGTCCGGGGTCTCGATGGACGCGATGCGCTCGTAGGTCCGCGCGTACACGCTGCCGAGCGCCGGGTCGACCAGGCCCCGAAACGTCTCCCGCACGTCCTCGGCGCGCAGCGCGCTCCCGTCGGCGAAGCGGAGGTCCGGCCGCAAGCGCGCCACATAGGTGGTGGGTCCGGTCTGCTCCACCGACTCCGCCAGATCGGGCACCACCTCCAGCGAGTGGGGATCGATGGCGACCAGGGAGGCGAAGAGCAGCCGGCTCACCTTGAGCCCCCAGGGATCGGTGACGAAGCGCGGGTCCAGCTCCTCGGCGGCACGGGGAATGACCACCTGCAACGCCTCGGCGGGCCGCTCGGAGCGTCCGCCGCAGCCCAGCAAGACGAGCAGCGCGGCAGCGAGGGGACGGCGACCCATGCTCGCGTGTCGCACGAGCGCCCCCGGCCCCGCAAGGGGGCGGCCATGTGAGGATCCCGCTTGGGACCCAGGGAGCCCGCGGCTAAGCCGTGGGCGATGCTCCGCCCGACGTTCGCCCTCTTCGTCCTCCTCGCCCTGGGCTCCTTCGGTTCGCTCCGCGCCGAGGCCCAGAGCTCGCCCCTGGCGGGACGGCTGGCCGACATCCTGCGGCAGGCGGAGCTCGGCGACGGCGTGAGCTTCGCGGTGACCTCGTTGAAGACCGGCCGGGAGGTCTGGGCCAGCCGGGGCGACGCGCTGCGGAACCCGGCCTCCAACATGAAGCTGGTGACCGCGGCGGCGGCGCTGAGCGAGCTGGGCCCGGGGTTCACCATGAGCACCGGCGTCTACGGCCACATCGAGAACGGCCGGGTCGCCGACCTGGTGCTCCGCGGCTACGGCGACCCCAGCCTGGCTCGCGGCGACCTCTACGAGCTGGCCACCGATCTGACCGACCGCGGCGTCCGCGCCGTGGATCGCATCTGGGTCGACGGGACCTACTTCGATGACCAGATCCTGCCGCCCGCCTTCGATCAGCAGCCCAACGAGACCGCGGCCTTCCGGGCGCCCATCGGCGCGGTGACCGTCGACCGGGGATCGTTCGTGCTCCGGGTGATCCCCGGTGACACCGGCAGCGCCGCGCGGGTGCTCCTGGCCGGCGAGAACTACTTCGAGGTCGACAACGGGATGACCACCACCGACGGCGGTCCACCCAACGTGATCGCCTCCCAGCGCGACGCCGACGACGGCCGCCTGGCCCTGGTGCTCCGCGGCTCGGTGCCTTCGGGGATCCTGGGCGTGAGCTACCGGCGCCGGGTGGGCAACGCCCTGCTCCACGCGGGCTACGTGATGCAGGACATCCTGGAGGACGTGGGGATCGGCGGCCGCCGCGGCGTGGCCGTGGGCGCCGGGCCCCACGGGCTGCCCCTGCTCGGCTCCCACGAGTCCGAGCCCCTCGCGCAGCTTCTGCACCGGGTGGGCAAGTGGTCGGACAACTTCTACGCCGAGATGATCCTGAAGGTGATGGGCGCCGAAAAGCGCCGGCCGGGCACCTCGGCCCGGGGCGCGGAGGTAAACGTCGAGATCCTCGGGCGGGCCGGCGCGGACACCGAGCGGGTCACCATCGTGAACGGCTCGGGGCTCTTCGACGGCAACCAGATCACCGCGCGCCACTACACCAAGCTGCTCCACTGGGTGTACCAGCAAGAGAGCATCCGCGCGGAGTACCTGGCCCACCTGGCCATCGGCGGGGTCGACGGAACGCTCCGGCGGCGGCTGCAGAACGTGCCGGCGGGGGTGGTCCGCGCCAAGACCGGGACCCTGAACGACGTCATCGCCCTGGGCGGCTTCGTCCTCGGGGAGGCGCCCGACGAGGGATATGCGTTCAGCTACCTGGCCAACGGCATCCGCGGGCGCCAGGGGGCCGCGCGCAACCTGGCCGACCAGCTGGTGACCGCGCTGGTCGAGGCGCGCTGAGTCGGCCCGCGCCCCGGGGTCTCAGCCGGCGAGACGCAGCGGCGTGGACGCCAGGGTCAGGATCCGCTGGGCGAAGGTCGCGGCGTTGCGGCCCGAGCGGCCGTTGGCGGCGAGGAGCGCCAGCCGGTCCCCGTGAGCGGGGTCGAGGCGCGCGCCGCTGGCGACCAGGAGCTCGAGGAGGTGGAGGGCGTGCTCCAGCGGCCGCTCGAGGCCCCGCTCGTCCCAGCGCGCGACCAGCGCCACCACCGGGGCCGCGGCGTCTCGGAGCTCCACGATGGCGCCCGGACGGTCGACCATGAAGCGGATCAGCGCGAGGACGGTCGCCTCCAGGGCCCGGTCGTCCGGGTGCGCGAGGCCGGTGCGGAGGTGGGCCAGCGCGAGGCGATCCGTGCGGGTCATCCCTCCGACGTAGTGGCCCGGGCGCCGGGCCGCTCTTACCGCGGTGGCGCGCCGGCCTGCTCGCTCGAGCGGAGGGCCGCCGACGCGCTCGCAGCCAGGGTCCGGACGACGGAAAATGAAACGCGAGGCCCCCGAAGGGACCCCGCGTTCCGATCGCGTATGTAGTTTCGCGGAGCGACGCGCCGGCGGAGCCGACGCTCGGGGTCACTCCTTGATCTGGCGGCGGATCTTGCCGAGGGCCTGCTCCTGGAGCTGGCGGATGCGCTCGCGGGAGAGGTTGTACTTGTCGCCGATCTCCTTGAGGGTCAGCTCGTCCTCGTCGTCGAGGCCGAAGCGCCAGCGGAGGATGCGGGCCTCCATGGGCGTCAGGGTGTCGAGCAGGCGGCGGACCTCCTCGCTCCACTTCTGGCTGACGAGCTCCTCGTAGGGGTTCGGGGCGTCTTCCTGCTCGAGGAAGTCGATGAACTTACGGCCGTCCTCGTCGTTGACCGGGCGGTCCAGGGAGAACGGGGTCTCGGCCCAGTAGCCCTTGATCTTCTCGAGCTTCTCGGCGGCGATGCCGGTCTCCTTCTCGAGCTCCTCGGGGGTCGGCTCCTTGCCGGTCCGGGTCGCGATGGCCTGGGTGGCGCGGGCGACGCGGTTGTAGGTGTCGAGCATGTGGACCGGGATGCGCACCGCGCGGCCCTTGTCGGCCAGCGCACGGCTGATGGCGTGACGAATCCACCAGCTGGCGTAGGTGCTGAAGCGGTAGCCGCGGTTGTGGTCGAAGCGCTCGACGGCCTTCATGAGGCCGATGTTGCCCTCCTGGATGAGGTCGATGAGCGGGAGGCGGCCGCGGTTGTACCGGCGGGCGATGCTCACCACGAGGCGGAGGTTGGCGGCGACGAAACGGTTCTTCGCCCGCTGCTGGGCCCGCTGCGCGCGACCCACGCGCTTCAGGTAGTCCTTGAAGGTGACGGTGATGCGGATCTCGTCGCCGAGCATGTCCCGCTCCTCGGCGAACTCCCCGGCCAGGCGATGGACGGCCTTGTCGGCCTCCTGGACGTAGAGCCGGTCACTGTCGAGCGCGCGGAGCGTGGTGGAGACCTCGTCGGCGAGGGTGTCCCACTTGACCTGCTGGCGCTTGCCGAGCTTGCCGCGCTTGGCGCTCTTGGCGAGCTTGCGCATGGCGCCGATCTGCTCGGGCACCTCGTCGCAGCGCTCCTCGACGACCGAGGCGACGGTCTCGAAGCAGGCGGGGTAGGAGAAGAGGGCCTTCCAGTAGCCGATCTCCAGCTCCTCGACCTTGCGAGCAGCCTCGATCTCTTCCTGGGGGGTCAGCACACGGTGGCTGGCCATCTCCCGGAAGTAGCGGCTGAGCGTGGAGTCACCGGCACCCTGGCGCTCGAGCTCCTTGAGCGCCTTCTCGGTGTCGGTCTTCGACTTCTTGAGCGCGGACTTCTTCATGGTGTCCTTCTTCGCGACCGTTCCTGCCTGCTTCGCCATCATGTTCTCTCTGCTCCCGCCGGGGGACTGCGGCCTCGTGGGTCAACGGGGCCACCGGCGTTTTTGTTTCGGCCACCAAGTGGCCGCGGGGGGAATTCGTTGGGGTTGCTCGGGATGCAACGCGCCATTGACGTCAGCGTTCTGGGGTCAACCGGAGGCGCTGCGCCGTCGTTTACGCGATCGCATTTTCTCCTTGCACGCTGCGTGCCGCCCTTCGTAGTCGCCTCTCGGCGGGGTCGAGGGGGGCATTCGAGTACGGCCAAGAAGGCGCGTTTCATCAACGATCCACGGGGGATCCGCCGAAATCTCGTATTTGTGACGGCCGGTCGCGGCAAGGTGCCACGAGTGGCTAAAGGAGTGGCCACCGTGACAGGATGGGTGGCGAATCGACTGGCCACCCGGCCCGTCGACCCCATCGGCGAGGACGGGTGGTAAAGGGAGTAGCCATGCGCTCTTCTCTCCTCGGGCTGGTCCTCGCCGCCGCTCCCCTCGTTGCCCAGGCTCAGGTCGACGAGACCGTCGAGCTGGGGCGCCCTACCCGGATCCAGGTCCGCCTGGTGGACGACGCCGTCCAACTGGAGGTCGGCACTCGGCGCGCCGAGCGCCAGACCCTGCCGGGCGGCACGGTGACCGGAGCGTCGGTCCGTCCCGTCACCCTGGCCGGCGGCGCCGTGGTCGCGGTGGTGACGGTGCCCGACCGGGCTGCGGCGGTGGTCGCGAACGCCAGCGGTCGGCCCGCCATCCTGTGGACCGGCAACCTGGCGCTCCACGGGGATCCGGGCGAGCGGCGCCGGGACGTGGTGCAGGTCGCCGACCGGACCGGGGACGGAGTCCCGGAAGTGATCGTGGGCTACGTCCAGGAAGGACGCGCCATCTGTGGGGAGGAGACCACGCTCCTCGAGCCGCGCGCGGTGGAGCCCCGGTCGCTCACCCTGCGCTCGGTCTCCCTGCGCAACCTGTCCCAGCGGACCGAGGTCACCGTCCTGGCCCAGCCCGGGCCGCCGGAGGCGCTCGAGCGCGAGGCTCCTCTGATCCAGGTGCTCCAACCGCGCAGTGCCTCGAGCGCCGCGGGGGGCTCGACCACCCCTCTGCCCACCGGCCTGGTCGACGGGGATCCGGCCGTGGGCTGGGTCGAGGCAGCGCCGGGACCCGGGCGCTGGGAGTTCGCGACCCTGCGGGTGACCGACCCCGGGCTCGCCGTTCATACGCTGGCTCTGGTGCCGCGGGCGCAGGAAGAAGTCGGCGCGCCTCGGGAGCTGCGGGTCCAGGGGGACTCGGGGCAGCGGGTGGTGGTCCGCTTCCCCCGCGAGCCCTCCGTCGGTGAGGTGTGGTGGGTCCCGCTGCCCGAGCCGGTGCGCTGGACCTGTGTCTCGGTGGTCCTCGGTGAGGCCTTCGGCGATCCGGCCCACGTCGGGTTGGGCGAGGTCCGCGCGTTCACCGAGGTCGACCTCGGGGGCGGGATGGACGCCCTGGTCGCTCGGCTCGCGTCGGGCGGAGAAGAAGGCGCGCGGGCGGCCCGGGCCCTCCGCTCCCTCGGCCCCGACGCGTTGGACCCCCTGGTGGCGGGGTGGGCCGAGATGACCGCCGTGGAGAAGCGGCTGGTGCTGCGGGTCGCCGCCGCGGCAGCCGACGACGAACGAGCCCGGGGCCTCTTCGTGGCCGCGGCGGCCGACGGCGACCAGCACGTGCGGTCGGGCGCCCTCGAGCTCGCCGAGGCAGCCGACGGGCCCGACCTCCTGGGCGTCCTCACCGCCGCCGAAGGGCCGGCCGCTCGCGACACCGCCGACCGGGCCGCCCTCGTCTTGGCCCGCCGCTTCCCGGCCGAGGTGGGCCAGCTCCTCGCGGTGCTGGAGCGGCCCGGCGCCGAGGAGCGCCCCGTGCTCCGCCGCGCGCTCCGCACCGCGGTGGACCGTGGGGACGGAGCGGAGGTCGTCGCCGCCTGGATCCCGAACGCTCGCACCGGCGCCCGCGCGGCCGCGGCGCTGGCGTTGGCCGGCGGCTCCGGCGACTCCGGCGACTCGGGCGACTCGGGCGACCCGGGGTCGCCCTTGGCGCAGCTCGCGCTGGAGGGCGCGCCGGCGGCGACCGAGTTCGCGGACCGCTGGCGATTCGCGGCCGCCGTCGCGGCGGGCACCCCACCGAGCGACGCGACCCGCGCGTGGCTGGCGACGCTCGCGGAGTCCGAGGAGTGGATGCTCCGCGCCGCGGCGCTCCGAGCGCTCGGAGCGGCCGACGCGGGGGGCCCCGTCGCCCGCCAGGCCCTCGAGGACCCCTACCCCCGGGTGCGCATCGCCGCCGTCCAGGTGTTGGCGAACGAGACGGACGCTGGCGACGCGCTGGCGGCCGTGGCGCGCGGTGACCGCTGGCCCATGGTCCGCGCCGCGGCCGTCGAGGCCTTGGCCCCACGGGTCGCTGCCCGCCCGCTGGTTCGCGCTGCCGTCCGGGACCGCCACGAGGTGGTCCGCGCGGCGGCCATCCGCTCGCTCGCCGCTGCCGCCGATTGGGGCGCATGGGACTCCGTCGAGGAGCGGTTGGCCCAGACGCGGGAGTGGCCGGTGGTCCTCGAAGCCGGCGTCGCCTTCGCTCGCGCGCGCTGCCGGGAAGACGCCGTCGACGCGCTCCGCGGGGTGGTCGACCGGGCGATGCGGCCCAACCCCTGGCAGCCCGACGTCGAGATCGCGGCGCGGGCCGTCGAAGCCCTCGCCGCGATCGGCGGGGAGGAGGCCGACGAGGTGGTCCGCCGGGCCGATTCGGACCTCTCGCCCCCCATGATCCGGGTCACGGCCCAGGCCGCCGAGGCGGTCCCGAGCTGCCGCTGATCCCATCTTGTGACGCAACTTGCGAGCGTGGTACGGTCCGCGCCAACGCCGGGGCGGGCCCCGGAGCCTTCAACAACCCACGAAGATCGCTCATGATTCGACGCGCACAGCTGGTCCTCATCGCCCTCGCCATGGCGGCCCCTCTGACTTCGGCTTGTGGTGAGCCCGAGACCGACCTTCAGGTCGAGCGCCTTCCCGAGGTGCAGCCCAACCTCCCGCCGGTCCCGACGCTGCCCCCGCCCCCGCACCCCGTCACCTACGACGACGGTAGCCACAGCATCTACGGGCTCCGGGCCCGGCTGCGGACCACCATCGACACCGACGTCGAGGTCACCGGCTACGTGACCGAGATCTACGTGCCGCCGGAGTGCGAAGAGGAGCCCTGTCCGACGCCGGCGGCGCCCCACTTCTGGATGGCGGACACCCGGGACGAGAGCAGCAAGCAGAACATGCTGATGGTCGTCGGCTACGCCGAGAACCAGGAGCAGATCGACGAGGCCGTCGAGCTGGCCGAGCGCGGTCGCTACGAGCCGCCGGACCCCGAGACCGGCCTCCTGCCCATCCCCACCGATCTGCACGTGGGGAACAAGGTGAAGTACAACGGTCGCTTCGCCCGGGTCGCCGCGGGCTTCAACAACTCCGAAGGTCTCCTCGACTACCGAGGCTACGAGACCCTGGAGAACGTCGCCGCCGAGGAGTGAGCCCTCGCCGGCTCGCCCGAAACGCCCGCCCCTTCGGCGGGCGTTTTCAATTGGGGCCGAACCCCGGCTGGGGCGCGACTCGCCCGGCGGAGCCGCCGTCACGCAGCGACCCGCGGAGCCGCCGTCATCCAGCGAAGGGGACCGGGACGACTCGCGGGTAGAGAGCCGGCGCTCAGAGCGGGCTGAGCAGCGCGTCGACGACCGGCTCACGCAGCAGGAACCCGACCGCCAGGTCCCCGCGCCGGGCGTGCACGGCCTCGGCATCGGCGGCCGCGCCGATCACGATGTCGTACTCGCGCGGCTCGGGGGACCCCTCCTCCCGGACGACGTGGATCGTCGCCCGCGGCGGCGTGAGCCCATCGGCCGCGCTCGCCGGCCCGTAGGCGCTGGTGCCGGCGGCCCGGAGGTGGTCCAGGGCGCCGAAGAAGGTCTCGGTCGCGTCGTCGGCCAGGGGGCCGTTCTCGGTGACCCACGAGCCCTGGTCGTTGCGGAGCCGGACCGTGCGCTCGCCCTCGCTCACCTGGACCTCGGTGACCTCGTAGCGGCTGGTCGCCAGGAGGTCGCGGGGGACCAGCGGCCCCGCGAGGCCCCGGGCGAGGCCAGGCTCCACGAGGAACACCGCCGAGTCCCCGTCGAGGCGCGCGAAGGCGCCTTCGTCGGTGGCGCGCCCGAGGCGCAGCCGGTGCTCCACGGCGTCGCCGTCTTCCCGCGCGGTGAAGGTCAGGTCGACCCGGGGGGCGTCGAGCCCATGGTCGGGCTGCGCCCGGTCGGCCACGAAGCGCACCGCGCGGAGGTCGGCGAGGTCCCGCACCACGGCGCGCACCTCGGCGTCGGCCGCGGGCATCGTCAGCGGCGCGGTCAGCGCCCAGCCCTCGCCCTCGCGGGTCAGCCGCTCGGTGGCGGCCTGCCGCCGAATCGCCAGCTCGGTGATGTCCGACGCATCGAGCTCCAGGAGCTGCCGCGGCCGGAGCCGAGCCACCGACGGCTCCAGGTCCGCGGCGGCGGCGGCGGGCACGATCAGGATCGCCGGCTCGTCGTCGCGGCGGAGGTAAGCCCCCTCGCTGGTCACGGCGCCGAGGGCCACGGTCTCGGTGCGATCCTCGGTGGCTCGCAGGGTGATGGTGACCGCGGGGGCGGCCAGACCGTAGGAGCGCAGCTCCTCGTCGCCGGCGGGGATCACGAAGCTCTGGGCCCGGTGGGCCTTGATGGCCCCCAGCCACTCGATGAGCGCGTCTTCGTCCACCGAGCCGCTCTGGTCGCCCATCGCGTAGGTCCACCCGCTGCCCTCGTCGGTCAGCTCCAGGGTGCCGGCCGCGCCGGTGACGGTCATCGACTCCAGCTCGAGGTCGTTGAGGGTCAGGGGACGCCGCTCGCGCCACTCGTCGGCGGGAACCAGCAGCGGCTCGACGTCCCGCTCGGCCACGCAGGTCAGCGGTCCAGCCGTCCGTTCGCCGTCGCGGGTGAGGGCCACCTGCGCGTAGCGCTGCTCGGCGTCGCCCTCGCAGGGCCCGCCCAGGGAGAGTTCGACGACCACGTCGCCGTCGCCCTCGTCGTCACCGGCCTCGCGGACCGCGCGGATCACCGTCGCCTCGCCCCGGAGGGACTCGTCACCGAGGTAGCGCCGGGCTTCGAGGTCGGTGAGGGCCTGGAGCGCCTCGTCCAGGCGGTTGCCGGACGCGCGGACCCCGTCGGCGGTGGTCCAGCGTCCGTCGCTCAGGGTCAGCGCCACGTCGCCGAGGCGGAGCTCCCGGGCGGTGAGCATGCCCCGCTCGAGGAGCCGCTTGGACCGGAAGTGGTCCACGTCCTGGTCCAGCGCCTCGTAGAGGTCCTTGCCGGCGACCACGGCCGACTGGCCCCCGTCGCTGGTCACGTAGACGCCATCTCCACCGGGGGTCTCCCCGCCGACGGCCAAGGTCAGACGCTCGTTACCCATCACGAAGGTCGCGCTCACCCGCGGCTCGTCCAGGCCGAACTCGACGAGGTCCCCGTCCTCCAGCGCGTCGATGCGCCGGCGGGCGTCGGCCCAGTCCACCGAGCCGAGGAGCGCGCCCACCGCGTCGTCGTCCGCCGCGGACTCCAGCGGGGCCACCATGCGCCAGCTGCCGAGCGCGTCTTCGTCTTCCCGGTCCCGGACCAGCGCGATGGGGTCCTGACCCCGACGCTCGATCTCCACCCGGTCGACCTGGGCGCGGACGTACTCCCGGGCCACCCGGTTGTCGCGGCCCTCGAGCGCGCCGGTGCTCAGGGTGTGCCGCTCGTAGACGATGATGTAGGCCAGGAGCGCGACGGCGACGAGCCCCAGGGCGATGACGGATTGGCGGTTCATTGGCGCCTCGACCACCAGACGGCGAAGCCGAGCAAGAGGAAGGCTCCGGGCAGGAGCAGCATCACGCGGATCCAGATGCCGCCCATGTCCTCCTCGGTGAGGGCCAGGGCCTGCAGGTCGCTCTCGCGCGTGGGGATGGACACCAGCTCCTCGCGCTCGGCGAGCCACCCCATGGTGCTCATCGCGAGCATCAGGTTGGCCACCTCGGGGCGCGCGAGGGCTTCATTGGCGAGCCATCCGGAGTCACCGACGATCACCATCCGGCCGGCGGCGGCCGCGTCGGGGGCGTCCTCCTCGGCGAGGTCAACGGCCGCCCCGATCCCGATGGGACCGGGCAGGTCGTCCGGGGCCAGGTCGCTCGAGGGGTCGGCGAGCATGGCCGCCAGGTCCACCTTGCCGAAGGAGGCCTCGGACCCCTCGAGGAGCGTGGAGACCTGCGGACCTTCGGTGCGCACCGTCTGCGCCAGGTCGACCAACACCGGGGCCTGCATGGCCACCAGGGTCTCGGTGATCGGGTGCGGCCGGGTCTGGACCAGGATCTGCGAGGTGGGATCGGGCTGGAGCATCCGCGCCGGCGAACGCTCGAAGAAGATGGCCTCGTCGAGGAGGACCCCGAAGTCCGCCAGGGGACGACCCCAGCCGCTGGGGTTCACGCCGCGCCGGTCCAGGATGGGGTCGAGGGCCAGCAGCAAGCGGCCCCCCTCGCGGACGTAGTCGAGGACCACCTCGACCTCCTCGGCGGCCCAGGCGCGCAAGGGCCCGAGCACCAGCACCGCCGCGCACCCCTCGGGGAGGCGCCGCAGGCCCGCGGCGTCGAAGGTCTCGATGGCGAAGTTCTCGCGTTCGAGCTCGTCGCGGAGGGCGACCAGGTTCCGCTCGCCCTGCCCCACTCCATACTCCCCGTGGCCGGAAGCCACGCAGAGGGTGGTCTCCTCGCCGCTGACCACCCGGAGGATGGCGCTGGTGAAGGCCTTCTCGGATTCCATGCTCAGCCGGGGCGCGCCGCCGGTCTCCATGTCGGAGAAGTCGACGTCGGTGAGGTCGTCGCGGGTGATCTTCCAGCGTCGGTCGCCGGCCACGACGATGGCGGCCGCGTCGGTCAGGGTGCCTTCGCCGGTGGGGATGAGGTCCACGTCGTAGCGCGCGGCGAGCTGCTGCACCTCGGCGGGCTGCCGCAGCGGGTCGACCTGGCGCACGGTCACCCGATCGGAGGCCCCGGCGTACTGCTGGACCAGCTCGAGCACGTCGGCCAGCTCGGGCTCTCCGGAGCTGAAGAAGAGGACGATCTGGACGTCGCGGTCGAGGTCGGCGAGCACCTGCTCGGTGCGCTCGGAGAGCGTGAAGCGGGTGTCCCGGGTCCAGTCGAAGCGCTCGAAGTGCCGGAAGCTGAGGTAGTTCACCATCAAGACGATGAGGGTGAAGAGCAGGCTGCCGATGACCGTGTAGAGCTTGTGCTCCGCCCGCTGCCGGGCGGCTTCGTCCTCGCTCGCGGCCAGGCCCTCGTCGGCGCGCTCGGTCTCGTCGGAGACCTCGTCGACCTTCTCGTCGTCCGCGCTCACGAGGTCAGCCTCCGCCACTCGAGGGCCCGCACCGCCAGGAAGACCATGAGAGCCGCGGCGCTCATGTCGAAGAGGAGCGCCCGGGTGTCGACCACGCCCTTGGCGAAGTCCTGCATGTGCGTCCAGATGCTGATGTAGGAGAAGACGTCCCGCGTCAGGTCGAAGGCCATGAACTGGAAGATCCCGAGCCCGAAGAGGAGCACCAGGACCAGGAAGGTCAGCGTGGCCGCGACCACCTGGTTCGGCGCCAGGGCACTCATGAGCAGGCCGATGGCCACGTAGAACGCGCCCACGGCCATGACCCCCAAGTAGCTCGCGGCGACCACGCCGAGGTCCACGTCCCCGAAGCGGCTGGTGATCCACACGTAGATGAGGGTCGGGACCCAGAGCGCGGCCCAGAAGATCATCGCCGCGGCGTACTTCCCCAGGACCACGGCCCGCTCGCTGACCGGCGCGGTCAGCAGGGCCTCGAGGGTCCCGTCGGAGCGCTCCTGGGCGAGCAGGCGCATGGTCATGATCGGGACGAAGACCAGGAGCGGCAGGAAGAAGAGGAGCGTGCCCCCGAAGAACATGGTCAGCGGGTTGTCCGAGCCACCCATCGCCGGCTGGGACGAGTAGATGTTGGCCACGAAGCCGAAGTTGCCGCCGCAGCAGAGGAGCCACGAGACCAGGAGGGCGTAGGCGACCGGAGAGACGAAGAAGGAGCGCAGCTCGCGCTTGCAGATGGCCCAGGCGGCTCTCATCGGCCCTCCTCCTCGTGCGCCGCCTCGTCGTCGAGGTCGGGTTCGTCGCGAGGGGCGGTCTCCTCGGTGGTCAGCTCGGCGAAGATGCTCTCCAGGCTCTTGGCCTCGCCCGCGAGCTCGCGCAGCACCAGGCCGGCCTCGGCGACGGCGCGGAAGAGGCCGTCGACGGCCCCGGCCTCGGGCACCCGGACCCGGCCGCGCACGAGGTCGCCCTCGACCGCCAGCTCGAGCTCGCTCAGCGCGGGCACCTTCGCCAGCGCGGCGCGGAAGGCCTCTTCGGTGCCCGGACCGAGGAAGCGCACGAAGTACGCCTCCTGCTGCCGCGAGCGGAGGCTGCGGGGATCGCCCTCGCCCACCTTCCGGCCCTTGTTGATGATCACCACCCGATCGCAGGTGGCCTCCACCTCGGGCAGGATGTGGGTGGAGAGAAAGACGGTCTTCTTCCCGCTGAAGGCCTTGATCAGCTCCCGCACGTAGCGGATCTGGTTGGGGTCCAGGCCCGAGCTGGGCTCGTCCAGGATCAAGAGGGGCGGATCGGCCAGGAGCGCGTCGGCGAGGCCCACCCGCTGGCGGTAGCCCTTGGAGAGCTGGCGGATGATCCGGTCCTCGGCGTCGGAGACCGAGGCTTGGTGGAGCGAGCGCTCGATGGCGTCGCCGATCGCACGGCCGGGGACTCCCTTGAGCTCCGCGCGGAAGCGCAGGTACTCGTGGACCCGGAGCTCCGGGTGGAGCGGGACGCCCTCGGGCATGTAGCCGAAGGACTGGCGGGCCTTCTTCGGATGCCGCAGCGCGTCCACCCCAGCGATGCTCACGGACCCCGCGGTGGGCGCGAGGAAGCCCGTGATCATCCGGAGCGTGGTGCTCTTGCCGGCCCCGTTGGGGCCGAGAAAGCCCACGATCTCGCCGGGTTCGACCTCGAAGTCGACACCCGCGACGGCGAGCTGGGTGCCGTAGCGTTTGGTGAGTCGGCGGACGGAGAGCATCGGCGAGGGCCCTTCCTAGCATCGACAAGGGAAAAAGGAACCCGTGACATCGGATCACGGTTTCGACACGAGACCGAAATGTCGGCGTGACATCCGTGAACGGTCCAGATGGTCCCGGCAACGGATGAAGGTGGCCACGATCGTGCTATCGTCCGGCGCCCCGCTGATCGGGGTTGATGGTGCCCTTCCGCGCGAGGGAGGGCGTCCAGACGTTCGTGAGTTCGACCGGAGACATAGCTTGGACCCCGTGATCGCGCGCGCCCAGGCCGGCGACGAGGCGGCCTTCCAGGAGCTCTTCCTGGCCCACCGGGAGACGGTGGCGCGGGTGGTTCATCGCATCATGGGTCCCTCGAGCGAGATCGAGGACGTGGTCCAGGACGTGTTCATCCACGTCTACCGGTCGATCGGGAGCTTCCGCGGGGACTCCAAGTTCAGCACGTGGCTGTATCGGTTGGCCTCGAACGTCACCAAGATGCACCTCCGCAAGAAGCGCTCCCGTCCCCGGACGGTGGACGCGCCGGTGCCGGAGAAGCGCGACGAGGACGTGCCCGTCGAGCAGCCGGACCAGGCCATCGACCGACAGCGGCGGGTCGAGGCCCTCTACCGTCTCGTGGACCGGCTCTCGGAGAAGAAGCGCGCGGTCCTGATCCTCCACGATTTCGAGGGGCTCAGCGCGAAGGAGATCGCCGACCAGGTGGACGCGCCGGTGCTCACCGTCCGGACGCGCCTCTTCTACGCACGCAAGGAGCTCTACGCCGCGTTGGCCGAGGAGCCGGCGCTGAAGCAGGTCATCGAGCAGCTCATGCCGGACCTGCCCGGCAAGCCACGTCCCAAGAAGAAGCGAAAGCCCTCGGCCGACTCGAAGGCCGAGCGATGACCCACGCCCCCAAGTGGCGCGCTCTGATCGCCTTCGACGCCGGTGCCCTGTCCGACCAGGGCGAGACCCGGCTGGCCCGGCACGTGGAGGACTGCGACGTCTGCCAGCGCGCGCTGGCGGAGATCCAGGCTTTCGACACCGTCGCCCGCGAGACCCGGGAGACGCCGCCGGTCGTCGACTGGTCGCGGATGGAGGTCGCGCTCCGCCGCGAGGCTCGGACCCAATCCCAGGCCATCCGGGCCGCCCGGCGACGCCGCTCGTGGAAGGTCCCCGCCGCCGTCGCCCTCGCCGCGGCCGCCGCCGTCGCCGTGTTCATGATCTGGCGCACCGGGCCCGAGCCCGAGCTCCCGCTCGCCGAAGAGGTCGCGCCGGAGCCCACCGCGCCGGCCCCGATCCCCAGCGCGGGGGACCAGGTCGAGGGCACCATCGTGGCGCTCGCGGGCACCCCGGCCGCCTTCCGCGGCGACGACCGCCACCCGCTGGAGCTCGGCGACGCCCTCATGGAGGGGGACCGGATCGAGGTCGCCGCCCGGCAGGCGCTGCACGCGACCCTCGGGGCGGGGGCGGCCATCGCCCTCGAAGGCGCCGCGGAGCTGACCGCGGAGGTGCTGCGAGCGGACGACATGGAGATGCATCTCCACGAGGGCCGGCTCTCCAGCGCGGTGCGCCACGGCGAGCCCTTCACCGTCGTCGCCGCGCCCTACGCCATCCACGCGCGCGGGACCCGCTTCCGCGTGGAGCGGACCGACGGCGTGGTCACCGTGACCCTCGAGGAGGGTCAGGTGTCCGTCACCCGCGAGGGCGAGACCGTCGCCGAGCTCGAGGCGCCGGCCCGGTGGAGCTCGTCGCCCGAGACCCGCTTGGCCAGCGAAGACCCCGTCGCCGTGGAGACGCCGGGCAGCGAGCCGGGCTCGCTGGTGCTCGAGCTGCCCGCGAGCGAGCGCTTCGTGAGCTGGCAGGTCGATGACGCCGTGCTCCCCGCGGGCGCCGCCGGCGCGCTCCTCCTGGCAGCCGGCGAACACACCCTGCTCGGCTTCGACGTGGAGGGCGACGCCTACGAGACGCGGCTGGCGTTGATGGACGAGGGCCTCACCCTCGACGAGCGGACCCTGACCGCGATCCACGACGAGCCGGTGGTGGGCTTCCTGAGCCCGGAGCAGATCCAGGACACCGTCCGCCCGACGGTGCGCCTGCTGCGATCCTGCTACGAGCGCGATCTGCGCCGGACCGATCCCAACCTCGGCGGGAGCTACACGCTGCGGGTCCGGGTGGCCCGGAACGGCTCGGTGCGGCGGGTGACCGTATCCACCGAGGCCGAGCTGCCGCACACCCTGCGCAACTGTCTGGTCCGGCACGCCTCCGAGTGGCAGTTCCCGGCGCCCGAGGGCGGCCCGGTGACCTTCGACCTGCCTCTGAACCTGCGCACGCGCTGAGTCGGCCCCCGCCGAGTCAGCGGGAGGCGACGATGGCTGCGCAGCGCTCGCGCGCTTCGTCGCGCCGGGTCGCCTGCCGGCGCGCGTGGACGTCGGGCGGTAGGGTCAGGGGCGGGGCCACCGTCCCGGGCTCGGCGCCGTCGCGGGCGGCGAAGAAGAGCGCCGGGTCGTCGATGACGTCGTAGAGTTCTTCGCCCCGCGTGAGGAGCTCACAGTTGGTCCGCTCGATCTCGTCCATGATCCGCGGGAAGGCCTCGACGCTCCACGAGTGGGGGTCGTGCATCAGGACGACGCCCCCGCGGACCCCCTCCTCGCGCTCGCGGCGCTCCAGGACCCGGCGGAAGATGTGCTGCACGTCGTCGGCCGAGCGCACCTGGAAGTCGCCGGTGCCGTGGCTCCAGAGCATCTGGGTGTAGCCCCGGGCGGCCAGGACCCGGTCGACCCGCGGCGAGCGGGATCCGCCGGGCGGCCGGAAGAGCCGCGGACGGAACCCGACGAGCTCGGTGAGCACGGCGTCGGCGTGGTCGAGCTCCGCGGTGATGGCCTCGGTGGTCATCAGCGGGAGCTGCTGGTGCGTCACCGTGTGGTTCCCGATGACGTGGCCGCGCGCGACGATCTCCCGGAGCAGCTCCCGCTGCTCCTGGATCCGGTTCCCCGGCCCGCTGAGCCGCTCGACGGTGACGAAGAAGACCGCCTTGACGTCGTGGCGGTCGAGCGCGTCGAGGAGCGCCGGGGTCGTGCGGCGCTCGGGGCCGTCGTCGAAGGTGAAGAGGAGCACCCGCTGGGTCGACTCCCCGGTGATGATCAGACCATCTTCGAGCCCGACACCCGCCGCGCGCAGCGGACCGGTGTCTTCGGTCGGAGGGGCGGATCGCGGCGGCGGCGCGACCTCCAGTTCCGGCTCGCCCTGGGGAACGACGAGGGGAGCGCGCACTTCGACGCGGACTCGCGAGGTCGGCGCAGGCACCGGGGCACGCGACGCGGCGAACGCTCCGCCGGCGAGCGCGAGGAGACAAGCCAGGATGCCGTATCGAGTCCGCACGCCACGACTGTAGGCAACGGACCTACATGTCCCCAACTTTCTGCGCGGCGTCTCCAGGGGCAGCCCCACCGACGGTGAGCCGGGCTCACTGTGCGCGTTTCGTACGCATTTCCTTTGGTCAACGTGAGAAAGTCGGCTTGCGAGGCCGGGGTCCGTCGGCGACCATCGGGCCCCCATGATCGGCCCCTCCTCGGCTTGCCGCCATTGCGGCTTCGTGAACCCTCGCGCTTGGCGCGGCTGCGCGGCGTGCGGTCGCAGTCTCGAGGTGGCCGCCCACCGGACCGGACGCACCGTCGCCGGCGCCGGCGAGGTCACCGTGGTGAGCGCCAGCCCGGAGTTCGAGGCCGAGCACACCGCCGAGACCGTCTCCGACGAGGTCAGCGGGAGCCAGCTCCTCGACGACGGGACCGAGCCGCCCGGCGAGAGCCCGCTGATCGGTCAGACCGAGGCCGGCCAGGCGCTCCTCACCGGGATCGAGCGCGCCTACACCCTGGGCAATCCCACCCTGGTGGCCCTGGAGGGCGGCCGCGGCAGCGGCAAGACCCGCCTCATGGTGTACGCCAGCGAGGTCGCCGCGCGCATCGACCCGCGGGTAAAGGTGCTCTACGGCGTGTGCCGCGAGGGCGGCGACGGGCCCTACTCCCCCTTCTCGCGCCTGCTCCTGGAGCGCTTCGGGGTGACCCCGGCCTCCTCGCCGAGCGCCGTCCGCGCGCAGATGTCCACCCAGGTCCGCTCGGCGCTGGGCACCGCGGACGCCATCCGCGTGATGGAGACGACCCACCTGCTCGGGCACATCGCCGGAGTGCCCTTCCCCCAGAGCCCCATCCTCTCGACGATGGAGGACCAGCCCGACGAGCTCCACCGGCGGGGAACCGACGCCCTGGTCCGGCTCATCGAGGGCGAGGCCCAGTCCCGGCCGGTGCTCATCCTCCTCGACGACGTGCACTACGCCGAGGAGCCAGCCTGGGATCTCATCCGCGCGCTCACCGCGGTCGAGGGCCACGTAGCCTTGGTGCTCGCCGGGGGCGCGTCCCTGCTGGAGAAGGCCAGCGCGCTCGAGCCGGAGGGCGGCGTCGCCCTGGGGCCCATCGCGCCCCTCTCGGAGAGCGACGTGCAGTCGATGCTCCACGTCCTCCTCCCCACCCTCACCACCGCGCCGGAGCCGCTGGTGAGCGCGGTGACCCACCGCTCGAAGGGCAAGCCGGCCCTGGTCCGCGAGCTCACCTTCGCGCTCTGGGAGGCCGGGGTCTTCGTCCAGACCGACGACGGCCTCGAGGTCGATCTCGCGCGCCTGCAAGCCGAAGACGATCTCCCGGTGTCCATGGAAGACGCCATCCGCGCTCGCCTGGCGCGCCTCGACGGGCTCGAGCGGGCCACCCTCGACCGGGCCGCGGTGGTCGGCGAGGTCTTCTGGAGTGGCGCCATCCTGGGCCAGATGCGCAGCGACCGGGAGCCGCCCGCCGAGGACGCCGACCCCCTGGCCGTGTGGCCCGACGACGAAGACATGCAGGCCCTCGAGCATGCCCTCGGGCGCCTCGCCGAGAAGGGCTTCATCTCCGAGGTCGAGCAGTCCGACGTGCCCGGCGCGCGGGAGTACGTCTTCGCCGTCGAGGGGACCCGGGGCCTGCTCTACGAGGCCCTCGACGACGACATCCGGGTCCGCCGGCACGGCGCCGTGGCCCGCTGGTTGGCGCTGGTCGCCGAGGTCCGCCGCGAGGGCGTGGCCTCGATGATCGCGCCCCACCTGGAGCGCGCCGGCCAGAAGGCCCGCGCCGGCCGCGCCTACCTCGAAGCCGCCCTCTACGAGCGACAGCAGCTCCGGCGGGACCGCGCCCTCCGCTACGTGGAGCGTGCCCTGGAGCTCATCGTGGAGCAGGACGTGGTGCGCCGGGTCGACGCGCTCCACCTCCACGGCTCGCTCTTGTCCACCTCCGGTCGCTACGAGGAGGCCACCGAGTCCTTCAGCGCGATGCTCCGCCTGGCCTGGCGCACCGGCGCCCAGGGCAAGGGCGGCGCGGCGCTCAACCGCATCGCCCGCGCACACCGCGCCCGGGGCGAGGACGAGCGGGCCCGGGCCCTGCTCGGGCGCGCGCTGGACCTCTTCCGCGCAGCCAGCGACCTGCGCGGTGTAGCCGCCACCCTGGACGACATCGCGCAGATCGAGGTCATCCATGGCGAGGTCGACGAAGCCATCGGCCACGCTTCCGAGGCCTTGGACATCCGCCGGGCCCACGCCGACGAGCGCGGCGAAGGCGTGTCCCTGAACACCCTCGGCAACCTGGAGCTGAAGCGCGGCAACCTCGACGCCGCCGAGTCCTTCTTCCGCGCCTCGCTGGCCATCCGCGAGCGAGTCAACGACCCGGAGGGCGCGCTCCAGACCCAGAACGCGCTGGGGGTCATCGCCTACGAGCGCGGCGACCGCCCCGGCGCCGTGCGCGCCTGGCGCGACGCCCTCGAGCGTGCCCGGCAGCTCGCCGACCGGCGCTCGGAGTGCTTCCTGCTCAACAACGTCGGCGAGGCCCGCCTGGCCGACGGGGCCTACGACGAGGCCGAGGTCGCCCTGGAGCGTGCCCGCCAGCTGGCCAAGGAGATCGGCGACCGGCGCGCCTTGGCCGACGTGCTGCGGAACCAGGCCGTCCTGGCGGTCCGCCGGATCGACGACGGCGCCGAGGCCAAGCTCCAGGAAGCGCTGGGCGCCGCGGAGGAGCTCGGGCTCTCGGACGCCCTCGCCTTCGTGCATCGCGCCTTCGGCGAGCACCGCAGCAAGACCCTCTTCGACGCGGCAGGCCAGGTCGACAAGGCCGCCGAGGAGTCGTTCCTCACCAGCATCGACCTCTTCCGGAACGTCGGGAACGAGCGGGAAGCCGCCCGGAGCCTGGTGTCCCTCGGGGCGCACCTCGTGGAGCGCGGGGACGTGGAGACCGCGCGCGAACGCCTGAGCGAAGCGCGGGCGACCTTCCGCCACCTGGGGCTGGAGACCGAAGCGGAGCGGGTCGACGCCACGCTGCGCGCGCTCGGCGGCTGACCTTTGGTCGGGCGCCGCGCGTGGGCGCTCGCGGGCGCCGGGGTGCTCCTGCTCGGCGCCGGGTGGGTCGCCCAGGCGTCGTACCGCGGAGTTCGCGCAGACCTGCAGGTGGAGCGGGACCGCCACGGGGAGCCGGTGGTCGGCTCCCGGGTCTGCCTTCGCTGCCACGAGGACCATCACGCGAGCTGGGCCCGGACCCATCACGCGCGGATGACCCAGACCGCGACGCCCGCGGCGGTCCTCGGCGACTTCGACGACGGCGTCCTCCGCTACCGCGGGCTGACGGCGACCATGACCCACGAGGGCGACCGGTACCGGGTCCGGGTGCGCGATGGCGACGAGCTGGTCAGCGACGACGAGGTGCGGATGACCATCGGGTCCCGCCGGATCCAACAATATGTGGCCGAGCGGGCGGGCCCCTCGGGTCCCGAGCTGGTGCGTCTGCCGGTCGCCTGGCACGTCGAGGAGGGCCGCTGGATCCCGATGAACGGAGCGTTTCTCACCGCCGATCCCGAGGTCGGGCCGGACTTCGAGCGCCACGTCACCCGCTGGAACGACAACTGCGTCTTCTGCCACAACGTCGCGCCCAACCCGGGGCTGCAGCGCGACGGCGGCTTCGACACCGAGGTCGGCGAACTCGGCGTCGCCTGCGAGGCCTGCCACGGGCCGGGCGCCGAGCACGTGGCCCAGAACACCAACCCCCTCCGCCGCTACGTGCTCCACCACGGCGAGGATCGCGACCCGACCATCACCAACCCCGACCGCCTCGACGCCCGAGGGAGCAGCGACGTCTGCGGCCGCTGCCACGGGCAGCGCATGGCGGACGACGTGGGCCCCTTCCTCCGCCGGGGGGATCCCTTCGTCCCCGGCGACGACCTCGCCGCCTACTCCGAGCCCCTCTGGCGAACGAGCACCTTGAACGGCGAGCCCCTCTTCGCCGACCGCTTCTGGCCCGACGGGACCCCGCGGTTGACCGCCTACGAGTACCAGGGGTGGCTCCAGTCACCCTGCACCGAGGGGGGCGAGCTCGCGTGCACCACTTGCCACGGGATGCACGGCGCCGACCCCGCGGGACAGATCCGCGAGGAGGCCATCGCGCACGTCTCCGGCGAGGAGCGGCTCGGCGCCGGGGCGTGCATCAACTGCCACCCGGGCCCCGCCGAGGACGAGCACGATGGGCACGGTGGTCAGGTGGCCTGTCCCGATTGCCACATGCCGCGGGTGGTCTACGGAGTGATCGACGTGCACCGCAGCCACCGCATCGCCAAGCCCGATCCCACCGGCCAGGAGACCGGGCACCCGGCGGCCTGCGTGCTCTGCCACCTCGACTGGAACGACGACTGGGGCCAGCGGCAGGTCTTCGGCGGCGACCCGGTCGAGCGGGCGGTCGCCGCCGCGGCCTGGGGTCGCTCGCCCACGGTGGATCCCGGGGTGGCCCGGGGGATCCTGCTCGAGGTGATGCGCGGCGACGACTACCCCGCCGTCCGCCGGATCGCCTTTCGGGCTCTCCGGGGCCGTATCGACCCCGAGCCGGCGTGGATCGCGTTCGATCCCACCGGAGAGCAGGCCCTGCGCGAGCGGCAGGTCGACGCGCTGGCTGCCGAGGGATCCGTGCAGGCGCCCGACGCCGACGAGGTCCGCGCGTGGCGTACGCAGGCCGAGGATCACGCCATCTGGATCGGCGAATGAGCGACCCCGAGAGCCTGGAGAGCCTGGAGAGC
>DCLA01000120.1:182906-183354 GCA_002320815.1 Myxococcales bacterium UBA1660
CCTGGAGAGCCTGGAGAGCCTGGACGGCCGGGAGACCCGCGCCTCCCTACGCCTCGGTTGGTCGTTGCTCTTCGTGGGCGCGCTCGGCGGGGTGCTCTTGGAGACCCTGCACGGGTTCAAGGCGGCCCCCTATCTCGACGACCACCTGACCCGGCTCCTGCTCACCCTCTCCCACGCCCACGCCGTGGGTCTGGCGCTGGTGGTTCTCGCCCACGCCGCCGTCGGTGCTCCGCTCCTGACCCGGCGCTGGCCCGGCCATGCCCTGCGGATCTCGGCGGTGCTGGTGCCCCTGGGCTTCGCCCTCGGCGCCATCGCGCACCCGGAGGGCGACCCCAATGTGGCGATCCTGCTCGTCCCCCTGGGCGCGGTCTTTCTCCTGGCCGGGCTCGGCGGGATCACCCGCGCGGCCTTCCGCGCCTGAGCGCTACCTCACGGGCTCAGCGGCGGG
>DCLA01000120.1:183679-199032 GCA_002320815.1 Myxococcales bacterium UBA1660
GCCACGAGCCGGTGGACCGGCAGTCCGTCCTCGGTGGCCCGGGCCTCGCGGTTGGAGACCGATCCGTAGGGGTTGTGGTCGACCCGCTCACCGGTGAACGCGGGATGCTCGGCGACGGTTCGCTCGTAGAGCGCGAAGCGGTCGTCCACGTCGGTCTGGACGTAGAGGATGCCGCCGACCGGGATCAGCCGGGCCAGGTCGTCGAGGACCGACGGCTGCAGGACCAGCCGGCTGCGGTGCCGCTGCTTCCACCAAGGGTCCGGGAAGTGGAGGAAGACTTTGGTCAGACACCCCTCGGGACCACTCCGCGCGAGGATCTCGCGGACGTCGCCGGCGAAGGCGCGCACCCCCTCGAGGCCCTGCCGCTGGCAGCGTTCCTCGACCTTGTAGGACCACTTGGACTTGATCTCGACGCCGATGAGCCGGCTCCCGGGGGCGGCCTCGTGGCGGGCGAAGAGCGACGCGCCCCGGCCGAAGCCGACGTCCAGCTCGAGCGGTCCGTCCCCGGGGACCAGGGCGGTCAGGTCGATGGTCCCCTCGGGCATCCGGGGGGCCACGGTCTCGTAGCGCCGGCGACCATTCGCGGGGTCGACGGGCACCGCGCGCAGGGCCGGGCGTTCGAACACGAGCCCCATTGAGCACATCTGGCCCGTCCGCGCACGTGGGCGGCCGCCGGTGTCTCCCCGCGGGGGAGCGCTGCGGGCACCGATCGACTTTCGGAGCGCCGAAGCAGAGGCTACGGTCCGCGCGCCCGTGATGGTGGAACGACTTCGCATGGCCACGCTCTACGTGGCGCTCTTCAGCTCCGGGACGGCGGCGCTGATCTACCAATCGACCTGGGGGCGGATGCTCCAGCGCGTCTTCGGGGTGAGCGACTACGCCATCGCGACCGTGCTGGCGACCTTCTTCCTGGGCCTCGGCCTGGGCTCGGCCCTCGGCGGCCGCTTCGGCGACCGGGTGAAGCAGCCGGCGCGGGTCTATGCGCTCCTCGAGGTCGGCGTCGCCCTCTGGGCCCTGGCCTCGCTCTGGCTCGTCCCCCGGGTCCACTCGATCTACTCGGGCCTGGGCGCGGACATGGCCGTGGGAGGTCTCACCGCCATCCGCTTCGCGCTGGCGGTCGTCATCCTCTTGCCGCCGACCATCCTCATGGGCGCCACGCTCCCGATGATGATCTCCGCGGCCGCGCGGCGGGGGATCGTCTGGGAGACCTCGGCGACCCGGCTCTACGCCACGAACACCTTCGGCGCGGTCCTCGGCGCGGCGATCACCGGGCTCTGGTTGGTCCCCACCTACGGCGCCCGCGCTTCCATCGTGGTGGCCGCGGCGGCCAGCCTCTTCGCGGCCCTGATCGTCTTCGTCTCCTGGCGGCGCACCACGGTGGTCGACGACCCGATCACCGAGCCGGCCGAGCGCCCGGCCACGGAGCGGCGGCTGCCCCGGGCGGTGGTCATGGCCGCGCTCCTGGCGGCCGGCGCCGGCTTCGCCTCCCTGGCGGGCGAGGTCCTCTGGACCCGGGTCCTGCGGATGGTGGTCCAGGGCACGACCCAGGCCTTCGCCGCCATGCTGGTGAACTTCCTGGTGGGGATCGCCCTCGGATCGCTCGTGGCCGACCGGCTCGCGCGGCGCTTCGACGCCCGCTGGCTCTTCGCACTCAGCCAGCTCCTCCTCGCCGGGCTGACCCTCGGGTCCATCTGGACCGCGACGCAGATCCCGCGCCTCACGATGCTGATCCATGGGAGCACCCTGGTGGTGCCCCACGAGTGGACCACGCTCCTCGCGGTCAGCTCCGCCCTGCTCTTCCCGCTGGCGCTCACCCTGGGCACGTCCATCCCGCTCGCCTGGCGCATCGCCGGTGGCCACGGGGGCGAGGCCGCTGACCACGGCGGGAAGATCCTGGCCGCCAACACCCTGGGCGGGCTGGTCGGTTCACTGGCCGCGGGCTTCGTCCTGGTGGCCGCCCTCCAGGGCGAGGTCTCGGCCGAGGACCGGGCCATCGGCATCGGCTTCGTCGAAGGGACCAGCGGCACCGAGCGAGCGCTCATGGTGATCGCCCTGGTCCACGGCACCCTGGCCATCGCCGCGGCGCTCCTGGCCACCTCGCGGCGGCCCATCCCTTGGCGCATCGCGGCCTTCGCGGTGCCGCTCCTGCTCCTCTCGGTGCTGGTCTGGCAGCGACCGACCCTGCACCTGCCTTACCTCCTGGACGCTTGGTACGACCCGAACACGGCGATGTTCGAAGGTCCCCAGGACAGCTGGAACGACAACGTTCGGATCCTGGAGGAGGGCCGCAACACCACCGTCACGGTGATCGACCGCGGGGAGTCGCTGCGCCTCTTCAACGACGGTCGCCCCGAGTCGGGCATCGGCGGAGCGGACCCCGGGTTCGGCGAGGAGCTGGTGGTCCTGGGCTCCCTCCCCACCCTCTACGCGGCGGAGCCCGAGCGCGCGATGGTGGTGGGCCTCGGCGGAGCGCACTCCACGGCGGTGGCCCTCGGCGGGCCCTTCGAGCGCGTGGACGTGGTCGAGCTCGAGCACGCCATCGTCGACGCCGCGCGCTTTCTCTACGAGGACACCGAGCGGACCTTCCCCCTGGACGACGAGCGGGCGAACCTGATCATCGACGACGCCCGCGCCCAGCTGGTGCTCGCCGAGCCCGGCACCTACGACGCGGTGATCAGCCAGCCGTCGCATCCCTGGCTCGCCGGATCCAGCGCGCTCTACACCGTGGAGTTCTTCCAGGAGGTCGAGCGCGCCCTGGGCGACGGCGGCGTGCTCTCCCTCTGGTCCAACCTCTTCCGCATCCGCACCCGGCACCTCCGGCGCATCGTGGCCACGCTCCTCGAGGTCTTCGACGAGGTCCACGCGTACGTCGCCGAGGACTCGAGCTTCATCCTGGTGGCCGGCAACGGGGACTTCGGCCTCGGGGAACGCTACGCGACCCGCCTGGGCAGCGAGGGGCTCCGCCCGTATCTGCGGCCCTTCTCCCTCGACGACCTCGCCGACTACGCCTCGGTGCTGGAGATGGACACCGCCGCCGCGCGGGTATTCGCCGCGGGCGCCGACCCCCTGGTGGACGACAAGCCGGCCCTGGAGTTCGAGCTCGCCCAGCTGGAGCACTTCTCGGGGCTCGAGCTGAACCAGCTCGATTGGGCGCTGCGCGAGGTGCCGTGGATCAGCCCCGAGACCTTCGCCACCGTGCCCGAGGAGATGCGCGCCGACCTCCTGCTCCAGCGGATCGTCTGGGTGGGCCTCCGCTGGCATCAGCTCGAACGGCTCCGGGCGATGCTCCCCCAGTACGCCCTGGATCCGAGCGAGCGGGCCCTGATCGAGGGCGCCATGGCCGAACAGGTGGGCGACGTGGGCGGCGCGGTGGCCGCGTTCCAGCGCGCCCTCCCCGACGCCCGCGCCCACTATCGGCTGAGCATGCTCTACGACGAGGAGCGGCTCTGGGACGCCCAGCTCGACCTCGGCGCCCAGCATCCGCGCGGCTTCGGCACCGCCCGGCGCCTCCTCCGAGCCGGTCTGGCGCGACCCGAGCACGCCGCCATCGCCCTCGACGTGGCCGGCGACCTGAACGACGGCGGCGATCTGCCGCTCCGGCACGTCTTGGAGGCCCACGCCGCGGGCGACTGTCCGGCGCTCCTGGCCGCCATCGAGACCTACCCCCTGGCCCTCGACGACGAGCAGGGCGCGCGGGTCGCCATGGAGTGCGCGTTCCGCGAGCGGAGCCCCCGCGCCCAGGAGGTGGCCACCCGCTGGGACCACGCCCGCCAGGCGGAGGCGAAGCGGCACCTGGACCTCGGGCGGGAGGCGGCCACCGAAGGAAACGACGGCTTGGCGATGCGCTACTACCGGCGCGCGCTCCTCGCCGATCCCGCAGAAGGGGACGCCGCGGCCGGGCTCGCCAGCAAGCTGGCGCAGCTCGAACGGCCCGAGGAGGCCGCCGAGGTCCTGCGCACCGCGCATCGCGCGGCGCGGGGCCTCGCGGACGAGCTCTCGGCCATCGAGGCCCAGGCGAGCGCCCTGGAAATCGATTTGGTCCACTGAGAGAAAGTTGCATCGATCTTGACCCCCGAGGCCGACGCACGGTACCCATGACTTCGCGTTTTCTTTCGCGAATGGAGGCCCTTCGGTGGCGGTGAAGATCCTGGCTGTCGACGACAGCGCGACCATGCGACAGATCCTGGAGTTGACCTTCGCGGGTGAAGACGCGGAGGTCACCACGGTGGCATCGGGCCAGCAGGCGGTCGACGCCGCGGGCTCGGTGAATCCCGACGTGGTGCTCGCCGATGCTTCGATGACGGGAATGGACGGCTACGCCGTCGCCCAAGCCATCAAAGCGAACGGCGGCGCGGCGGTCATCGTGCTCTCCAGTCAACACACGCCCTATGACGAGGCGAAGGGCAAGGCGAGCGGGGTCGACGACCACGTAGCCAAGCCCTTCGACTCGCAGGTGCTCATCGACAAGGTGAAGCAGCTGGCGGCGAATCGACCGGCGGTGGCCTCCAAGCCCCCCCAGACCACGCAGGGCGCCGGCCCCGTGGGCGGACAGCCGGCGGCTCCGGCTCCGGCGCGCCCGCCGGCCGCGGCGCCTCCGGGCGGTCGCGTGTCCAAGCGGACCATGGCCTTCGGCACCAGCCCGATCGCCCCGCCGCAGCCCCCGGCCCCGCCCAAGCCGCCCGCGGCTCCCGCTCCGGCGGCCGCGCCGGCGAAGCGCCCGGTGCTCGAGCTCGCCGACGACGAGCCGGAGATCACCATCGAGGAGCCGGCCGCGCCCGAGCCGCCGAAGCCGGCCGCTCCCGCGCCGGCCGCGCCCGCGCCAGCCGCGCCGCCCAAGCCCGCCGCGGCGGCGCCCCCGGCACCGGCCGCCGCTCCGGCTCCCGCGGCCCCCGCTCCGGCGGCGGCACCGGCCCCGAAGCCGGCCGCTGCGCCCTCCCCCGCTGCCCGGGCGACCGCCGGCGACGGCGCGATGGCCGGCAAGCTCTCCGACCTCGGCCTCTCCAAGGAGCAGATCGAGGGGGTCCTGGCGCTGAGCCGCGAGGTCATCGAGCAGGTGGTCTGGGAGGTCGTGCCCGACCTCGCCGAGACCCTGATCAAGGAAGAGATCGCCCGCCTCACCAAGGAGTGAGCGGCGGCGGCGACGCCGCGTCCCCACGCACCGCGCGCCGGTCCCCTCGGGGTCCGGCGCGCGTCGTTTTTGGGGGAAAAGCTGCGGCCGGGAGTTGACCCCATCGCGCCTTCGCGGCAGGTCATCCGGGTCATGACGAGCGAGAGCGAGACCCTCCCCAAGCAGTATTCGCCGAGCGAGGCCGAGGCCCGCTGGTACGACTTCTGGGAGTCCCAGGGCTTCTTCGAGGCCAGCCGCGACCCCGAGGATCCGCGGCCGACCTACACCATCGCGATCCCGCCGCCGAACGTCACCGGCACGCTCCACATGGGCCACGCCTGCCGGACGACCTTCGAGGACGTCCTGACGCGCTTCCACCGCATGCGGGGCTACGACGCGCTCTGGGTCCCGGGCATCGATCACGCAGGCATCGCCACCCAGGTCGTCGTCGAGCGGATCCTCCGGAACGAGGGCACCACGCGCTACGATCTCGGCCGCGAGAAGTTCATCGAGCGGGTCTGGGAGTGGAAGGAGAAGTCCGGCGGACGGATCCTCGAACAGCTCCGGAAGATGGGCGCCAGCTGTGACTGGTCGAAGACCCACTTCACGATGGATCCCGACCTGAGCAAGGCCGTCCGGGAGGCCTTCGTGCGCCTCTACGAGGAGGGGCTCATCTACCGCGGCGAGCGTCTGGTGAACTGGGACGTCGCCACGCAGACGGTGCTCAGCGACCTCGAGGTGGACACCGAGGAGGGCGTGAAGGGCGAGCTCTTCGAGTTCGCCTACCCCATCGACGGCGAGGACGGCGAGCTCGTCGTGGCCACTACGCGGCCGGAGACGATGCTGGGCGACACCGCCATCGCCATCCATCCGGACGACGAGCGCTACACGCACCTGCACGGGAAGTTCGTGAAGCATCCCTTCGTCGACCGGCGGATCCCCATCGTCTGCGATGCCGAGCTGGTGGACATGGAGTTCGGCACCGGCGCGGTGAAGGTCACCCCGGCCCACGACCCGAACGACTTCGCCACCGGTCAGCGCCACGACCTGGAGCTGATCAACATCCTGAACCTCGACGGCACGCTGAACGAGAACGGGGGGCCCTTCCAGGGGCTCGAGCGCTTCGAGGCGCGCAAGGCGGTCAAGGCGAAGCTCGAAGAGGTCGGCCTGGCGCGCGGCACGAAGGAGCACGTGATGACCCTGCCGCGGTCCCAGCGCTCCGGGACCGTGGTGGAGCCGATGATCTCCACCCAGTGGTTCGTGAAGATGGAGCCGCTGGCCAAGCCGGCCCTCGACGCGGTCGACAGCGGGAAGATCCAGATCCTCCCCGCGGACTGGAAGAAGACCTACGACCACTGGCTCCTGAACATCCAGGACTGGTGCATCAGCCGGCAGCTCTGGTGGGGGCACGCGATCCCCGCCTGGTTCTGCGAGGACTGTGACCACATCACCGTGAGCCGCGAGGACGCCACCGCCTGCGGCGGCTGCGGCGGGAGCCGCCTGAAGCAGGACGAGGACGTGCTGGACACCTGGTTCAGCTCGGCGCTCTGGCCCTTCTCGACCCTGGGCTGGCCGGAGCAGACCCCCGACCTGGCGCGCTACTACCCCACCCAGGACCTGGAGACCGGCTACGACATCCTCTTCTTCTGGGTCGCCCGGATGATCATGATGGGCCTCCACTTCATGGGCGAGGTCCCCTTCACCCGCGTGCTCCTGGCCGGCCTCGTCACCGACGAGCGCGGCGAGAAGATGAGCAAGGTGAAGGGCAACGTCATCGACCCCCTGGACGTGATCGGCGGCGCGAGCCTGGAGACGCTCCTCGAGAAGGCGCAGTTCAATGGCGCGAAGCCCGGCGGCCTGAAGTACCTGAAGAAGACCTACGCCGACGGCTTCCCCGAGTACGGCACCGACGCGCTCCGCATGACGCTCCTGAGCTACTCGCCCCAGGCCCGGCGCATCGCCCTCAGCCTGAAGCGCATGGAGGGGTACCGGAACTTCTCCAACAAGCTCTGGAACGCCGCCCGCTACGCGATGATGAACCTCGAGGGGTCGGACGCCCAGGCCACCGGCGCTCCGCCGGCGGTGGAGTCGCCCCTGAACCGCTGGATCCTCTCCCGCATGGCCAAGGCCCTCGACGCGGCCAACACCGGCATCGAGGCCTACCGGCTGGATGACGCCTCGAGCGCGCTCTACCACTTCGTCTGGGACGAGCTCTGCGACTGGTACCTGGAGCTCAGCAAGCCCGCGCTGCGCGAGGACGCGGACCCGGCGCTCCAGCGGGAGACCCGCGCGACCCTGGTCCACGTGCTGGAGACCGTGCTCCGAGCCCTGCACCCGATGATGCCCTTCATCACCGAGGAGATCTGGCAGAAGGTCCCCAAGGCCGACGCGCTGGGCGCCCACCCCCGGGACGAGTCCAAGCCCCGTAGCCTCATCGTGGCCCGGTACCCCACCGCGGCCACCGACGCTCGGGTCGACGAAGCCGCGGAGCGCGACCTCGCCCTCATCCAGTCGGTGGTCACCGGCGTCCGGACCCTGCGCTCCGAGCAGGGGCTGGCCTGGTCGCGGGCCATCGAGGTGGTCTACGCCGGGGACGAGGCCGGGGTCTTGGCCGCCAACCAGAAGCTGGTCGAGGCCCTCGTCGGGGGCACCATCCGCGCGGACGCGCCCGAGAAGCTCGCCGACGCTGCGAGCCACTACACGAACGCGGCCGTCTTCGTGGCCGACGCGCTCACCGTCGCCGTGCCCGACGTGATCGACCCCGCCAAGGAGCGGGAGCGCCTGGAGAAGCAGCTGGGCAAGCTGACCAAGGAGCTCGACAAGCTCACCAAGAAGCTGGGCAACGCCGGCTTCGTGGAGAAGGCTCCCGCCGCGGTGGTGGCCAAGACCCGCGAAGAGGCGGAGGGTTTGGCCAGCGAGAAGGCCCGCCTGGACGCGGCGCTGGCGCGGCTCTGAGGGCCGCGCCGGCGGCGTAAGGCCGCCGCGGAGCCGGGACGGGCATGGTGGACACCATGGCCCGCCTCGCGCTCCTGGTGCTCGTCCTCGTCGGCTGCGGTTCCACCGGGACCCTCTCGGGTCCCGAGCCGCTCACCGACGCGGGGCCGGCCCTCGACATGGACGGCGCCGACGCCGCCTCGGAGCCCGACGCCGGCGCCGAGTTCCAGCCCGACGCCGGGGTCGCGAGGCCGGTCGACGGCGGCCCCGCGCCCGACGCCGGTCCCCCGGAGACCGACGGGGGCCCGGCGCCCACGCCCGACGCCGGGGTGGTGGCCCCCGAACCCATCCCCGGCGACGACGTCCGGATGACCTTCGCCACCGTCAACATCGGCCGGAACTACGGGACCCGGGCCCAGGTGGCGAGCGTCATCCGGCGGGTGGCCGACGTGGTGGGCTCGAAGCTCGGCGACCAGTTCATCGGGTGGCAGGAGATCGGTGAGGGCGACCCCTGCGGCGGTTGTGAGCTCGAGATCGTCCAGAGCGCTTTCGGTAGCGGCGGTGGCTGGAACACCTGGCGACCCGCGGGCACCCGTCCCGACGGCGCCAACGAGCGGGTCAAGGTGCCCGTGACCGCCCGCCGGGCCAACGGCGGGGCCTCCGCGCGGGCCGCCTTCGCCTCGCCCGGCTGGGCGGGGGTGAGCCCCACCCGCTTCGTGACCGTGGTCCACTACCCCCAGCGGAACCTGTCGATGATCAACACCCACCTCATCGCGGGGGCCTGGTCGTGCAAGTCGAACCGCGATCAGCGGCGCGACTACTGGCGCCGGGGCTGGGACACCTTGAAGGCGCAGGTCCGGCGGGAGCACGACCGGGGCCGGAACGTCATCGTGACCGGCGACCTCAACCGGCCCCGCGGCGCGAACTCCTGCAACCCGGCCTGGGACCCGACCTCGCTGCACGGGCAGGCGCGCATCATCGGCGGCGCCGGCATCGACTACGTCTTCGCGGTCCCGGCGCCCGGCTGGAGCTTCGCCTTCGACCGCCGGGGCGATGACAGCATCCGCCGGGGCAGCTTCGACCTGGGCATCGACAGCCACCGGGGCCACTGGGTCACCGGGCGCTTCGGCGTCCGCTGAAGGGCCGGCCGCTTCCGCGCCCGCTGAACGGCGTCAGTCCGCCGGCGCGGCGACGTTGCCCGGGCTGGACCGGGGCGCAGGGACGCCGAGCATGACCTCCCGGTAGTGCAGGAAGAGGCTCTGCACGATGCTGAGCACGGGGACCGCCAGTAGCGCGCCGGCGATGCCGAAGAGCGACTCGCCGGCCAGGAGGGCGAAGACCACCAGGACCGGGTGGACCTTGGCCGCGTCCCCCATGATCTTCGGGTTGAGGAGGTTGGCCTCGATCTGGTGGATGAGCACGATCCAGCCGGCGGTCAGGAGCGCCGTGGTGGGCCCATCCTGTAGCGCGATGACCACCGCGGGGATGGTGCTGAGGATGGCGCCGAAGATGGGGATGATGCTCAGCAGGGTCGCGATCAGCGTGAGGATCGGCCAGTAGCGCAGCTCGAGCAGGTAGAACCCCACACCGGAGAGGATCCCGTTGACCAGCGCGATGAGGAGCTGGCCCCGGACCACGCCGCCGAGCCCCCGGTCGATACGCTTCAGGAGCCGGTCGTAGTTCCGGCGGCGCCGCGGGGGCCAGAGCGAGCGGAAGAACGCCAGGATGCGATCGCTGGTGATCAGCAGGTACGCCGAGAGCATCAGCATGATGAAGAAGGTGAAGATCCCCTTCACCACCGCGCGGATCACGGCGCGGGCCGTGGTGATCAGCGTGGACGCCGTCTGCTTGGTGTCCTCGCTCATGCTCTTGAGCGTCTCGGTGAGGGTGGTCGTCAGGTCCATGGGCCGGCGCTCGCGGCGCTCGTGCCCGGTCACGATGTGGAAGCGCTCGCCTTCGGGCTCGACGACCACCCCGCCTTCCGGCAGGTCGATGGCGTAGCCCCCCTCTCCGCCCGCGCCGATGGGCGTGATGCGGATGGAGTCGGCGCCCTCGGGCCGCGGGTCGGCGCCGGTCATGGCGTCGAGCTCCTCGTGGCCGGCGGCCACGGGCGCCTCCGCCTCCTCGTCGCGCATGGCCTCGCGGACCTGGCGCTCGAGACTCGGGAGCCACTCGTCGCGCACGGTGGCCACGGTCTCGGGGATCTCCCGGGCGAGCTTCTCGACCTCGGCGGCCAGTCGGGGCGCGCCCAGGGCGATGAAGCCCGCGATCCCTCCCAGGAGCCCGAGGTAGAGGATGACCACCGCCACCCAGCGGGGCAGGTGCCGGGGCTCTCCCTCTTTGGTGCGGCCGACGCGCAATCGCTCGAGCCACCCCACCAGCGGCGACATCACGTAGGCGACCACGACCGCGAGGAAGAAGGGCAGCAGGACGGCACGGAAGAGCAGCAGCGAGCCGATGGCCACGGCGCCCCAGATGCCGAAGAAGATGGCCCGCCGTCGCCGCGAGCCGGGCGCGTCGGGGGTCCCCGCGCGTCGCGTTCCTTCTTCCGAAGCCATGCGAGGCAATTACCCGAGGACACGGGCGGCGGCCACACTCAATCCGAGTTCCAGCGCGCGGGCGCCGGGGACTTCACGCCCCGAGGACGGCCGCGACCGGCACCTTCACCCCGCGTTCGGGCAGGGCCAGCGCTTCGTCCTCGTCGACGATCGTCGTCAGCGCGTAGGTGCCGCCCTGGGGTCGCGTCCGGACCTCCACCTGCCGCCGGGGCACGTCCACCAGCCAGTACATGGGCACGCCCGCCTCTGCGTAGAAGCGGGCCTTGCGGCGGTCCAGGGGCCGGCTGGTGATGGCGACCTCCACCACCAGCACGGCGTCGCCCGCGGTCGGGTGCTCCGCGAGGTACGCCTGGGGCTCGCCGCGGATCACCGACACGTCGGGCTCCGGCAGGCTGCGCTGGCTGACCAGGAAAGGCGAGTGATCCCGGACGTGGAAGCCTTCGCCGTACGCCCGCTCGAGGAGCCGGCGGATGACCACGGCCAGGCTCGAGTGGGTCGGTCCCTGCGGGCTCACGACGACCAGCTCCCCGTCGAGGAGCTCCACGTGCTCGTCCTCGTGGAGGATCCCCACTTCGAGCATGCGGTAGACCTCGTCGACGGTGAACGGACGACGCGCGGCTTCTTCCATGGTCGGTCCAGCATAGCGCACGGGCCGGCTGCTCGGCAGCCGGGGCGCCGAGTTGCGTCCCCCGGGGCGCGGGGCACGAGAGGTCGGACGGAACGACGAAGCCCCGGGGCCTGACGGCACCGGGGCTTCGTACGCGGGGTGAGCCTAGGAGGCTCGGCGGGTCACTCGGACTCGCTCTCGTCGCCCTCGTCGCTCTTGGCCATGTCGCCGAGCTTGCCCTTGAGCAGGTCGCCGAGGGTCGCGCTCGGGCGGCCGCTCGGACCGATCTTGCGGGAACCCGAAGCCGCCTGCTTCTCGGCCACGTACTTCATCTTCTCGTCGAGCTCCTTGTTATCGGCGCCCTTCAGAGAAAGCGAGATGCGGCGGTCGTCCTGGTCGACGCGGATGACCTGGGCCTTGAGGATGTCGCCGGACTTGACGACCTCCGCCGGGTCGACGGACATGTCGTGGCTGATCTCGGCGCGGGGGATGACTCCCTCGACGCCGCGCTCGAGCTCGACGTGGACGCCCTCGTACTCGTTCACGCTCAGCGCGCGGACCTCGAGGACGGTGCCCTCGGGGTAGCGGCCGGGGATGTACGTCCAGGGATCTTCCATGAGCTGCTTGATGCCGAGAGACACCTTCCGCTCGTCGTGGTTGACCGAGAGGATGATGGCCTCGACCTCATCGCCCTTGCGGTAGATGTCGGCCGGGTTGTTGATGCGCTGGGTCCAGCTGAGGTCCGACTTGTGGACCATGCCGTCGACGCCGTCCTCGATGCCGATGAAGACACCGTAGTCGGTGAGCGAGCGGACCTTGCCGCGGATGATGTCACCCGGGTTGTACTGCTGGGTGAAGACCGTCCACGGATCGGGCTCGAGCTGCTTGAGGCCGAGGCTGATGCGCTTGTTCTGGATGTCGATGTCGAGGACGACGGTCTCGACCTCCTGGCCGATGTCCAGGATCTTCGACGGGTGCTTGGGCTTGGTCCACGTCATCTCGCTGACGTGGATGAGGCCCTCGACGCCCTCCTCCAGCTCCACGAAGGCGCCGTAGTCGGTGAGCGAGACGACCTTGCCCTTGGTCCGCGCGCCGGGCTTGTACTGCTCGGCGACGACGTTCCACGGATCCTCCTGGGTCTGCTTCAGGCCCAGGGAGACGCGCTCGGTCTCGGCGTTGTACTTGAGCACCTTGACGGTGACCTCGTCGCCCACACCGAACATCTCGGAGGGGTGCGAGACCCGGCCCCAGGACATGTCGGTGATGTGCAGGAGGCCGTCGATGCCACCGAGGTCGACGAAGGCGCCGTACTCGGTGATGTTCTTGATGGTACCGGTGACCATCTGGCCCTCCTCCAGGTTCTGGAGGGTCTCGGCCTTCAGGCGGTCGCGCTCCTTCTCGAGGAGCACGCGGCGGCTGAGCACGATGTTGCCGCGCTTCTTGTTGAACTTGATGACCTTGAAGTCGAAGGTCTGGCCGAGGAGCTTGTCCAGGTTGCGGACGGGGCGCAGATCGACCTGGGAGCCCGGGAGGAACGCCTTCACGCCGCCGCGGATGGTGACCGAGAGGCCGCCCTTCACGCGCTGGGTGATGGTTCCGGCGATCAGCTCGTCACGCTCGCAGGCGTCGCTGATCTCGTCCCAGACCTTGAGCTTGTCGGCCTTCTCCTTGGACAGGAGGATGAGGCCGTTCTCGTTTTCCTTGGCCTCGACGAGGACGTCGACCTGGTCGCCGGCGCTCACGTCGATCTTGCCGGAGGCGTCGACGAACTCGTCGATCGGGATCACGCCCTCGGACTTGTAACCGATGTCGACGACCACGGTGTCTTTGCCGACCTTGATGACGCTACCGGCGACGATGTCGCCCTCGCGAAGCTGGTCGAGGCGGGTGGTCAGCTGCGTCTCGAAGAAATCGGCGAAGCTCGCGGGCTCGCCGCCCGGAGCCGCGCTGGCCTCGGTCGTCTGATTTTCGGTGGTGGGTTCGGTCATTCGGGTTGGAGGTTCGGGGTTGTTCGAGCCTCTCGGCGACACGCCATCGAGGTCTCGGCTGGGCCGGGCGAAGCCCGGACGTGGAACGAACGAAACCCGCGCCCTCGGTGGCGCGGGTCGGGAGGTGCGGGCACGAATGCACCGCAATCGGGCCCCAGTTAGCAGGAAGCACCGGCGCCAGCAAGCGGGCCGGTGTGCTGGACCTCAGTCTCCGCGGGCGAGACCGGCGATGCGCGCCACCACCTGGGGCTGCGACATCTCCGTGGAGTCCACGACGATGGCGTCCTCGGCGGGCTTGAGCGGGGCGTGGGCGCGGGAGCTGTCCCGGGCGTCGCGCTCCTGCATGGCGGCGAGGACCTCCTCGAAGGTGGTCTCGGTGCCCTTGTCCTCCAGGTCCCGGAGGCGACGCCGGGCCCGGGCTTCCGGGCTCGCGGTGAGGAAGACCTTCACCTCGGCGTCCGGGAAGACGACGGTGCCGATGTCGCGGCCCTCGAGGACCACGCCGCCGTCGGCGCCCATGGCCCGTTGAGCTTCCAGGAGAGCCCCGCGGACCTCGGGGTGGGCGCTGACCCGGCTGGCGGCGAGCGCCACGTCCTGGCTGCGGAGGTCGTCCTCGCGGTCGGAACCGTTCACCTGCAGCCGCGGTCCCCCGGGCCCTTCGACGAAGGCGAGCTTCAGCTCGCTCGCGAGGTTCCCCAGACCCGGGCCGTCGTCGAGCTCGACCCCCCGCTCGAGGGCCACGAGGCCCACGGCTCGGTAGAGGGCGCCGGTGTCGACGCGCACGTAGCCGAGCTCCTCGGCCACCTGCCGAGCCACCGACGACTTGCCGGCCCCCGCGGGCCCATCGATCGCCACCACCGGTCGTTTCCGCGCCATGGTCGCCCTTCTACCTCGCGCGCGATCCCCGGGGCAACCCGGAGGCGCGGGGACTCAGTCCGTCTCGGTGATGTCCGCCCCGAGGGAGCGAAAGGTGTCGGCGAAGGCCGGGAAGCTCGTGGCGACGCAGTCCACGTCCTCGATCACGCTCTCCCCTTCCTCGACCTGCATGGCCAGGACGGCGGATGCCATCGCGATGCGGTGGTCCCCGTGGCTCGTCACCCGGGCCGGACGCAGCGGACCGCCGCCGGTGATGCGCATCCCGTCCTCGAGCTCCTCGCAGGCGACCCCGAAGGCGCCCAGGACCTTGGCCATCTCGGCGATGCGGTCCGACTCCTTGACCCGCAGCTCGGCGGCGTCGCGGATCTCGGTGACGCCGGGGGCCGCCGCGGCCAGGGCACAGACCGCCGGCACCTCGTCGATCATCCGGACCAGGAGCTCGCCGCCGACCAGGCTCTTGCGCGGTCGGCGGCTGCTCTCCACGGCCACATCGGCCGTGGGCTCGCCGCCGGCGCCGTCCGGTTTGGGTACCCGGCTCACCTCCGCGCCCATGAGGCGGAAGTGATCGAGGATCCCGGTGCGGGTCGGGTTCACCCCCACCCCTTCGAGGGTCACCCGGCTGCCGGGGAGCGCCAGGGCGGCCACCAGCGGGAACGCGGCGCTGGAGATGTCCCCGGGGACGGTCCAGTCGAAGCCGTCCCACCCGCCGCTCCACTCGTCGTCGTTCGGGTCCAGGAACACCATGGTCCCCATGGTCTGCAGCGGGACGCCCAGCGAGAGCATCATCCGCTCGGTGTGGTCGCGGCTCAGGTGCGGCTCGTTGAGCGCCGTCGGGCCCGCCGCGTAGAGCCCGCTGAGGAGCATGCAGCTCTTCACCTGGGCGCTGGCCACCGGCATGTCGTACTCGATGCCGGCGAGCTGTTCGCCTTCGATGAGCGGCGCGATGCTGAGCGGCGGGAGGACCTTCTGCTCCGGGTCCTCGCCGGTGGCCTGCTTCCCCTGCGGGTCGAGGCCGGCGATGTAGGCGCCCCGCGCCCGGAGCGGTCGAACGATCCGGCCCATGGGGCGCCGGGTGAGGGAGGCGTCGCCGACCATGCGGGACCCGAAGCGCTGGGCGCTGAGGAGCCCGGCCATCAGGCGCATGGTGGTCCCCGAGTTGCCGCAATCGAGGACGTCGCGCGGCATGCGGAGGCCCCGGAGGCCCACGCCTCGGACCGCGACCCGGTCGCCGTCGACCTGCACGTCGACGCCCATGGCGCGGAGACAGGCGGCGGTGGAGAGGT
>DCLA01000120.1:199363-311916 GCA_002320815.1 Myxococcales bacterium UBA1660
GCCGCTGAAGCCGGCGATGGTGCTGGCTCCGCGAGCGAGCGCGGCGAAGAGGAGCGAGCGGTGCCCGATGGACTTGTCCCCGGGCACTTTCACGGTCCCCCGGAGCGGCCCGCGGCCGCGAACGGTGAAGCGACTCACTGGGCGAGCATGTTGGGCAGCATGCCCAGGAGTCGGCGGACCTCGCCGTCGGCGACGTGCAGGCGCGCTCCGGCGACGGTGCCTTCGGCGCGGGCGTCGACGCTCTCGAGGATCGGGCCCAGGCTGAGCATGGAGACGATCATGTTCTGAGCCAGCTGGGCCAGGGTCGCGTCGACCCACTGGACCACCGACTCGGCCACGGCGCCGTCGTCCATGAGCACCATGCCTGCGACGTCGAGGCCGTCGGCGGCGTCGAAGGCTACGCCGGCCGCACGCAGGTGGGCCGCCGTGGCGTCGTCCATCGGGGACTCGTGGGCCATGTCGTAGCGGAGGGCGTCGGTGCCCAGGGCGACGAGGGTGATCCCGGCGTCGGCGGGGAGCCACTGGCGGGCCTGGGCCCAGGCGGGGTCGCTGGCGGCCGCGAAGTTGCCCGGCGGGTCGAGGAGCAGCGGCTTCACCCGGTCCGGCGGGCCGATGATCCAGGCGCGCTCGGTGAGCTGGGCCATCATGCCGCCGCGACTCTCGAGCGCCATGTGCCCGGCCACCTCGGTCTGCTGGAGGTCCTCCGGGTTGGGGACCATCTGCCGCAGGGCGGCCTCCGGCTGGCCGGGGTCGTAGTCGCCCTGGACGATGATGCAGCCGAGGTCACCGCCCCGCCCCGGGGCGGTGGGCACGCCGGCGAACCAGATGCGGCTGGTCCGCTCGGCCAGGGTGTGCAGCAGGTCTTCTCGCTGAGCGTCGATCTCGTCGGTGGCCTTCAGGGCCTCGACCACCATCGGGTAGTACGGCGACGTGCGCAGCCGGGCGACGTCCACCTCGACCAGGAGGTAGGTGTCCGCCGGCAGATAGGCCGTCGGGTCGGGCTCCGGTGCCGGGGCCTCGATGGCCACCGCGTCGGCGGTGGTCTCGGTGGACGCCACGGTGGCGCTGCCGCCACACGCGGCGAGCAACGCCAGCCCGAGCCAGCGCAGGGTCGTCGGTCGAGTCACGTCTCAGCTCCTCTGCAGCTTCGCCACGGCGGCGAGCATGCGGTCGTTCTGTTCGGGGGTCCCGATGGTGATGCGCAGCGAGGTCTCGATGGGCGGCGGCATGGGCCGCACGATCACCCCGTCACGCAGGAGCGCATCGTAGACCTCGGTGCCGGGGCGGCGGAAGTCCACGAGCACGAAGTTCGCCTGGCTCGGCGCGACCCCCAAGCCCAGCTCGGCCAGAGCCCGGCTGACCCGGGTGCGCTCCGTGCGGTTCATCGCCACGTAGCGTTGAACGTGGGCCTCGTCCTTCAGCGCGGCCAGGGCGCCGATCTGCCCCAGCAGGTTCACGTTGAAGGGCTCACGCATCCGGTTGAGCGCGTCGACCAGCGGGGCCGGACCGATGGCGTAGCCGACCCGGAGCCCGGCGATGCCGTGGGTCTTGGAGAAGGTCCGGAAGGTGACCAGCCGCTCCCGGGTGTCCCGGAGCTCCAGCCCCGAGGCGTAGTCTTCGGCGTCGGTGAGCCCGTAGTAGGCCTCGTCCATCACCACCACGACGCGCTCGGGGAGCCCGGCGAGGAATCGGCGCAGCTCGTCTCGGCCCACGTAGGAGCCGGTGGGGTTGTTGGGGTTGGCCAGGAAGAGGAGCTTGGTCTTCGGCGTGACCGCCGCCGCCATCGCCTCGAGGTCCCAGTGCAGGTGGTCCCGCAGGGGCACCGCGGTGTAGGGCACGCCGGCCGCCGTGCAGCCGAGCCAGTAGCACACGAAGCTCGGGTGCCCGAAGACCGCGTGATCGCCGGCGTCCACGTCCGGGTACGTGCGGCAGGCCATGTCGATGAGCTCGTTCGAGCCGTTGCCGAGGACGACCTCCTCGATCGGGACCTCGTGGTGCTCCGCCAGCGCCTGGCGGAGCGCGAAGGCGGCGCCGTCCGGATAGAAGTGCAGGTTGGCCGCGGCCTCGCGGACCGCCTCGATCACTTTGGGTGAGGGCCCCAGGGGGTTCTCGTTCGACGCCAGCTTGATGGCGTTCTTGATCCCCAGCTCGCGCTCGAGCTCCTCCAGCGGCTTGCCCGGCTTGTAGGGAACCATCTGCGCCACCCGCTCCGGGAACAGCGCCTCACCCTCTCGCTCGCTCATCGATGATCCTCCGCTGCGGCCGCGGGCCGCGGGTAGCTGCCGAGCACCTTCACGTGGCGGCTGACGTTCCGCAGCTCGTCCATGGCGGTCAGCAGGGGGCGGTCGGTCACGTGGCCGTCCATCTCCACGAAGAAGAGGTAGCGCCAGGCGGCGCCCTGGGTCGGCCGCGACTCGAGCCGCGTCAGGTTGATGTCCCGGTCGGCGAAGGGCTTCAGCGAATCGTAGAGGGCGCCGGGGGCGTCCCCGACCGCCATGGCGATCACCGTGCGATCCCGACCGGTCCGCGAGGGGAGCTCGCTGCCCACCACCGCGTAGCGGGTCTCGCGACCGGCGGCGTCCTCGACGCGCTCGCGCGCGATGGTCAGGCCGTGGAGCTCCCGGAGCATGGCGGTGCCCACCACCGCGGCGCCGTGGTCCTCGCGGGCCAGCTCGGCGGCGACCTGCCCGCTGGGCACGTCGATCACCGTCGCGCGGGGCAGGTCGGATTGGAGGAAGCGCTCGCAGGCCGCCAGGGCCGCCCGGGAGCCGTAGACCTTGTCCACGTCGGTCGCGTGCCCGGTGCCGGAGAGCAGGTGGTAGTTGGTGTGGACGGTCACCTCGCCACCGATGCGGACGTCGCTCGAGGCCAGCCCGTGCAGCGTGGCGGTGATCGCCCCGTCGCTGCTGGTCTCCAGCGGGAGGACGCCATGGTCGGCCCGGCCGCGGGCGACCTCCTCGAGGACCTCGGGCACCGTCTGGAAGCCGCGGAACTCCGTGGTGCTGCCGAAGCGGCGCCGAGCCGCGAGGTGGCCGAAGCCGCCGGCCGCGCCCTGGTAGGCGACGATCCGCGGGGCGATCAGCAGACGGCAGCCGCTCAGGACCTCGCGGAAGACCGGCTCGATGGCCGCCGGCGGGAAGTCGTGGAGGCGCTCCCGGGCCCGCGCGATCACGTCTTCTTCGCGTGGGATCCGGTAGTAGCCATCGGGGTTCGCCTCCTGCAGCTGACGTAGCTGCAGCGTCGCCCGGGCCCGCTCGTCCAGCGCCTTGGCCAGGGCCGCGTCCGCACTCTCCAGGGCCGCGACGATCCTCTCCAACGCCTCTGAGTCGCTCATCGCGCGCAGCCTAGCACGGGCCGGCCTTCGTGCGGTCCGGCGCCGGGCTCACCCTTCGGCGTCGGCGAGGAGCTTGAGCTGCGCCAGCGCGTTCAGGGCCTCCAGGGGGGTCATCCGGTCCACCTCGAGGTTCTTCAGGGTCTGCAACGCCGCCGAGGGTTCCGGGGGCGCGGCGGGCGCCGCGGCGAAGAGTTCGAGCTGCGCCCTCCCCTCCGCGTCGACCGGCCGCATCCGGGACGGGGCGCCGGACGGCAGCGACTCGCCGCCCTCGAGATCCTGCAGGAGGGCCTTGGCCCGGGCGAGGACCAGCGCCGGCACCCCGGCGAGCCGCGCGACGGCGACGCCGTAGCTCCGGCTCGACCCCCCGGGCACCAGCTTGTGCAGGAAGATGACCTCGTCCCCGTACTCGTTGGCGGCCACGTTGAAGTTGGCCACGCCTTCGCGAGTGGCCGCGAGCTCGCAGAGCTCGTGGTAGTGGGTGGCGAAGATGGCCCGGCAGCGGGCCACGTCGTGGAGGTGCTCGGCGATGGCCCAGGCGATGGCCAGCCCGTCGTAGGTGCTGGTGCCGCGGCCGATCTCGTCGAGGATCACCAAGGATCGGTGGGTGGCCCCGCGCAAGATGGTCGCCGCCTCGCGCATCTCGACCATGAAGGTCGAGCGGCCCTCGGCCAGCGCGTCGCTGGCGCCGACCCGGGTGTAGATGCGGTCCACCACGCCGATCCGCGCGGACAGCGCGGGCACGAAGGCCCCCGCCTGGGCGAGGATCGCCGCCAGCGCGACCTGGCGCATCACCGTGGACTTGCCGGCCATGTTGGGACCCGTGAGCACCACCAGGCGGGTTCCGTCGACGCGGAGGTCGACGTCGTTGGGCACGAAGCTGCCCTTGGCCGCCAGGCGTTCGACGATGGGATGCCGGGACTCGACCAGCTCGAGGTCGGTGCTCTCGTCGACGACGGGACGCACGTAGCCATGGCGGGCCGCGGTCTCGGCCAGCCCCGCGGCGACGTCGATGGCGGCGATGGCTTCGGCCAACGCGCGCAGCCGGTGGGCCTCGGCCGCGGTCCGTACGCGCAGGTCCTCGAAGAACTGCTGCTCCAGCCGCCGGCTCCGCTCGTCGGCGTTGAGGATCTTGTCCTGAAGGTCCGCCAGCTCGTCCGTCACGTAGCGCTCGCCATTGGCGATGGTCTGCTTGCGGACGTAGTGGTCGGGGACCGAGGCCAGGTTCGAGCGGGTGACCTCGATGAAGTACCCGAAGACCTTGTTGTACTTCACCTTCAGCGAGGTGATCCCGGTGGCCTCGCGCTCCCGCTTCTCCACCGCGAGGATGCGATCCTTGCCGCGCGAGCTGAGGTCCCGGAGCTCGTCGAGATCCGCGTCGACCCCTTCCCGCACGACGCCCCCGTCCCGCGCGTTGGTCGGGGGCGCGTCGACCAGGGCGGTCTCCAGCACGTCCCGGAGCTCGCTGACCCGGTCGCCGGGCGCCAACGCGGCCAATGTGTCGTCGGTGCTGATCTTCGCGCGCTCGCAGAGCCAGGTCGCCAGTCGGTCGCTCGCGTCGAGGGAGTCGCGGATCACGCCGAGGTCCCGGGGCGTGGCCACCCCCAGCTCGGCTCGGGTCGCCAACCGCTCGATGTCGCCGATGGACTGGAGGGCCTCGCGGACCTCCGCCCGGACCGCGGCGTCCGCGACGAAGGCCTCCACGGCGTCGTGCCGGCGGCGGATCGCCGCGACGTCGGTGAGCGGCGCCAGGAGCCGGCGCCGTAGCAGGCGCCCGCCCATCGGGGTCTTGGTGGCGTCCACCAGGTGCAGCAGGGTCCCCTTCTTCTCCCCGCCGAGGGTCTTCACCAGCTCGAGGTTGCGGACGGCGACCTCGTCGAGGTGCAGGTAGGCCTGGGGGTCGTGGGCGGCGAGGCGCTGCACGCGGATCGCTCGCCCGGGCTGACTCCGCTGGGCGTAGGCCATCGCGAGCGCGGCCGCCGAGAGGGCCGCCGGCGCCAGGGTCTCCGTGGCCCGAACGTAGGCCTCCTCGCCCAGGGCTTCGTCTTCGCCGCCCAGGCAGGCGACCAGGACCCCGCGCCCGTCTTCGGGCGCGGCGATGGAGCGGGCGGTCCGCACCCCGACGCTGGCCAGCGCCGTGAGCAGGGTCTCGGGGACGGTTCCGTCGTGGATGAGCTCTCGGGCCTCGAGCCGGCTCACCTCGGCCAACGCCGACGCCTCGCCTTCCAGGGCACACGCCCGGAGCTCGCCCGTGCTCAGCTCGTACGCGGCGAGGCCGAGGTGACCCTCCAGCGTGGTCAGCGCGACGAGGTAGTTGGCCACCCGCGCGTCGAGGGCCTCCTCTTCGAGGCAGAGGCCCGGGGTGACCACCCGGACCACCTCCCGGGGCACCACGCCCTTGACCGTCTTCGGGTCGGCCATCTGCTCGCAGATGGCCACCGGCTGCCCCTGCTCCAGCAGCCGGGTGAGGTAGCCCGTCGCCGCATGGTGCGGGACCCCGGCCATGGGGATGTTCTCCCCGCCGGGCCCCTTGCCCCGGGTGGTGAGCGCGATGTCCAGCAGCTCCGACGCGCGCACGGCGTCGTCGTAGAAGAGCTCGTAGAAGTCGCCCAGGCGGAAGAAGAGAATCGCCTCCGGGTACTGCTCCTTGGCCCGGAGGAACTGCTTCATGACGGGGGTGTGCTCCCCCTTCTTGGCCTTGGCGCGCCCCACGGCGGGCCTACTCGAAGACGTTGTCGAGCTGGAACTCGCCGAGCTCGTACTGGACCAGCGCGCTCGAGTTCGAGTCGATCACGTACATGCGCTCATCGGTCGGCGAGTAGACCACCGACTCGATTACCGTGGCCACCGGCGAGGTCGAGCCCCGGCTCCCGGTGCGCACGCTGAAGAGGGTCGGGAGCCCCGCCAACGCGAGGCGCAGCGTGGCCTCGTCGGTCACCGGCACGACCCCGAGCTCGAAGGCGATGTAGGGGTTCACGTACGGTCGCGTGGCCACCAGGTCGCCGCCCTCGTCGGTGGTCCCGCGGAACGCGCGACCGTTGATGTAGGTGGCGGGGTCGTCGACGTCGATGGGCTGGCCCGCGACGTCCACGAGGCAGAGCTCGCCCTGATCCACCACGCGGTGGAGGAAGCCCGTGGAGGAGCCGACCACCCGGAAGGAGTCGCCGGTCCGGACCTGCAGTCCGACCTGGGCGGAGAAGCAGCCCTCCGCGAGCGCGAGGCCGACGGCGGTGTTGGCCAGGGCCCGCGGGTCGATGAAGAGCCGGTCCGCCTCGGCGCGAATGATGCGCAGGCGCGCGTCGGCACGCTCCTCGGTCGCGCTCTCCGGCTCGAAGAAGGGATCGCAGAGCGCGTTCCCGCGGAGGCTCTCGTCCGGCTCGGTGAGGATCTCCAGGGTGTCGCCACCGTACCCGAACTCGGGGTCGTCCTCGGTGAGCCCGCTGAGCGCGACGTTGGCCAGCCCGAGCACGCCCTGCTCGCAGAAGTTCGTGCGCTCGTCGACCACGAAGGACTCGGTGCCGTCCCACTGGGCGACGGCGGTCGTCTGCGGGAGGGTGCCCTCCCACTCGGCGGTCCAGGTCTCCGCGGGGAGCGCCCACGGGTCGGCCGCGGCGCAGACGGTGTCCTCGAAGAAGAGGCCCTGGCCGGGCAGGCAGCCCGCCTCGCCGGTCGGGCGAGTGAAGGGGAGCAGTCCGTCGGTGTACCCCTCTTCCCGCTCGGCGACCGGGCGGTTCACTCCGTCGACCAAGAAGGAGGGCTGGCCCTGGATGCCGATCGCCTCCTCGATGAACGAGGCGAGCCGCGGCCGGTGGCGCTGGAGGTAGAGGAACTGGTCCTGGTCGTCGGCGGTGTCGGCGTCGCCGCAGAGCGCGCCCCGGCAGGTGGCGTCGAGGTCGACCACGTCGATCACGTCGACGAAGCCGGTGGCCAGACCGACCGCGAGGAACACGCCGCGCAGGCGGAGCGGCGCCTCGTCGCCGGTGGGCACCTGACCCGTGGCTCCGCAGTAGGCGATCCCCTCGTACCCGGGCGTCAGGACATCGAGCGAGCGGGCCGGACCGGAGATGCGCAGCCGATCGGAGACCTCCTCGCCGCCGCGCACGGGAAGGACCGCCCCGAAGGTCGGGGACGCGGCGTCGTAGTCGAGGACCATCACGCTCTGGTCCGTGTCGTCGATGGCGTAGACGAACTTCTGCCAGGGCCCGGTGGAGCTCCCGAACTCGGCGGGAACCGACGGCGACACCGCGAGGTCCCGGATGGGGACCCCGGTCTGGAGCGGCTCGAGCGCCGTGAGGGCCCCGGCGGCGCCGATGGCGAAGCGGTGGATCAGCGGGAGCGTCCGGTCCGCGACGAGGAGCTCCGGGTCACACGTGGTCGCCGGATCCGCACAAGGGCCCCCCGGCACGACCGTGAGCTGGTGCGGTTCGGGGGTGCTTCCGTCGGCGAGGATCGCGGTGCGGACCCCTGCGGGGTCGGGGCTGGCGACCGGCAGCGAGTCGGGACAGAAGCGCTCGTAGGTGGTCGCCTCGCCGGCCGTCGGCGCCTCGAGGGTCCCCACGGTGATGGGGTACTCGGCCATGGCCCCGAGGGTCCGATCCCCGGCGTTGAGGGCGATGGCGTAGACCGCGCCGGCCTCGGGCACGACGGTGAAGATGGCGTCGGCGGCGCCGGCGGCCTCGGGACCCATCACCAGGTCCGTCGGGCCTCCGGGCAGCACGCTCGTGGGCGGATCCATGGCCACGCTCATCGCGGTGACGAACGCCCGGGTGTCGTAGCTCTCGATCCGGCGAGCGCCGAAGCTGGCGACGTAGGTGCGGTCGGGGGCGACGGCGGAGACGGCGATCCCCGAGGGGAACTCGCCGACGCGCGTGAAGGTGAACCCGGGGACCCGGGAGTCCGCGTCCTGGACTCGGTCGTCGCGGAAGTTCACCGCCCCCACCTCGCCGCTGGCGGTCTGGGTCACGAGCCCGACCAACGCGAACTCGGAGTCGTCCACCCCCACGAAGGGTTCGCACGTCTCCAGGGGAGAGAACGTGCTGGACGCCGTGTTCCAACAGAGGAACGCGATGTCGCCCGGGCGCTCGAACGTCGCCGGGATGAGGGGGTCGTTGTTCTGGCTGCACGCCGCCAGGGCGAGCAGTCCGAGGATGGCAGCCTGGGCGCGCATCAGATCAGCTCCTGGACCGCCCGCGGGCGCCCCACCGTGCCGAGGCTCAGGGGCGAGCACTGGTCTTCGACGCCCTCTCCGTCCATCAGTCCGTCGAGGCACTCGAACATCGGGGCCAGGTCGATCACCCGCAGGACCGACGAGCGGAAGTCGGCGATGTAGACCAGGTCCCGCGCTTCGTCGACGGTGACCTCGAAGGGCCCACCGATGCCGCGGACGATGCCCACGGCCTGGGCCGAGTCCACATCGAAGACGCGGAGCTCGCGGCTATCGAACCCGGTGACGAACGCCAGGGTGCGGTCGCCATGAGCAGCGAAGCTGGAGACCTCCATCCGGGACGCCCCCGCGCCGACGGGGAGCGCCTCGCGCACCCGAAGCCGCCCCACGCTCTCCTCGAGATCGACCACCCAGAGCGACGCCGGCCGCCTCGAGAGCACGTACGCTCGCCGAACGTCGGTCCGGGGGTCGAAGCGCACCGCGCGGGTGTCCGAGAAACTTCCGCCGAAGTCGACCTCGGCCACCGCCAGGTCGGAGAGGCGGAAGAGGAAGCTGTCCTCCGAGCGCTCGTCGAGGGCGACGGCGGCGCGGGGGACGACCGTCTCGAAGGCCGTCGGGAGCCAGAGGTTGCCGGTCAGGGGGTCCGCCTGTAGGTCGACGATCTCGTTCGGGTAGCCCTCGATCACGTCGACGAGCTCCGGGCGCGCGCCCGCGGTGGGCTCCCAGATCAGGCTGAGGCGGCCACCGCGGTGCGCCATCACGATGAAGTTTCCGTCGCCGGTCGGCCGCGGGGCCGCGTACACGGCGATGGGATCGGGCGGCACCTCGAGGCCGTCTTCGCGGGCGGCGCCGTCCTCGGCCTCGCGATGGTCGTCCGTGCACTCGTGCCGCTCTCCGTCGAAGGCGGCCGAGGAAGGGGTGTCGCCACAGTCGAGGGCGCCGTCCGCCCCGAGGTCGGCGTAGGTGAGATCGCCGTCGCTCCGCACGGGCAGGTAGAAGCGCACGCCGTCGCCGGAGGCGGCGGAGTCGATGCCGTCCGCGAAGGACCCCACCAGGACCTCGCTCCGGAGGAGCCCGGGGACCACCAAGATCTCCTCGGTGAGATCGTCCCGATCGTCGTCCTCTTCGGGGTTGATCCCGCAGGTCGAGCGCTCGTCGGCGTCCAGAGGACCGCAGTGAGCCCGGAGCTGCGCCTCGAGGACGTTCAGGTCGTAGGCCTGCAGCGACCCCGAGCGATACCGGAGGTCGAAGTTCGAGTTGGCCACCACCAGGAAGTCGCTCTTCCCGTCCGCATCGAAGTCGGGCGACTGCTCGAGCGCGATGGGGAAATAGAGGCGTCCGCGCGGGGGCGGATCACCGTCGTGACCACAGCCGGATCCGGCGAGCAGCACGGCGGCGCAAAGACAAGCGCGAAAGGGGCTCCGCATGGCGGCGCAACCTACACGGGGGCTCCAGCGGACGCCAGCCGATCCGGCCCCGTTCGTGGGGCATGGTCCGGAGACGACGACCGTTGGGTCAGTCGTTGGCCCAGGGGTCCAGCACCTCGGTGTGGGCGCGCCGCATGGTGCTCTCCATGGGCGTCGCCTGCATCACGGGCTCGGACATCTCGGCGGCCTGGGTGCGGCGGCGGCGCGACGAGGCCGCCACGGCGCGCTGCTCGCGCTCCAGGGTGAAGCGGACGCTGGTCGAGGTGCGCGAGGAGATCACCAGCTGCCGGGACTCGTACCCCGGGAGCCGGAGCTCCAGCTCGATCGTGCCCTCGGTGGGACGATCGATTTCCAGGGGAGCGTTCCCGAGGAGCTCGCCGCCGCGCCAGACCTCCGCCCCTTCGGGCACGGAGACCAGGTTCACCTGAACCACCTCGGGCGCGACCGGAGTCTCCTCCTCGGGCGTCTCGACTTCCGGGGTCTCCGGCTCCTCGACCGGCTCCTCCACCTCGGCGATGGGCGGCGTCTGCACCGGCTCGGGCGGCGGATCCTCGGCCCCCAACATCACCGCGGCGGCCGCGCCGCCCCCGATCAGCAGGACCGCGAGGCCGGCGATCAGGGGCATCTTCGACTTCCCACCCCCCAGCGCCGGGGCCTCGATCGAGGTCGCGCCGGAGGTCTGGAAGCTGGTGGTGGTCTCGCGGGCCATGGTGCCCACGCCGGCCTCCACGCGCTCCAGGTCCTGGAGGAGCTCCTCCATGGTCTGGTAGCGGGTGTCCGCCTGCTTGGTCATCGCCTTGAGGATGACCAGCTCCAGCTCCTCCGGGATGGAGGGCACGAGCTGCCGCGGAGGCGTGGCTTCCTCGTAGAGGTGCTTGGTGAGGATGCCCATCAGGTTGTCGGCGTCGAAGGGCACCTCGCCGGTCGCCATCTCGTACATGATGATGCCGATGGCGTAGATGTCGGTGCGGTGGTCGACGCCGCTGCCCGCGCACTGCTCGGGCGACATGTAGTGCGGCGTGCCGAAGACCTGACCGGCCCGGGTGAGCTTGCTCGACGAGCCGCCGACCTTGGCGATACCGAAGTCGAGGACCTTGACGAAGTTCGAGTCGCCGCCGCGCTTGATCAGGTAGATGTTGTCCGGCTTCAGGTCCCGGTGGACGATGCCGGCCTCGTGGGCCGCGCCCAGCGCCCGGCAGAGCTGCTTCGTCACGTGGACGATGCGCTTCGCCTCCATGCCCGATCGGGTAACGGGTTCCCCGGGCTCGGCGGCCGGCGCCGCGGCCTCCTCGATGGCGCCCGTCAGGTCGACGCCGTTGAGGAACTCCATGACGAAGTAGGTCGAGCCATCGGGCAGCGTGCCGAAGTCGCTGATGTCGATGATGTGCTGGTTACCGATCGCGGAGGCCGACTGCGCTTCCTGCCGGAAGCGCGTGATGATCTCCTCGTCACGGCTGACGTCCGGCCGCAGGACCTTGATGGCCAGGGGCTTGTTCAGGACGATGTGGCGGGCCTTGTAGACCAGGCCCATGCCGCCCTCGCCCAGCACCCCCTCGACCTCGTAGCGACCGTCGATGGTCTGCCCGACCAGCTTGTTCTCCGGGGCGTCTTCCCCCTCGACGACTCTCAGCTCCGCGGTCACGGCTCACTCTTTCCGCTGAAAAGACAAGGCGGCACCTTCACGGTGCCTGATACGCACGACGAGCCTCGATGTTTCCCCCGACGGCGGGCGAGGCTCGACGGGGGTCTTACACCGCCGACGTACTCGTGCAACGACACCCGCATGTTCGCACCCGAAATCTTCGACTGCGGAACGGAGATCGTCAAGCGACTGGGGCATGCGCGCGTCACTCGGAAGGTACCCGAGGCGACCCGCGGACCTTGGGTCAGGCCTTGGCGCGGAGCGCCGACTGGGCGGCCGCCAAGCGCGCGATGGGCAAGCGGGGCGGCGAACAGCTGACGTACGACAGCCCCGTTCGGTGACAGAAGTCGATCGAGCGCGGATCGCCACCGTGCTCGCCGCAGAGCCCGAGCTTGATGTCCGGGCGGGTCTTCCGACCGCGCTCGCAGGCGATCGCCACGAGCTCGCCGACGCCCTCTTCGTCCAGCCGGGCGAAGGGATCGGCGTCCAGGATGCGCAGCTCGTCCACGTAGGTCGGCAGGAAGCGCCCGGCGTCGTCGCGGCTGATCCCGAAGGTGGTCTGGGTCAGGTCGTTGGTGCCGAAGCTGAAGAACTGGGCGGTCTCCGCCAGCTGGTCGGCCACCAGGCACGCGCGGGGCAGCTCGATCATCGTCCCCACCTGGTACTCGACGCGGCGACCGGCCTCGGCGAAGAGGGCCTCGGCGGTCTTCTCGACGAGGGCGCGGGCCTTGGCCAGCTCCGCGGGGATGCCCACCACCGGGATCATGATCTCCGGGTGGACCGCCACGCCCTCGGCGCTCACGTCGAGGGCCGCCTGGAGCAGCGCCCGGACCTGGGTCTCGTAGATCGCCGGCATGGTGAGACCGACGCGCACGGCGCGATGCCCGAGCATCGGGTTCACCTCGTGCATCTGCTCGGCGCGGGCCTCGAGGGTCGCCACCGACTCGCCCAGCGCCTTGGCCACCGACTCGTGATCGGCCTTCTCCCGGGGCAGGAACTCGTGCAGGGGCCAGTCGAGGAGGCGGACCGTCACCGGCAGGCCATCCATGGCCCGGAAGATCTCGGTGAAGTCTTCGCGCTGCATGGGCTCGATCTTGGCGAGCCACTCCTTGCGCTTCTCGGGCGTGTCGGCGAGCACCACGCAGCGAACCGCCTCCAGCCGCTCGTCGGCGAAGAACATGTGCTCGGTGCGGCAGAGCCCGATGCCCTCCGCGCCGTAGCTCCGAGCCAGGCGTGCCTGGCGTGGGGTGTCGGCGTTGGTGCGGACGCGCAGGGTCCGGACCTCGTCGGCCCACTCCATGAGCAGCTCGAGCTCGGGCACCTTGGCGGCGGCCACCACGTCGAGGGCTCCGCCGTAGACCTTGCCGTGGGTGCCGTCGAGGGTGATCACCTCGCCGGCCCGGAAGGTCGCCGTGGCGCCGCCGTCCCCGTGGGTCACGACCTCTTGCTTCTGGTAGTCGACGTGCAGACCGCTGCAGCCGGCGACACAGCACTTGCCGAGGCCCCGAGCGACGACCGCCGCGTGGGAGGTCATGCCGCCGGTCGCGGTGACGATGCCCTGGGCGGCCTTCATGCCGTGGATGTCCTCCGGGCTGGTCTCGCGGCGGACGAGGATCACGTCGGTGCCCTCCCCCGCCAAGCGCTCGGCCTCGTCGGCGTCGAAGACGATCTTCCCGGTCGCCGCGCCAGGGCTGGCCGGCAGGCCGCTGGCCGCCGGGTGGACGCCCTGGGCCGCGAGCTCGTCGGGCGTCGGGAGCCGGGCGTGGAGGAGCTGGTCGAGGACGCCGGCGTCGACCTTCAGCAGGGCCTGCTCGCGGGTGAGGACGCCCTCGTCCACCAGCTCCTTGGCGATGCGGACGGCGGCGTGGGCGGTGCGTTTGCCCGTCCGGGTCTGCAGCACCCAGGCCTTGCCCCGCTCCACCGTGAGCTCGACGTCCTGCATGTCGCCGTAGTGGGCCTCGAGCTTCTCGCAGAGGGCCACGATGGACTGGAAGACCTCGGGCATCTGCCGCTCGAGGGTCTCGTCCTCGCGGCCCGGAGGCGCTCCGGCGGCGGTGATGTTCAGCGGAGTCCGGATGCCCGCGACGACGTCCTCACCCTGGGCGTTGGGGAGGTACTCGCCGTAGAGGACCTTCTCGCCGGTGGAGGGGTTGCGGGTGAAGCACACGCCGCTGCCGCTGGTCATCCCCATGTTCCCGAAGACCATCGCCTGGACGGTGCAGGCGGTTCCCCAGTCGTCGCTGAAGCCCTGCATCCGCCGGTAGCGGATGGCCCGCTGGTTGTCCCACGAGCGGAAAACGGCGCCCACCGCGCCCCAGAGCTGCGCCCAAACGTCCTGCGGGAAGGGGATGGTGCCCTGGTCGGCGATGAGCTTCTTGTAGCGGCGAACGAGCTCTTCGAGCCCGTCGACGGGCATCTCCGAGTCGAGCATCCGCGGGTTGCCCAGCTCGCGCTTCAGGCCGCCGAGGACCTCCTCGAACTCCGCGTGCTCCACACCGAGCACGACGTCGCCGTACATCTGGAGCAGCCGGCGGTAGGCGTCGAAGGCGAAGCGGCGGTCCCCGGAGCCGCTGGCCAGGCCCTCCACGGTCTCGTCGGTGAGGCCGAGGTTGAGGATGGTGTCCATCATGCCGGGCATCGAGGCCCGGGCGCCGGAGCGCACCGAGACCAGGAGCGGCTTGGCGGCGTCGCCGAAGCCGCGGCCGACCTCCTTCTCCACCGCCGCGAGGGCGGCGCGCACCTGGTCCTCGGTCCCCTCGGGAAACGAGCCCTCGTGGGTGCGGAAGTGGTTGCAGACCTCGGTGGTCAGGGTGAAGCCGGGCGGGACCGGGATCCCCAGCGAGCGCATCACGTTCAGGCCGGCGCCCTTGCCGCCCAACAGGTCCTTGCGCGCCTGGGCGTCCGCGTACTCGGGGCCGAGGTCGTCGTCGAAGAGGAAAACGTGGGAGTCGGTCATGGGCGGTCTGCTCGCGGGCGGGGGTTCAGGAGCCGAGGACGTGGATGTGGGCCACCTGGGTGACGGCGTCGGCGATGTTCTTCAGAAGGCGAAGACGGTTGGAGCGCAAGGCCTCGTCGTCGGCCATCACCAGGACGTCGTCGAAGAAGCGGTCGATGGGTTCCTTGAGCTCCCGGGCCACCAGCGCCAAGGACTCGGTGTAGTCCCGGCGCTCCCAGGCCGCGGCGAGGTCGCCACGGACCCGCTCGAAGGTCTCGAAGAGGGTCTTCTCGGCGCCGTCTTCGAGGAGCGCGGGGTCGACCGCGCCGCCCTCGGCGTCCTTGGTGATGTTGTTGGCGCGCTTGAAGGCGATGGCCAGCGACTCGTACTCCGGGCGCTCCCGGAACCCGGCGACGGCCTTCATCCGGGCGTCGAGGTCCCGGACGGAGCCCCCGTCCCACGCGCCGAGGGCGGCCTCGACCACGTCGCCGGCGAAGCGCTCTTTGTAGAAGGCGCGCAAGCGGGCGGTGAAGAAGCGCGCGGCGGCGGCCAGCACCTCGTCCCGGTCGGCCAGCGCCACGTCGAAGCCGTCGTAGGCCTGGGCCAGGAGCGCGGCCACGTCGACGTCGATGGGCCCCTCGAGGGCGGTGCGCACGATGGAGATGGCCGCGCGCCGGAGGGCGAAGGGGTCGTTGGAGCCGGTGGGCTCGAGCCCGATCCCGAAGCAGCCGATCAGGGTGTCGGCGCGGTCGGCGGTGCCCACGATGGCCCCGAGCCCCCCCGGGGCGACCGGCGCGTCGGCGCCGGTGGGCATGTAGTGCTCGGCGATGGCGTCGGCGATGGAGGGCTCGACGCCCTCGGCCAGCGCGTAGAAGCGGCCCATCTCGCCCTGGAGCTCGGGGAACTCGAAGACGATGAGCGACTCCAGGTCCAGCTTGGCCAAGCCGGCGGCCTCGCGGGTCGCCTCGACGTCCGCGTCCACCTGGGCCGCGAGCCACTCGCTGAGGGCGACGCCCCGGTCGACCTTGGCGCCCACCGTGCCCAGCTTCCGCTGGAAGACGGTGGTGTCCAGCTTGGGCCGCCAGCTCGTCATCCCGTGCTTACGGTCCTCGGCCACGAAGAAGCGGGCGTCGGCCAGCCGCGCGGCGAGCACCCGATCGTTGCCCTCGGCGATCACCGCCGGGGCCTCCGCGGTGTTCACCACGTTCAGGTAGCGGTTCATCAGCTTCCCGTCCGCCGAGCGGAGCGCGAAGTAGCGCTGATGGTCGCGCATCACCGAGATGACCACCGACTCCGGCAGCTCGAGGAACGCCGAGTCGAAGGAGCCCGGCACCACGAAGGGAGCCTCGACGAGGTCGGCGCACTCGCCGACCAGGAAGTCGTCGGGCACCAGGGTCCCGCCCAGCTCGGCGGCGGCGGCCTCGAGGCGCTCGACCATGAGCGCCTTGCGCTCGGCGGGATCGACGACGACCTGGGCGTCCCGGAGGACCTGCTCGTAGACGTCGGCGGTGGTCAGCGCGACCGGCGCCGGCGCGAGGAAGCGGTGCCCGCGGGTTTCGCGCCCGGCGGCGATGCCGGCGAACTCGAACGCGAGCGACTGGTCCCCGAAGAGCGCGACCAGCCACTGGACCGGCCGCCCGAAGGCGAAGTCCCCCGCGCCCCAGCGCATGGTCTTGGGGAAGCGGATGCCGGCGGCGATGTCCCCCAGGAGCTCGGGGATCACCTCGGCCACCGGGCGGCCCGGCTCGTGGACCTCGGCCGAGACGTAGTCGCCCTTGTCCGTCTCCGCCTTGCGGAGCGCCTCGACCGCGACGCCGTTCTTGCGGGCGAAGCCTTCTGCGGCCTTGGTGGGCGCGCCGTCCTTGAAGGCCACGGCCCACGGAGGCCCTTGGATGACCTCGCGCCGCTCGGCCTGGGCTTCGGGCAGGCCCTCGATCACCAGGGCCAGCCGACGCGGGGTCCCCTGCACCCGCAGGGCCTCGGGTTCCAGGCGGGCCTCGCCGAGCACGCGCCGGGCGGCGGCCTCCAGGCTGGCCAGTCCTTCGCGGAGGAACGAGGCGGGGAGCTCTTCCACGCCGATCTCGAGGAGGAAACGCTGCATCCGCGTGGCCCTACCAGGCCCGGGCCTCGTCGGCCAGAAGGAAGGCGCCTTCGAGGTCGGGCCGGGTCACCCGGGGGGGACCCACCAGCCCCTCCGGAATCCGCCGGTACGCGCCGGCGAGGGCGCGGGCGCGGGCCTCGACGAGCCCGCCGAGAAAGGGTCGCGCTTCGGGCACCCCGCCGCCCAGGATCACCCGCTCGACCGGCACCAGGAGCATCACCGCGTGGACCAGGTGGGCCAGGTCCCGGGCCACCCAATCCCAGAGCGGGTCGTCGTCGCTCAGCGCGGCGGGGTCTCCGCCGGACCGAGCGCGAAGCGCGGGCCCGCTGACGAGGCCCTCCACGCAGGCGCCGTGGAAGGTGCAGACGCCGCGAAAGGGATCCGCGGGATCCCCGGGCAGGTGGCCGGCCTCCGGGTGGTCCGGCGCGCGCGCGGTGCGGCCCTGGTGCACCCAGCCCACGCCCACGCCAGTGCCCACCGTCACGTAGGCCAGCGCCGTCTCGCCGCCGTGAGCGGCCTCGGCGCGCGCGGCGGCGTTCACGTCGGTGTCCACGGCCCAGGCCGCCACGCCCAAGGCGCGCGCCAGCTCCGGGCCCAGCGGGAAGTCGTTCCAGCCCGGCTTGGGCGTGGCGCGCAGGTGGCCCCGGGTCGGCGAGGCGGGATCGACGTCGATGGGGCCGAAGGAGGCCAGACCGAGCACGTCGGGGCGGTGGCCGGCCACCCGGTCGGCGACCGCGGCCACCGTCGCGCCGGGGGCCCCGGCGGGGAGCGTCTCCCGGAGGAGCTCCCGCTCGCCCTCGCGGAGCGCGACGTGCACGTGGGTGCCTCCGGTGAGCACCGCCACGCGCACGGCGCCCTACTCCGCGGCCAGCTGAGCGCGATCCCGGACGAGCGGAAAACCCAGGGCCTCCCGCTGCTCGTACCAGGCCTCGGCGCACGCGCGGGCCACGTGGCGGACGCGGCCGATGTAGCGCTGCCGCTCGGTGACCGAGATGGCGCCGCGGGCGTCGAGCACGTTGAAGAGGTGGGAGCACTTCACCACCTGGTCGTAGGCGGGGAGCACCAGCCGCTTCAGGGGATCGGTCTCGATCCACGCGAGCTTGCCGCCCTTGCCCTTTCGATCGGACAGGCCGAGGAGCTGGAGACACTCGCGCTCGTGGTCGTCGAAGTGCCGCTGGTGCTGCTCGACGTCGGCGCGCTCGAAGTTGAAGGTGCTCCACTCCCACTCGGAGCGCTGGAAGACCTCTCCGTACTTCACGCCCGCGCCGTACTCGAGCTCGTAGACGTCGTCCTTGTCCTGCAGGTACATGGCGATCCGCTCGAGCCCGTAGGTCAGCTCACCGCTGATGGGCTTGCAGTCGTAGCCGCCGCACTGCTGGAAGTAGGTGAACTGACTGATCTCCAGCCCGTCGAGCCAGACCTGCCAGCCCAGCCCCCAGGCGCCCAGGGTCGGCGACTCCCAGTCGTCCTCCACGAAGCGGATGTCGTGCTGCTGCGGGTCGGTCCCCAGCGCCCGGAGGGAGTCCAGGTAGAGCTCCTGGATCTCCAGCGGCGAGGGCTTGAGGATCACCTGGTACTGGTGGAACGACTGGAGCCGGTTGGGGTTCTCGCCGTAGCGCCCGTCGGTGGGGCGCCGCGAGGGCTCGCAATAGGCGACGTTCCAGGGCTCCGGACCGATGGCCCGGAGGAAAGTGTGCGGGTTGAACGTCCCGGCGCCGACCTCGGAACCGTAGGACTGGCCGACGAGGCAGCCGTGCTCGGCCCAGAAGGCCTCGAGGCGGAGCAGGAGCTCCTGGAAGGTCGCCGGCGGCGCCGGCTTGGCGGCCTCAGTCATCGTCGTCCTCTTCGTCATCCCAATCGTCGTCGTCTTCGTCCGCGTCGTCGGCTTCGTCCGCGTCTTCGTCGGCTTCGTCCGCGTCTTCGTCGTCTTCGTCCGCGTCTTCGTCGTCTTCGTCCGAATCGTCGTCTTCGTCCGAATCGTCGTCTTCGTCCGAATCGTCGTCTTCGTCCGCGTCGTCGTCTTCGTCCGCGTCGTTCTCGTCCGAGTCGTCGTCGGAAACCGGGCCGTCCGATTCGTCCCCGTCCGCCGCCTCGCTGGAGGCGCCCTCGTCGGCCCCCTCGTCCTCGTCGGACTCCCCGTCCTGGTCGGTGGCCGCCTCGCCTTCGGTCTCTTCGTAGAACGCCTCTTGGGCGTCGGCCTCGGCCGCCTGCGCGGCGGCTTCGATCTCGGAGAAGTCGATGGCCTCGCCCATGCGACGCTCGAAGATGTTCTGGCTCTCCTCGCTGAGCTCGGTGAACTCCTTGAGCGTGGGGAGCTCCTTGAGCGACTTGAGGCCGAAGAAGTCCAGGAAGTCCGGGGAGGTGCCGTAGAGCAGGGGGCGGCCGGCCTCGTCTTTTCGGCCGAGGACCTTGAGGAGGTTCCGGTCCAGCAGGACTTTGAGCGACGAGCCGCTGTCCACCCCCCGGATCTCGTCGACCTCGGGTCGGGTCACCGGCTGCCGGTAGCTGACGATGGCCAGCGTCTCGAGCTGGGCTCGGCTGAGCCGGACGGGCTTGCGCGCCACGAACCCACGCACGAAGGGCGCGTTGGCCACCGCGGAGCGGAACTGGAACCCCGCGCCCACCTCGACCAGCTGGATGCCGCGGTTGGCGTACTCCTCGATCAGCTCGTCGAGGAGCGGCCGGATCTTCTTCGACTTCGACTTCGCGGTCCGCGCCAGATGACGGATGCTCACGGGCTTGTCCGCCACGAAGATCAGACTCTCGAGGACGGACTTGAGGTGCGCCTCGCTGACCGTGACGGCTTTCTCGAGGCCCGGCCGGGCGTCGGTGTCGTCCCCGGGGAGCTCGTCGTCCTCGTCGTCCTCGTCGTCGTCCTCGACGTCCGAGTCAGCCTCCGCCGGAGTCTCTTCTTCGTCCGCGTCCTCCGCCGGGGTCTCTTCCTCGTCCGCGTCCTCCGCCGGGGTTTCTTCCTCGTCCGCGTCGTCCTCCGGGGTCTCTTCCTCGTCCGCGTCGTCCTCCGGGGTCTCTTCCTCGTCCGCCTCGCGACCCGTCGACTCGTCGGGAGCCGCGCGAGTCGGGCCGTCGTCGGCCATCTCGTGCTCCGGCAGCACGTCTTCGGGCGCTACGGTCTCGATGGACGGCTCTCCGCTCTCGGACTCCGGACGAGTCTCGTTGGGCTCGGTCTCGTTCATGCGCCGCTCGGGTCTTGATCCGCGGGAGCCTCGGAATCAAGCGATTCCCCCTCCGCGGGCTTCGGTCGTACCGGCGCGTCCTGGGCGCCTTCGAAGCCCTCGCCGTCCCCGGGGCCGGCGTCGTCGTCCTCGAAGTCCTCGTCTTCGTGGCCGTCCGCGTCCTCGAAGTCGTCTTCCGGCTCCTCGTCGTCCTCGGAGTCTTCCGGTTCTCCGTCGTCGAAGTCCGGGTCGTCGTCCTCGGCTTCGCTCCAGGCGGCGGCCGCCTTCTCCAGGTCCACCGGCTCGTGCTGGTCCACGGTGATGTCGGGCATGGGCTCGTCGCCCTCGCCCGCGTCGTCGATGGCCAGGACCCGGGCCTCCAGGTAGATGGGGCCCTCGGGTTCCGCCTGGTAGATGCGCGTGAGCTTCGACTTGGCCATCTCCAGAAGGGCCAGGAAGGTCACCACGAGGTCGTAGGTGGTCGCGTAGCCCTCGAAGAGCTCCTCGAAGCTCAGGCGCTTCTGGAGCTGGAGGGCCTCGGTGATCTGACTCATCCGCTCCTGGATGGTCACGCGCTCGGCGTCGACCTCCAGGCTGAAGTTCCCCTCGCGTCGTTTGACGATGCGCTGGAACGCGTCGATGAGCTTGAAGACGCTGATCTCGGCCAGGGGCGCTTCGCCCTCGGCCTTCGGCGCGGGGATCCCGCGCGGGAAGACGTCTCGGCCGGCCACGCCCAGGCCCCCGAGCTGCTCGGCCGCCCGCTTGTACTTCTGGTACTCGAGGAGGCGCTTGATCAGCTCCGCCCGCGGGTCGACTTCGTCTTCGTCTTCGTCGTCCTGCTCCTGCGGGACCCGCGGCAAGAGCTCCTTGCTCTTGATGTGGGCCAGCGTCGCCGCCATCACCAGGTACTCGCTGGCGACGTCCAGGTTCAGCTGCTCCATGATGGAGATGTAGTCCGCGTACTTCTTGCAGATGAACGCGATGGGCAGGTCGAGGATGTCGAGCTCGTGCTTCTTGATCAGGAAGAGCAAGAGGTCGAGGGGCCCCTCGAAGCCCGGCAGCTGGAGCCGGAAGTTGGGATCGATGGGGATCGGCGCGTCGGGACGATCTTCCGGACGGACGGCGGCGGCGGCCTCATCGGGCGCGGAACTCGCGTTCTTCGGTTCGTCCTGGTCGTCGCTCATGGATCGTTCGTGAGCCGCGCCGAGAAGCGCGAAGGGCGTCGCTACCAATAGCGCAGACCCCTGTCAACGCGCTGCGCATCCCGGCGCCACGCCCTCCGGCTAGCCGGGGCCAACCGTCCCCGGGCGAGCGGACGCCCGCCGGCAAAAGCCCAATGATTACGAATGAGACAAAAGAGCGCATGGTTTCGGAGGGCCCCTCCCCCGGGTTCCTGCCGCACCAAGCCGAGCGGCGCGGGGCGGGTCGTGCACACCGCCCGTCGCTGACCGGCGACGCCTCGTGTAAGCTGGTCGCATGCGGGGGAGTGACGGTCGATCGAGCGCGCGAGCGGCCGAACCGGGGCGAGCCGGGCGGTGCTCGGTCTTCGACGAGTTCGACGACCCCCTCGGCGGCGGCCTCGCGGTCGACCTCGCGCCGGTCCCCATCCCGGCGCCGCGAAAGGAGTCCCCGAAAAAGCCGGTCATCGACGTCTTCGCCCGGGGACGGAGCCTGGCCGCCCTCCCCGAGCCGCCCGATGGCGCCCTCGGCGCACCGGCCTACGCTCGGGCAGCCAGCCGCCGGCTCCGCGAGCTGCGTCGTCTGTACGCCGAGGCGACGGCGCGCCACCGCTCGGCTTCCCAGCGCGCGCGGGAGCTGCGCACGAACCTCGGCATGGCGATCCATCGGCAGGGGTCGCCGGAGCTGGGATCCTTGGTGGCCGCGGTCGATGGCGCGGCCAGCACGGCCGAGGAGCGCGAGGCCCAGCTCGAGGCCATGCGGGCGGAGGCGGCCCAGGAGCGGGCACGCCAAGCCGCGGCCCTCGGCGAGCTCCGCCGCGAGCTGGAGCCCTGGCAGAGCCGGCTGGGTCGCGCCCGCGCCGAAGTGGACATCGCCCAACGGGACTACGACGCCGCCCGCGCCGCCCTCGCCCGGGTCGAGGCCGAGATGCAACCGCTCGGAGGCGACCCGGCAGCGCTCGCGCCCTTCAAAGCGACCTACGATGACCGCCGGGCCGCGCTCACGGACCAGCGCCAGCGGCTCGAGCGGCACCGGGCCACCCTCGCCGAAGCCCAGACCTCGGTGGAGCGCCTGGAGGCGCGCATGGTGGCGCTGGAGACCGAGCGGGAGCGGGTGGACCGGACGCTGCGCGACGCGGAAGCGGCCGCCCAGGCGGCGGCGAGCTCGGCGGGCGCGGACCGCGGGGAAGCGCTCCGCCATTTGGCCCGCGCGGCGCTCGAACGGGGCCTGGTCCCGGACGACCTCGCCGGCGCCGAGGCAGCCATCCGCGCGACCGAGGCCGAAGCCGAAGCCACGCTGGACGTGAACGTCCACGTCGCCGCGCTCCGCGTCGCCGACGACGAGTCGCTCCGTCGCGGTGCCACCCTGGTGGCCGCCCTGGTCGCCGGCCTCGTCGCGGTGGTCTTCGCCGCCGCGACCGTCCTCTGACGCGGGCGTTCCCCGGAGCCCGGTCCTCCTCAGGTCCAGAAGCGGTCGTCGGCGACCCGCTCGGGCACCGAGACGCCGTAGGCTTCCTCGATGGGTCGCAGGTGCTCGGGGGCCGCCTCCCACACCGCCCGGAGCGCGTCCCGGCAGACCTCGACGGCCGCCGGGGTCATCGGGCCGAGGGGCCGGCGGCAGTAAGTCCCCATCATGCCCAGCCCGGCCATCATGGTCTTGAGCGGGACCGGGTTGCGGAACTTGTCCTCGACCTGGAGCTCGCGACCGTCGGGCAGCACGCGCACCGAGCGGCTGCGGACCCCGACGATCTTGAGCAGCGGGCCCACCTCGTTCCCGATCTCGCCGGCGCGCTTCACGTCGCCGGCGGCCCGGGCCTCCACCATGGAAGAGAGGGCGCCGGGCACCAGGTTGGCCATCACGCTGATGACCCCGGACGCCCGGATCCCGCGGTCGTTCATCATGTCCAGGGTCAGGTCGTCGTCCCCGCTCATGATGGCCAGGCCTTCGCCGCAGAGGGTCCGGTCGTAGCGCATGCGGTCCAGGTCCCCGGTCGCCTGCTTCACCGCGGGCACTCGGGCAGGATCGTTCAGGTGGAGCATCGCCAGATCCTCGGCGCCCAGCGCACACCCGCTGCGGCCCGGGATCACGTAGGGCACCAAGGGGATCTCGGGGACTGCCTTGAGCACCCGCTCGTAGTAGTCGCGGCGCAGCTCGAGGCTGCTGGGGCCGTTGTAGTAGCAGTCGACGAGCAGGGCCGCGCTGGCGCCCGCCTTACGCGCGTCGTCGGTGCCGCGGATGGCCTCCTGGGTGTTGTTGCTCCCGGTCCCGGCGAGGACCCCGACCTTGCCGGCAGCGACGCGGATCGCCGCGCCCACCAGCGCCTCGTGCTCTTCCCAGCTCAGCGTGGGGGACTCGCCGGTGGTCCCGCAGGGCACGACGCCGGTGACGCCGCCGGCGATGGCGAACTCGAGGAGGCGTTCGTAGGCCTCCATGTCCAGTGTGCCGTCGTCGGTGAAGGGCGTGGCCAGCGCCGGCCAGACGCCGCGGGGCTCGAAGGGCTTGGTCATGGCCATGGGTTAGGTGAGCCGCCCGCCGCCCGCAAGAACCCAGACGCGTTCGAGCCCGAGGACCTGGAGGTCATCGGGCTCGAACGATGGGTGCTCGGGGTCAGATGCCGGCGTCGGGGAGGCCCGGGACCCCGCCGTCACCGAGGCCGGGGAAGCCGCCGCCGCCGCAGCCGGTGATCGCGACCTCGGGCCCGCCGCAGCAGACCGTGACCTCGCCCCCGCCGCCGATGAAGCCGCCGCCGGAGACCTGGCACTCGTCGTCGCCGCTGCAGGCCATGCAGCCGCAGCTCGTGGTGTCGTTGGCGACGCAGGCGCCGGCGCAGCAGCTCTCGCCGGGGTCGCCGCCCATGCCGAACACGCCGGCGGTGGGCGCGGTGCAGGCCGGGCCCGCGCCGCAGCCGCAGCTGCCCGCGTTGCAGTCCGGGGCGTTGCCCGGGCAGACGGTGCCGCAGGCGCCGCAGTTCATGCCGTCGGACTGGGTGTCGATGCAGACGCCGCCGCAGCAGGACTCCCCGGCGCCGCAGGGGGCTCCGGAGGCGCCGCAGCCGCAGCTGCCCCCCGTGCAGGCCTCGCCCTCGGCGCAGGCGTTGCCCGGCGCGCCACAGTTGGACGGGTCGCTGTTGAGGTCGGCGCAGATGGTCACGCCATCGGACTGCACGCAGACGCTGTTGCCGCCGCAGGACAGGTTGTTGGCGCCACAGAGGCACTGGGGCGGGCCGCTGCCGCCGAAGCGGGCGCAGCGGTCGGCCTTCTCGGGGTTGCACGCCGCGTTGCAGGCGCCGCAGTGATCGAAGCTGGAGTCGAGGGTGCCGTTGCCGACGCCGTTGAACTCGACGCCCACGCACGACGTCCCGCAGCACTGCTGCGCCGACGGGCACGCCGGGGAGCACTCGCCCCCGGTCGCCGTCCCGGAGTCCGTGCGGCTCATGGACATGTCGGTTCGGGTGGTTCCGTCGGTGGTCCCGTCGCCGTCGGTCGAGCCGCTGCGACCGTCGTCGCAGCCGACCGCGAGGACGAGGCCCAGGGTCACGGGGAAGAGCCAGGCGGCTCGCAGAGAAAAGGAAGTTCGCATCGCCAGACTCCTTGGGAGGATGGGGAGGATGAGGGAGACCCTCGGTGCTGAGCGACGCCCAGGCGGGGGGCGCCGTCCAAATCCGCAGACCGAGCGCCAGTGCGCTCCACCCGGCCGGGGCCGGGCGAGAGAGGCCCCACCAGAGCCCCTCTCGGGTCGACAAGCTAAAGGGCTGGCCGGGGGCGTGTCAACGACCCCCACGGACCAAACCCCCAATGATGTCGGGCAGGTGCGTTTGGTCACGAAGGAAGGGTAAGGGATCCCCTCCCCCCATCGGGTCAACCCCGGTCGGCCTCGATCGCCTCGACGACCTTGTCCACGTGGCCCTTCACCCGGACCTTGGGGAAGTGGGCCACCACCTTCTGGTCGGGCCCGATGACCACCGTCGAGCGGATGATCCCGTCGAAGGTCCGCCCGTACATCTTCTTCTCGCCCCAGGCGCCGTACTTCTCCAGCACCTTGCCGTCCTCGTCGCTGAGCAGCGCGAAGTTCAGCTCCTGCTTGGCGGCGAACTTCTCGTGGCTGGCGATGGAGTCCTTGCTGACGCCGAGGACCACCGCGTCCAGCTTCGCCAGGGTCGCCTGCGCGTCGCGGAAGTCCTTGGCCTCCGTGGTGCACCCGGGGGTGGCGTCCTTGGGGTAGAAGTAGACCACCACGTACTTCCCCTTCAGGTCCTTCAGGGCGACCTTGCCGCCTTCGTGGCTCGGGAGGGTGAACATGGGCGCCTTCTTGCCGACTTCGATGGCCATGGACGCTGCGTAGGCTCCGCGAGGTCTCGGTGTCAACCGCCCGGGGAGGCGCGCGTGCGAGGCGCGGCGCGATCCCGTAGGGAGGCCGGGTGGAGTTGCACCTGCTGAGCTGGAACCTGGACGGGCTGAACACCCGCCGCCTGGACGCCCGCGCCGAGGAGGCGTGCCTGGAGATGGTCCTGGGCCAGAGCCTTCGCGAGGCGGTGAACGGCGGCATCGGCCGCCCTCCCCCGCAGGTCATCGCGCTCCAGGAGGTGGTGAAGCGGATCCATCTGAGCACGCTGCGTCCCCACCTGATCGCCGCGGGGTACGCGCTCTACCCCGCCGAGCCGGCGCGCGAGGACGGCGACTACTCCGTGATCGCGGTCCGCGAGCCCTGGGAGCTCGGGCGCGGACGCCGGGTCCGCTTCGGGGTGAGCCCCCTGGCCCGCCATTGGGTGGAGGTGGTCATCCACCATCCGACCCAGGGGCGCGCGCGGGTGATCACCGGACACATGGAGAGCCTGCGCAGCGGCGGCGAGGCCCGGCTGGCCCAGGCCCGCGAGCTGGACGCGCTGCTCGGGGATCCCGACGCGCCCCCGACCGTCTTCCTCGGCGACACCAACCTCCGGGACTCCGAGTGGCGGGCGGTGCGCCGCGACCTGGCCATGGACGACGCCTTCGAGCTCGCCGGGGCTCCCCGGGCGGCGCGCGCGACCTGGTGGCCGCCCACGAACGAGGAGGCGCCGGGCTTCCGCTTCGACCGCGTCTGGCTCGATCCCGGTCGCCCCTGGACCGTGAGCTCTTTCGAGACCCGCCGGCGCCCGCGCATCAGCGATCACGCGGCCATCGAGGTCCGGGTTCGGGCCCGCTGAACGGACCGCCCCGTCGATCGACAGCGTGCGCGGGCTCGGGCATGCTGGGGCCATGGGCGAGCCGGCCGAGCGCATTTCCTATGGGGAGTACCTCGCCTTCGAGCGGGACGCGGAGACCAAGCACGAGTTCATCGACGGGATGGTCGTGGCCATGGCCGGCGGAACGCCGGAGCACTCGCGGCTCGCGATGAACATGGGGGTGGCCCTGATGAACGCCCTCCGTGGGCGGCGCTGCAGCGCGTTCTCGTCGGACCTGCGGGTGCACATCCCCGCCACCGGCCGGAGCACCTACCCCGACGTCACCGTGGTCTGCGACGAGCGCGTCACCGCGGAGGTCGACCCCGACGCGATCGTGAACCCCACGGTCCTCGTGGAGGTGCTCAGCCCCACCACCGAGGCCAGCGACCGCGGCGAGAAGTTCAGCCACTACCGCCGCCTGGACTCGCTGCAGGAGTACGTGCTGGTTCGCCAGGACGAGCCGCGCATCGAGGTCTATCGCCGCGAGGGCGACATCTGGGCCCTGCGCGACTACGGCGAAGGTCAGCTGGTCGAGCTGGCCAGCATCGACGCCCGTCTCGACGTCAGCGCCATCTACGCCGACCCCCTCGGCTAGCGCCCCCCGCGGGGACCTCGGGCCTCGCGGCGTTCGGCGGCGGTGACCGTGTTGCCGAGGAGCATGGCGATGGTCATCGGACCCACGCCCCCGGGGACCGGGGTGATCCAACCCGCGCGTTCGGCCGCCGCGGCGTACTCCACGTCGCCGACGAGCTTGCCCTCGTCGGTGCGGTTGATGCCCACGTCGAGGACGATGGCGTCCTCCTTGATCCACTCGCCGCGGACCATCTCCGGCCGCCCGACGGCGGCCACCACGATGTCCGACTCCCGCACCCGGGCCTCGAGATCCGCGGTGCGCGAGTGGGCGATGGTCACCGTGGCGTTGCGGGCCAGGAGCATCAGCGCCACCGGCTTGCCGACCAGCACGCTGCGGCCGATGACCAGGGCGCGCTGACCGGTGAGGTCCGCGCCGGTCTCCTCGATGAGGCGCATGCAGCCCGAGGGCGTGCAGGGCCGTAGGCCGTCCCGGCCGTCGACCAGGAGCCCCGCGTTCAGGGCGGTCAGCCCATCGACGTCCTTGCTGGGGTCGATGGCGTCCAGGACCGGCTGGGCCTCCAGGTGCCCCGGCAGCGGGAGCTGCACCAGGATGCCGTCGATGGCCGGGTCGGCGTTGAGCTTCGCCACCAGCGCCTCGAGATCGGCCTGGGTGGTGTCGCCGGGGAGCCGATGGACCTGCCCCTCGAGCCCCGCCTTGGCCGCCGCGCGCTCCTTGTTGCGCACGTAGACCTGGGACGCCGGGTCGTCGCCGACCAGCACCACGTGGAGCCCGGGCTTCCGCCCATGGGCCGCCGCGAACGCCTCCGCGCGCGCCTTCACCTCGTCACGCACCTTCTTCGCGACCGCCTTGCCGTCCAGCACCGTCATGCCGCCCCTCTTACCACGGCCCCCGTTCCCGAGGGACCCGCACCCGAGCGTCGACGGGAGCCGCCGAACGCGTTATGTGCGCCGTCATGGCCGATCAGCCCTTCGATGACGTCTCCCCCCAGGTGGATCTCGCTGGCTTGGACACCCAGGTCCAATCGCTCTGGGACCAGGAGCGCATTTTCGAGAAGACCCTGGAGGCCAATCGGGACGCCGAGCCCTTCGTCTTCTACGAGGGGCCGCCCACGGCCAACGGCATGCCCCACCCGGGTCACGTCCTCACCCGGGTCATGAAGGACGTCTTCCTCCGCTACCGCTCCATGCGCGGTCGCTACGTGCCCCGCCGCGCCGGCTGGGACACCCACGGCCTGCCGGTGGAGGTCGAGGTCGAGAAGGCCCTCGGGATCAGCGGTCGGGAAGCCATCGCCGAATATGGCGTGGAGCCCTTCGCCAAGGAGTGCATCGAATCGGTCTTCAAGTACATCGACCACTGGCGCACGATGACCCGGCGCATCGGCTTCTGGGTGGACCTCGACGACGCCTACGTCACCTTCCACAAGAGCTACGTCGAGAGCGTGTGGTGGGCCCTGAAGCGCATGTTCGACGAGGGCCTGCTCTACCAGGACTACAAGGTGGTCTGGTGGTGGGCCCAGGGCGGCACCGCCCTCAGCGCCGGCGAGGTCGGCCAGGGGTACAAGGAGGTCGACGACCCCTCGGTGATGGTGCGGTTCCCGGTAAAGGGCAGCGAGAACACGAGCTTCCTCGCCTGGACCACCACCCCGTGGACGCTCCCGTCGAACATCGCGCTCGCGGTGAAGGCCGACGCCCCCTACGTCACCCTCGAGCTCGAGGACGGCAGCCGGGTGGTGGTCGCCAAAGCGCTGGCCGAGACGGTCATGGGTGACACCGCGCGGACCGTGGTCGATACCCGTCCCGGCTCCGAATGGGTCGGCGCCGAGTACGAGCCGCCCTTCCGCTACGCCGAGCCCGAGGACGGCCCGGCCTTCCGGGTCATCGCCGCCGACTTCGTCGAGCTGGGCACCGGCTCGGGCATGGTCCACCTCGCGCCCGCCTTCGGTGAGGACGACTTCGCCGCCTGTCGCGCCGAGGGTCTCGGCTTCCTGCAGCTGGTGAAGCCCGACGGCACCTTCCCGCCCGAGGTCACCGACTTCGCCGGTCGCTTCTGCAAGGAGGCCGACCGCGACATCATCCGCAACCTCCGCAGCCGCGAGCTCCTCTTCAAGGAGGAGGTCTACCGCCACGAGTACCCCTTCTCCTGGCGGAAGATGGACGACCCGCTGATCCAGTACGCCCGGACGAGCTGGTTCATCGCCACCACCAAGCGCATCGACGAGGTGAAGGCGAACAACCAGCAGGTGAACTGGGAGCCGGAGCACATCAAGGACGGCCGCTTCGGTCAGTTCCTCGAGGGCAACGTCGACTGGGCGCTCAGCCGCGAGCGCTTCTGGGGCACCCCTCTGCCCATCTGGATCAACGACGAGACCGGCGCGATGGACTGCGTGGGCTCGGTGGCCGAGATCCTCGAGCGCAACCCGGACGCCTTCGCCCACTTCGAGGCGGCCAAGGCCGCCGACCCGACGCTTCGCGAGGACCTGATGGTCCACAAGCCTTGGATCGACGAGGTCACCTGGCAGAAGCCCGGCGAGGCCGGGACCTACCGCCGGGTCCCCGAGGTCATCGACTGCTGGTTCGACTCGGGCTGCATGCCCTTCGCCCAGTGGGGCTACCCCCACCAGAACCAGGACAAGCTGGCCAAGTTCTACCCCGCCGACTTCATCACCGAGGCCGTCGATCAGACCCGCGGCTGGTTCTACTCGCTGATCATGATCAACACGATCCTCTTCGGCGACGCGCAGTACCCGCACCCGTACAAGAACTGCTTCGTCATGGGGTTGGTCACCGACGCCAAGGGCAAGAAGCTCAGCAAGCGGGACAAGAACTACACCGACCCGCTGGTGCTCATGGACCAGGTCGGGGCCGACGCCGTCCGCTGGGCCCTCTACGCCAACACGGTCCCGGGCCAGAACACCCGCTTCCACGACAAGGCGGCCACCGACGCGGTCCGCGAGCTGATCCTCAAGCTCTGGAACGTCTTCAGCTTCTTCGTCACCTACGCCAACATCGACGGCTGGACCCCGGCGAAGTCTCCGGCCCTCGCCGACCGCAGCGACATGGACCGCTGGGTCCTCGCCGAGCTGGACTTCGCGGTCCGCAAGGTCGGCGAGGAGCTCGACCAGTACAAGAGCCACATCGCCGTCCGGCACCTGAGCGCCTTCGTGGACTCGCTCAGCAACTGGTACGTGCGCCGGAGCCGGAGCCGCTTCTGGGCCGAGGGCGACGGCGCCGACAAACGGGCCGCCTTCGCCACCCTCTACGAGGTGCTGGTGGACCTCACCAAGCTCCTGGCGCCCTTCGTCCCCTTCGTGACCGAGGAGGTCTTCCAGAACCTGGTGCGGCGCCACGACGGCGAGGCCCCCGAGTCGGTGCACCTGGCCTCCTACCCCACCCCCGACGACGCCCGGGTCGACGACGAGCTGCGGCACGCCATGGCCCTCGCCCGCCAGGTGGTCACCGCCGGCAGCCGGGTTCGGAACGAGCACAAGCTCAAGGTCCGCCAGCCCCTGGGCGAGGCCATCGTCGTCGTCGCCGACGAGGGTGAGCGGGCGGCCATCGAGAACTTCGCGGCCGCCATCCGCGAGGAGCTCAACGTCGAGAAGCTCAGCTTCACCGAGGACGCGACCCGCTACGTGACCTTCGAGCTGCTGCCCAACTTCCGGGCCCTCGGTCCCAAGCTGGGCAAGAAGATGCCGCTCCTGAAGAAGACCCTGGGCCAGATGAACGGCGGCGAGGTCTACCAGGCCCTCACCGAGACCGGGAAGCTGGTGGTGGCCCTCGAGGGCGACGCCGTCGAGCTCGGTCCAGACGACGTCCAGGCGCGCCTCCACGCCAGGGAGGGCTTCGCGGCCGCCAGCGAGGGTGGCCACGTGGTGGTCCTGGACACCGAGATCACCGACGCCCTCCGGCGCGCCATGCTGGCCCGGGAGGTGATCAGCCGAGTCCAGAAGGCCCGCAAAGAGGCCGACCTGGCCTTCGACGATCGGATCGCGCTGAGCTGGCACTGCGACGGCGAGCTGGCCCAGGCCATCGAGGAACACGCGGAGACCATCGCCAACGAGACCTTGGCCACCGGGTTCACGCGGGGCGTCGAGGGCGAGGCCATCGACGCCGACGTCGAGGGGACCGAGCTGAAGCTGGGGCTCCGCGTGGTTTGAATCTTGCTGGGTCTTCGGGGGACCGGGGCGCGCGGCGCACCCTGGCACACGAAAGACCCATGCAGATCCTCCTTCGACTCTCGCTCCTCGCCTCGCTCGCGTCCCTCGGCCTCGTCGGCTGCGGGAACTCCCACGACGACTCTCCCGAGCCGGAGCCCGACTTCGGGCTCCCGCCCGCGGATGGCGGCGGCCGCGACGCGGCGCCGCCCGAGTGCGACCTCGGACCCGTCGGGTTGTCGTGCTGGTCGGGTCCGTGCTGCGACACCGAGCACACCGCGACCGTGAACGCGGACTGCTCGGTGAGCTGTCCCGAGGGGTCTTCGATGGGGTGCGAGCTCGACCCCGCCGCGTTCTGCTTCGACACCCAATGCGCGGCCGCCGGCGACTGCGTGGTGACCGCCAACACCTGCTGCGGGGTCTGCGGGCGTCCCACCCTGGCGGACGTCACCGCCATCCCCCGGGACCAGCGAGCGGCGTACCGCGACTCGCTCTGTGAGGACGGCGCCATCTGTCCCGATTGCGCGTCGATGCCCAACCCGCACCTCGTGCCCACCTGCGAAGCGGGGGTGTGCGGCGTCGCCGACCTCGAGGCCGACCCGATGACCGCGTGCACCGCGGACGACGACTGCCGGTTGCGCACCCAGGACTGCTGCGAGTGCGGTGGAGACCTGGGCACGCTGGTCGCCATCCGCACCGACGCCGAGGGCGACTATGTGGCGATCGCCTGCGGCGAGGACGTCGGGTGTCCGGAGTGCGCGCCCACCTATCCCGCCGACGTCACGGCGACCTGCGAAGCCGGTCGCTGCACCGTCACCTACACGGGGGGCTGACCGATGCGCCGCGTTCTCTTGACGTTCCTGGTCCTCGGCGGCTGCACCTGCGACTCGGATGACACGCCGCCCGGCACCGACACGTCCCCGCCGGCGTGCCTCGGGATCGCGGTGCCGTCGTGCTTCGACGACTGCTGCTTCGAGATCACCTCGGCCGACGTGGACCCGGTGACCTGCGACGCCACCTGCCCCGGCGAACTCCGGCCGCTCTTCGCCTTCGAGGAGTGCTCCTGGACGGGGCGCTGCGTGCACGATGGGGGCATGCCTCCGGCCTGCACCCTCGACGCGGGCCCGCCCCCGGTGTGCCTGGCCGGTGAATGCTGCGAGGGCATGGACATGGCGATCTTCGATCCCTTCACCTGCAGCTACTCCTGCCCGCCGGGCACCGACTTCACCTGCGCCCCCGCCGAGACCTGCGGCGAAGACCTGCGCTCGTGCGGCGAGACCTCCGAATGTGAGGTCGTCTCCCAGACCTGCTGCGGCGAGTGCGGCGAAGCCACCCTCGAGGGCTCGACGGCGATTCGCGCCGATCGCGTGGAAGACCACTTCGAGGGGCTCTGCGCGGACGACATCGCCTGTGATCCCTGCGTCGGTGGTCCGAACCCGGACCTGGTGGCCACCTGCAACGCCGCCCGCTGCGTGGCGGTGGACCTCTCGCGCCTGCCGCTCGCCGCCTGCACCACCGACGAGGAGTGCCGGCTCCGCGCCCCCGAGTGTTGCGAGTGTGGCTCGGACGTCTCCGCCGAGGCGCTCGTGGCCATCCGGGCCGATGCGGAGGCGGACCTGCGCTCCCTGCTCTGCGATCGGACCGCGGTATGCGGCGCCTGCGCTCCCGCCTACCCCCCGAGCGTCGCGGCCGCCTGCGTCGGCGGGCGATGCGCGGTCGTGCCCTCCCCGTCGGGAGGCTGACCAAAGCCCGCTAGGCGCTTCGGCGCGACCGTGCTAGCCAACCCCGGTGACCGACCCGGCCAACGAAGAGACCCCGGCCCCCGAGGCCGCGCCCGCCAAGGCGAAGAAGGGCAAAGGGCCCAAGCCGACCCCGCGCACGCGGATGGCGGTGGCCCTGTGCCTCCTGGGGACCGGTGCCCTCCTGGCCGCCGATCTGGGCTCCAAGGCCTGGGCGCTGGACGAGCTCTCCACCGAGCGTCTGAGCGAGCCCCCGCCCGTGTGTCAGCCGGACGAGAGCGGGTACATGCGGCCGCAGCGCCTGAACGCGCGCGAGCCCTTCGTGCTGGTCGAGGACCACATGGAGCTCCGCTACGCCGAGAACTGCGGCGCCGCCTTCGGGCTCCTCCGGACCGCGCCGCCCATCGCGCGCCACGCCGTCTTCGGGACCGCCGCCATCGCCGCCACGCTGGCGCTGCTCTGGATGTTCGCCACCGGGCGGGGCGGTTCGGCGTTCGCGTGGAGCGTGCCCTTCATCGTCTCCGGGGCCCTCGGCAACCTCGTCGACCGCTTCCGGCTCGGCTACGTGGTGGACTTCATCCGGGTCTATTGGGAGACCGAGCTCCCCTGGGTGGGAACCCAATGGCCCACCTTCAACATCGCCGACGTGACCATCACCATCGGCATCGTGCTCCTGCTCATCGACGGGCACCGGCAGGGCCGCGACGAGCGGGCCGCCGAGAAGGCCGCGACCGACGAGAAGAGCCCGGCGCCGGCCGAGGCCTGAAGCTCGTGGCGCCCTCGACCTTCGGCGAGGGTGCGCCCCGGTGAAGCCCACCCTCTTCGAGGTCTTCGGGGAGACCGTCCCGGCATACTTCGCGATGCTCATGGTCGGCTTCGGGCTGGCCATCTTCCTCGCGCAGCGACAGGCCCGGCGCATGGGGCTCGATCACGACACGATGATCGACCTGGGCCTCTTCGCGCTGCTCTGGGGGGTCATCGGCGGGCGCATCCTCCACGTGCTCGCCGACGGTCTCTTCTGGGACTACGTGCACCTCTGCACCGACCCCACCCAGGTCGCCTGGCACGTCACCGCCGGCCAGTGCGCCGCGTGGGAGGGGGTCTGGGACACCGCCGCCGAGGTCTGCCGGCCGGCGGAGCGCGACTGCTTCGCGTGGGCCAAGTTCTGGAACGGGGGCCTGGCCTACTACGGCGGGCTGATCGCGGCCGGTGGCTATGGCCTCTATTTCCTTCGCAAGGAAGGCTTCCCGCTCTGGAAGGGCGTCGACCTGGTGGGCATGGTCATGCCCCTCGGCCTCTTCTTTGGGCGCCTCGGGTGTTTCCTCGGCGGGTGCTGCTTTGGCCAACCGGTCGACGCCGACTTCCCGCTGGCGGTGCGGTTCCCTGCCTGGAGCGACGCCAGCGAAGAGCAGCACGAGCACGGGCTGCTGGCCTCGGCCTCGGACGTGAGCCTGCCGGTCCACCCCACCCAGCTCTACGAATCCTTCGGGTGCCTGGCCATCGCCGCCTTCCTGATGCTGGTGTGGCGCCCCCGAAAGCGCTTCGACGGTCAGCTCATGCTGCTCTTCTTGGGGCTCTACGCGGTCCTCCGCTTCGTCATCGAGTACGTCCGCGCCGACGACCGGGGCGCCTGGTTGGGGCTCAGCACCTCCCAGCTCATCGGGGTGCTCATCCTCGGCCTGGTCGCCTTCGGCTGGGTGCGCTTGCGGGCGCGCGCCGGCGAGCCGGCGGACTGACGCGCGTCATCGCCGCCCAGGGCCCGCTTGCCCCCGGCCCTGGGCTTCCCCAGGGATCGGCCCGTGGGAACTACGCGGATACCGGTCTTCTTCCTCTTGCTCTTGAGCGCCTGTGGCGGCGGAGATCCCGCCGGGGATTGCGACGCCGACGCGGACTGCGGGGACGCTCGGGTCTGCTCCGCGGGCTCCTGCGTCGAATGCGCCGCCGACGACGACTGCGCCTCCGGGCGGTGCGCGGCGAACGTCTGTGTGGACTGCACCAGCGACGGCGACTGTGGTCCTCGGTTCGCCTGCGACGACGGGACCTGCGCCCTGCTCACCGACTGCGTGGTGGGCGTCGTCGCCGCCGACTGCGCCCCCTGCGCCGCCGACGCCGAGTGCTTCGCCGGGGAGCGGTGCCAGGCGGGCGCATGCGTGGCCGCCTGCGAGGCCACCGCCGACCCCGAGCGCTACTGCCTGGCCACCTCGCTCGCGGGCAGCCGCGCGCCCGGTTGCCAGCTCGATTACCTGGACGTGGGCCTGCCCTTCTGCGACGGGCCCGGCCCCCAGTCCCTGGCGCCCGACTGCGATCCCTGCCTCGCCAGCCTCGGCGGCTGCCCCGGCGCATGCACCGACGGCTACTGCGACTGCACGACCACCTCCGATTGCCCAGCGGGCCGCGTCTGCTCCGAGGGCCGCTGCGACGCACGGATCTGCCGCGAGGACACCGAATGCCCCTGCGATGCCTACTGCGATGGGGAGCGGTGCCGGGCCTACTGCGACACCGACGCCGACTGTCCCACCGGTCGCTGCGAGCCCGAGAGCGGACGCTGCGTCCCGTGCCTGGAGGACTCGGACTGTGACGGGGCGGCGCGGTGCTACGCGGACGGATGCGTGGTACCGTGTCAAAGCGACGCGGTCTGTGACGGGAACTGCACGGAGAGTGGCCGGTGCCAGGGATGCTCCGCCTTCGAACTCGGGCCACGCGTGACTCCACGTCGCAACTGCGATTGAGTTCTTTCCGAATCGCGTCTCAGGATGGGGATGGGTGGCATCGATGGTGCACGTTCGCCCCACCATCGACGGCATCTTAGGCCGAGGACCCATGCGGCCTCACGAAACGCCCTAAAAGTCGAGGCTCCAACTGCCGAATCCACCCCTCTTGGGGCAATGCTGCTCGCGACAGGCTGTCGCACTCCCAACAAATGACGCAACCGCTCACCGCCCTTTCCGAATCTCAGGCTTCCCGGATCCTCGTGATCGACGACGAGGCCGACACCGCTTGGAGCCTCGGGCAGCTGCTGCAGCGCCGGGGGTACGCGGTCGACCACGCCGCGTCGGCCTCGGAGGCGCGCTCCAAGATTGGGTCCTTCGACCCCCATGCCGTCCTCCTCGACCTGGTCTTGGGCAAGGGCGAGGACTCCGATGGCCTGCGCCTGGCGGCCGAGCTCCGCCGGAGTCGGCCGCGGCTCCCCATCGTGATGATCACGGGGTTCGCGAACATGGACCGCGCCGTGCGCGCGCTCCGTCTGGGAGTCGACGACTTCCTGACCAAGCCGGTGGCGCTGGAACAGATCGAGCACGCTCTGGAGCGGGCCATGGTGGACCCGCGCATGCCGATGGACGAGGCTCTCATCGGCGAGAGCCCGGTCATGGTCTCCCTTCGCCGCGAGTTGAAGCAGGTCGCCCAGAGTGACGCCACGGTGCTGCTGACGGGTGAGAGCGGTACGGGTAAAGAGCTGGCGGCCCGCTCGCTGCATCGGGCGAGCAGGCGCTCCGAGCGCCCATTCGTGGCCATCAACTGCGCGGCGATCCCTCGGGAGCTCCTGGAGAGCGAGCTCTTCGGTCACGTCGAAGGAGCGTTCACCGACGCCTCTGCCGACCGCGATGGCCTGTTCGTCCAAGCAGACGGGGGCACCCTCTTCCTGGACGAGATCGCCGAGCTCCCGCTCGCGCTCCAACCGAAGCTCCTGCGGGCCCTCCAAGAACAGAAGGTCCGCCCGGTGGGCGGGTCGGCCGAACGGGAAGTGGACGTGCGGATCGTCGCGGCCACCCATCGCGACGCCGCCAAGGCGGTAGCCGATGGACGCCTCCGCGAAGACCTCTACTACCGACTCCACGTCATCCACATCGAGCTGCCCCCCCTGCGCGAACGCGGCGACGACATTCTCGTCCTGGCGACCGCGTTCCTGCGAGAGAGTGTCCGCAAAACCAGCCGCGCGGTCATCCCGGAGTTCGGCGACGGAGTGCGGGAGGCGCTCCTCGAGTACACCTGGCCCGGCAACGTCCGCGAGCTCCAGAACGCCGTCGAACGGATGGTGGTCCTCTCTCGCGGCGAGACCCTGGAGCTGGAAACGCTCCCGGGCGCGGTCCGCATGGCCCTGGAGATCCCCAGCGAAGCACTGGTGGAAGAGGAGATCGTGCCGCTTCGGGTGTTGGAGCGGCGCTACATCCGCCACGTGCTGAAGCACACCGGGAACAACAAGTCAGAGGCCGCGCGGCTCCTCGAGCTCGACCGCCGAACCCTCACCCGCAAGCTCGCGCGCTGGCGCGACCACGGGCACGACTGAGAGTCGCCCTGGCGCCGCCGATCACGCGCGCGCACGAGTCAGGCGACGGACCATCGCCAGGAGTTCGGCCGTGCTGACGGGTTTGGTCATGTGTTCATCGAAGCCGGCCTCCCGAGCGCGTACCCGGTCTTCGCGGCGTCCGAAACCCGTGATCGCGACCATCGCCAACCGGTCGGAGGGGTCCTCCCGGACGGCGCGGACGACATCGTAGCCGCTCATCCCGCCCGGCAGCCCGATGTCGCAGAAGACGATCTCGGGGGCGAACGCGTCGATGCACTCGAGCCCCGTCCGGCCATCGGGGGCGGTCTGCACTTCGTGCCCGGCGCCCTCCAGGATGAGCTTCAAAGTCTCCAGAGCGTCCTGGTGATCGTCGATGAGCAACACCCGGGCTCCGCCCGACTCCGCCCTGCGGGGCGGCTTGCTGCTCGGCACCGTCGCGGGGCTCGCGGCCGGGATGCGGACCCAGAACGTCGAACCCTCGCCGGGCCCGTCGCTCTCGGCGCCGACCTGGCCGCCGTGGAGGTCCACCACCCCGCGGACGATGGACAGCCCGAGACCCAGGCCGCCCTCGGCCTTCTCCCGGGACCCCTCGAGCTGGCGAAAGGGCTCGAAGATGCGGTCGATGAGGGCCTGCTCCATGCCCACGCCGGTGTCGCGCACCCGTAGGACCCACTCGTCTTCGCTCCGCTCCAGCGAGATCCGGACTTGCCCCGGGGGTTCGGTGAACTTGCGGGCGTTGACCACCAGGTTGTCGACCACCTGGGCCAAGCGGGCACCGTCACCGAAGACCCACGCCGGCTGCTCGGGGAGGTCGACGACCAGGCTCACCTGGCCGCGCGCGAAGAGGGGCGCCGCGTCCTCACCGACCTCGGCGACGAGGAGGCCGAGGTCCACGGTCTCCCGCTGCAGCGAGAGCTTGCCCCGGGCGATGCGCGAGACGTCCAAGAGGTCACCGACGAGACGACTCATCTGGGTGACCTGCCGATCGAAGATCTGCTGTATCCGGTGGAGGCGCTCGTCGTCCGCGACCATCGTGCCGAGGAGGTCCGTCGAGTACCGGAGCGCGGCGAGCGGATTGCGGAGCTCGTGGCCGAGCATCGCCAAGAAATCGTCTTTGTGTTCGGCCGCCTCCTGCAGCGCCATCTCCGACCGTTTCCGTTCGGAGATGTCCTCGACGATGACCACCACCGTGTCCCCGACGGTGTGGGGGGCGAAGGCCGAGGTGGTCATCTTCACCCAGACCACCCCGCCCTGAGACCGCATCATCTCCAGCTCCGCCGCGAAGCTCTGGCCGTCCGCTGCGGCCTGGGTGATGCTGCGCCGAGCTCGCTCCCGGGCCGATGGGACCACCCACTCGAGGAAGTCGCTGTTCTCGACGACGTCCTGATTCCCGCGGTCCAAGATCTCGGCCATGCGCTGGTTGGCGCTGGTCACCCGCCCCGAGTCGTCGACGATGGCGATGCCGATGGCCGCCTGGTCGAAGACGGAACGGAAGCGCGCCTCGCTGAGCCGGAGCTGCTCCTCCACCTCGCGCCGCTCGGTCAGGTCCCGGATGACCAGCGTCGTGCGTCGGGCCCCGTCCCGCGCCTGCGGCACGGCTCCGTACGACCAATGGCGCCGGGTGCCATTCGCCCCGATGGTGATCTCGCCCTCGACCGCGGTCGACGTGGCGACGACCTCCTGCAACACGCTACGGAGCTCCTCGGGGAGCCGAGCCGTCGCCGGGTCCTCGGTCTCGTCGAGGCCCACCAACTCCCCGAAAGCGGGGTTCACCTTGAGCAAGCTCCCCTGGCCGTCCAGTACGGCGATGCCCGCCGGGACCGACTGATAGAGCGCGCCGAGCTCGAGAGCCTGGGCCGCGAGCTGAGCCCGCTTGGCCTCCAGCCGCTGGCGCATCTCCACCTGCGGGGTGACGTCGTGAGCCGCGATCGTCAGCCCGGAGATGCTTCCGTCGTCCTCGCGAATCGGCTCGATGGTGACGTCGTAGTGCTCCTTCCCATGCTCGAGCACCGCGACGTGTTGCTGGCGTAGGCCCTGACCGGTCTCGAGGACCTGGCGCTTCATGCCCATGACCACCGACGCACGCTCCGGGGAGAGCACCTCATCGTCCCGCTTTCCGATGAGGTCTCCGGGCGGGAACAGCGGGTGGGGCTTGCCCACCCAGGTGTACCTCAGGTCGGCATCGCACTGATAGAAGACCGTCGGGCTGTGCTCGAGCGCCAGCGCGAAGTTCCGGCGTCCTTCCTCGAGGGAGCGCTCGACGTCCCGGCGCCGCATGGTCGCCGCCAGGACGTTGGCGATGGCGACCAAGAAGTTGGCGTCGTCCCGGCCGAAGTCTCGGGGATCTCGGCTGTAGACGGAGACCACGCCGAGGGGGCGCGCGATCTCCCCGATCACCGACCCCATCGCGCTGCTCATCTCGCGAAGCGGTTCGGGCACCTCGAAGCGAGAATCCTCGGCGAGCGGGGACGAGACCACGGGTCCCTTGTGGACCAGCGTGGCGCCCTCGAGGGAGCCGACCCCCAGCGACAACCCATCCCCAGCCTCGAGCTCGGCGCCCGTCGCCGCGCACACCTGGAGCGCGTCATCGCCGGCCATGGCCACCAAGACGCAATCGGTACCGAGCACCTGTTGGACGCCTCGGACCGCCTGCTCGAAGAGGTCTTCCAGGGCCAGCTCCGTCAGGCCGATGAGACCCAGTTGGGCCACCGCAGCGGCCTGCCGCTCGCGGCGCTCGAGCGAACGCGCGAGCTGCCGCGTCTCGGTGGTGTCGATGAAGGTGATCACCACCCCTTCGATACGGTTGGCCGTGGACCGGTAGGGCAGCACCCGGCGCTCGAAGTGTCGCCCGTCCCCCAGCTCGAGCGGCGTCACCACCGGCGTGAGGCTCTCGAGGACCTGCCGGGCGTCGGCCTCGAGGTCACGATGCAAGAGCTCGCGATTCAGGTCGTCGACGTAGCGGCGGCGGTCTCCCTCTTGAAGTCGCAGCAGACGACGGGCCGCCGGCGTGAAACGCTTGATCCGGAGACCTTCATCCAGGAAGAGCGTCGCCAGCTGGGTGCTGGCGAAGAAGTTCTGGAGGTCGTCATGGGCCTCCTGGACCTGGTCGACCTTCACCTTCAGCTGGGCGTTGACGGTGGTGAGCTCCTCGTTGAGCGAGCGGAGTTCTTCAGTGGTCGCCTCGAGCTCTTCGTTGGTCGACTGGAGCTCTTCGTTGATCGAGGTCGACTCCTCGTTGGCCGCGCGCAGCTCTTCGTTCGAGGTCTCCAGCTCCTCCACGGTGTTCCGCAGATCTTCGCGGGTGGCGTCGAGCTCCTTCTCGAGCTGGTCGACGAGCTGATCGTGCTCGGCCTCCACGTTGGGGAGGGGCCGCTCGGTCTCCACCACGTGCTCGAAGGAGATGGCCGTCAGCTCCCTGCCGTCGACCCGCGAGGGCCGGACGGAGATCCGGGTGCGCACCCCACCATCCCGCGTCGGCGTGCCCGCCTCGACCACGACCGGTTCCCCGTCACGACGGCATTTGTAGAGCGCGGCTCGCACCCGCGTTCGGAGCCCGGACTCGAGCATGGCCATCAGCTCGAAGCGCGGCTCACCACTGGGAATTCGGAGGAAAGACCCGACGTCCCCGTGGACGAAGGGCACCGCGCCGGAGGCGTCGACGACTACGGTCGGCGGCACCCAGGCTTCGATCAAGAGCTGACGGGCCTCCTCGACCACCGGCTCCGCGCGCCGGCGAGGCGGGGCGCCCTCGGGGTCGGCCGACGCCCCTGGGATGCGCCGCACCCCGCGGCTGGTCCGCAGCATGGGGGTGACGCGGCGACCGTTCAGCCGGCGGAAGAGCCGGTGACGCTTGGAGACGGCCTGGAAGAGGGCGGAGCTGTCGCCGGTCGTCTCGGACCCGCCGAGGAAGAGATGGCCGTGAGGCCGGAGCGCGAAGTGGAAGGTCTCGAAGACCTCCTTCTGGAGCTCCCGGCGCAGGTAGATCAGCAGGTTCCGGCAGCTGATGAGGTCGAGCTGGCTGAAGGGCGGATCGACGGTGATGTCATGGATCGCGAACGAGAGGGCGTTGCGGATGAAGGGCTTCACCCGGTAGCCGTTGTCATCCACGGTGTCGAAGAACTGCCGCAGCCGATGCTCGGACACGAACCCGCCGATGGTGTCCGGGTAGACCCCGGCTCGGGCGATGGCGAGAGCGTTCTCGTCCACGTCCGTGGCGAAGACGTGGAAGTCGACCTCCGCCCCACCACTCCGGCAGGCCTCATAAGCCAACATCGCCAGCGAATAGGCTTCCTCGCCACTGGCACAGCCGGCGCACCAGAGACGCAGCGGCTCCCCCGAACGGCGCTTGGCGTCCACCAGCCCCGGCAACACCTCCGTCGCCAGAGTCTCGAAGGCCTCTGGATCCCGGAAGAAGTCGGTGACTCCGATCATCATGTCTCGGATGAGGCCGCGGCGTTCCTCCGCGTCGTCGCGCAGGAACTCCATGTACGGTTCGAGCCCGTCCATCCCCGCCAACCCGATTCGGCGGCGAATCCGACGCTCGACGGTCCCCGGCTTGTACTTCGAGAGGTCGAAGTCCTCATGGGAGCGCAGCACCGACGCCACCGCGTGGAGCGCCTCTTCTCCGCCGAGGTCGAACTGCTTCCGCTGCCCCGTGGACGACCGGGCGGCGTAGGCCGCGAGCGCCGCGGGCATCTCTTCGACGGGCAAGACCAAGTCGGCCACCCCCGCGTCCACCGCGCTCCGAGGCATGGCCGAGTGGCCGGCGCCGGCGGGGTCCTGGACGATGGTGATGCCGCCGCCCGCCTTGATGCGCCGTAGACCGTTCGTCCCGTCGCGGCCCGTCCCACTGAGCACCACCCCGGCGCACTTCTCGCCGAACACCTCGGCGAGGCTCTTGAAGAAGTGGTCCACTCCCTCCGCGACCGAGCGGCGCGTGGGCTGGCGCTCCACCCGAAGCTCGTGGTCGACGAGGGAGATCTGCGTGCCCGGCTGGATCACGTAGACGTGGTTGGCGAGGAGCGGGTGCCGGTCTCGGGCCGCGACCACCTCCAGCTCCGTGGCTCGGCCGAGGATCTCCGGGAGGAGGCTCTCGTGGTCCGGGTCCAGATGCTGAACGACCACCAGCGAAAGCGCCGCTGCCGGCTCCTCGCACCGAGGGAAGTTGGTGAGGAGCTTCTTCAGCGCCTCGAGCCCCCCGGCCGACGAACCGATACCGACGACCAGCGCGGGGACCGGGTCCCTATCCGTCATGGCTGCGAACCTATGGCACTCGGCGGCATTTTTCAAAGGCCACCGCCGGAATGTTCGCCGTCCCCAGACGGTGGCAGGGGCCCGGCGGGCTCAGGCGGAGCAGAAGCCTTCGTAGTCGACGTACTCTGTCACGCTCGGGTTCTGCCCGCAGACCACGCACTCCGGGTCCCGGGGGAGCTTGAAGCTGCGGACCTTCATCGCCAGGGAGTCGTACTGGAGCAGCCGGCCCACCAGCGGCTCTCCCTGGCCGAGGAGGATCTTGATGGCCTCGGTGGCCTGGATGGTCCCGATGACTCCGGGCAGGACCCCGAGGACCCCCGCCTCGGCGCAGCTCGGCGCCAGATGGGCCGGCGGGGGCTCCGGGTAGAGGCAGCGGTAGCAGGGCCCCTTCCCCGGCCAGAAGGTCGTGACCTGCCCGTCGAAGCGGAAGATGCTCCCGTGGACCACGGGGATGTCCTTCCACACGCTGGCGTCGTTCACCAAGTAGCGGGTCGGGAAGTTGTCCAGGCCGTCGACGATGACGTCCCAGTCCTGGTCGAAGATGCGGTCGATGTTCTCGCTGGTGAGCCGCTCCTGGAAGGGGATCACCGTGACGTCGGGGTTCAGGTCGGCGATGCGCGCGGCACCGCTCTCCACTTTCGGCGCGCCGACCGTCGTCCGGCCGTGGAGCACCTGGCGCTGGAGGTTCGACTCGTCGACGGTGTCCCCGTCCACGATCCCCAGCGTGCCGACGCCGGCCGCCGCGAGGTAGAGCGCCGCCGGGCTGCCGAGCCCTCCGGCCCCGAGGAGGAGCACCCGGCCCTGGAGGAGCTTGGCCTGTCCCTTCTCGCCGACCTCGGGGAGCAGCAGGTGCCGGCTGTAGCGGTTCAGCTGCTCGTCGGTGAACGCGAAGGGCTTCGTGGTGGGAAAGCCGCGGTCCTTCCAGTCGTTGAACCCCGGGTTGGCGCTCTCGACCTTGGTGTAGCCGAGGTCCTGGAGGACCTTGGCGGCGAAGGCGCTGCGCACACCGCCCGCGCAGTACACGACGATGGTCGCGTCCTTGTCCGGCAGCCGGCTGCCCGACTGCATCTCCAGGAACCCACGCGGCACGTGCACCGCGCCCGGGATGTGACCCTGGCGCCACTCGTCCTTTTCGCGGACGTCGACGACGGTCATCGACTCTCCGGCTTTCATGCGGGCGTCGAGGTCCTCGAGGGAGACCTGGCGGATCGCGGCCTTCACGGCCTGGAGCATGTCGGAGTACGTCTGAGCCATCGCCTTACCTGACTGAAAGGGTCAACTATCCGACCTACCCCACCGGGCGAGTCGGAAATGGAAGATGGGCGAGCCGGCGGAGGCCGTCAAGACGGCGGCGAAGCGAAGAGCGCCTGGGGATCCGAGACCCCGCCCAAGACGGCGCGCCAGACCCGGTCGTCCACGTTGCTACCGGTGAGGATCAGGACGGTCGGTGACGCCTCGGGATGGGATCGCTGATGAGCGATGGGCACCGCGCCGCTGCCCTCGAGGCGGAGCCCGAGGCGCGCGTGCGCGAAGCGCATCGCGTCGGCGATGGCCGCCTCGCTGACCAGCGCCATCCGGACCCCGCTGGCTCGAGCCCGCGCCACCGACGCCGCCGCGACGCCGCCCTCGAGGCCCTCGGCGAAGGTCGCCGCCGGATCCCAGGTCTCGTGCGCTCGGCCGTCCTCGAGGGAGCGAGTCATGGCCGGCGAGGCCTCGCTCTGCACGCCGACGAGGTCGGCCGTGCGACCGGTTGATCGCAGCGCCTCGGCGATGCCCGCCAGGAGGCCCCCGCCGCCGACGGGGAAGACGAACGACCCGATCTCGGGGAGCTGATCGAGGACTTCCAACGCCAGCGTGCCGCCGTTGCCGGCCGCGACCCACGGATCGTCGTAGGGCGAGATGAAGACCTCGCCGGTGTTGGCCGCCGCGGTGCGGGCCCGCTCCTCCGCCTGGTCGTAGCCCGCCTCGAGCGTCACTTCGACCTTGGCGCCCCGCTCCTCCATGCCGCGGACCTTCACCAGCGGCGCATCGCGGGGGACGAAGACCCGCGCTTCGATGCCCAGCGCCCGGGCGGCGAAGGCCACTCCGAGGCCGTGGTTGCCGGCCGACGCCGCGACCACCCCGGCCTTCCGCTGCTCCGGGGTCAGCGAGGCCAACTTGGCCAGGGCCCCGCGCACCTTGAAGGAGCCGGTGGTCTGGTCGGTCTCCAGCTTGAGCCACACGTCCGGCCCCAGCGCCGGCGCCGGGACCAGCGGGGTCCGCACCGCGAAGCGGGAGACGACCGAACGTGCAGCCTCGAGGTCCATGCCCCGAGTCTACACGGGGGGATCACGCCGCGGCCAGGTAGCCCTCCTCGATGGCGTAGTCGCGGAGCTGCGCCCCGAGGAGTCGCCGGCCGCGGTGGAGCCGGCTCATGATGGTGCCGACCGGACAGCCCAGGGTGTCCGCCGCGTCGCGATAGGACGCGCCCCCGATGTCCACCAGCTCGATGGCTTGCCGGAAGGTGTCGGGGATCGACGCCAACGCTTCCTGCACTTCGTCGCCGAGCTGGTCGGTGATCACGCCGGGCTCGGGGTGGCTCCAGAAAGGCTCCGGCACCCGCTCGCGGTGCACCTGGGTCAGGATCTCGCGCTCGCGCTTCTTGCGGCGGTAGCCGTTGACGAAGGTGTTGAAGAGGATCCGGTGCATCCAGGCGCGCACGTTCGTCCCCTCTTCGTAGCGCTCCCAGAACGCCCATGCGCGGGCCATCGCCTCCTGCAGGACGTCGTCGGCATCGGCCGGACTGCGGGTGAGGCGCATGGCCGCGCCGTAGAGCTCGTCGAGGTGCGGCGCGAGGGTGCGCTCGAACTGGCGGCGGGACTTCTGGGTCTTCATCGAAACGGGTCCTCCCGGACGACCGGAGCCGTCCATGCCCATCCGACGAAGCAACACCGGTGCCATCGTCTTCTTCTTCCGGTTCTTGCGGGAAATGCGCTTGGTTCGGGCGCGCTCGGTGCGGGTCGCTGTCAACTTGTCCTCCGTGGGCCACGGCGCCGTGTCAGGCTGTCGGCGCCACGGAGAACACCATCCCGGACGGTTGTGGCGATCCCGTGGCAGACCCGAGGAGAGGTCTCGGCCGCGGAGCGGCTTTTCGCTCAGCGAAGGGCCGCGAGGACGTGGGGCACGGCGTCGGCGACCTCCCGGGCGAAGAGCCCGCGGTCGGTCACGGCCGCCCGCTCGCCGGCTCGACCGTGCAGATGGACCGCGATCCAGGCGGCGTCGAAGGCCGTTCGCCCCTCGCCCAGCATGGCGCCCGTGATCCCGGCCAGGACGTCCCCGGTGCCGCCGACCCCCAGCGCCGGGGTCCCCGCCGGGCTCACCCGCGCGCGCTCTCCATCGCTGATCACCGTGCGCGCGCCCTTGAGGGCCACCACCTGCCCGCTGGCCCGGGCGATGGCCGCCGCCGCGCCGTAGCGGTCCGCCTGGACCTCCGCCGTCTCCACGCCGAGCAATCGGGCCGCCTCGCCGGGGTGTGGGGTCAGGACCCGCGGTGCCGGCGCTTTCCGCAGCGCCTCGAGGTCGCCCGCGAAGGCGGTGAGCGCGTCGGCGTCCAGGACCGCCGGAGCGCCCGCCTCGAGCGCCACGCCGCGGGCGAGCTCCATGCCCTCGTCGTCCGTGCCCAGGCCCGGGCCCACGACCACCGTGTCGGCCTTGGCCGCGATGATCCGGAGCGCGTCGTCGACGTCACCGACGGCGGCGGTCATCAGCTCGACCACCCGCTGGTCCATCCCCGCCTGATCGGCCCGGGTGGCCAGGGTGACCAGGCCGGCGCCCCCGCGCATCGCGCCGAGCCCCGCCAAGAGCGCCGCGCCGGTGGTTCCGGGCGAGCCCGCGACCACCACCACGTGACCAGCGGTCCCCTTGTGGGCGTCGCCGGGCCGGACGCTCACCGCCGCGGCGACGTCCGAGTCCTCGACCAGCATCACCGGGCTCGCGCTCGGCGCGGGTGCGCCGATCGGGGCGAGGACCACCTCGCCCGCGTGCGCCACGCCCGGATACTGATGGAGCCCCCGCTTCTGGGCTCCGAAGGTCACCGTCAGCGCCGCGTGCGGCGCCACCCCCAGGACTTGCCCGGTGTCCGCGTCGATCCCGCTGGGCAAGTCCAGGGCCACCAGCGGCGCCGGCGCAGCGTCCAGACGGCGGACCACCTCGGCGTAGGCGCCCTCGATGGGTCGGTCGAGCCCGGTGCCGAAGAGACCGTCGATCACCAAGGAGCCGTCCAGGCGGATCGAGCCGATGGCCTCGGGCGCGACGTCCTCCACGCTCGCGCCCTCCACCTCGGCCACCAGCGAGCGGAGGGCGTGCAGGTTGGGACTCGCATCACCGCCGATGCGCGAGGGATCACGGCTGATCACCAGGGCCCGGGGGCGGATGCCGTGGACCAGGAGGTGGCGAGCGATCACCCAGGCGTCGCCGCCGTTCTGGCCGCCGCCGCCCACGATCAGCGGTCGCTGCAGGTGGTCCCCGAAGCGCGCCAGGATGGCCTCGGTCGCCCCGCGGCCGGCGTTCTCCATGAGCACGATCCCCGGCACGCCCCGGGCGATGCTCGCGGTGTCCAGCGCCCGCACCGCCTCCTTGCCGAGGAGCGGGATCATCGCCGGCTCTCGCCCTCGTCGATGGCTGCCCGGAACGCCTGCACCGCGGTCTCCAGCCCGACGAAGACGGCGTCGGCGACCAGCGCATGCCCGATGTTGAGCTCCTCGAGCTCGGGCACCGCGCGGACCAGCTCGCCGACGTTGCGGACGGTGAGCCCGTGGCCGGCGGCGACGCGGAGCTCGGGGTGATGGCGGCCGGCGTGGGCGCCCGCTTCGGTGAGCTTGGACAGCTCGGCTGCGGCCGCCGCCCCTCGCGCGTTGGCGTAGTCCCCGGTGTGCAGCTCGATGATCGCCGCGCCCACCAGGACGCTGGCGTCGATCTGCGCCGGCACCGGGTCGATGAACATGGAGACCGGGATGCCCGCCTCACGCAGCTCGCTCACGTAGGCCCCCAGCCGCTCCCGCGCGCCGACCACGTCGAGGCCGCCCTCGGTGGTCCGCTCTTCCCGCTTCTCGGGGACCAGGGTCACCATGTCGGGCTTCACCTCGAGGGCGAGGGCCTTCATCTCGTCGGTGGCCGCCATCTCCAGGTTGAGCACCGTGCCCACGGTCTGTCGCATCACGCGCACGTCGCGGTCGACGATGTGTCGCCGGTCCTCGCGGAGGTGGATGGTGATCCCATCGGCGCCGGCCAGCTCGCAGAGCATGGCGGCCTGGACCGGGTCGGGATAGTTCACGCCGCGGGCCTGCCGCAGGGTGGCCACGTGGTCGACGTTGACTTGGAGGGCGACGCGCATCCCCCTTGCTAGCATCAACGCCCGGGCGACGTCAGCGGTAGGCGATCCAGTGGCCCGCCCCACGGAGCCCGCGCGCCAGCCCGTCCACCTCGCGCTGAACCGCGGCGACATCGGCAGCCCCGGTGATCGCGGCGCCGTGGGGGGCGCCGAGGACGACCTCGACCTCGGCGGACGGCCACGCGGCCCGGAGCGCCGATTCGAGCGCGGCCCCGAAGGCCGCGGCGCTGGCTTCCGGGTCCACGCCGAGGTTGGCCCCCGCGAGGTAGGCCGGGTCCACGCGGAAGAGCACCTTCATCGCGCCACCTCGATCCAGAGTCCATCCTGGGCCAGCACCAGCTCGCCGTCGTAGCCCGCGCTCCGGACCTCCGCGGCCAGATCGGCCTCGTCGGCCGCGGGGTAGAAGTGCGTCAGCACCAGCCGCTCCACCTCGGCGGCCCGCGCCATCTCTCCGACCGTCCGGCCGTTGAGGTGGCTGCTCGTCTCCCGCGCCGCGGGATAGCTGCACTCCATCAGCGCCACGTCGGCACCCCGGCAGAGCTCGACCAGCGCGTCGCACGGACCGGTGTCCCCGCTGAACGCGACCGCGCGCCCTCCCCGCTCGATCCGGTAGCCCAGCGCCGGCGCCTCGTCGGCGTTCCGGCGCGGGTGGGCCATCGCGCGAGCCCGCACGACGAAACCCGCCAGCGTCAGGGCGGTGCCATCGTCCAGCTCGGTGACGGTGAGGTCGTCGTGGACCAGGGCGTCGCCGAAGGCGACGACCAGCGCGTCCACCAGGGCTCGGTGGCCCCGCGGTCCGGCGAAGACCAGGCCCGGGTGAACCTCCGGCCGCGCCACCGTCCGGCCGAAGAGGAGCGCCGCCAGATCCCCGCAGTGGTCCACGTGGTGGTGACTGCAGAGCACCGCGCCCACCCGCGCGAAGTCCAGGCCCATCGCCGGCCAGCGGCGGGTGGACCCGGGCCCACACTCGAGGAGCAGCACCTCGCCCGCGGCCTCGAGGACGTAACCCGACGCACCCCGCGCGCTGGGGATGGCGGTGCCGGTGCCCAGGAAGCCGAGCCTCATCGGTAGCGGGTGCGCAGGAGCTCGGTGAGCGCGATCTGGAGGCTGGAGGCTTCGTAGCCGTGCTCCTCCTCCATGATCTTCCGGGTCGCGAGCGCCTGGACGCGCGCATCGTCGCTCAGCGAGCCCCCGTCTTCGCCGGGGTCGACCAGCACCAACACGTCCCGGGCGATGGCCTCGATCTGCGCCTTGTGCTGCTCGAAGTAGGCCTCCTCGAGCTTCTCCACGTAGCGCGGGAAGAGCCGCTGATACTCGACCTTCTCGTCGGGGTTCTCGATGGCCCAGTTGGCTACGGCGCTCATCAGGTCCCGCCGGAACGAGTCGTGGTCTCGCGCGCCGAGCATGCCCTCGACGTTGCGCATCAGGTCGTGGTCGGGCTCCTCGTGCTTCCCGGTGACCGGGTTGAAGAGGCGCTCCCCCTTGAGCGCGTGGGACGCATGGCTCACGTAGCGGTCGAAGAGATCCAGGTACTGCGTCTCCTCCACCAAGCCGGTGGCGCCCCGGAGCTCGTCGTCGACCAGGTCCATCCAGTGGTCCCGGACGCGCTTCACGAAGCCGGCGGCGTCGTGGTAGCCGCGGTCGGTCTCCATCTTGGTGAAGGCGTATTCGCCCCGCTCGCAGAGCTTCTGTAGACGGTCGAAGAGCGACACCGGGCTCAAGCAGCGCTCGTCGGGATCGCTGGCCGCGTCGAGGAGCACCATCCGCATCTCTCGTGGCGAAGCGCCGAAGCCGCCCTCGTAGTCCGCGGGGCTGCTGCGCTCGGCGAAGATGGCGCCGATGCCCTCGGCCAGGGTCTTGCTCTCGTCGCCGTCGAGGCGGCGCGGCACCGTGCCGTCCGCGTAGAGGTCCGCCTTCTCCTGGGGCGAGAGATCGGCGGCGAGCTTGCCCAGCTCCCGGTCCGCGTAGGCCGCCGGGTGCGCGCGCTGCAGGCGCGTGAGCACCGCCCAGAGCGCGGCCAGGTGGGTCACGTGGGGCGCCACGTGGCGCCGCACCTGGGGCACGATCTGCGCGTCGTAGATGCCCTGCTCCTGCCGGTGGTCACGCAGGTAGGGCACCCGCAGGAGCACCAGGCGGCCCTGGAACGAGTGGTACTCGGGATGCTGGCGGAAGGCCTCGAGGTGGAGCTCGTTCGAGCTGGCGACCATCACCGAGTTGATCGGCAGGTTCGAGAACGGCAGCGCGACGTCGCCGGACTCGATGGCCAGGAGCAGGTACTTCCAGGCGTCCAACGGCCGCTTCAGGAGGTCGCTGTACTCCACCACGCCGCTCTCAGCGTCGACGAGCTCCCCGTAGGACTCGAAGAGGGTCAGCGCGCTCAGGCTGGCCGGGAGCGCGCCCAGCGAACGGTCGGCGGTGATCTGGCGCTCCCGCGCGTCCACGGCCATCTGCGGACCGATGGTCACCGCGCCGACCCGGTAGCGGCGTGAGATGTAGAAGCGCTCCACCTGCACGTGGGCCAGCGCCCGCTGCAGGTTGCCGCGGTAGGCCGTGAGCAGGGCCTCGTAGATCTGGCGGTTCTTGTGGCCGAGCTCGCCGTTCCACAGCCAGTCGGGCGGCGCGATGTCCACCTTCGCGTAGAGCTTGCGCAGGAGCTCCCGGCGCTCGTGGGTCGGGAGCAGCAGCAGCGGGTGCTCGCGGATCTCGCTGGGCAGCTTGGCGTCGATGCGCTCCTCCGGCAGGTGGGCGTAGGTGTCGCCCGCCGCGGGCGGCGCGCCCGCGGTGCTGAACCCGATGCCCTTGCCGTCGGTGCCCCGGGGGAAGACCCAGGAGAACCGATAGAGCGCCCCCTCCTCGGTCTGCGAGTAGGCTTCCAGGCCCGCCATCAAGCAGGCGGCGAAGGTCGACTTCGCGCTGCCGTTGGGCCCGTGGAGCAAGAGCAAACGGTTGGCCCGCCCCTCGCGCTGGAAGCTACCCAGCGCGCGGTAGACCCGGCGCTGGAGGTCCTCGTGACCCACCAGCCGATCGTTGCGGCGGCCATCGGTGTCGGCGAAGGGGAGATCGAAGAGCTTGTAGCGAGTGACCTTCCCCCAGGGGCGCTCGACCCGCTCGGTGCCCCAGTGGTCGAAGCAATCGCGCAGGTAGCGCGCCGCGTCCCGGGTGTGGCGCCAGGGATGATCTGCCACGAGCCCGAGGAACTCCCCGAACCCCAGGACCCGCTTCTGGGCATCGAAGCGGCGCGCCACGGCGTCGCCGACCCGGGCCAGCTCTTCGCCGACATCGATCTCCGTCATCTCACTGGACCTGGAGCGCCAGCGCCACCGTCTCGGTCTTGGGGATGCACGACTGCGGGTTGCAGATGGCGAAGCGGACCTCGGCCTGCACGGTGTGCTCGCCCGCCGCCGTGGGCGTCAGGGGGACGTCCACCCGGGCGCCCTCGTCCGCGAAGGAGGCCGCGTCGGCCTTGGCGAAGGAGTCCTTGGGGAGCTGCACGCCCTCGGGTGCGGTCACGCTCACGCCGAAGGGGAAGTCCTGGTTCAGGTGCCACTCGCCCTGCCCCTCGATGACCACCGCGAGCTGGGTGAGCTCGCCGGAGGTCGCGCCGTCGCCCCCGCGGAGCTCCACGACGTAGCCCTCCTGCTCGACCCGGGGACCGGCGGCCGCCTCTTCTTCGGCTTCCTCGGCTTCCTCCACCTCCGGCGCCTCGGCCTCGTCGACCTCGGCCACCTCCTCCGTCGGCTCCTCGGCCGGCTCGGGCTCCTCTTCGCAACCGACCAACCCACCGAGGGCGAGGAGGACGGCCAACGACGTGCGCTTCCACGTGTTCATCGCACGAAGTGTATGCTCCCGCGGGCGCGGAGGAAACCGCGCATGCCATGCAGGACCTCATCGACCGCCTCCCGTCGCGAGCCCGATTCGCCCTCGCCCTCGTCGCGTTGGCCGCCACCGCCGGCTGCCTCCGCGGACCCACCTGCACCGAGGGGGCGTGCCGGGAAGGCGCGGTCTGCGACCTCGACGGCACCTGCCGGCCCCTGGCCCAGCCGGCGCGACGGCCGACCGTCCATCAGGCCGCGCGGGACTTCGGCGCGACGCGCACCGACCGCCGCCGGGAGGCCCTCGGCGACCAGGACGAAGCCCTCCTGGGGGGCGACGCCGACGGCGCCCTCTACCTGACCTTCGCGCTGCCGGACCGCCCGGTGGAGCGGGCCGTCTTGGTCCTCCACCCCGCCCCCGGGGCCAGCGGCGGCAGCAGCCAGACCGTCCGCGTCGCCCGGGTCCGGCCCTTCGAGGGGGCCACGCTGACTCACCGCAGCCGCCCCACGACCGCCGAGCTCGGGCCCGCCCGCACCCTGGCGCCCGTGACCGACCGGCCGATCCGCATCGACGTGACCGCGCTCGTGCACGACACCGAGCTGCTGCACCTGGCGGTGAGCGCCAGCGGCGAGGGTCTCCCGTGGAGGATCGCCAGCCCGCTCGCGTTGGATGGCGAGCGGACCCCGCGGCTGGAGCTCGCCCTCCTCCCCCGCTGATCCGCCCGCCTTGCGACCCGGGGCCCGATTCGGGCACTCTGGGGCCGCTCATGCGCCGCACTCGTCGGCTCGGTCGTTACCACCTGGTCCATCGCGTCGCCTTCGGCGGGATGGCCGAGGTCTTCCGCGGCTTCACCTTCTCGGCCGACGGTCAGCGGCACGACGTCGCGGTGAAGAAGCTGCTGCCCCATTTCGTGGAGGACGAGCAGTTCGTCACCATGCTCACCGACGAGTACCGGCTGGTGAGCCGCCTGCGGCACCCCAACGTGGCCCGCTTCTTCGAGATCGCGCGGGTGGGCAAGGACGTGCTCATCTCGATGGAGTACGTGGACGGCCAGGATCTGCGGTCGACCATCGACCAAGCGCGCACCATGGGGATCGGCCTCGTGTGGGAGGACATCGCGTTCGTCCTCGCGCGCTCCCTCGACGGCCTCCACCACGCCCACGAGGCCACCGGCGACGCCGGCGAGCGCCTCGAGGTCGTCCACCGGGACCTCAGCCCGTCGAACATCCTGATCGGGTACGACGGCGACGTGAAGGTCATCGACTTCGGCATCGCCAAGGCGAACCTCAACCGCATCCAGACCAAGCAAGGCGTCATCAAGGGGAAGGTGAAGTACATGTCGCCCGAGCAGGCCTTCGGGCACCCGCTCGACCGCCGCAGCGACGTGTTCAGCGCCGGCAGCGTCCTCTACGAGCTCTGCACCGGGCGCCAGCCCTTTCGGGCCCGAACCGAGGTGGAGCTCATCTTCGCCGTGCGCGACGCGGCGCCGCCGGATTGTCGCCAGCTCGTGCCCGACCTGCCCGAGCCCTTGGCCCGGATCGTCGACCGGTCGATGGCCCGGGAGCGGAGGGACCGCTTCCAGACCGCCGCCGAGATGCGCGACGCGCTGGTGGACTTCCTGCAAAGCCACGCCCCGGGCTATCGCCGCACCCGCCTCGCGCGCTTCATGAAGCACGTCTGGGCCGAGGAGATCGAGGCCGACCTGCGCGCCCTGGAGGACTTCGTCCTCGACTTGCCCGAGGGGCCCGCGGAGAACCTGGGGACCAACCTCCTGGCCGACGAGCTGGGCCCCGACGCCGCCTACGCGAGATTCTCGCCGATGCCCACGCGGGTCACCCGCGCGGCCGACGTGGAGGCCGCCGCAGTGCAGGCTCACGCACCCCTCGCGCCCGGGGAGACGGTGATGGACCCCTTCGCGCCGGCCACGGTGCGCGTGCGCCGTCGCGACGACGACGACTGAGTCGACCCGGCCGGGGTCAGCCCATCAGGAAGAAGGCGGCCGCGGCGCCGATCAGCGCCAGGACCACCAGACCGCCGATCACCATCGGCATCGCGCTGCCGCCCGAGGACGCGGGGAGATCCTCGTCCACCCGAGGCGCCGCCTGGGGCCCGGTCGCCGTCGCGCCGCTCGCCGCCGGGGACCCGGAGGAGGCCGCCGGGGCCGGGGTGCCATACGCGGCCGGAGCCGGAGGCGTGGCCGCGGCCAGCGCGCTGGCGATGTCCGCCTGCGATGTCTCGGCCCACTTCCGGTGATCGCCGTCGAGCCCGAACGAGCGCACCACGGCGTCGGCCAGGGCGCCCGCGCTGCCGGGTCGCTGGGTCTTGTCCTTGGAGACCCCCTTCAGGACCGCGTCGTCGAAGGCGGGGGGCCACCCCTGGGCGAGCTGGCTCGGCGGGGGCGGGTCGTCGTTGACGATCTTCATCAGGATGGCCGCCACGTTGTCGCCCTCGAAGCAGACCCGGCCCACGGCCATCTCCCACGCGATGGCGGCAGTCGCGAAGACGTCCGTCCGCTGGTCCACGTCGAGCTTCCCCATCGCCTGCTCGGGGCTCATGTAATAGGGCGACCCCAGCGTGGTCCCGAAGGCGGTCAGCTTCGGGCCAGTCTCCATCTGGAGCTTCACCGATCCGAAGTCGAGGACCTTCACCACGTCGCCCTCGGGGGTCTCGGTGAGGAAGACGTTGTCCGGCTTCAGATCCCGGTGGATCACGCCGAAGGAGTGCGCGTAGTCCAGGCCGGCGCAGAGCTGGCAGAGGATGCGCAGGGCGCGCTCGGGCTTCTGGGCCCCCTCCCGGCGGAGGAGCTCGCCGAGCTCCTCGCCCTGCAGGTACTCCATGGTGAGGAAGTACGAGCGGTCGCCGGTCTCGCCGAACTCGATCACGTCGACGATGTGCGGGTGCTGCATCTCCTCGGCAGTCTCGTACTCGCGCTTGAAGCGCTCCACGGCGACCTCGTCCTTGGCGATGTCGTCGTGGAGGACCTTGACCGCGACCCGCTGTTTGGTCTCCGGATGCCGGCCCTCGTAGACGCGGCCCATGGCCCCGTCGGCGACTCGGGCGACCAGGATGTAGTCACCGAGCTGGGTTCCGAGGCGCCGATCGTGATCGGCGGGGTCCTGGACCTGGACCGTGATGGTCCCGTCCTGACCACAGAAGGCGACGGAGTCTTCGTACTCCGTTCCGCACGAGGGGCATCTGCGCACGGGCGGATGGTAGCGCTCCCGCGCGCCCCCACAAAGGGTTTCCCGAAGGCTACCAACGCATCCAGAGCGATTCGCCCTCGTCGAAGGCCAAGGTGGCCTCGCTCCCGTCCTCCAGCCGGACCCGGAAGCACGTCAGCGGCGATCCCACCAGGCCGCCGCGCTCTTCCCAGCGGCCGATGACGTCGATCACGGCGACCGGGTCGCCGTCGCCCTCCTTGAAGGCGACGGGCGCGAAGGCCCAGCCCACGGCCTCCCGGGTCGCCACCCAGAGCCCGGGCTCGTCCGAGTCCCAGCCCGGGGGCGGCAGGCCCGCCTCTTCGCCGACCCGCCGGCTGACTCGGCGGAGGGTGGCCATCACGTCCTGGTCGATGGCGCCGGCCTCGGCGACCATCGCCAGGCTGTAGCCCTCCCCCATGTTGCGCACCACCAGGTCCCGCTCGTCGGCCAGGATCTCCATCGTGCCCACCCGGCCGATGTCGGTGGCGGCCGCGAAGTGCCCCACTTGCCGGAGCGCGAGCCCGAGCAGGGCGCCGGCGACCTTGGCCTCGTAGGGCTCCACCACCGAGCAGTAGTCGACGCACTCCCCCTCGGAGTCCACCAGGGCGACCGCCAGGACCCGGCGGTGCACCAGGAGCTCCCGGAGCAAGACGGTGAAGGCGCCCTCGTTCTGGTCCCGCTCGGCCTCCTGGCGCTTCACGGAGCCGGGTCCTCGAAGCGAATGGGCAGCCCGGGCAACATCTCCACGCCCGCCCGGTCGAACTCGACCTCGTCCGAGAGATCGCCGACCAGCTCCGTCAGGGCGCGAAAGCGCTCGCGTTGGGCCAACTCGTCGCGGAGCTCGGCTTCCAGGTCTTCGAAGGGCGCCCGGCTCGGAAACGGCGTCCCTTCGATCCGCTCGTCGTAGAGGGCCCGCACGTCCTCCTCGGGGATCGACTCCGGGGGGTGGTCCCCCTCGATGGTGTCGAGGAGCGCGCGCACCTCCGCCCGCCGAACGGCCTGGCGCTCGGCCCGAACCTCGACCGAGGGAGCCGGGGCCTCGTCGCCGCACGCCCCGAGAACCAGCAGGAGCCGGAGCACGAACGGCGCGCGCACGATCACTCCCCGACGCTGGGGCGAAGGAGCTCGACCGACGCGCCGAGGAGCGCGAGGCCGACGACGCTCAGGACGATGGCCGACACGAAGTCGTGGCCCCGCAGGGCGAGGATCCCCTGGAAGAGCACCGCCAGCGCCCCGAGGAGCACCAGGAGCCCGGAGCCTTCGCGCACGATCTTCACGACCCTGCGCTCACGTCATCCCGTAGCCCTTGAGCTTCTTGTGCAATCCCTCGCGGGTGATGCCCAGGGTCTTGGCGGTGGCCGTCTTGTTGTTGTCGTGCTCGGCGAGGGCCTCGGAGAGGAGCTGCTTCTCGACCTGCTCGATCATCTCCTTGAGGGTGCCCTTCACCGGCTTGAAGCGGCCGACCACGGCCTCGGCCTGGCGGATCTTGGGGCTCAGGTGCTGCGGCTGGACGAACTCCTCGTCGCCGACCTGGATGAGCAGGCGCTGCACCTCATTCTCGAGCTCGCGCACGTTGCCCGGCCATTCGTAGGCCTGGAGCTGCTCCATCGCCGGCTGCGCCACCCCCGAGACCTGCCGACCGAACTCCTCCGCGTAGCGCTTGAGGAAGTGCCCGGCGAGGAGCGGGACGTCTTCGCGGCGCTCCCGCAGCGGCGGGAGCCGCAGGGGGAAGACCTTGAGCCGGTAGTAGAGGTCCTCGCGGAAGCGGCCTTCGGCGACCTCCTTCTCGAGGTCCCGGTTGGTCGCCGCCACGATGCGGACGTCGACCCGCTTGGTGCGGTTGCTCCCGACCGGGCGGACCTCGCCCTCCTGGAGAACTCGAAGCAGCTTCGCCTGCAGCGAGAGGGGCATCTCGCCGACCTCGTCGAGGAAGAGCGTGCCCTCGTGGGCCAGCTCGAAGAGCCCCTTCTTGTCGTCCGAGGCTCCGGTGAACGACCCCTTCTTGTGACCGAAGAGCTCGCTCTCCAGCAGGTTCTCGGGCATCGCCGCGCAGTTCTGCGCGACGAAGAGCTTCTCCCGGCGGCCGGACCAGTAGTGGACGGCGCTGGCCACGAGCTCCTTGCCGGTCCCGGTCTCGCCCTCGATGAGCACGGTGACCCGGGTGTCGACCACCTTGCGGAGCTGCTCGAAGACCTTCTTCATCGCCGAGCTCTCGCCGATGATGCCGTCGAAGCGCCGGCGCTCCTCGCGCCGCTTGAGGTAGGTGTTCTCGTTGCGCTGCCGCTCCTCGGCGACCCGGAGCCGGTGCACCAGTCGCGCGTGGGCGAAGGCCTGGCTCGCCGACTGGGCCAGGAGCGCGAGGACGTCGAGGTCGCCCTCCTTGAACATCCCCTTGGCGTCCCGGTTGTCGACCTGGAGTACGCCGAGGATCTCGTCACCCTGCCAGAGCGGCACCCCGATGGTGGACAGGATCTGCGCCGCCATCAGCGACGCGGTCTCGCCCACGTCACGCTTGGCGTCCGCGGCCAAGACCGCCGCCCGCTCGCGGACGACCTTCTTGAAGACGCTCCGGGTGATGGGGATGGTCTCCCCCGCACCCTCGCCGCCCCGCACGCGGGTCCCCATGGGCACGTAGCGCGACGAGCGCTTGGACTTCCCGCTCTCGTCCTCCTCCCGGAGGGCCACCGTCACGTGGGTGGCCCGCCCGAGGAAGGTGAAGACGCGGTCGGCCACCTTGTCGATGACCTCGTCGAGATCGATGGCGCCGCTGATCTCCTTCTGCCCCGCGTAGAGCTGCTGGAGCAGGTCGCGGTCCACGGCCTGCTCGACCGCGGAGAGCTCGGAGATGTTGCGGACCGAGACGATGCCCGCGTCGTCGTCCTCCTCGTCGACCTCCACCTCCACCCGCACCGCGCTATTCCCCGGCTCGCCGAGGGAGATCACGTCGCCGGTGAAGAGCCCCGCCTCGCGCCCCGGTTGGGTCGCGAGGTCCATGGTCTCCCCGCTGCGGATGAGCCGGGTCCCGTTGGTGCTGTGGTGGTCGCGGAGCACCCAGCCGTGACCGGTGAACACCACGGAGGCGTGCTCACCGGAGACGTGGGTGTCTTCGAGGCGGAGGTCGCTCGTGTCGACCCGACCGATCCGCACGAGGTCGTGTTCGCCCTCGTAGGATTGGCCGTTCGACTGACCGGTGACGACGCGGAGACGGATCACTGGGCGCGGGCGCGGAGGCGAGCCTGGATGGGCAGGGCTTCCCGAGCGAAGTTGTTCCAGATGGCCCGGCCCTCTTCGGCCTCGCGCAGCTCCTCGATCTTGGTGACCGCGGCCTCGGCGCCGTCGGTGGCGATGGCGTCGAGGGCATGGATGGCGCTGAGCCGCACCTCGACCTCGGAGGAGTCGAGCTTGCCGACCAGGGCCTCGATGGCCTGCTGGTTCCCGGAGCCGAGGCGGCCGAGCATGAAGGACGCCTTGCGCGCGACCTCCATCTCGGAGTCGTCGAGCTTGCCGATGTAGCAGTTCATGTCCTCGTCACACGCCTTGGCGGTCTCGAGGGCCTTGGCGGTCTCCGTCTGGTAGGAGGCCTTGTAGCCGTCCTCGTCGTCCAGGCCGTTGATCCACGCCTCGAGGCGCTCGGCCTCGGCCTCGTTGGCGAGGAGCGCGTACGCCTTGACGGCCTCGATGCGCACCGCCGGGTGCAGATCCTCGTTCTGGGACTCCTGCAGGAAGAAGGGCTGGAGCGCCGGGTCGTAGGTCTGGCGCATGTTGGCCAGGATCTGAGCCTTGGCCTGCAGGCCCTGCATGTCGTCGGGCATGCCGGCGTACACGGTCTTGAGGGTCTCGTTGACCTGCTGCGCCTGGGCGTCCGAGAGGTTCAGCCGCGCCAGGGCGACCGCGCCGTTCACGCGGCGGAAGAAGTCCTCGGCCTCGGTCTCGGCCTTGAGGGGCTCGAAGGCCTCGGCGTACCCGAGGGAGCCGAGGGTGTAAGTGGCCTCGCTGCCGGTCACCTGGCGCACGCTCATCTGCGAGGCGGCCTGCTCGTCGCGCTGACGCACGGCGGCGATGTAGGCCTCGGCGATGGCGTTGGCCTGCTCGTGCTCGCCGCGCATCACCTGGAGCAGCGGCTCGAGGGACGGGCGGCCGATGCGGACCAGGGCTTCGCCGGCGACGTCGTTCATGCGCATGCCGGGGTTGTTCGGGGCGAAGAGGAAGAGCCCCTTGATGAGCGCGGGCACCGCGGCGGGGTCCGCCAGGACACCGAGCTGCTGGGCGGCGAGGCGGTTGAAGAGGAAGTTCTGCTCCTCGCTCTGGTTGGTCGCGACCCGGATCAGGCACTCGGTGGCCGAGTTGTCGCCCATGGCGCCGAGGCCCTTGATGAAGCCGTTACGGAGCCGGTTGTCGATGGGCCGGGGGCCGGTGACCTTCTCCAGACCGGCGCAGAGCGCGCGGACGACCTCGCCCTTCTTGTCGCCGGGGACCTCCATGTAGCGGAGGGTGTCGGCGGCGCTGATCGCGTGGTTCTCGCTGACCTCGGCGCGCCAATCGAGCGCCTCCATCAGGGCCGGGAGGGTCCGCGGGTCGCGCATCTCCTTCATCAGCTCCAGCATGGTCAGCCGGTTCTGGTTGTCCGCCGGGTTGTCGATGTACGCCTGGTTCAGCTTGTCGGCGACCTGGTCGTGGAACTCGGCCACGGGCGCCGCGCTGCGGTCCCCGTCGTTGTCGGCCAAGACGGTGCCGTAGAGGCGCTGCAGGTTGGCCAGCGCGTTCTCGCGCCGAACCGGATCAGCGAGCTCTTCGGCCTGCCCCGCCGGATCGTCGGGATCGGCGTGGCACGCGCCCGCAGCGAACGCGAGCAGAGCGATGAGCATCGAGAATCGGACCTTCTTCATGGTCTCTCCCTCCGGAAACGGTGGTCTGGCCACCTGTGGAACTCACTCCGTCCCACGCCGCGCGGATCCGCTCCGCGGAGGACACCCCGTCCCCCGAACACGAAAAAACCCCAAAAGATGCGGCGCCTTACGGAAACGGGGGCGACGATACTGCCGGCTCGCGCGGCGTGTCAACGCGCCTTTGAGCCGCTCCCGGAGCCGAAGGGCTCAGCGGAGGGGCTCGTCGGCGTCGACGTCGCCGAAGTCCCAGCGGAGGTCGACCCGCCCCCGGGCACCGGTGAAGCGCAGGATCACGTGGGTGGCGCCGTCCGGGATCGCCGGGGTCCCATCGGCCCGGGAGGCGGGGAAGACCACCCGAAAGGCCTGCCGTTGCGGCGTGATCGAGGGGAAATAGATCTCGTCGGCCGCCGAGGGCCGCCGGATCCGCTCGATCTCCACCGGCTCGGTCTGCCGCCCCTCGGGGTCCACCAGGAGCACCCGCCAGGCCGAGTGGCGGCTCGCGAGGTTCTGCTCCCGGAAGTCGCTGCCCGCGACGGTGACGTAGAAGCGGTGGTTCTCTCCGGCATCACTCAGGGTGGCGCGGAGCATGGTCTCGCGATCGTCGGCCTCGACCGCGTGGTCGTAGCCGTAGCGGACCACGTAGGCCCAGCGGAACTCCCAGCTCTCGAAGGTCGCCGTCACGTGGAGGACGTCGTCCAGGAGCGCCCACTCGAAGTCCTGGTCGTCGCGAGTCCACGACTCGTAGACGTCCTCGTAATCGTCGGGGGTGAACGAGCGGGGCCCGGTCTCCAAGGTGATGGTCCGACCGGCGCACCCCGCCGAGAGCGCGAGCAGCGCCGCGAACACGAGCCGCGTCATGCGTCCCCCATGAAGTCCGCGCGAGCGAAGATCGAGGCGAAGGGCAGCCCGGCCTCGGCGAAGGCCTCTTCGGCCCCTTCCTTCCGGTCCACCACCGCCAGCACCCCGGCGATGCGGAGCCCGGCCTCGGCGCGGAGCGCTTCCACCGCGCGGAGCGTGGAGCCCCCGGTGGTCACCGTGTCCTCGACCACCACCACGGGCGCCCCGGCCTCGAGGTGGGTGGCCCCCTCCAGTCGCCGGCCGGTGCCGTGGCCCTTGGCTTCCTTGCGGACCAGCACCGCGTCCAGCGGGTCCCCGCCGTCCAGGCCCGAGGCGTACGCCACGGCGCTGGCGAGCGGACAGCCCCCCAGCACCACACCGGCCACCGCGACCGGCGCGGGCGCCAGCCGACGGGCCGCAGCCAGGAGACATCGACCGACCAGACCGTGGCCCTCAGCGGTCAGCACCGTGGGCTTGCAGTCGATGAAGAAGTCACTGGTGCGCCCCGAGCTGAGGGTGAACTCCCCCCGGCGGAAAGAGCGCTCCCGCAGCACCTCGAGGAGGCGCGCCCGATCGTCGGCGACGCTCATCCGCGGGGCGTCCGGTGCTCGCCGCGGACCCGGCCGACCCGGGGCATGCGCGCGGGCGGGCGGCGCTTGGGCGCGGGCGCCGGGATGGTCAGCGCCGGCTCCAAGGTCTCCGGGTCCACCGCCTCGGGCTCGGCCTCGGCGGGTCCGGGCTGGGTGGGCGCGGTCTCGATCTCGCGGCGCCGCGACGGACGCTCGCGGGGGGGCGGCTCGGCGGTGCGGAACTGCTGGGTGGTCGCGTTGCTCTCCTCGTCGTCCTCGCTCGCCGGCTTCGGAGCCTTCGGCGCGGGCGCCGGGATCGTGTCCACGGGGATGGGTTCGCCGCGGATGCTGACCCCGCGGGCCAACTCGGGCGAGATGGGCTCCGGTGACGGGAGCCCGGTGAAGGTGTGCAGGGCCGGGTCGTAGCTGCGCAGGGGCGGCGCGACCTCCAGGGCCTGGACGTGGACCTGACCCGCGAACTTCGCGCCGGGGACCACCCGGACCCGGGGTGCGGTCACGTCGCCGACCAGCCGACCCGTCGCCTGGACCTGGATCGCCTCGTCGGCGTAGGCGTCGCCCTTGAGCGCGCCGCGGAGGGTGACCGTCCGGCCGTGGACGTGGCCTCGGACCAGCGCGCCCTCCTCGATCACCAGCGTGCCGTCGACCCGGATGGGGCCCTCGACGTGGCCGGCGACGATGAGGTCGCCCTCCCCTTCGATCTCGCCGTCGACGCGGACCCCGGCCGGGATCAGCGAAGGCTTCTGCTTGCTCATCGGGCGTCTCCCTCGCCGAGCGGCAGGTCGACGTCCATGTCGACCGTCCCCTGGATGCTCCCGCCGTCGTCGAGGCCGATGCGCGTCGCGCGCACGTCGCCGACCAGGCGGCCGCCCGCGAGGACGTTCAGCTCGCCGGCGGTGACCGCCCCCTCAAGGCGCCCCTCCACCGCGACCGCCCGGGCCCGCACGGGGCCGACGACCCGGCCCCCGACCACCAGGGCTCCTTCCAGGGCGACCGACCCCTCCAGGGTGCCATCGCACCGGAGGTCTCCGTCGCCGGAGACCCGTCCTCGCACCACCAGCCCGGGACCCACGTAGCCCACGGCGTCGCTGGTCACTTCTCGCGCGCTCATGGGCGACACCATATCCAGAGAAGATCATCCGAGTCGAGGGGTTGGCGCGGGGCCGCGCCATCCTCTAGGAAGCGCTCCCCGGGAGTAACGCCCGGTTCGACCAAGGGACCTACGCAGCCATGAGCCCCACCTCCGCACCGAGCGAGCCGGCCCTCACCAGCCTCGACCAGCTCCTCGAGCCCTTCCACGCCGCCGAAAAGCCCCGCGACCGCTGGCGCGTGGGGACCGAAGCCGAGAAGTTCGGCCTCGATCGCGAGGGGAAGCCGGTGCAATACGAGGGCCCCGGCGGGGTGAAGACGCTCCTCGAAGGCTTCGTCGCGCGGCACGGCTGGACGTCCACGCCGGAGTACGAGGGCGCCGCCCTCATCGCGCTCCGCCGCGGCGGTGCCTCCATCACCCTGGAACCCGGCGCCCAGCTCGAGCTGAGCGGCGCGCCCCTGGACACCATCCACCAGACCTGCGCCGAGCTCCGCGGACACATGGCCGAGCTCCGCGCGCTGAGCGAGCCCCACGGGATCCACTGGCTCGGCCTCGGGTTCCACCCGCTGGCCACCCAGGCCGAGCTCCCCTGGGTGCCCAAGCTCCGCTACGGCGTGATGAAGGAGTACCTGCCCACCAAGGGGTCCATGGCGCTGGACATGATGCGCCGGACCTCGACCGTGCAGGCCAACATGGACTACGCCGACGAGGCCGACGCCCTGCGGAAGCTGCGCGTCTCGCTGCGCCTCCAGCCCCTGGCCACGGCGATGTTCGCCAACAGCCCCTGGGTCGAGGGCCGGGCCACCGGCGAGCGCAGTCACCGGGCCCGGGTCTGGCTCCACATGGATCCCGACCGCACCGGCCTCCTGCCCTTCATGCTCGAGGAAGGGGCAAGCTACCGGACCTACGTGGAGTGGGCCCTCGACGTCCCGATGTTCCTGGTGAAGCGCGGCAAGGAACTCCACCGCAACACCGGGCAGACCTTCCGGTCGTTCATGGACGACGGCTTCCAGGGGCTCCGGGCCACGCGCGCCGACTGGGAGACCCACCTCAACACCCTCTTCCCCGAGGCGCGGCTGAAGTCGACCCTCGAGGTCCGGGGGACGGACTCCCAGCCCCAGCCGCGCATCTGCTCGGTGCCCGCGCTCTGGAAGGGCCTCCTCTACGACGAGAGGGCCCTGGCCGCGGCCGACGCCCTCACCGAGAGCTGGGACGCCGCCGAGCTGGAGAGCATCCGGCCGGCCATCGCCGAGCGCGCGCTGGCGGTCGACTTCGCCGGCAAGACCCTCCTCGACTGGGCCCGGGAGGTCCTGGAGATCGCCGAGGGCGGCCTGCAGCGCCTGGGCAACCTCGACGGCGCCGGTCGCGACGAGAGCGTCTTCCTCGGGCCCCTGCGGGAGCTCCTCGAGGCCGGCGACTCGCCGGCCGACGTGATGCTCCGGGCCATCGGCGAGACCCCCACCGCCGACGAGCTCCTCACCGTCGCCCACGCCTGAGCGTTCAGTCGCAGAGAGCTCGCCGCACCTCGGTGGGCTCGCAGCGACTCACCGGATCGACGTCCCGGACCAGGAGCCGTAGGGCCGCGACGTAGCGCGCGGCCTCCGTATGGAGTTCCTCCTGGTCGGCGGCGCCCTCGGTGAGCCGGTGGATCGCCCGGTAGCTGGCCAACGCCTCGGCGAAGAAGCCGCGCCGCTGGGCCAGCCCGGCCCGGGCCCGATGGGCGACCAGCGAGTCCGGCTCGCGCCGGGTGGCCTGCCGGAGGATGGCCGAGGCCTCGTCAGGGTTCGAGGGCTCCAGGACCCGGGCCAGGAGTACGGCCAAGGGCACACTGCCCGGCCGGCGCCGGAGCCCGGCCCGGATCACCTCCAGGGCGTCCGAGTCCCGGCCCGCGTCGTGGTAGAGGCCGCCCAACGCCACGTAGGCCGCCTCGTGGCGGGGATCGATCTGGATCGCTTCCCGTAGGTACGCGGCCGCGCTCCCCGGGTTCCCGGCTCCGATCAGCGCCCGGCCCATCGCCGTCCGTTCGGCGGCGCGCCGCTCCCGCCCCTGGGCCTCCGCTCCGGCCCCCGTCGCCCCGAGGGCGACCAGCACGACCAGCAGCCGCGCGAAAACGAAGACGAATCGGCGGCTCGGCGGCGGGCTCATGGGGAGGTCCCGGGCTTGCACCGGGCTGCGAGCAAGTGTAGGTCGGCCTCGCCGACAGGGCGAATCGGGGGGCTCTTCCCCCGCCCCCGCGGCGCGGAGATCCCGTGCGCTCAGCAGCCTTTCTCGCATTCTTCCTCTCGGGTGCATCGAGTCTGATCTTCCAGTCGATCTGGGGCCGGATGATGGCTCACGTGTTCGGCGCCGGCAGCGTGGCGATCAGCACGGTGGTGACCCTCTTCATGGCCGGCCTGGGCCTGGGCGCCTGGATCGCCGGTCGCTACGCGGATCGCATCCAACACCCGGTGATCACCTACGGCATCGTGGAGGGCCTGGTGGGCGTGTTCGCGCTCCTGGTCCCCACCCTGGTCGATCCCCAGGGCTGGCTCATGGGGGTCAACCGCTGGCTCTACGCCAGCTTCGAGGTGGGCTCGGTGGGCATGGCCATCGCGCGCTTCTTCTGCGTGGCCCCGATCATCCTGGTCCCCACCACCCTGATGGGCACCAGCCTCCCGCTGCTGAGCCGCCACTTCGTCCGCCGCGCCGAATCCCAGAACGACGTCGGGTCCTGGGTGGGCGCGCTCTACTCGGTCAACACCTTCGGCGCCGTGGCCGGCGTCCTCTTCGGCGGCTTCGTCATCATGCCCATCGCCGGCGTGTCGATGACCAACTACGTCGCGGCGGGCATCAACTTCGCGCTCTGCGCCGGGATCTTCCTCCTGCGCGGTTGGCTCCTCGGCGAGGACTGGAAGAAGGGGGACCCCATCGGGTTCCTCCCGGGCAGCGCCGACGCCGCCTCGCCAAAGGCCGACGCCGACGACGCGGTCCCCCCGCCCGAGCGAAAGGCCGAGGCCAAGGATTCGGGCGACGACGAGTGGGAGCACGCCCCCGAGAGCCCCATCGCCATCCCGCCGGCGCCCATCGCGCGCAAGGCGGCCTTCCTCGCCTTCGCGCTCAGCGGTCTCTCCTCCCTCTGCTACGAGGTCGTCTGGAGCCGGGCCCTGGCGATGACCATCGGGTCCTCGTTCCAGTCGTTCAACCTGATCCTGGCCACCTTCCTGGTGGGCATCGGCGGCGGCAGCGCCGTGGCCAGCGGCGTCATCGCCGGCAAGCGGCTCCTCGGCGCCGTGGGCGGTGCGTCGATCGTGCTCATCCTCTTGGCCAACGCGCCCTGGGGAATCAGCCAGGACATGGGCACCTACCTGATGATCAGCGGGGCCTTCACCCTGCCGGTGATCATCGTCTGGGCCGCGGTCCACGCCCGACGCGGCGAGGGGGTCCAGCAGCGGGTCCCGGTGAAGCCGGCCCTGCTCATGCTCTTGGTGCCGGTCGCCGCCGCGGCGGTCAACGCGGTGGCCAACCTGGACACGCCCAACCAACGGGTCGCGCTCATCGTGGCCGCGGTCACGGTCTGTCTGGCGACCTTCCTGGCGCTCCTGGTCTCGCTGCGGCGCTACCCGGTGCTCCAGCTGGCGACGATGCCCCTCTTCATCGCGGTGGCGGCGTTCGTGAACTACGCCTTCCAGGACGAGATCCCCTGCACCTTCGCCGGCTTGGTGACCACCGTCGACGACCTGCACATGAACGTGGGGATCGTGCAGTTCTTCATGTTCCTCACGGTGGCCTTCTGCACCCTCCCCGCCACCGTCGGGATGGGCGCGATGTTCACCCTGACCCTGCGGGTCTGGACCAGCGGCGGCGACAGCGTCGGCCGCGACGTGGGCAACCTCTACGCCGGCAACACGATGGGCTCGGTGGTCGGCTCCTGGCTCCCCGGCTTCGTGCTGATGCAGAGCCTGGGCATGGAGCGGACGATCCTCATCGGCATGATGGTCTACCTGGGCCTCTCGCTGATGCTCCTCATCGTCAGCGCGGCCGACCCGCCCGGCGCCGAGAAGAAGTCGAAGGCCTCGAAGGAAGACGGCGACGACGACGACGACGACGACGCCGAGGCCCGCGCCACCAAGCCGCCCGCCTGGTACGAGTCGGTGATCTACGTGCTCTCACCGCTCATCCCGGCGCTCATCGCCGGCATCGTGCTGGTGGCCTGGCGCGACGACGGCGCCCTCCGCTGGAACCCGGCGAAGATGACCCTGGGCGTCTTCCGCGTCTCCCTCGCCGGCGACGCCTGCGACTGGGGCGACGCCGACCTCGTCTACTACAAGGACGGCCTCACCACGACGGTGACCGTCGAGCGCTACGGCCGGCACTACGCCCTCAAGAACAACGGCAAGGTCGACGCCAGCAACGGCGACGACATGCCCACCCAGATCATGGTCGCGGCCTACCCGCTCCTGATGCACCCCGAGGGCCCCACCGACCTCGACGTCGCGGTGGTCGGTTTCGGCTCCGGCGTGTCGGTGGGTACCGCGCTGAAGTTCCCGGTGAAGAGCGTCGACGTGGTCGAGCTCGAGCGCTCCATCCCCGAGGCCAGCAAGTTCTTCGAGGAGGTCAACGGTCTCGACTACGTGCTCCGGGACTTCCCCTACATCGAGATGGACCGGCTCCGGGTCGTCAACGACGACGGCCGCAACTACCTGGCGTCCACCGAGAAGGAGTACGACGTCATCATCAGCGAGCCGTCGAACCCTTGGATCACCGGCGTCTCGGATCTGTTCACCACGGACCACTTCCGGATCACCAAGCAGCGGCTGCGCGAAGGCGGTATCTACTGCCAGTGGGTCCAGCTCTACGAGCTCAGCCCGGCGAACATCAAGACCATCTACCGGACCTTCGCCTCCCAGTTCGAGCACGTGATCGTCTTCGCCGCCGAGGACCTCTCCAGTGACACCGTGCTCATCGGATCGGACTCGCCGCTGCCCCTGGACCTCGAGCGGATCACCGGCGCCTACCAGCTCCCGGGCATCGCCGAGGAGCTCGAGCGGGCGTACATCCACTCGCCCTACGACGTCTTCGCCCGGACCCTGCTGTCCACCAAGGACGAGGTCATGAGCTTCACCCAGATCGAGCACCGCCAGCGCGGCGGCGAGTGGGTGGCCATCCCGGACTCGAACAACGACCCCGACCACGCCTGCGACCGGCCGAACTGCTACCGGGAGGCGGTGGTCCTGAACACGGATGACAACGCGCATATCGAGTTCGCGGCGCCGAAGGACCTGATCGGCTACCAGGCCTTCGAGGGGTACCTGGCGCACATCTACGCCGAGAGCTGGCCTTACGGTCGGTTGACGGAGCAGGTGACCGGATACGGCGAGGGAGACCCGGGCGCCGAGCGCTTGGCCGAGATGGCCCTCTCGCTCATCGCCCACGGACGCAAGCCGGAGGCCGCGGCCTTCATCACCCGCTCCCAGGAAGCGGGCAGCACGCCGACCACGCGCATCGCCGCCGAGGTGCTCACCCACCTGGTCACCGGCGAGCGCGAGCCCCCGCTGCGCGTGGAGCCGCCGGCCCCCGGACCGCAGCTCGCCGCCCGCGAGGCGCGCCTCCTCAGCGAAGGCTTCGACATCGTGAAGGAGGCGGTGGACCTCGGGAACTACGCCACCGCCCTCGGCGCCCTGGAAGAGATCCCCGCGCCCCTCCGGCTCCACAGCGGGCCCGGACTCCGGCTCCTCTACGGCTACCTCCTCTACAAGACCGCCCCGAGCTACCCCTCGCGGTACCGCGAAGCCATCGACACTCTGGAAGAGCTGCTGCGCACCGAGCCCGATTACGTCGGGCGGCACCCGGAGATCTTCTACTACCTGGGCCGCGCCCACGACGCCGAGCTCAACTTCGACAAAGCGCTCCGGAACATGCGCCTCTACGTCGAGGCGCGGCAGGCCCTGGGCACCCTCGAAGACGAGGGGGGCGCCGAGGGCGAGGCCGCGGAGAGCCCCGAGGGCGACGCGCCCGACGCGCCGACCACCGACGAGGGCGCGGACGACGCAGCTCCCACCGACACCGCGGCGCCCACCGACACCGCAGCGCCCACGACCGGCGGCGAAGCATCCGACGAGGCGGAAACCGCCGACGACGAAGCCTCGGCCGCCAGCGAATGACCGGGTGACCCCGGCGCGGGTTCGCTGAGTCGAAAACGCTCCGAAACACGTGCGAAAACGCCCCGCGCAGGGCATTTCGCACCGCTTCGGCCCCGAGTGCGAAGCGATCTTCGCACCCGCGGGGGCCTGATCATGCCGGCAGGTGGGAGATCGCCCCCCAGATGCGGGGAAATTGGCTGAAACCCGTTTCCCCCTTCCGGTGGGCACGGCGATTGCTTTGTCTTCCGGCAGTCACGAAGGAACAAGGGCCCCGACGCACCGGGGTGTCTCGAGGGAGAACATGCAGACGATGAGCACGACGACGACCACGACCCCCCGCGAGTCGCAGATCCCCCCCGGTGACGACCGCGCCCTGCGCATCCTCGCCAAGTCGGTCTTCCGCGAGCTCAAGTCCAGCGGTCACAGCCGCTCGGACATCGTCGGGTTCACCAACGCCCTCCTGGAGTTGGTCACCACCGACTACAACAAGGACGGCGAGACCGCCGTCTGAGCGCGGCCGAGTCCGCCCCGGCACGACGCCGGCGACGAGCGACCCTCGTCAGCGAGAAGCCACTCCGGTCCTGGGGTGGCTTCTTTCGTTCGAGCCGGTCGTTCGGAGGGAGGTTCAGGGCGTGCGCGGGCTCCCACCGGGGCCCGGCCACGCTTGACCGCCGAGGTGGGAAAACGTAGGTACGCCCCGTTCTCGGCGGGGTGAAGCCCGCCTCCCCTCGCCCCGACCCGGAGAAATCACCGTGACGAAGATCGCCATCAACGGATTCGGCCGCATCGGACGCTGCGTGGCCCGCGCCATCCTCGCGAACCCCTCCAGCGACCTCGAGATCGTCGGCATCAACGACCTCACCGACGACCACACCCTGGCCCACCTGCTGGAGTACGACTCGGTCCACCGCCGCTTCGACGCCGACATCTCCGTGGAAGAGGGCGCGATGGTGGTGAACGGCACGCGCATCGCGACCAGCGCCGAGCGCGACCCGGCCAAGCTCCCCTGGAGCGACCTGGGCGCCGAGATCGTCCTCGAGTGCACCGGCGTCTTCCGCGACAAGGCCAAGGCGAGCGCCCATCTTCAGGCCGGCGCCAAGCGGGTCATCATCTCCGCGCCCGGCAAGGGCGACATCGACGCGACCTTCTGCGTCGGCATCAACACCGACCAGTACGACCCGGCCAAGCACGAGGTGGTCAGCAACGCCTCCTGCACCACCAACTGCCTCGCGCCGGTGGCCAAGGTCCTCCACGAGACCTTCGGCATCGTGAAGGGCCACATGCTCACGGTCCACTCGTACACCAACGACCAGAACATCCTGGACCTCCCGCACTCGGACCTGCGCCGCGCCCGGGCCGCCGCGATGTCGATGATCCCGACCTCGACCGGCGCCGCCAAGGCCATCGCCCTGGTGCTCCCGGACCTGAAGGGGAAGCTCGACGGCGGCGCCATCCGCGTGCCCACCCCCGACGTCTCGCTGGTCTCCCTCACCGTCGAGGTCTCCAAGGAGACCAGCGTGGACGAGGTGAACGGCGCGCTCTCCGCTGCCGCGAACGGTCCGCTGAAGGGCATCCTCGGCTTCGAGACCAAGCCCTTGGTCAGCACCGACTACATCGGCAACCCCCACTCCTCCATCGTCGACGCCGAGCAGACCCAGGTCCTCGGCGGGAACCTGGTCCACGTGGACTCCTGGTACGACAACGAGTGGGGCTTCTCGATGCGCATGATCGACCTGGCCAAGGTCCTCGCGGCCAAGAGCTGAGTCGATGGCCAACATCCGCAAGCTCGAGGACTTGAACCTCGGCGGTCGCCGCGTCTTCTGTCGCGTCGACTTCAACGTGCCCCTGGACGGCAAGAAGGTCACCGACGACACGCGCATCCGCGCGGCGCTGCCGACCATCGAGCACATCCTCGCCCAGGGCGGCCGCCTGGTCCTGGCCAGCCACCTGGGACGTCCCAAGGGCAAGGTCGACCCGGCCCTCTCCCTCGAACCCGCCGCCGCGATCCTCGCCGAGCTCCTGGGCTCCGGCGAGGTCACCCTCTGCGACGACTGCATCGGCGACGGGCCGCGCAAGGTGGTCGGCGACCTCCGGGACGGCCAGGTCGCCGTGCTGGAGAACCTCCGCTTCCACCCCGGCGAGAAGGCCAACGACGAGAACTTCGCCAAGGAGCTGCACAAGCTCTGCGACGTCTACGTGGACGACGCCTTCGGCGCCGCTCACCGGGCGCACGCGTCCGTGGACGCCCTCCCCCGGCTCGTCGGCGAGCGCGGCGCGGGCTTCCTGATGCAGCGGGAGCTCGACGCGCTCTCCAAGCTCCGCAACGAGCCCACGCGCCCCTACGTGGCGGTCCTCGGCGGCGCCAAGGTGAGCGACAAGATCGGCGTGCTCGAAGAGCTCCTCGGCAAGGTCGACACGCTCATCATCGGCGGCGCGATGGCCAACACCTTCCTGGCGGCCAACGGGCACACCATGGGCAACAGCCTGGTGGAGACCGACAAGCTCCCGCTGGCCCGCGCCCTCCTCCAGAAGGCCGAGGTCGGCGACCTCGACCTCCTGCTGCCCACCGACCTGCGCGTGGCCGACGGCCTGAACAGCTCGACCTTCGACGTCATCCAGGTCGGCGGGGATCTCAGCGGGCGGATGGCCCTGGACATCGGTCCGGAGTCGGCCGCTCGCTTCGCGGACAAGGTCCGGCGCGCGGAGACCGTCTTCTGGAACGGCCCCATGGGTCTCTTCGAGAAGAAGCCCTTCGCTCAGGGGACCCTCACGGTGGCCGAAGCCATGGCCGCGTGCCCCGGCTACGCCGTGGTCGGGGGTGGCGACAGCGTCGCCGCGGTCCAGCAGATGGGCCTCGCCGGCGAGATGGGCCACGTGTCCACCGGCGGCGGCGCCAGCCTGGAGTACCTCGAAGGCAAGCCCCTCCCCGGCGTCGAAGCGCTCAACTTCTAGGGCTGGCACCCAGCCCCGCTCTCGTCGGCGAAGCCGACGGACATCCCCGACACTCGCTGCCCCCCGTCGCACCCGCGGCGGGGGGTTCGTCGTTTGGTCCGGCGGTCGTGTTCTGCGGTGGCCGGGATTCACTCTCGCGCCGAACGCTGGTAGGAGGTTCCCATGAGTCGCACGCCGCTGGTCGCCGGGAACTGGAAGCTGAACAAGACGGTAGCCGAGGCCACCGAGCTGGTCGAAGGGATCCGCGCGGGGACGAAGGACCTCGAGGGCGTCGACCTGGTGGTCGCGCCGGTCGCGACCGCCCTCCATCCGGTCGCCGCCGCGCTGAAGGGTGCCCCCATCGGGCTGGCGGCACAGAACTGCTATCCCGAGGACACCGGCGCCTTCACCGGCGAGCTCAGCCCCTTGCTGCTGGCCGACGTGGGCTGCACCCACTGCATCGTGGGCCACTCCGAGCGCCGCCAGCTCTTCGGGGAGACGGACGCCGGCGTCGCCGCCAAGGCCCAGGCCCTGCAGGCCCACGCCCTGGTCCCCATCGTCTGTCTCGGCGAGACCCTGGAGCAGCGCGAGGCCGGGGACACCCTGAAGGTCTGCCTCGGGCAGCTCGACGCCAGCCTGGACGGCGTGACCGTGGATGGCGATCGCCTGATCCTGGCCTACGAGCCGGTGTGGGCCATCGGCACCGGCAAGACGGCGTCCCCCGCCGATGCCCAGGAGGTGCACCACGCGCTCCGGGAGCGGCTCCGCGAGAAGCACGGCGCCGCGGCGGCCGACGCGGTGCGGATCCTCTACGGCGGCTCGGTGAAGCCCGCCAACGCCGCCGAGTTGCTGTCCCAGCCAGACATCGACGGAGCCCTCGTCGGCGGCGCCAGCCTGAAGGCCGAGACGTTCGTGCCCATCGCCGAGGCCGCGGTCCACTGAAACTCCGCGCCCGCGGGCCGGGGGAATCCCCACCGGGCCGAGGCGTTCCTCTTGTCATTCCGCCCGATTCGGGTATGAGAGCCCGCTACGGGCCCCCGCTCCGCGATCGGAGCGCTCGACCCCGCTTTTCAGCCATGTTCACGTTCCTCAGCGTCATCTACGTCATCATCTGCATCTTCCTGATCCTCGTGGTCTTGCTCCAGTCCGGTAAGGGCGGCGGCATGGGCGCGGCGTTCGGTGGAGGCGGCGGCACCGGCCAGCAGGTCTTCGGTGGCGCCGGTGCGGGGAACATCCTCACCAAGATGACCGCCATCAGCGCGGCCCTCTTCATGATCCTCTCGGCCACCCTGGCCTACCTCTCCAGCCCCGGCGAGGACTCCCTCGAGCGCGCTGCCGAGGAACTCAACGCCGGCATCGTCGACAGGGACGACTCGGTCGACGCGGCCGAGGGCGACGAGGAGACCGGGGAAGAAGAGAACCTCGACACCGCCGGCGCCGAGGGCGCTCGCGAGGCCTTCGGGGAGCTGCTCGGCGGCGACGACGCCGAAGAGGCCGTCGAGGACGCCGAGGAGGCGCTCGAAAACACCGAGGAAGAGGTCGAGGAGGAGCTGGAAGAGGTCGAGGAGGAGGTCGCTCCGGCGCCCGCCGCCACCATGGCCGCCCGTCCGACCCCGGCGCCGGCCACCATGACCGCCGAGCCCGCCGCAGCGCCGGCCGCGATGGCCGCCGAGCCCGCTCCGACTCCCGCGCCGGCCGCTGCCCCCGCCGCGATGGCCGCTCCCGCGCCGGCTCCGGTCACCATGGCCGCTCCGGCGGCCGCCGCTCCCGCCGCGGAAGAGCCCACCGAGTGAGCCGAGTCGTCTGACTCGACGAACGGGGACGGCTTCGGTCGTCCCCGTTTTCAATTGGGGGCAGCGATGCGAGCCGAGACGCGGCCCAGGGCCGCATCTCGGCTTCCAGCTAGGCGCGCTCCAGCGCCTGCAGCAGGTCCGCGATGAGGTCGTCGGCGTCCTCGACGCCGACCGCGTACCGGATCAGGCCATCCTTGATGCCCACGGCCTCGCGCTGCTCCGTGGTGAGCTCGTAGAAGCTCATCAGCGCCGGCTGCTCAATGAGGCTCTCCACGCCGCCGAGGCTGGGCGCGATGCGCGGAATGCGCGCGGCGTCGACCACCTGCGTGCCGGCGTCCAGGCCGCCCTTCAGCTCGAAGGTGACCACGCCGCCGAAGCCGCTCATGAGGCCGCGGGCGACCTCGTGGTTCGGGTGCGAGGGGAGCCCGGGGTACCAGACCCGCGCCACCGCCGGGTGGCTCTCCAGGGTCTCGGCGAGGCGCTGCGCGGTCGCGTTCTGTTGGGCCACGCGGAGCGCCAGGGTCTTGGTGCCCCGGAGGAGCAGATACGCGGCGTGCGGGTCGAGGACGCCCCCGAGCACGTTGCGGAGCTCGCGGACGATGCCCACCAGACCGTCCTTGCCGGCGATGACGCCGCCCAGGACGTCGTTGTGGCCCCCCAGGTACTTGGTGGCGCTGTGGACGACCAGGTCGATCCCGTGCTCCGCGGGGCGCAGGTTGATCGGCGTCGCGAAGGTCGAGTCGATCATCGTCTTGATGCGGCGCTCGCGACAGATGGCCGCCACCCGGGCCAGGTCGGGGACCGTCTGGTACGGGTTCGTCGGCGCCTCGCTGATCACGAGCTTGGTGTTGGGCCGCAGCGCGGCCTCGAGCGCGTCTACGTCGGCCGGCGGGACCAAGGTGCTCTCGACGCCGTAGCGAGCCAAAAACGTGGTCACGAACTGGCGGGTCCGGCGGTAGCAGTCGCTGAAGAGGACCACGTGGGAGCCGGCCTTGGAGAGCGCGAGGATGGCGGTGGTCACCGCGGCCATGCCGCTGGCGAAGGCGGCGGCGTCCTCGGTCCCCTCGAGGGCGGCGAGCTTGCGCTCGAAGAGCCGCACGGTGGGATTGCCGTAGCGGCCGTACTCTTCGGTCCGCTCCGTGCGCCCTTCGAAGAAGTCGCGGAGCTCGGCGGTGTCCTCGAAGGTGTAGGTCGCCGTCTGGACGATGGGCGCGGTCATCGCGGCCTCCGGGTGCCGGCGGGGCTCCCCCCCATGGACGGCGACGGTGTGCGGGGCGGACTTCGGCTCGCGGGGGCTCATCGCGCGGGAGGCTACCTCGATTCGCCCCCCGCCGCCCGTCGGCACGCAACCTGCTCCTTGGTTGCCCGTGACCAGCTGTGCCGGTGTCCGCGCGGCCCGCCGTCGCGCTTCGCCCCGACCCCACCAGCACGCCCCACTTCGAACCATGAGCGAACCTCGGAAGCCCCCCACGGACCCCCTCGGCCGCCGCGCGCGGCGACCCCTCGCGATCCCGGCCAAGGGATGGAAAGCCGTCCTGCTCCGCGTGAAGGACGAGATTTCCGCAGACCGCATCTCGGCCGTGGCCGGGAGCGTGGCCTTCTTCGGCGTCCTGGCCATTTTCCCGGCCCTCATCGCGCTCATCTCCGTCTACGGGCTCATCGCTGACCCGGTGGACGTGAAGACCCAGGTCGCCGGTTGGTCGGGGATGCTGCCCGGAAGCGCCCGAGACCTCATCGTCGAGCAGCTCGGAGCGCTCGTGGCGACGTCGGAAACCACCCTGGGCTTCGGCGTCGCCGCCGCCGTCCTGGGCGCCCTCTGGAGCGCCTCGTCGGGCATGTCCGCGGTGATGGAAGCCATCAACATCGCCTACGACGAGGAGGAGACCCGGGGCTTCGTCCGGCTGCGCCTCGAGGCCATCCAGCTCACCTTCGGGGCGCTGGTCATCCTGGCGCTCTCCTTCGGCTTGCTGACCGCCCTCCCCATGGTCTTCGAGCACTTCGGCCTGGACCAGATGGGCCGGCAGGCCGTGTCCATCGCGCGATGGCCGCTGATGGGCTTCCTGGTCATGTTCTGGCTCTCGGTGCTCTACCGGCGCGGCCCGGATCGCACCGAGCCCAAGTGGCGCTGGGTCACCTGGGGGGCCTTCCTGGCCACCGTGCTCTGGCTGGCGGCGACCGGGCTCTTCTCGTTCTACGTGACCCGCTTCGGGAGCTACAACGAGACCTACGGCACCATCGGCGGCGTCATCGTCTTCATGCTCTGGCTCTACATCTCGGCCTTCGTGGTCCTCCTGGGTGCCGAGCTGAACTCCGAGCTGGAGAACCAGACCGCCCGCGACACGGCCGCGGAGCCGGAGTCCACCGTGCCCGCGCGCCCCCTCTCGCGCGCCTGAGTCGCGCCACCGACTCAGGCGATGGGCCGGGCTCGAACGCTGCCCCCGAACGAGAAAAGGCGCCCCGAGGGGCGCCTTTTCGACGACGGGGCTCGGAGCTCAGTGGCCCTTGAGCCGGTCCACACCGGGGTGGGTGGCGTCGCCCGGCTCGTGCCGGGGGTTGGCCGTCAGGTAGGTGCCGTCCCGGCCGGGGAGCTCGAGCAGCGTCTCCTTCTCGTACATGAAGTGATGGCGCTCGGTACTCGGCGGCATGTGCATGCCGGTGTCCATCCGGATGGCGTCGCACGGGCAAGCCTCGACGCAGTAGCCGCAGTAGATGCAGCGCAGCTCGTCGATGACGAAGCGGGCCGGGAAGCGCTCGTAGCCGTAGCGCGGGTCCTCGGGCTCGTACTCGGCGGGCTCGATGTGGATGCACTGGGCCGGACAAGCGGTGCTGCAGCAGAGACAGGCCACGCACCGCGGGGAGCCGTCGGAGCGCTGAGTGAGCCGATGGATCCCGCGGAAGCGAGCGGGGTACTCCCGCTTCTCCTCCGGGTAGCGGACCGTGGCGATCTCCTTCTCCTCGTCCGGGCCGAGGGTGTTCTTGAAGAAGCGCTTCATGGTCTGGCCGAGACCCTTGGCGATCTCCGGCACGTAGACCTGCTCGGCCAGGGTGCGCTTGGGCTTGGTGATGACTTTGACGCCGACGGTCATGGGGAGTTCTCGGTAGCGGGGAGTTCGGGGAAGCCGCGGGCTCGGCCCGCGAGAGAGGGGGCTGGGTACCAGCCCCTCTCGCATCAGTTCATGAGGAGGATGATGAGGCCGGTGAAGAGGATGTTCACCAGCGCCAGGGGCAGGAGCCCCTTCCAGCAGAGGGCCATGATCTGGTCGTAGCGGAAGCGGGGCAGCGACCAGCGGATCATCATCTGGAACCAGATGAAGGCGACGATCTTCACCAGGAAGCCCACCACCTGCACGGCGATGACGCCCCAGTGGACCATGGGGATCTGGTCGGCGAAGACCCAGTTGGTGCCGGGGATGAGGATCTCCCAGGTGCCCGGGAGGTCGAAACCGCCGTGGGTCAGGAAGGGCACGTCCCAGCCGCCGAAGAAGAGGATGGCCGCGAGCGCCGAGAGGGACACGACCTCCACGAACTCGCTCATCATGAAGATGCCGAACTTCATGCCCGAGTACTCGGTGAAGTAACCGCCGACGAGCTCCGACTCACCCTCGGGCACATCGAAGGGGATGCGCTTCGTCTCCGCGATGGACGCGGTGGTGAAGAGGATGAACGCCAGGGTCAGCGGCGGGCAGAAGATGCCCCAGACGTGCTCGTACTGCCACGACGCCATCGCCTCGAGGCGGAGCGAATCGTAGAGCATGAAGCAGGGCACGAGGGTCAGGCCGAGGGCGACCTCGTAGCTGACCATCTGGCTCGCGGCGCGGATGCCGCCGAGGAGCGAGTACTTGTTGTCGGAGGCGTAGCCGCCGACCGCGGCGCCGATGATGCCGGTGCCGGCGATGGCGAAGATGAACAGGATGCCGACGTCCAGGGACGCCACCTGCATCGGGATCTGGGCCCCGCCGAGCTCGGCGAGGTTGGTGCTGAAGGGGATGTGCTCGTTCCAGTAGTCGAGGTAGAGCACGTCCGCGAAGGGGATCACGGTGAAGCTGGCGATGGCCGGGATCAGCGTGATGATCGGCGCGATCTGAAAGAGGAACTTGTCCGCCTTGGGCGGCATGAAGTCCTCCTTGAAGATCATCTTCAGGGCGTCGGCGAGCGGGTGGAGCAGGCCGAAGAGGCGCATGCCCTTGGCTTCGACGATGGCCGTGTGGGCCTTGTAGCCGGTCATCGAGAGGAACCCGAGGAGGCCCAGCACCGGGATGGCGATGTAGAACCACTCGGCCTCGATGCCGAAGAGCATCGGGTCCTCGGTGAAGAGGATCATGATGACCAGCAGCGCGATGGCCACGATCATGCCGAGCCAAGACAGGTAGGCGCCGGCGCGCAGGGGCATCCGGAGGCTGTCGAGGGTCTCGAGGATGCTCTTCGGCAGCGGGATGCCGGCGCGGTGCGGACCGACGCGGTCCTGGATCATCGCGCTCTGGCGGCGCTCCTGCCACACGAGCACGGGCGCGAAGACGCCGACGACGACGAGGAGCACGAAGAGGATCTTCGCGACGCTGGCGATAAGGACGGTCGTGGTACTCACGCTCTCACTCCGCGGGGGCCGGGGCGGCCGAGGTGGGGGCCGAGGTCGGGGCCGGCGCGCTCTTGCCCAGGGCGGTGCGCACGTCGGCGACGCGCTCGAATCCGAGCGGCGAGTCGATGGCTTCGGCGATCTTGGCGATGGTCTTCCAGGCGGGCTCGACGCCGGCGGGCGCCGGGATGGCGCGCTGGAAGGTCTGAGCCATGCCCTTGGCGTTCACGAAGGTGCCGAAGGACTCGGCCCAGCTGGCGACCGGCACCACGATGGAGGCCACGTCGGTCAGCACGCCTTCGTTGGCGCTGAGGGTGATGAAGGTCTCGAGCTTGGCCAGCGGGGCCAGCTGCTCGGCGGTCTCCGCGCAGGTCGGCCCGAGGGCCACCACCGCGCTGACCTCACCGGCCATCACGTCCTGGAGCAGGTCCTCGAGGTCCTCGAGGGCGCCGCCCGCGGCGGCCAGGGCGCCGGCGCGGTTCGGGTTGTGGTCGGTGTGGCGGAGGATGTCGTCCCCCTTCCAGTCCGCGCGGGCCGCGAGGTACTTCTTCTCGGCGCCGACGGCCTCGGCCAGCTTGGCCAGGGCGAAGTTGTCCTCGCTCGAGTGGAGCGCGCTGAACACGAAGGCGATCTTCGCGCCCTCGGTCTGCTCCAGGCGGAGCGCGACGTCGTCGATGGCCTCTTCCGGGAGCACCGCCTCGGGGTCCTCGCCGCGACCGATGGTGGCGGTGATGACCCGGGCCTCGTGCGCCTCGGTGTAGGTCATCATGCCGTCGTCGCACATCCAGAACTTGTTGACGGCCATGTTGTCCCGCGGACGGAGACGGTAGACCTTGCCGTAGCGCGAGTCGTAGTCGACGTGGGTGTTGCAGCCCGTGGCGCAGCCGGTGCAGACGCCCTCGACCGACTTCAGGAACCAGACGCGGGCCTTGAAGCGGAAGTCGCGGCTGGTGAGCGCGCCGACCGGGCACACGTGCTCGGTCATCAGGGTGTAGTCGTGGTCGAGCTCGCGGCCCGGCGCGAGGATGATCTCGTTGCGGTTGCCGCGCTCACGCATGTCGAGGACGGGGTCCCCGACGACCTCGTCACAGACGCGGATGCAGCGGGTGCACATGATGCAGCGCTCGGCGTCGTAGACGATGGTGGGGCCGAAGCGGACGCCCTTGGGCTTGTGGACCGGCTCGGTGCGCTTGCGCTTCAGGTCGCCCTGGTGCTCGAGCCAGTAGTCCTGGAGCTTGCACTCGCCAGCCTGGTCGCAGATGGGGCAGTCGACCGGGTGGTTCAGGAGGAGGAACTCCTGGACGGCGTGCTGGGCCTTGCTGGCCTCTTCGCCGACCGAGTCGACCTCCATGTCCGCCTGGGCCTCGATCTGGCACGCGGGCACGAGCTTCGGCTTCGTGTCGGGCACGTAGGCGCCCTTCTTCTCGTCGAAGCGCATGATCGGCATCTGCATCTGCCGTCCGCTCTTCACGTGCACGAGGCACATGCGGCAGTTGGCCGCGATGCTGAGACCGGGGTGCCAGCAGTAGTGCGGGATCTCGATCCCGGCGCGCCACGCGGCGCGCATGATGGTGTCCCCCTGTTCGAAGGGGACCGTCTGACCGTTCAGCTGAAAACTAGGCATTCGATTACTACCGGTCGCACTCGCCGCCGATCATGTTGACCGAGCCGAAGGTGGGGACGATGTCGGCGATCATGTCGCCGATGAGCATCTCGCGGGCCGCCTGCAGGTTGTACCAACAGGGCGGGCGCACTCGGATGCGGTAGGGCGTGCCGCTGCCGTCCGAGGTGATGTGGAAGCCGAGCTCGCCGTTGCCGCCCTCCACCATGGAGTAGACGCGACCCTTGGGGGGCTTCATGCCCTCCATGACGAGCTTGAAGTGGGCGATGGTGGCCTCGATGGTCGAGTACACCTCGCGCTTCGGCGGGAGCATGATGCGCGGGTCCTCGACGTTGATCGGGCCCTCGTCGGGCATCTGCTCGAGCGCCTGCTCGATGATGCGCATCGACTGCCGGATCTCCTCCATGCGGACCATGAAGCGATCCCAGTTGTCGCCGTCGGTGCCGACCGGGACGTCGAAGTCGAAGCGGTCGTAGAGGCTGTACGGGTGGTCCTTGCGGACGTCGTAGGCCACGCCGGTCGAGCGGAGCATCGGGCCGGTCACGCCGAGGGCGAGCGCGCGCTCCTTGGAGAGCTTGCCGATGCCCTGGGTCCGGTCGAGGAAGATGCGGTTCTTGAGGAGCAGCCCCTCGGCCTCGGCGACGACCTTGCGGATCTCCGGGAGGATCGCGCGGACGTCTTCCTTGAAGCCCGGCGTGGGCGGGTGGGCCATGCCACCGATGCGCCCGAAGCTGTGGGTCATCCGGGCGCCGGACTCCTTCTCGAGGATGTCCCAGATCCAGTCGCGGACCTTGAGCAGCCAGAGGAAGGGCGTGAAGGCCCCGAGCTCCATGGCGCTCGCGCCGTTGCAGGTGAAGTGGTCGCAGATGCGCGAGAGCTCCCCGAGGATGACCCGGTAGTACGCGCAGCGGTCGGGCACCTGGATGCCGAGCAGCTTCTCGCAGGCGAGCGAGAAGCCGACGTTGTTCAGCATCGGGGAGACGTAGTTCAGCCGGTCCGCGTAGGGGTAGACCTGCGCGTAGGTCCCGCGCTCGCAGCTCTTCTCGAAGCCGCGATGGAGGTAGCCGGGCTGGATGTCGACGTTGAGGATCGTCTCGCCGTCGAGGTCGAGCACCATGCGGATGGTGCCGTGCATCGCCGGGTGGCTGGGCCCCATGTTGAGCCGCATGGGCTCGGTGGGCAGCTCGAGGGCTTCGTCCTCGGTGAGGATCTCTTCGATGGGCTCCATGATCCTGCTCTACTCGCTCGGAGCCGACGCCCCGGCCTCTTCGGTCTTGTGGCTGATGGCTTCGCGCTTCTCGAGGTCCACGGCCTGCTCCTCGGCGATCTCCGAGTCGCTCAGCGACCGGCGCTCGCCGGTCTGCACACCGATGGAGGGCGAGACCTGCTCGCCGACGCCTTCGAGGCGCGCCTGCCAGTCGATGCGCCCGAAGGGCTGACCCTCTTCGATGCCGAAGGGGGGCAGCTTCAGGGTGTCGTCGACGTCGCGGTACTCGACCAGCGGCTGGACGCGGTCGATGGGGTAGTCCTTGCGGAGCGGGAACCCCTCGAACTCCTCGTACATGAGGATGCGGCGCATGTCCGGGTGGCCGGCGAAGCGGATGCCGAACATGTCGTAGACCTCGCGCTCGGCCCAGTTGGCGCCCGGCCAGACCTTGGTCAGCGTCGGGGCCTCCTTGCCGTCCGGCACCTGGGTGCGGAGGAAGATGCGGGTCTTCTTCTCGGCCGAGCGCAGGTAGAGCACCAGGTCGAAGCGGGCCCCGCCGGCGTGCTCGCGCTCGGGCCAGTCGACCGCGGTCAGATCCCCGAAGTGGTCCATGGCGCACTCGGGGTCGTTCTTGAGGAACTCCGCGGCCTTCACCCAGGAGCCGAGCTCCACGAAGACCTCGTCGTCGCCGCGGAAGTCATCGGTACCGGTGACGGCGCTGCCGAGCTCGGCCTGGAGGCGCTTGACGACCTTCTGGCTCACTTCTCGATCCTCCGGGGCGCGTCGTTGCCGGTGCGCTTCTTGGCCCGATCCTGGGCCTCCTCGAGCACCTTGGCGGGCGGCACCGAGACCGGCTCGCCATGGACGCCCTTCTGGATCTTCTCCATCAGGAGCATCAGGCCGTCGAGGACCGCCTCCGGCCGCGGGGGGCAGCCGGGGATGTACACGTCCACCGGGACGATCTTGTCGACGCCGGGGATGGTCGTGTAGTTGTCGTAGAAGCCGCCGCAGCTCGCGCAGGTCCCGAACGCGACCACCCACTTGGGCTCGGTCATCTGCTCGTAGATGCGCTTGAGGGCCGGGCCCTGGCGCTGGCTGATGGTGCCGACGACCCAGAGGACGTCGGACTGCCGCGGGCTGAAGCGCGGGGCCTCGGCGCCGAAGCGGGCGACGTCGTAGCGCGGGCCGGCGACGGCGAAGAACTCCATGCCGCAGCACGCGGTCGCGAAGGGGTACTGGAAGAGCGAGTACTTCCGGGCCCACGCGAGGAGCGCGTCGAACTTGGTGGTGAACGCGGGGACCGGCAGGTCGCCGCCGAGGACCTTGAGCTGGCCCTTCGAATCGTGGGTCACTTCTCCCATTCGAGGGCTCCCTTCTTCCATGCGTACACGAGGGTGACGCCGAGGATGCAGAGGAAGAGCAGCATCTCGACGAAGCCGAACCAGCCGAGGTCGCGGAAGAGGCTGGCCCACGGGTAGAGGAAGACCGCCTCGATGTCGAAGACGACGAAGAGGATGGCCGTGAGATAGAACTTCACGCTCAGCCGAAGGTGGCTGGCACCGGTCGTGTTCGACCCGGATTCGTAGGGGAGGTTCTTCTCGGCGCTGGGCTTCTTCGGGCCGGCCAGGGTGGTGGCCAGGAACATGCCCAGCGCCACCACGGTGGAGACCCCGATCATCAGGAAGACCGGTAGATAGGTTTCGAACATTCGTCGCCTGCGTTGTCGACCGGCGCCCTTCCCTGGGAAAAGGCCGGTCCTGGAGGGCCCGAGGCGCACTTTCGCCCACGGACCGAGCACTGCTCGTGCGGGTGTCTAGCTGCCCCGTGAAAAACTGTCAACGAGCGCCTTTTCCGGGCGCCCGCCCGGACACCGCCCGGAGGTGGTGCCAGACCGAGCCGGGGGCGGACCCCGTTCGCCGAACGCCACCCGGCGGGCACTTCTGGCGCAGATGAGGGCCTACTTCGCGGCGCCCCAGTTGGCGCCCCACCCCACGTCGACGACGAGCGGCACGTCGAGGGCGATCACGCCTTCCATCTCGGCCTGCACCAGGGCGCCCATGGTGTCCTTTTCTTCGGGGGGGACCTCGAAGAGGAGCTCGTCGTGGACGGTCAGGATCATGCGGCTCCGCCGCCCTTCCCGCTCGAGGCGTCGCTGGATGCGGACCATCGCGCGCTTCATCAGGTCGGCCGCGGTCCCCTGGATGGGGGTATTGCGCGCGATGCGCTCGGCGCCGGCGCGGAGGTGCCGGTTCCGGCTCCGGATGTCCGCAAGGGACCGGCGGCGCCCGAGGAGCGTGGTGACGTAGCCGGTGCTCTTGGCCTCCTCCACGACCTCGTCCATGAAGTTCTTCACGCCGTCGTAGCGCTCGAAGAAGGCGTCGATGTAGCGCTTGGCCTCGCTGCGCTCGATCCCCAGGTTCCGCGCCAGGGCGAACTGGGTCTGGCCATAGATCACGGCGAAGTTCACCGTCTTGCCCTGGCCGCGTTGTTCGTAGGTGACCTCCTCCGGGGCCACGTCGAAGAGCGCGCTGGCCGTTCGGCGGTGCACGTCCTCGCCCTCGGTGAAGGCCTCCACCAGCTCCCGGTCCCCGCTGAGGTGCGCCAGGATCCGCAGCTCGACCTGGCTGTAGTCGGCAGCCAGGAGCTCGCAGCCGGCCGCGGGGACGAAGGCGTCCCGGACCCGGCGGCCCAGCTCGGTGCGGATGGGGATGTTCTGCAGGTTGGGGTCCGACGAGCTCAGCCGGCCGGTCTGAGCCACCGCCTGGTTGTACCGCGTGTGGACCCGGCCGCTCTCGGGATGGACCGCGTGCGGGAGCGCGCCGAGGTAGGTCCCCTCGATCTTGGCGATGGTCCGATGCTCGAGGATCACCCGCGGCAGCTCGTGCATCGCGGCCAGCTCCTCGAGCACGTCGGCGTCGGTGCTGCGCGCGGTCTTGGTCTTCTTGACCACCGGGAGCTGCAGCTGGTCGAAGAGGATGGTCTCCAGCTGCCGCGGCGAGCCGACGTTGAACTCCTGCCCGGCGAGCTCGTGGGCCTTCTTCTCCAGCCGGGCCAGCTCCTCCCGCGCCTCGACGCTCATGGCCTCGAGCAGGGGCACGTCGATCCCCACCCCCACACGCTCCATCTCGGTGAGGACGCCGGCCAGGGGGAGCTCCAGCTCGTAGTAGAGGTCCCGGAACCCATCGTGCTGCATCCGCGGCTCGATGAGGTGCGCCAGCCGGAGCGCGTAGTCCGCCCGCGCGGCCGCGACCTCGGCGACCCCCTCGATGGGCACCTCGTCGAGGCCCACCCGCTTGCGGTTCACCTTGGTCAGCGGCTCGTAGCGCCCCAGCTCGGCGTCCAACTCGTTCTGGGCCACGACCTCCAGGTGATGGTCCCGGCGGCTGGGATCGTAGAGGTAGCTGCCCAGGGAGACGTCGAAGACCACCCCGCGGAGCGCCACGCCCTGGCGACCCCAGGCGAGCACCTCGCGCTTCCAGTCCGCGGCGATCTTGGGGAAGAGCGCGTTCTCGAAGAGGGGCCGGAGCGCGCGCAGGGCCTTCTTGCAGTCGAGCTGCTCCGGCGCGCCCAGGAAGCGATGCCCGAAGGGTACGTAGGCCGCGCTCTGCTCGGCCCAGCTCAAGGCCACACCGACCACCTCGCCGCGCAACGGGTCCTCGTCGGTGAGCACGGTCTCGATGGCCACCTCGCCGGCGGCGCGGATCTCGGCCACCGCGTCCTCCAGGCGGCCCATGTCGAGGATCGTCTCGTAGGTCCCCACTGCGGCCGGCGCGGGGTCGAGCTGGGTCAGGAGCCGGGTGAACTCCAGCTCTCGGAAGAGATGGCGCACCTCTTCGTCGTCGCCGCCCGTCCACTTCAGCGCCTCGCGCTCGACGCTGACGTCGGCGTCCTCCCGCAGGGTGACCAGCTCCTGGCTCAGGTAGGCTTGGTCCTTGTTCTCGCCGAGCTTCTTCTTCTGGGCTTTGCTCTTGATCGAGTCCAGGGCCTCGTAGATCCCGTCGAGGGTCCCGTGGGCCTCGAGGAGCTTGGCCGCGGTCTTCGGTCCGATCGAGGGCACCCCGGGGACGTTGTCCGAGCTGTCGCCCATCAGCGCCAGGGCGTCGCGCACCTTCTCTGGCGGGACCCCGAACTTGTCGACGGTCTCCGGGATCCCGAAGACCCGGTCGCGGCTGGTGTCGTACATGACCACGCCATCGCCCACGAGCTGGAGCAGATCCTTGTCGGCGCTGACGATGACGGTCTTGAGCCCCTGCTCCCGGCTCTGCCGCACCAGGGTGGCGATGACGTCGTCGGCCTCGTAGCCCGGGTGCTCGAGCAGCGGGATGTGGAACGCGGCCAGCACCTCCATGACCCGCTCGATCTGCTGAGAGAGATCGGGAGGCGGCGCCTCGCGGTTGGCCTTGTACTCGGGGAAGATCTCCTTGCGGAAGGTCCCGCCCCGGGCGTCGACGGCCACGCCGAGCATGGCCGGCTTCTGGTCGGCGACCAGCTTCAGGATCATCGAGGCCACGCCGCGCACCGCGTGGGTGGGTTCGCCCCGGCTGGAGCTCATCGGCGGCAGCGCGTGATAGGCGCGGAAGATGTAGCCGCTGATGTCGACGATGTAGAGGGCGTCGGGGTCGCCCACGGGGGGCAGCTGGGTCGGCGCGTCGCTCATGAGGGGGCGCACCTTCCCAGCGCCGCCCGCAGTCGTCAATCGTGTCTGCGCCGAGCCGCGTCCCTAAAAATGGGGACCGAGATCGGCTCATGAGTACATGATACGCCGATTATCTCGGGCGAAGACCGAGGGAAGCACGGCGCGTCGGGACAAAAACGACCACCAAGGGTGGCAAAAATTCCTTCTTGGTGGCACATTTACACTGACATGAAGTTCTTGGATTTACGCTCCGGCGGGGTGGCCCCAAGCCCCGCGGGGCGGTGGCGTGGAGCGATGGTATGAAGACCCACATGCGACGAGCTTCATGGATGCTCATGTGCTGGCTGGGTCTCTGGGGCGCGCGGGCCGAGGGCCAGGAACCCGCGCCGCGAGCGGCGTTGATGCGTACCGCGGCCCCGGCGGGGGACGCGGAGCTCGCCGGAGCCCTCGACCGCTTCGCGCGCTCGGCCCTCGACGACCTGGAGGTCGTGACCGTCAGCTCCACCCTGGCCCTGGATATCGAGCAGGCCCAGCTCGCCCTCGGCTGCATGGCCGAGAGCCCGGAGTGCATGAAGACGGTCGCCGACGAGAACGAGGTGACCCTGCTCCTGGCCCCGCGCATCGACCAGGCGGGCGACGAGCGGGTGTTGACCATCCTCCTCTATGACGATCGGAACGGAGAGCTCACCCAGAGCGCGCGTCGGGTCCCGACCGCGGCGGGCGCCGATGGCCTCCTCGACCGGGTCCCCGGACTCCTGCGCGAGCTCTTCGGCCTACCGCCCGTGAGCGACACCCCGGACGACGGCGGCACCGGCAACGGCAACGGCGACACGGAGGGCAACGGCAACGGCGGCGGAAACGGGACCGACCCGGCGGGGCCCGACCCCGTGGCGGCCGAGCCGGACTCCCTCGGCGCCGGTGGCCCCACCCTCCTGGCCATCGGCGGAGCGGCGCTCCTCGGCGGCGTGGTCGCCGGGGTGCTCCACATGGGCAGCGCCAGCGACTACGAAGACGCCGAGGTGAACGATCCGGCGAGCGCGAACGCCGCCTCGGCGATGTTCGACGAGGCCCAGCGGCGCGGCCGCGCCGCCACCGGCCTCCTGATCGGCGGCGGCGTCCTTGCCGGGGCCGGGCTGGTCTGGCTCCTCGTCGACCTGATGAGCGACGGCGAGCCGGACGAGCCCGTCAGCCGCATCCGGCCCGGTCTCTTGGTATCCTCGAGGAGCGTGGGAGCCAGCATGGCGATGGAGTTCGGCCGATGAGGACCGCGATGTTGGGCGCCCTGGCCCTGTTGATGGGCTGCTTCGTCTCCCGCGGAGACAACCCCGCCTACACCGGGTGCGAGAGCGCGGACGACTGCGAGACCGGCGCGTGCGTGGCGGGATTCTGCGTGGCCGATCCCGACGGCGGTGTCGCCGACGCGGCGTTGGACGACGCGGGGACCGACATGGGCGACATCTCGTGCGGCGAGGCGTTCCCCACCGGGTGCGGTGAGGACACCGAGTGCTGCGGGGAAGGCGACGCCCGCGACTGCGTGATGCTGGACACCAACCCGCTCCACTGCGGCGGGTGCGGGATCGAGTGCGGCGAAGGCGAAGCCTGCTGCATGGGTATGTGCCGGGACGCCGACGCCGCCGAGTGCATGTGCCCGGCGGGCTGCGGTCCCGACGAGACCTGCTGCAACGGCACCTGCACCGATACCCGCACCGACCGCAACGCCTGCGGCGACTCGTGCATGGCGTGCGAGGAAGGCGCCATCTGTTGCGATGGCAGTTGCGTGCCGGTCAACGCCGAGAACTGCGGCAGCTGCGGCGTAGTCTGCGAGGGCGACGGGGTGACCTGTTGCGGCGACAGAGGATGTCAGGTGCTGGGCACCCCCACCGCGTGCAGTGGCTGCGGCAACGTCTGCGCCAACGGGGCGACCTGCGTCGGCGGCGCGTGCTGCGGCGGCGAGGATTCGGCGTTCCGGGACTGCGACGGCGAATGCGTGGACACCGACAACGACGTCAAGAACTGCGGCGCGTGCGGCAACGACTGCGCCACTCTGCTCGGACTCCCCCTGGTCGCCTGCAACTCCGGGAACTGCGGCCGAGGCTGAATGCAGGCCGAAGCGACGATCCCCACCGCCATCGACGAGGATCCGCTCGTCGGCACCGTCGTCGGCGAGCGCTACCGGGTCACGGGGCTCATCGGTCGGGGCGGCATGGGCACCGTGTACCTGGCGGAGCACCTCGAGCTGGACACCCTGGTGGCCCTCAAGGTGCTCACCCGGGACCCGCACGTCGCCGGGGAGGACGTCGAGCGCTTCGTGCGCGAAGCCCGCGCGGCGGTGCAGCTGCGGCACCCCAACATCGTCCAGGTCTTCGATCTCGGAAAGCTCGACGACGGCACGCCCTTCATGGCCATGGAGCGCCTCCAGGGCCGCGACCTGGACGACCTGATCGTCGACGGCGGCGCCTTCTCCATGGAGGACTCGCTCGCCCTCCTCGAACCCATCGCCGGCGCGATCGACGCGGTCCACGCCAAGGGCCTGGTGCACCGAGACATCAAGCCCGCCAACGTCTTCCTGGCCCAGAAGGACGGCCGCACCGTCCCCATCCTGCTCGACTTCGGGCTCGCCCAGCTCCGGGACCGCGCCGCCGAGAAGCGCCTCACCGGCACCGGCCTCATCGTGGGCACCCCCCATTACCTCGCGCCGGAGGTCGGTCTCGGCAAGGACCCCGACGAGCGGGCCGACCAGTACTCGCTGGCGGTCATCGCCTACGAGCTCCTCTCCGGCGTCCTGCCCTTCGACGGGACGTTCGCCACCGCGATCATGGTGGCGAAGGCGCAGGAGGATCCGCCCGCGCTCAAGATGGGCGGCCTCGCGGCGCCGCCCGCGGTCGACGCCGTGCTTCGCCGCGCCCTCGATCGGATTCCCAGCTCCCGGTTCGAGAGCTGCCGCGCCTTCACCGCCGCTCTGCGCGCCGCGGCCGCGGGGGCGCCGGCGCCGAGTCGGGTCGCGCCGCCCCCCAGCCTGGCCATCACCGGGACGGAGCACCCCCGCGCCGACGCCCTCCGCAACGACGCGGCGCCGCCCGAAGAGCCGCGGAGCCGACGGGGTCTCTACCTCGCGACGCTGCTGGTCCTCTTGCTGGTCGCGGGGGGGGTCGGCGTGTTCGTCGCGCTGCGCGGCGGGGCCGAGCCGGTCGCGGAGGTCCCCGCCGCTCCCCCCGAGCCTGCGCCGGAGCCCGTGACCGAGGTCCCGGAGCCGGTCGCCGTCGAGGAGCCGCTCGTCGAGGAGCCCGAAGAGCTCCCGACAGAGCCAGCGGCGCCCGAGGCCCCGCCGCCGGCCGAGACCGGGTCGCCGACCCGATCCGCGACCCGCCGGGTCGCGCAGACCGACATGGCTCCCAGCGCGATGTCCGTGGCGGCCGTGACGGAGACGGCGCCCGATCCGGGTCCGGTCCAAGAGGCCGAGCGGAGCCTCGAAGAGCTGATGGGCGGCGCCCAGAGCGCCTTGCTTCGGGGCCGCTTGCCCACCGCGGCGCGCCTCTTTCGCGAGGCCACCTACGTCGCGCCTCGGCACGCCGCCGCCTGGCGGGGTCTGGGTTTGGCCGAGGAGCGTCTCGGTCACAGCCCCGAAGCTCGGCGGGCGTACCAGCGGTACCTGGCCCTCGCGCCATCCGCCGGGGACGCCGGCGCCATCCGGTCCCGTCTCGACGCCCTCCCGTGACACCGCCCGCCTGGGGCGTTATCGTACAGGCATGGGTGAAGGGGGGCCTCACCGTTGAACGGCATCGCGCAGTCCGTCGACGACTCCGGTTCGTTGGTCGGGTCACGTGTGGGTCCGTACGTCATCGAAGAGCGCTTGGGCCAGGGCGGGATGGCGGTGGTGCACGCGGCGCTCCACGTCGAGCTCGGGACCCGCTACGCGATCAAGGTGGTGCGGCCCGAGGTCACTTACATGCCGGCCGGGATCGACCGCTTCCGGCAAGAGGCCAAGCTCGCCAGTAAGCTGGGGGACCGCCTGCTCCTGGAGGTCTTCGACTTCGGCACGCTCCCCGACGGGCGCCCCTATTTCGTGATGCCCCTCCTGCAGGGCGAGTCCGTGCGGCAGGTCCTCCGTCGCGGGGAGCAGTGGTCGGTCGCGCGCATCGTCGCCGCCTTCTCCGGGACCGCGAAGGCCCTCGACAAGATGCATCAGAAGGGGCTCCTCCACCGGGACATCAAACCGGACAACCTCTTCCTCACGGTCAACGAACACACCGGGGACGAGGAGATCGTGGTGGTAGACTTCGGGCTCGCGACCTTCTTCGAGAAGGCGTCGAAGCTCACCCGCCCGGGGGTCCTCCTGGGGACCCCGGCCTACATGGCACCCGAGCTGGCGGTGAAAGACTTCCGCGACCCCTCGGTCGACATCTACGCGCTGGCGGTCGTGCTCTACGAACTGCTCGTGGGGCGCCGTCCCTATGGGGAGCGGGACGCGCACCGGCTGATGCAGCGGCGTCTCCTCGAGGATCCGACCCCACCGTCCGGGATCCGCCGCGAGCTGGGCCCGGAGGTCGATGAGTTCTTCGCCCGCGCGCTCAGCCGCCACGCGCTCGAGCGCTTCGGCTCCTGTCAGTCGCTCATCGCGGCCTTCGCGGACCTCCGCGACAGCGACCCGGGACCCGTGGAGGGGACCCCGAGCGGGAGCGTGAGCCGCAGCGAGCGGGTCCGCACCGACCACCACGAGCGACAGCGGCTCCGTCGCCGAGTGATGGTCGGAGCAGTGATCGCGCTCGCCCTAATGGGGCTGGCAGTGCACTACGTGCTCCGCGACCCGGCACCGGAGTCGACGCCGGGGAGCGTTCCGTCCACCCCCGCCGTGGAGAGCCCGGCCCCGTCCTTCGGGCCGGCAGCGGAGCCCGAGGGCCCGGCGGACGAGGTCGACGAGTCGCCGGTAGACGCTCCGGCGGGACCCGACGCGCCGAGCGCGGAGCGCGTCTCCGACCCGGTCGTCCAACCAGCCCTGGAACCCGCTCCCGCCCCGGCGGCGGAGCGTGCTGCGCGGCCGGCGCGGCGGAGCCTGGCGCAGAGACCGGGCGCGGAGACCGCGCCCCCTCCCCCGACGGCCTCCGAAGAGCCGCCGCCGCTCGGACCGCTCTTGGCTGCCGGCCGCTCCGCGCTGGCCGGCAACCGCACGGCGGAGGCGGTGACCGCCTACCGGCGGGCCACCCGCACCCACCCCAGCAGCGTGGACGCCTGGCTCGGCCTGGCCATGGCGAGCCGGGCGGTCGGCGACCGCACCGGCGCGCGACGCGCCCTCGAGCACGCTCGCGCCCTCGCGCCGGAGCGACGAGCGGCCATCGACCGGCAGCTCACGCACCTCGGCGACTGAGCCCGCTCAGCGGATGCCGTGCTTCCGAAGCAGCGAGAAGAGGTAGCTGCGATCCATCCCCGCGCGGCGGGCGGCCTCCGAGACGTTGCCCTCGCAGAGCTCGACCAGGTGCGGCAGGTAGTCGGCCTCGAAGCGGTCCAGGAGCTCGTTCTTGGCGCGCTTGTAGGGGAGCCCCCGCAAACCGGGCAGGAGGGATCCCTCGCCGGAGTCCGGCCGGACGTCGCTCAGGACCGGCGCGCGCCCGAGCGCCAGCGTCGCCTCCACCACGTTGCGCAGCTCCCGCACGTTCCCGGGCCACGAGTGCGCCCGGAGGCGCGCGAAGAACTCGTCGCCCAGGGCCTCGAGCTCGTCGACCGCACCGAGCTGGTCGGCGAAGTCGCGGGCGTGGAGCTCCACGTCTTCCGGGCGTTGGCGCAGGGCCGGTAGCCGGAGGGTCACCACCGCGAGCCGGTAGAAGAGGTCGAGCCGGAACTTCCCCTCGTTGACCGCGCGCCGGAGATCCCGGTGGGTCGCCGAGACCAGGCGCACGTCGAAGCGGACGTCCTGGGAGCCGCCCAGGCGCCGGATCACCCGCCGCTCGAGGGCGCCGAGGAGCTTCGGTTGGAGCTCCGACGGGAGCTCCCCGATCTCGTCGAGGAAGAGTGTGCCTCCATCGGCTCGCTCGAAGGCGCCGATGCGCCGGTCCACCGCTCCCGTGAACGCGCCGCGCTCGTGCCCGAAGAGCTCGCTGGCCACGAGCTCCGGACTCATCGCGCCGCAGTCGACCACCACGAGGGGCCCCTTGCGGCCCGACAGCTCGTGAATCGCCTCGGCGACCCGCTCCTTGCCGGTGCCCGACTCCCCCTGGAGGAGCACCGAGGCCGCTGAGGGGGCGACGCGCGCCACCTCGGCCATGAGCTGGCGCATGATGACGGATCGGCCGCGGATCCCGGCCAGCTCGCGGCCCTCGTAGAGCTCCCGCTCGACCGCCGCGCCGTCGTCGATACGGATGGTGGTTCGACCCAACACCAGGTTCGCGCCGCATGGAACCCTCCCCTGTTCGAGGAGGACTCCGGCACAACTGGTACCATTCGTCGAGCCGAGATCCCGGACGGTGACCAGGTGATCTTCGCGCCGGAACTCGGCGTGATACCGGGACACGGTTCGGTCGGTGAGCACCAGATCGTTGTCGGTCGCAGTCCCGATGCTCACCGCGTCACCGCGGCTCTGCAGGGTCAAACCCTCGTCGGCCCCGTCGGTGACGGTGATGCGCAGCGTGCCCACCGGAATGGTTCGCCCGAGCCCTTCGACGGGCCGTGTGACGGTGTCGTCCACCCTGTTCCTCCCCTTCGCGCCGAGCATACCCGAGCGTTGTGGGGCGTGGCCAACGATCGTGGGATCACCCCCATGGAGACCACCCCTGGAAAGGCGAATTCCCGTCGCAAAACGAGACAATTCCGGTCGGCACGGTGGCTGCACTAGTCGAGGGCAACCCCCACTCGAAGGAGCCCCAACCATGAAAACGCCCCACAGCCGAATCAATCTCTACTTCATCGCGGCCCTACTCTGGATACCCGTCGCGGCGTCGACCGGATGCGACGGAGCCCACCTGAACTACGGTGGTTCCATCGACAGCCCACTTCTCGACGAGAGCGCCGACATCACCAACCAGCCGGCCATCACCCTCACCGGCACCGCCATCGCGGGCGCCAAGGTCATCGTGGAAGGCGGCTCGACGCCCGCCGAGACCGTCGCCGACGCCGACGGTCGTTTCGCCGTCGATGTGGACCTCCGCCTGAACGCGGAGCAGCGCCTCGAGGTGCGGCAGGAGCTGGACGTACGTCGCTCCGAGCCCGCCCTGGCCGACATCGAGCAGGACTCGATCGCGCCCGCTCGTCCCATCGTCCAGTGGCCCTCGAGCCCGCGACGCAGCCCCGCCATCTTCCTCTCGGGGATGACCGAGGCCGACGCCCACGTGATGATCGCCCTCGAAGGCGGCCGCACCCTGGAGGTCGTGGCCGACGGTGACGGCCACTTCGAGTGCGGTACCGAGCTGGACATCGACCTGAGCGTCGCCGTCAACGTGGAGCTCGAGGTCTGGGCCCGGGACGCGGCCGGCAACGAGAGCGCTCCCGCCGGGAACAATGTCGTCTTCGACCCCAACGCGACCCTGGTCGCGCCGTCCCTCGACCCGATGGACACCTACGTGAACACCCCGACCGTCGAGGTCACCGGCACCGCCGACACCGACGTCATCGTGGTCGTCCGCAGCCCCCGCGGCGAAGAGCGGGTCCGGACCGAGGCCGACGGCTCCTTCGCGGCCGAGGTCGCGCTCGCCCTCAACACCGAGAACCTCATCCGCGCCCACGCCGAGGACCCCGGCACCGGTGAGATGAGCGCGGCCAGCGTGCTCACCCTCATCCACGACGACATCGCTCCCGGCGCCCCGGTCCTCGACCCCGTCGCCGACCGCACCGGGATGCCCACCATCCGCGTCACCGGCTCCGCCGAGGCCGAGGCCACCGTGCGCTTCGACGGCCCCGCCGGGGACACCGACACCCGCGCTTCCGGGAGCGGCCACTTCGCGGTGGACCTCGCCCTGGAAGCCTCGGGTAGCCCCACCCACTTCGACGCCGTCGCCATCGACCTGGCCGGCAACGTGAGCGCCTCCGTGGGCCTCGACGTCGAGCTCGACCTCGACCTGGGCGGCACCCTCACCCTGGACCCCTTCGACCGCATCACCTCGGACCCGACCCTCACCCTCCGCGGGGACGCCTCCGCCGGCGCCGTGGTGACCGTGATGGGCGGCGACGGCGCCTCGGGCGCCACCGCGGGCTCGGACGGCCGCTTCGTCGTCGACGTCGACCTGAACCTCGACATCCGTAACGAGCTGCACGTGATGACCGACGATGGCGCCGAGATCTACGTCTCGGTCATCCACGACGGCACCGCGCCCATCCTCGACCTGGACCCGCTCCCCGACTCGACCTCGAGCCCCACGGTCCGCGTGAGCGGTGACACCGAGGCCAACGCGGTCATCGAGATCCTCGTGAACGGTCACCCCGACACGATGATGAGCGACGGCTCGGGTTCCTTCTCGGGCACCATCGACCTCGGCGTCGACGCCCACGTCCTGATCGACATCCGCGTGGTGGACCAGGCCGGCAACATGTCCGACTGGGAGCACCACGAGATCGACCGCACCGAGGACACCGTGGAGCCCCCGACCCTCTCGGAGTGCCCGGAGATCACCTCCGAGCGCACCATCCGCCTGACGGGTTACGCCGCGGCCGGCCTCGACATCCACGTGTCCGGCGCCGCCCGGGTGGCCACCGGCATCGTAGACGCCTCCGGCGCCTTCGCCGTGGACGTCGAGCTCGCCGCCAACGTGGTCAACGACCTGGTCATCCGCGCCGCCGACGGCAGCACCACCTCGAGCGCGACCAACTGCTCGGTCGAGCACGACGACGTGCCCCCGCCCGCCCCGGCCTGCGAGTTCGACACTCTCGGCCTCGACCTGGACGTCTCCATCTGCATTCTCCGCCTCGGCGTGGACCTTCGGGCCACCGCTTGTGTGGAGGCCTACGCCTGGGTTCTCATCGAGAACCTCGAGACCGGGGTCCAGGCCTGGGTCCAGGCCGACGCCCAGGGCTCGGTGAGCGCCTCGATCGGCATGTGCACCACCGATGACTTGACCATCCTCCAGGTGGATGCCGCTGGAAACGCCAGCGCCGCCGTGGATCTCATGCTGAACTGATTCGTCCCAAATGGAGACGGCCGCCCCACCGGGCGGCCGTTTTCATTCCGTCGCCGTTGCGGAGACATCATACCGTGTTATCGTTGTTTTCCGTGGAGCCAAGAATCCACAACTCGGCCGTTCGCTCGAACGGCCGTTCGCAATTTGAGACTGTTGGAGTGTCCAGATATCGGCCAGTGACCGAAAGAACGACACTCCCGAGGGCTAGAGAGAGGGAAGGGAACACCATCATGGGGGGAATCATTGACGAGGGAGCCGACTCCCGACACGCGATGCCGACGGTGCTCGGCCACGTGTCACACATCAGCCCGAAGGCCAAAAAGGACCGGCGGCAATGGAAGGTGCTGGTCGACGAGGGCTGCGGCGCCGCCGAGACGCTGATGCTCGCCGGCTACGATGTCTGGCGCGCCGACGCGCGGGCCGACGTCTTCCAGGCGCTTCTGGAGCTCGACCCCGACCTCGTGGTCGGCAACCCCGCGCTGGTGGGCCCTCGAGGGATGGAGCCGCCGCAGGACCCGCAGGAGCTGCTCCAGGTCGTCGACGCTCGGTGCGCCGACCTGCGCGCCCAGGAGCTCGACCTGGCCTTCGAGATCCAGGACCGGACGCGGACCTTCGACGTGCGACCGCGCGCGATCCTGCGCACCCTGGCGTCGGCGGAGGGCAACTACCTGCTCCAGGCGCGGGCCGAGGACCTGGAGCTCGAGCTCGAGATCGCGGCCGGCGGCCTCGGGGTGGCGAAGGGCAAGCGCGGCTCGACCTTCGTCGTGGGGCTCTCCGCCGTCCAGGCCCTCCTGGCCCGCCCGGCCGACCTCCGGCTGCGGGTCACGCCCCTCGCCGAGGACAGCCCCAGCTTCGTGGACTACCCCGGCCTCCAGGAGGCGCTCCTCCGGGCGGCGATCGGGGTGCGCGGCGACGTCGCCGACATCGTGACCCATCAGGGCGAGTCCGAGACGGAAGCGACCATGGAGCTCGCTCGGGTCGTCGGCGCCAAGGTGGACCGACCGCGGGCCATCCCGTCGCAGCCGCCGACGGAGGCCATCCGGCGGCCCCTGGAGGCGCCCGAAGGGCCGGACACCGAGGAGGTCGAGACCGCCCTCCCCCTCCGCGGCCAAGACCTGATCCCGACGGTGCCCCCGCCCGGCAAGGTCCCGGCCAAGACCTCGACCGTGGTGTCGAGTCTGCCGCCCTCGCCCTTGTCCGACCCGCTGGTCCAGCCGCACGCGACGGAGAAGCTGCCGGTGCTGCGCCCGCGGCGGACGGAGGCAGTGCGCACCGCGGACGTCCTCCACGCCCTGAGCTCGGGGCCGACGTCGACCCCGGAGGCCCTCGGCGACGATCGGCCGGACGCCCCCGACACCGGGACGACCGAGGCGCTGACCCAGCACCTCGGCTCTCCCTGGCGCTCGCGTCTGTGGTGGCTGGGGTGGGTCGCCTTCGCCGCCACCGCCGCGGCCTGTCTCCTGCGGTCGCTCTGAGTCTCAGCAGCCCTCGGGGCTCATGGACGCGATCCACTCGCGCACCAGGGCCACGCCGGCCTCGTCCACCAACTGGTTGGGCAGCTCGGGCATCTTCACCCCGGGCTCCGTGCTCTCCATCCGGTAGATCATCACCGACTCGTCCGGGGCCCCGGGCACGATGTCGAAGGAGTGGCCGCCGGCCGCATGGCCCGCGGCGACCGGGCGCTTGCAGAGGCCGAGGGCCAGGTCGTCGGTGACGTCGGCCGTGAGCCAGAGACCGCTCTGGCCCGCCGCCCCACCTTCCCGGTGGCAGTGGCCGCAGTTCCCGTGGAGGTAGCTGCGGGCGCGCTCGGCGAGGGGCGCATCCCCGAAGGGATCCACCAAGGCCATCGGTCGCTCGGTGGGGACGGGCTCGGCGAAGACCCCGGCCGCCTCCAGGGCGGCGAGCTGTCCGTCGTGGTCCATCTGCTGGGTTCGGGGTCCGAGGGGCAACGTGTCCCCGATGCCGCCGTGGCACTCCGCGCACTGGCTGGTGTTCGGGACCCGATAGGTGAGGCTCCGCTCGGCGCCGTCGTCGTGCACCCAGCTCACCGGGACGCGGGCGCCGGCCGGCTCGTAGTGGGCGTCGTCGCCCTCCCAGAGGTAGACGTAGGGCTCCCACTCTCCGTCCTCGAGGACGAGGAGCCGGGTCTCCACCAGCCGCTCCCCGGCCGACGGGTCCCGGCGGTCGGCGGGGAAGGCGAACGTCTTCACCAGCACCGTGCCCTCGGGGAAGTCCCAGGGCCCCTCGGCGGTGTAGCCCGCAGGGACGCCTTCCGGCAGGCGGATGAAGCGATGCTTCGCCGTGTAGTCGCTGAAGAGCGGGCTCACCGGCGCGTAGGGCTCGACGCCCTCGGCCGGGGCCTGAGCGAGCGGGTCGGCGAAGAGCCCCCACGCGCTCAGGCGTTCGGGCACGTCGCCGCTCGGGCCGCTCTCACCGCAACCCAGGGCCACCAACGCGAGGACGAGGAAGGCGCGCACGTCAGCCCTCGAAGGCGAGGGTCACCGAGGGTCGCGGGGTCCCGTCGCAGAGGTGCGGGGTCGGGTCCCGGCTGATCACCGGATCCTCCATCACGAGGCCGGCGGCGTCGATGTCGATGAAGGTCGGGGGGTCCGACGAGAGACAGAGCGTCTCCGGGCCGGCGTCCTCGGGGTAGAAGCCATCGTAGACCACGTCTTCCAGGTCTTCCGGGAAGGGCTCGCCGGTGAAGGCCTGGATGAGCCCCAGGATCATCGCGAGGGCATCGCCAGAGCTGCCGGGCTCGAGGCCGTTGTCGGTCATCTCGTTGTCGTGGATCCAGATGTCCTCGGAGAGCGTGTCGTAGTCGGGGTCGCCGGTGGACGCCTCGCCCTCGAGGGCCAGGAGGGTGTCGTAGGAGATGACCGCCACGCCGATGCTGCGGTTGTCAGCGATCACGTTGTCCCGGATCTCCACGTCGTTGGCCGCCAGGATGAAGATGCCGGTGCCGGCGGGGATGAGCCCGACGGTGCTGCCCGGCTCGCCGAAGTTGGCCCGGTCGTTCGCGCGCACCTCGTTGTCCCGGACCAGGGTCCCCGCGCCCTGCATCGGCAGGCCCGGCAGCTCGAAGACCAGGATTCCGCCGGTGTTGTCCTCGGCGAGGTTGTCGTGGACCTCGCAGTTCACGCTGTTCTCGACCTCGAAGCCCGCCACGTTCCCGCGAGCCACGTTGTTGCGCATGATCCCGTTGGTGACCTGGCCCATGTAGAAGCCGGCGTCGGCGCTGTTCAGCGCCTCGCTGCCCTCGACCAGGACGTTCTGACACTGCACCGGGTAGATGGCGTACTTGCCGTTGTCGGTGCTGCTCTCGGCGGTCCAGCCCGCGCGGACGTTCCGGATCACCACGCCGTCGCTGCCCCGGATCCGGAGACCGTTGCCCTCCGCGTCCATGATCGAGAGGTCGCTCACCACGACCCGCTCCATGTTGGTCAGGTCGAGGCCCGCGCCGCCGACCTCCTGACCGCTGAAGTCCAGGATGGTCTCGTCCATCCCCTGGCCGCGGATCACCACGTCGGCCTTCCCGTTCACGCCCAGGACGTCGGTCAGGCGGAAGGTGCCGGCACCGAGCACCAGCTCGTCCCCGTCCTCCAGGCCCGTCAACGCCGTCTGAAGGGTGGTCTGATCGTCCGCGGAAGGCTGGATGCCCTCCGCGTCGTCGCCACACGCCAACCCCAACACCCCCAGCAAGAGGGGCGCAGCCCATCGTTTCCATCCAAACACGAGCGGAGGATACCCCGCTCGGCGGGTTTGCGCCGGTAGAAGCCACCGTGCTACGCCGCGCCTTCCACCCATGTTCGAAACGCTCACCAAGGGTTTCCGGGCCGCTCGCAACCGCCTCGCTGGCGTCGCGGAGCTGACCGAAGACAACATCGACCCCGCACTTCGCGACGTCCGCCTGTCGCTCTTGGAGGCCGACGTCGAGTTCTCGGTGGTCAAGCGCTTCTTGGCGAACGTCAAGGAGAAGGCGGTCGGTCAGACCGTCCAGACCACCGCCGAGGTGGGCGGCCGAAAGCTGAAGATCGGCCCGGTCGAACAGTTCATCAAGGTCTGCCAGGACGAGCTCGAGCGGATGATGGCCTGGGAGGGCCCCGCCATCGAGTTCGAGGAGCGCGGCATCACCGGCATCATGATGGTCGGTCTGCAGGGCTCCGGTAAGACGACCAGCGCCGCCAAGCTGGCCCGCCTCCTGACCGAAGAGCACGACCGGAAGGTGCTCCTCGTCGCCGCCGACGTCGCCCGCCCCGGCGCCATCGAGCAGCTCCAGGTCCTCGGCGAGCAGATCGACGTGCCCGTCTTCGCCATCCCCGGCGGGGACCCGGTGGAGATCTGCTGGCAGGGCCTCAAGGAGGCCAAGCACGCCAAGCGCGACACCGTCATCTACGACACCGCCGGCCGCCTCGCGATCGACGAGCGCCTCATGAACGAGGTGCACCAGATCAAGGAGAAGTGCGAACCCGGCAACGTGATGATGGTCATCGACGCGATGATCGGTCAGGACGCCGTCAAGACCGCGAAGTCGTTCCACGACAAGCTGGGCCTCGACGGCGTCGTCCTCACGAAGCTCGATGGTGACGCCCGCGGCGGCGCCGCCCTCTCCGTCCGCGAGGTCACCGGCGCGCCGGTGAAGTTCGTCGGCATGGGCGAGACCCTCGACAAGATGGAGCAGTTCCGTCCCGAGGGCATGGCCAGCCGGATCCTCGGCATGGGCGACGTCGTCGGCCTGATGAAGGACTTCGAAGGCGTCGTCGACGAGAAGAAGGCCGAGCAGGACGCGATGCGGATGCTCCAGGGTGACTTCACCCTGGACGACTTCCTCGACCAGATCTCGATGCTCCAGAACATGGGGCCGCTCCAGGACATCTTCGAGAAGCTGCCGATGTTCGGCGATGCGATGCCGGAAGGCTTCAACATCGACGACAAGGAGCTCGTCCGCACCAAGGCGATGGTCAGCTCGATGACCAGGGACGAGCGCCGGGACATCTCCCTCTTCAAGAAGAACCCGCGGCGCCTCGAGCGAGTCGCCAAGGGCTCCGGCTCGAAGATGGAGGACGTCGCCGGCCTCCTCGAGCGCTTCGTGTTCATGCGCCAGATGATGGGCGACATCGGTCAGCAGGCCGGCATGCTCTCCAAGATCCCGGGCATGAAGCAGATCGCCGCCGCGCGGCGCCTGAAGAACGTGGTCAAGACCGGGGGCCTCGAGGGCAACCCGATGATGGCCAACCTCGCCGACCAGCTCCTCGAGGCGGCCATCGCCGAGGGCCCCGGCGGACCGATGGCCAGCATGGCCAGCGCCCTGGGCGGCGGCCCGGCGTCGGGGGACTCCGGCACCCGCCGCAAGGTCGACAAAGAGAAGAAGAAGTCGCGCCGGAAGATGAAGAAGAAGTCCCGGCGCAAGGGCCGTAAGTAAGAGCGAGAAGACCCGATGAGCACCAGCTTCCGAATCGCCGCCTCCATCGTCGCCCTGGCCGCCGTGGCCGGCTGCGTGGAGAAGTCCCGGGACCTCACCCGCGCCGAGCGGGAGCGCCTCGCTCCCTACGTCTCGGAAGAGGCGACCTCGCCCTCCCATCCGCTGTCGGTGGAGTTCGAGGACAAGATCGAGCTCATCGGCTACGACCTCAGCGCCGAGACCTGGCGCGCCGGGCAACCGCTCACGGTGACCTGGCACTGGAAGGTGAAGCGCTCGCTGGAGGACGGCTGGCGCCTCTTCACCCACGTCACCGACGCCTCGGGGACCAACCGGGTGAACGCCGACGTCGACGGCGTGGTCCGGGAACTCTACCAGCCGGGCTCCTGGAAGGCTGGAGAGTACGTCAAGGACGAGCAGACCATCACCCTGCCCGCCAACTGGACCGACGAGCGCGCGACGCTCTATCTCGGCCTCTGGAACGGGCCGCACCGCCTGCGCATCACCAGCGGACCGAGCGATGGGGAGAACCGTGCGCGCGTGGTGGCCATCCCGACCCAGCGCGCCGCCGCCGGCACCCCGACCGAGCCCGCCCAGCCCAACGTCCCCACCCTGGACGTGACGCGCGCCGAGGGCATCACCATCGACGGTGAACTCGACGAGCCCGCCTGGCGCACCGCCCGCCCGACCCGGGGCTTCGTGAACACCATGGACGGCAGCCGGGGCTCCTTCGGGGTGACGGCCAAGGCGCTCTGGGACGACGAGAACCTCTACGTCGCCTTCGTCGTCGACGACGACTTCCTGAAGAGCGAGTTCACCGAGCGCGACGCCCACCTCTGGGAGCAGGACGCGGTCGAGGTCATGCTCGACCCCGACGGCGACGGCCGGAACTACTTCGAGCTGCAGGTCTCCCCACGAAACCAGGCCTTCGACACCCGCTACGACACCCGCCGGAACCCGGGGCCCATCGGGCACGCGGACTGGAACGCGGACATCGAGTCGGCGGTCAGCCTCCGCGGCACGGTGGACGACGACGACGAGGACGAGGGCTACACGGTCGAGATGGCCATCGCCTGGAGCTCCTTCGCCACCGGCACCCCGCCAGCCACGAAGCCCAGCGCCGGCGACACCTGGCGCGGCAACTTCTACGTGATGGACGCCCGCGAGGAGGGCCAGCGCGCGACCGGTTGGTCGCCGCCCAACGTCGGTGACTTCCACGTGCCCGACCGCTTCGGCCGCCTCCGCTTCGTGGACCCGAGCGCCCCGGCCGCCGCGCCGGCCCCGGCGCCCACCGCCCCGTCCGGCGGCGTGCGGACCAAGCTGAACCTCCCCCAGGGAGTGCGTCAGCAGCTGCGCGAGCGGGCCAGCGTGATGGAGCGGCCGGCCAACGTCGACCGAGCCGGTCCGGGCGAGACCATGCCCACCCCCGACAACCCCACCCCCTGACGCTCAGCGGCGGTCGAGCCGCACGTAGACATAGCCGGGTCGGTACTCGACGAGAGTCCCGACCCGGAAGTGCGTTCGGACCCAGGGGGAACGCGCCAGCGCCCGCTCCACCGGGTACCCCGCCAGGCTCTGCAGTCGCCCCTCCGGGTCCACTTCGGGAGGGACCTCGGCGTGTAGGAGGAGCGTGGCCGGGGCGCGGGCATCCAGGTAGCCCAGCGGGATCTCCTTGGAGAGGTGGCCGCCGGGGGCGCGCGCGATCTCGCCGTCCGTGATCCCCGCCAGGTCGACGACCTCGACGCCGGTGGCCCACCCCAGGTAGCCGACATCGATCAACGCGACCGGTCCGCGGCCTCGGATCGCCGCCGCGACCCGCGGCCCGGCTTCGCGACGCAGCGCCCCGGCCTCGCGCGCCGCGGGAAGCGCGACGAACGAGGTCACGAGGGGCGCGAGGAGAGCGCACCCGAGCGCAGGCCATCGCCAGCGGCTGGCCTGCGCGAACCCGGCGGCGGTCAGCACCGCCAGCAGCGGCAGGATCGGGACCAGGAGCCGCTGCCCCGGCATCCAATCACCTCCGGCGACGAGGACCACGGCGACCTGGGCGGCGACCACCGCGCCCAGCGCGTGCAGGCGCCGCGCTCCTCGGGCCACCAGCGCGAGCCCCCCGACGCCCGTGAGCAGGACCGTCGCGACACCCACGTATGCGACCCCGTCGCCGAGGGTCCCCAGCTTGGCGCCAGTCGCCAGCGGGAGCGGGTGGCCGAAGAACGCGACGCGGAAGGCCACCACCGACCCCACGCCCGCGATCAATGCCCCGAGGGGCCGGCGGGAGACCGCCCGGGTGTCCGCCTGCCCCAGCGCGCCCCGGGGCTCCTGGGTCAGCGCCCAGGCAGCCACCGCTGCCGGTACGGTGAGCTCGGGCCGAAGCCAAGGGAGAGTGAAGGCGCCCAGCGCAGCGAGCCCGAAGGGGCCGCCCGCCCAGAGGGGCCGGCAGAGCAGGGTCAGCGCGAGGGCGGCCCAGCCGGTCTCCAGCCCGGCGGCGCCCCAGAGGCCCAGCCCCGGCTGGAGAACCAAGACCGCGAGACCGACGGCCGGGGCGCCGACCCTCGCCGCGCCGCGGGCTCCCAGCGCGGCGGCCACGGCCATCGCCACCAGACCCAGGGCGCGCTGGATGTCCGGGACCGCCAGGCCCCCACGCGCCGCGGCGGTCAGCGGCAAGAGCCAGAGGGGACCGGTGACGCCGTCGGAGCGCACGCCGGGGTTCATCCCCCAGCCGTCGCCGGCCGCGAGGTTCTCGGCGTAGCGCGTCGCGATGAACGCGTCGTCGACCATGTAGGCCCACGTCCCGAGGCCCACGAGGACGACGGCCAGCGCGGCCCCGAGGCCGCCGAGGCGGGCGCTCAGTAGCAGACGCGGTTACGGCCGTCGCGCTTGGCGGCGTAGAGGCGCTCGTCGGCGTTCTTCACGAACGAGGTGACGTCGTTGTCCTCGGCGAGGATGGCCACGCCGAGCGAGACGGTGACGTTGATCCGCTCCTGCTCGAAGACGAACGAGTGCCCCTGCACCAGGGCCCGGAGCTCCTCGGCGATGGCCGCGCCCCCGTTGAGGTCGGTCTCGGGCAGCACCACGCAGAACTCCTCGCCGCCGTAGCGACCGAGGACGTCGTCCGGACGGAGGCGGCCCTTCACGAGCTGCGCGAGCTCCTTGAGGACGTAGTCGCCGGCGAGGTGCCCGTAGGTATCGTTGATGTGCTTGAAGTGATCGATGTCGAACATGACCAGCGCGAGGGGGCGCTGGTGCCGACGCGCGCGGGGGATCTCGCGCTCGAGCGTCTCCATCAGGAAGCGCTTGTTGTTCACCCCGGTGAGGCCGTCGACGATCGTCATCTTGTAGATCGTCTCGTGGTACTGGGCCTCCATGTCCGAGCCGGACAGGAACTTGAAGATGGTGTCCCCCACCTTCACCTGGTCGCCTCGGCGGAGCTGGTAGTCGGAGATCAGCTCGTCGTTGACGTAGGTCCCGTTGGTCGAGCTGAGGTCCTCGACGTGATAGGCCCGGCCCCGCCGCTCGATCTTGCAGTGCCGGCGCGACACCGAGTCGTTCTCGAGGACGATGGTGTTCTCGGAGCCGCGCCCGAGGAGCACCGGTTCGGGCCCCAGCACGTGGCGCTTGCCGAACTGACGGGCGTCCGACGAGTAGATGATCACCAGACAGTCGCTACCCGGCTTCGTCGGGAGCTTGAGCTCGTCGAGCGGAGTGACCCGGGTCTTGATGTCGGAATCCAATGCCGGCCTACCATGACCGAACCCCGGCGACAGCCGGGGTCGACACCTGAGAGAGATTAGAAAAGCCGCCGCGTCCAGTCAACCGGGGCGTCGAAGCGAACCCATCCGTCATGGGTGCATGAATCCGCCGCTTCGATGGCGACGCCTCCCAATCAGGGACGGATCTTCTGGTGCAACCACCCGGGCCTCGGGCGCCGGATCGTGCGCTTCGATAAAGTGCATGTTCTCGTAGTTCACCAGCACGTGGGCCACCACGCAGCCCACCAACTCGCCGGTGAGCCAGTAGATCGCGCCGAACGCGAGCCCCATCGCCACCGCCCAAGCGGTCCAGGGGGCGAAGCGTCGACCCGGCCCGATGTGGAGGAGCCCGAAGAGCGCCGAGGACACCCAGAACCCCACCAGCGGCATCAGCGCGCCCCGGAAGAAGAGCTCCTCGGCCACCCCGGAGAGCACCGCCAGGAAGAGGATCTGCCGGCCGCTCAGCGGCCCGAGCAGCTCCCGGAAGCCCGAGTGGAGCTGCCGGGCCCACCGGGCGCGGCGCACGAGGACGCGGGTGGCGAGGACCACCAGGACCCCGAGGGCGAGCCCGAGGGCCAAGCTGAGCGCCAGCCGCTCGACCCGGTCCCAGCCGAGGGCCGCCTCCATCGCCACCGGCGAGGCGTCGTCGGCGAGGTGAGCCAGCGCGAACGCCCCCAGCCCGAGAGCGCCGTAGACCAGGGTGGCGACGCCGACGTAGCGCGCGAGCACGGAACCCTCGTCTACCATGGGCCCCGCGCCCCTTCAATCCGACCCGTGGGGCGACTCTCCGTCGATCCCGACGCACCATTGACACCCCGGGGTGCGACCGCGTACCACACGAGTTCCGTACGAGGCTCTCGAGCCTCCCCTTTCCTTCGCTGGCCGTGGGTCGAACCCCGGCTCCCCCGCACGGTGACCGACTCCGCCACAAGCTCCCAGTTCGACGACGAGGCGCCTCACATCCTGGTGGTCGACGACGAGCAGGTGATCCGCGAGATCCTCGCGGACTTCCTGTCGATGGAGGGCTTCATCGTCCGCACCGCCGAAGACGGCTCGAAGGCGCTCGTGGAGCTCTCTCGGCACCACTACGATCTCGTGCTCAGCGACCTGAAGATGCCGAAGATGGGCGGCATCGAGCTCCTCGGGGCCATCCAGAAGCACACGCCCGGGGTGGTGACGGTCATCATGACCGGGTTCGGCACCGTGGAGACCGCCATCGAGGCGATGAAGCGCGGCGCGTACGACTACATCCTCAAGCCGTTCAAGGTGGAGGAGGTGGTCCACACCATCCGCCGCGGGCTGGAGAAGCAGAAGCTCCAGGCCGAGAACATGCGGCTCAAGGAGGCGCTCAGCCTCTACAAGGTGAGCGAGGCCATCGCCAACAGCCTCTCCCTCGAGCAGATCATGGGGACCGTCACGGACGCGGCGCTGCAGGAGGTCGAATCGGACCGGGTCGTCGTGCTCCTCGACGATGGCTACGGCTCCTTCTACGAGCGCATCGACGAGCGTGGCGAGATGCTCCAGGGCAACCCCGACCTCCTCGACTTCGACGCCCAGGTCCTGCTGGAGCATTTCCAGGACGCCGAGTCCCTGCGCGCCCACGGCAAGGCCACCTATCGGTACTTCGAGGGCGAGCCGAAGTCGATGCCGCCCCACTCGCTGGTGGTGGAGCGGCTGCGCGCGAGGCAGGAGACCATCGGGTTCCTCTGCGCCATCAGCCACACCCGCGGCAAGCGCTTCGACGAGGGTCAGCGGAAGCTCCTGCACATGGTGGCGGACCGCGCGTCGGCGGCCATCGAGAACGCCAAGCTCTACGAGGACCTCCAGTCCACGTTCCGCCAGACCATCCGCGGCCTGGCCAGCGCCATCGACAAGATGGATCGCTACACCGCGGGGCACTCGGAGCGGGTCGCCGCGTACGCGCAGATCCTGGCCATCAAGCTCGGCATGGACGAGGAGACGGTGGAGATCGTCCGCCAGTCGGCCCTCATGCACGACGTCGGCAAGATCGGCTGCGTGATGAACCTGAACAAGCCCGGGAAGCTCAGCCAGGAGGAGTACGAGGTGTTCAAGCAGCACCCGATCCACGGCCGCGACATCCTGGAGCCCATCTCGTTCCTCCACCCGCTGATCCCCGGAGTGCATCTCCACCACGAGCGCTGGGACGGCGCGGGCTACCCCCTGGGCCTCAAGGGCCAGGAGATCCCGGTGATCGCGCGGATCATCTCGGTCGCCGACACCTACGACGCGATGACCTCCGACCGGGCCTATCGCAAGGCCCTCCCCCATGAGGTCGCCGTGAGCGAGATCCGGCGCTGCAGCGGGGCGCAGTTCGACCCCGACGTGTCCGCCCCCTTCCTGGATGCGGTCGAGGACGAGCGGGAAGAGAAGCGCGCGACCGGCGAGCGCATCCCCGACTGACGGGCGAGCGACGACGCCAGACCGTAGGCCAGGGCCCACACCTGCGGGGCCTTACCCACGGACTCGGACCGCGATTCCTCGCGATACCGCAGGGATCAGGCGCGGCACACCCGATGCACACCCATCGGGGCATGAACAGCCACGCTTTCCCGCCCCTGCCTCTCCCTCTGTCCCGGCGCCGCAACGACACCTCGCCGGCGGCGGGGACCAGCATGGCCGGTCGCCTCGGCAAGGACGAGGACGACCTGCTGCTCTACGCGCGCGCCGGGGTCTTCGCCGTCGCCGACGGCGTGGGGAGCACCGAGGGCGCATGCGTGGCGTCCACCTCCGCCATGCACGCCCTCGCGCGGAGCGTGGTGGAGCGGCGGCGCCGGAGCCTCGCGCGGCGAGCCCGCGCGGCCGTGAGCGACGCCCGAGCGGCCCTCGCGGCGAACCAGCAGTTTCCGGGGATGGCGACCACCCTCGCCTTCCTCCTGGTCGAAGGGGACCGGGCCGTCGCCTGTCACCTGGGGGACAGCCGGATCTACCGGCTCCGCGATGGACACCTCGACCAGCTCACCGAAGACCACACTCTGGCGACGGAGCTCATCCGGGCGGGCTACGCCGTGCCCCCCCGGGCCCGCAGCGTGCTCAGCCGCTGCCTCCGCGGTCGCGCGAACGACGAGGCCTCGTACCTCCTCCTGCAGGTCGAGCCCGACGACCGCTTCCTGCTCACCACCGACGGCGTGACGGGGGTGGTCCCCGACGTGATGCTGGAGCGCTACCTCGGCGCGACCGATCCCAACGCGGCGGTCGACGCGATCCTCGGCCACGTGCACCGCGCCCAGGGCATGGACGACGCGACCGCGGTCGTCGTCGACCCCGGCCGCCTGCGCTCAGAACTCGCGCCGGATACGCAGAAGGTTCGTCAGATCCCGCACCCGACCGAGGCGGCGTAGCCCCGGGTCGAAGAGCAAGTCCTCGTCGCGGCAGACGCCCTGGGCGTAGGACTCGTGCGCGGCCTGGACCCAGCCGTCCATGTCGCCCGGGTCCGGGACCACGGGCTCCCGCAGTGGACGCGGCTCGGGGAGCGGCTCCCCGGCCTCGAGGGCAGCGGAGAGGGTCTGGATGAGCACCGCCTCGGAGGCGTCGGCCTGCTCCTGGAGCTGTTCCAGTAGGCGGAGCCAGCGCTCCGCGTCATCGTCGCGGCGCGCGAGGAGCGCGAGGACCTCGGCGGTGCGACCCGGGGTGGTCTCCCGGGCCGACCAGCGGGTGTCCGGCCCCCGGGAAGCGAGCCGGTGAGCGGCCTCGAAGCCGGCGCGCCGGTCGCCGAGGAGCGCGGCGACCTTGAGGGCCTCCCAATCACACCACTCGAGGGGCGGGACGCAGCGGGCGGCGGCCAGATAGGACGCCAAGGCCTCGTCGGGGCGCCCGGCTCGCTTGAGGGCGTGGGCCACCGTGGCGTGGCCCGTCGCGACGTCCGGCTCGACCTCCACGTGGCGTTCGCCCGAGCGGAGATAGGTGTCCAGGTCGAAGTCCTGGCCGAAGTCGTCGCTGGTGAACTCCGCGACGCAGTGGCGGCACCAGCCGTCGAAGGTCCGGTACATCAGCCGGTGGTCGCCGGTGTCCTCGTAGTAGTCGACGATGGACCACGTGTCCGACACGGGGCCGGCGCTGCGGTCGAAGGCCAAGAGGCTGCCCTCGAGGGTCCGGTGGAAGGGCAGGAGCAGCTCGGGGTCGAGGAAGTCCCCGCCGATGGCCTCGGCGTACTCGCGCACCGTGGCCCCGATGGTCCCGGGCTCGTTCCCCGCCGGCAGGAGGGTCCCCACGGGCAGCGTCCCCCCGTTGAAGCGCTTGTAGATCTCCTTGAGATCCGTGGGCAGCGGTCCGCCGAGCATCTGCTCCAGCGCGCCGATCTCGGCGGTGGTCGCCGGCGGATTCAACTCCAGATCGTCGCGGTGGGCCTCGACCCACTGGACCAGCTCGCGCAGACCCCGATGCACGGGGGCGTTGTACCGCGAACGGCGCCCCCGGGACCAGAAGGATCGCAAACGAGGGTGATGTATCAAGGCCGCTCCGCTTTCTGGCTACGTGTCGCGGTTGATCGTAGTGTCGCTTCGATGATTGGTGTTCCGACCCATTGGGCGGTGGTCGTCTCGCTGCTCGCGCTCGCGAGCGCCGGCCCCGCCCGAGCGCAGTCCACCCCACCGATCTACGTGGCCGGTGAAGAGTCCGACGCCCTCGCCGCCCTACGGGTCGACGAAGAGGCGCTCTTCCGACACGCCCAATCGCTGGTCGAGATCGATCGCCAACCGATGATGGGGCTACCGGCCGGGCTCACCTCCGCGGTCCCCGAAGCCGCACCCCGCGTCGCCGAGGGGAGCGACGTCCGCTGGATGGACGGCCTGGAGCTCCCGGACCTGCCGGTTCGCTGGCAGGAGCAGGTCGTCCGCTACCTGGAGTACTTCAAGGACTCGCGACGAGGCCGCTCCCTGATGGCTGCCTGGCTGCGCCGCTCCAGCCGCTACGGCGCGATGATCCGAGAGGTCCTCACCCGCCACGAGATGCCGGAAGACCTCCGCTGCGTGGCCATGGCCGAGAGCGGCTTCGACCCCACCGTCCGCTCCAATCGCGGCGCGGTGGGGATGTGGCAGTTCGTGCGCCGGACCGGCGAGGAGTACGGCCTGAGCGGCAACCGCTGGATCGACACCCGCATGGACCCGGAGGCGTCGACCGACGCCGCGGCCCGCTACCTGGGCGACCTCCATCGGCGCTTCGGGAGCTGGGAGCTGGCCCTGGCCGCCTACAACATGGGCTACGGCGCCCTGCTCCGGTCGATCCGGAAGTACAACACCAACGACTACTGGGTCCTGGCGGAGCTCGAGGCCGGCCTCCCCTTCGAGACCACCATCTACGTGGCCAAGATCATGGCCTGCGCCGTCGTCATGCGGAACCCCACCCGCTTCGGCTACGACGAGCTGGTCCGGGATCCGCCCATCGAGGTGGAGCACTTCGAGGTCCCGGCGGGGACGCCCTTGAACATGGTCGCGCGAGCCGCTGGCATCGACGTGGACGAGATGCGCGCGTTGAACCCCGAGCTGCGCCGGGGCCGGGTCCCGCCGCAGCACGCGCGACGGGTCCGCGTCCCGGCGACCGCCGCGAGTCACTTCGCCGAGCGATGGAACCGGGTCCGCCGTCGGGTCCCCGCCCATCAGCCCTACGTGGTCCGCTTCGGCGAGGATATGGACGACGTCGCCTATCGCTTCGGCACCCGGGAGGCGACCCTCACCGAGATGAACGGCATCGAGGACGACGAGGTGATCGGCGCCGGCACCGTCCTCCTGGTCCCCGCCGGCGAGCCTCGAGAGCGGCCCCCGGAGGACCGCCCCCGCATCGCCGTCCCCGAGGGGCGCTTCACCCACGAGGGCCGGAGCCGGGTCTTCTACCGGACCTCCCGGAGCGACTCGCTGGCCTCCATCGCCCGCTTCTTCCAGGTCGCCGAGTCCGATCTCCGCCGCTGGAACCACGTCGACCCCGACGCCCGCCTGCAGCATGGGATGTTCCTGCAGATCTTCGCGCCCGAGTCGGTGGACCTCTCCCAGGCGGTGGTCCTCCGTGAGAACCAGGTCGAGCTGGTCACGATGGGCACCGAGCAGTTCTTCCGCGAGTACGAGGAGAACCAGGGCCGGGTCCGCTTCCGCTACACGGTCGTCGAGGGCGACACCATCCGCAGCCTGGCCAACCGCTTCGGGCTGAGCACGGGGAGCATCGCTCGCATCAACCGCTTCTCGCGCCGCACCGACCTCGAGCCCGGGCAGGAGATCGTCATCTACGCCGACGAGAGCCGCGTGCCGGCCCGCTACCGCCGCCCGGGCGCCCCCGAACCCGCCCTGGTGCCGCCCTCCCCGTCCGAGCCGCAGCCCGGAGCCCTCGAGGTCGAGGCGACGGACGGCGGCGACGACGAGACCGAGAGCTCCGAGGGCGACGAAGCCGACGAGCTGGACGCAGCCAGCTCGGAGGGCGACGCGGGAACCGACGAGGACGGGGATGCGGACGGCGAGAGCACCCTCGACGACCCCGACGACGGCGAATGATGCGCACCCTCGACGAGGCGCTGGGCGCGGTGCTCGACTCGTTCACCCCGCTGGAGCCCGAGACCGTCGGCCTCGACGCGGCCCTTGGCCGGATCCTGGCCGAGCCCTTCGTCGCGCGTCGCGACCAGCCGGCCTTCGACAACAGCGCGATGGATGGCTGGGCCCTCCGCGCCACGGGCGCCGACGAGACCCGGGTGGTCGCGCCGGGCGAATCGGCCGCCGGCGGGCCCCGGCCGGCCCCGCTCGCTTCGGGGACCGCGCTGCGCATCTTCACCGGGGCCCCCCTGCCGCCGGGGGCGGACACCGTGGTCCTCCAGGAAGACGCCGTGCTCGAGCGAGACGCCGTGCTCGACGGAGACCGCGTGCGTTTCACCGAGGCCCCGACTCCCGGCCAGCACGTGCGCCGGCGGGCGAGCGAGTTCACCGCCGGGGACGAGCTCCTCCCCGCTGGCGCCGTGATCCATGCGGGAACCGTCGCGCTCCTCGCGAGCCAGGGCGTGCGGGAGTTGCTCGTGGGGCGCCGACCCCGCGTGGCGGTGGTGCCTACCGGGGACGAGCTTCGAGCCCCGGGATCCGACGCGCCCGAGGGTTCGCTCTACGACTCCAACGGCCCCATGCTGGCAGCCGCCATCACGGCGGCTGGAGGCGAGCCGGTCCGCCATCGGGCGGTGGGCGACGACCGCTCCGCCCTCGCGGCAGCTTTCGCCCGCGCCCTGGAGGACGCGGACCTCTTGCTCACCACGGGCGGCGTCTCCGTCGGCGACCACGACCACGTCAAGGAGGCCTTGGCCGACGCCGGGGTGCCCCTGGATCTGTGGAAGGTGGCCATGAAGCCCGGCAAGCCGCTCGCGTTCGGTCGTTCGCCGGAAGGCAAAGCGGTCCTCGGTCTCCCGGGGAACCCGGTGAGCGCCTTCGTGACCTTCCAACTCTTCGGCCGCCCCGCGATCCGCCGCCTCCTCGGCGATCCGCGCCCGGCCCTCCCCCGGATCCACGCTCGCCTCACCGCCCCCTTGGCCCACCGGCCGGGCCGGACGGAGCTCGCCCGGGTCCGGGTGGAGCGGACGACCGACGCCTGGGTCGCGCATCCCCACGCCCAGCAGGGCTCGGGCGCGCTGCTGGCGATGGCCCAGGCCAACGCCTTGGCCGTGGTCCCGGCGGAGTCCTCCGGGGTCGACGGGGGCGCGGTGGTCGAGTGCCTGCTCTTCGGCGATCTCCCCGGCGAACCGTACGCCCGTCATCTGGACACCTGACCGGAGGAGTCCGGGAAAGTGCAATGGGGCCGAAAGATCTCGGCGCCGCGGCGCGTTGGTCTCCCCGGATGGGCGATCCGAGCCCAGGAAAACGAGGCAGCCAAGGAAAACGGCCGCCAATGGTCGTATGATCCATCGGAGCGGCGCGAGCCGGCGCCGTCCCGAAACTTCTCGCCCTCCCGAGCGTCTCCCCACCCCGAATGAGTTCCCGCCCCAACGCCCCGCATGTCGCCCAGGCCCTCCGCGCCACGCGCCGCCGGGTCCGGCTGCAGCGAGCGCTGGACGCCGGAGCGGTCTTGCTGACGGCGGGGGGTGGCGTCGCCGTCGTGGCGCTCACGTTGGCCAAGCTCGGCTCGATCGACGCCGGGACGCTCCAGGTGGCCCTCGGCGTGGCGGCGGCGTTCCCGGTCCTGGGCATCGTCGTCGGCGCCCTCCGGCCCGTCCCCGAGCTCCTGCCGGCCCAGCTCTTGGACCGCGCCCACGGCCTCCGGTCCCGCCTCGCCAACGCCCTGGAGCTGGCCCGCCAGCCCGAGCGGACGCCCTTCATGGCCGCGGCCATCGAGGACGCCGAGGAGCACGCGCGGAACCTGGAGCCCAAGAAGGCCTTCCCCCTGCGCCCGCCCAGCGACCTCTGGCTCCCGGCCCTCCTGGGCGTCGGCGTCTTCCTGCTGGCGTCGCTCGAGATTCCGCAGCCGGCGCCGGCGCCGGTGGTGCGGCCCTCGCTCCCCCCGATGCTCCTCGACGACGACTCCCTGGAGGGCTTCGAGAGCTCGCTGGATCCCGTGCTCCGGGACCCGGAGTCGTCGGAGGACGTGCGCGAGGTGGCCCGGGCGCTGAACCAGGTCCTCGAGGACGTCGCCGACAGACGACTGGACCGGACGGAGGCGCTCCGCCGCATCCGCGACCTCGAGCGACAGCTGGCCGAGGGTCGTCCGGCGGACGCGGAGGCGATGGAAGAAGCGCTCGAGGACGTCGGGCGCCGCCTGGACCGATCCTCGTTGGCGACCGAGGCCTCCGAAGCCCTCCGGGACGGGAACGCGGAGCGGGCCGCCGACGCCCTGGACCAGCTCGCCGAGCGGCTGGAGACCGAGCCCCCTTCCCGGCGGGAGCTCGACCAGCTCCGCGAAGCCCTCGAGCAGGCCTCCCAGGACCGCGACGAGCGACGCCGGGAGGAACTGCGAGAGCAGCGCGAAGAGCTGGAGAGCCTGCTGCGGCGCGAGCGCGAAGAGCAGGCGGACCGCGACGAGCAGGAAGAGAGCCTGCTCCGGCGGCGGCGCCGGGAGCTCGAGCGCCTACAGCGGGAAGAGCAGCAGCTCGAAGAGCAGCGACGCCAGCTCGAGCGCCTCCGTCGGGAGATGCAGGACGCCGCCGAGAACCTGAACCGCAACGCTCAGGATCGGCAGCAGGCCAGCGAGTCGATGCGCCGGATGGCCGAAGAGCTGAACCGCATGGCCCGCGAGCAGATGAGCGAAGAGCAGCGGCAGCAGATGGAGCGCATGATGCGCCAGCTCCGCGAGATGATCCGCCGCCAGCAGCAGGGCCAAGGCCAGGGGCAACAGCAGCAGCAAGGCCAAGGGCAGCAGGGCCAAGGCCAGGGCGGGCGCCAGGGCCGACTCCAGCGATTCGTCCTACAGGCCGGAGGCGGCCAGGGCGGAGCCCGCCTCCGGATGCCCGGCCAGCAGGGACAAGGTCAGGGTCAGGGCCAGGG
>DCLA01000120.1:312260-359280 GCA_002320815.1 Myxococcales bacterium UBA1660
GGTCAGGGTCAGGGTCAGGGCCAAGGTCAGGGTCAGGGTCAGGGCCAAGGTCAGGGACAAGGCCAGGGTCAGGGACAAGGTCAGGGCCAGGGCCAGGGCCAGGGACAAGGTCAGGGTCAGGGCCAGGGCCAGGGCCAAGGTCAGGGCCAAGGCCAAGGTCAGGGACAGGGCCAGGGCCAGGGTCAGGGACAAGGCCAGGGTCAGGTGCTCGAGCTCTCGCCGAACGGCCAGGGCGGCGAGGCGATCATCGAGATGCCCGGGATGGGTCAGGGTCCGGGGTCCCAGGGCCAAGGCCAGGGGGGCGGCATGGGCGGCTCCGGCGCGGGCACCGACCACGATCCCCAGATGCTCGAGGATCCCACCGGCCTGCAGCGCCGGACCCAGGCGACCCGCGTCCAGGGCGAAGAGGGCGACGGCGCCTCGCGCTCCGAGGTGATCCTCGGCGCGGCCGACCGCGGCTTCGTGGGACGCGGCTACCAAGAGGTCTACACGGACTACGAGGGCCACGCCGAAGAGGTGCTGGAGCGTGACGAGGTCCCGCCCGGCTACCGCTTCTACGTGCGGCGCTACTTCCAGCTGATCCGTCCCCGCGAGGGCGGACAGTCGACGAACGAATGAGGAGTCGATGAGCGAGACCGAGAACACCCCGCAGGAACAGGTGGCCCGTTTCCGCGAGGACATCGCCCGGGTGAAGGCCGAGGTAGGCAAGATGATCGTCGGCCAGGACGAGATCGTCGACGGCGTCCTCACCTGCCTCCTCGCCGGCGGGCAGGCCCTCCTCGAGGGCGTCCCCGGCCTCGGCAAGACGATGCTGGTGCGGACCCTCGCCGGCGTCCTGCGCCTCGACTTCTCCCGCATCCAGTTCACGCCCGACCTGATGCCCGCCGACATCATCGGCACCACGGTCCTCACCGAGGGCGAGGGCGGGAAGACGCGCCTGGAGTTCCGGCCCGGCCCGGTCTTCGCCAACATCGTCCTCGCCGACGAGGTCAACCGCGCCACCCCCAAGACCCAGTCGGCGATGCTCGAGGTGATGCAGGAGCACAGCGTCACGGTGTCGAACCGGACCCACAAGCTCGAAGAGCCCTACTTCGTGCTCGCCACCCAGAACCCGCTGGAGATGGAGGGCACCTACCCCCTCCCCGAGGCGCAGCTCGACCGCTTCCTCTTCAAGCTGGAGGTGGGCTTCCCCAGCCGCGAGGAGATGCACGCCATCCTCGATCGCACCACGGGATCCGAGACGCCCGAGGTGCAGCCGGTGATGGGCAAAGAGCGCATCCTGGCCATGCGCAAGGTGGTCCGCGACGTCGCCGTCGCCCATCACGTGAAGGACTACGCCATCCGCGTCCTCGAGGCGACGCACCCCGACCGGCCGTCGGCGCCGGAGAAGGTGCAGCGCTTCGTGCGCTTCGGCGGCTCTCCGCGCGGTGCGCAGGCCCTCCTCCTCGCGGCCAAGATCCATGCGCTCATGGACGGCCGCTTCGCCGCCGCCATCGACGACGTCCGCTGGGCCGTGAAGCCCGCCCTCCGGCACCGGATCATCCTCAACTTCGAGGGCGAGGCCGAGGGGGTCCGCCCGGACGCGGTCCTCGACGACATCCTCGCGTCGGTGCCCGAGAGCATCAAGTAGGCCGGCCATGGGCCTCTTCGGCCAGAGACGAAAGACCGCGCCGGCCAGGCAGACGGACGAGGACCTCTTCGACGAAGAGCTCCAGCGACGCCTGGAGGTCCTCGCGCTGGTGGCGCGCAAGATCTACCGCGGCCGGCAGCGCGCCGAGCGCCGCACCCGCAAGACCGGCGCCGGCATCGAGTTCGCGGATCACCGCGAGTACGCGCCGGGCGACGACTTCCGGTACCTGGATCTCAACGTCTACCAGCGCACGGGGCGCCTCCTCATCCGCCTCTTCGAGGAAGAAGAGGACCTCAGCGTCTACGTGATCGTGGACACCTCGCGCTCCATGGAGATGGGGAGCCCGGCCAAGCTCGACTACGCCAAGCGCATCGCCGCCGCCCTGTCCTACGTCGCCCTGGCCAACCTCGACCGGGTCTCGGTCCTCGGCTTCAGCGACCAGATGAAGAGCCGCCTGGCGCCCACCCGGGGCAAGAACCGCATCTTCAAGGTCTTCGAGTTCCTGCGCCCGCTGGAGGCCGACGGGCACACCGACCTGCGGACCGCGCTGCGCACCTTCGCTGCCCAGAACAAGCGGCGCGGCGTGGCCATCCTCATCAGCGACCTCTACGACCCCCAGGGGTTCGAAGACGGCATCAACCAGCTCCGCTACGCGAAGTTCGACCCCTACGTGCTCCACGTCATCGATCCGAACGACGCCCGGCCGCCCCTCCATGGCGACGTGCGCCTGGTGGACCACGAGACCGGCGAGACCCGGGAGGTCACGGTGACGCCGCGGATCCTGGAGAAATTCGCCAAGGCCCACGCCGAGTACCTCCACCGCATCCAGGAGTTCTGCGGGACCAAGCAGGTCACCTATCACGCGCTCCCGACCGACGTGCCCTTCGACGAGGCCATCCTGGGCATCCTCCGCTCCGGGGGCCTCCTCGCGTGATCTTCACCGGGCTCACGTTCACCCAGGTCCTCACCGTGCTCGGCGCCGTCGGCGCCGGCGTCGTGGTGCTCTACCTGCTCAAGCTCCGGCGGCGCCGCATCGAGGTGCCCTTCGTGAAGCTCTGGGAGGAGATCCTCGCCGAGAAGCAGACGACCCGGCTCTTCAGCCAGCTCAAGCGCTGGCTCTCGCTGCTGATCGCGCTGCTCATCGTCGCCGCGTTGGCGTTCGCGCTCGGGGATCCGCGGAGCGAAGGCGCGACCCGGGAGGGCCGCTCGCTGGTGGTCCTGGTCGACGCCAGCGCTTCGATGCAGGCCACCGACCTGCCCGACGGCCAATCGCGCTTCGACGGCGCCCGGGACGCGCTCCGCGAGCTCATCGCCGGCATGGGCCCTGCCGACCGGATGCTCGTCGCCCAGCTCGACGCCTCGGCGACGCCGCTCTCGCCGCTCACCGGCGACCCCCGGGTCCTCGAAGACGCGGTGGAGGCCCTCGAGCCCCTGGACGTGGCCGCGAACCCACGGGCCGGCCTGCGCCTGGCCCTCGACGTCTTGCGCGACCAGCCCGAGGCCGAGGTGATCCTCCTCAGCGACGGCATCCTCGATCAGGACCGCTTCGACACCGCCGCGTTCGCCGACCGCCTGGCCGCGTCGGCCATCGCCTTCTCCTGGGAGAAGCTGGGCGAGGCGGAGAGCAACGTCGGCATCGGGGCCTTCAGCGTGCGCCGCTACCCGCTGGACAAGAGCCAGTCCGAGGTCTTGGTCGAGCTCTACAACCCCACCGACGAGGAGCGCTCGGTGGAGCTGGAGCTCCTCGGTGACGGGGAGAGCGTGGACGTCCAGCGGCTCACGGTGCACGGCGGCGAGCGCCTGCGGCGCTTCTTCCGCAACGTCTCCGGCGTGGACCAGGCCCTCGAAGCGCGACTCCGGCCCGCGGACGGTAAGCCCGACCACCTGCCCGCCGACGACCGCGCCTGGGCCCGGCTGCCGCAGCGGCGGCGCGCTCGGGTGGTGGTCTACAGCGCGGGGAACCTCTACCTGCAGGCCGCCCTGCTCCTCGACGAGTACCTGGAGGTCGAGGAGGCGTCACCGGCCGACTACCCGCTGGCCGGCGACTACGACGTGGCCATCTTCGACTCGTGGGTGCCCCCCTCCCCGCCGAGCACCCCGGCCCTCTACCTCTACCCGCGGCCCGCGAGCGACGGAGCGTGGACTCCGCTGACGGTCCAGGGCGAGATGGACGCGCCCTACTTCGACCGCATCGAGCGCCGGCACCCGCTGATGCAGTGGACCGCGCTCGGCGACGTGAACGTCGCCACCGCCCTCGAGGTGGACCTCGAGCCCGGCGACCGCGCCGTCGCGGGCGACACCCGGGGGCCCCTGATCGTGGTCGGCGATCGGCAGGACCAGCCCTTCGTCGCCTTCACCTTCGACGTCCGCCAGAGCGACCTCCCCCTGCGCGTCGCCTGGCCGCTCCTGCTGCTGAACACCATCGACCTCTTCGTCCAAGAGCGGGACGGCTTCGTCTCCAGCTACGAGACCGGGCAGACCTGGTACGTGCCGGTCGCCGGCGGCGCCCGCGAGGCCACCATCGTCGACCCGGAGGGGCACGAGCGGGAGGTCCCGGTCGTCGAGGGGCGCGCGGTCTACGCCGGGCAGCGGGCGGGCATGTACACCCTGCGCGTCGGCGACACCGAAGACACCTTCGCCGCGAACCTGGGCCCCGGCGCCGAGAGCATCATCGACCCTCCGGACACCCTCACCCTGGCCGGCGCGGAAGCCGGCGAGCCCAGTGAGGGCGAGCCCGGAGTCCGACGGGAGATCTGGATCTACCTGGTGCTCCTGGCCCTGGGGATCGTCGCCGTCGAGTGGTTCACCTACCACCGGAGGCTCACCGTATGAGGCGGCATCTCCCGGCTCTGGCGCTGGCGGTGACCGTGGCTGCGGCGCTCGCCTGGGCGGTCTGGGCCTACGCCGTGCAGCCCGGCGTGGCCTTCCGATGGGGCGAGTCGGACATCGAGCTCCTCCACCCGGAGTGGCTCCATCTCGTCGTCCTGGCGCCGCTCCTGGGCTTCGTGGCGCGCTTCTCCCTGGCCGACCTGCCGCGGCCGCAGCGGTGGCTGGGCGTGCTGGTCCGGGGCCTGCTGGTGGCCGCGCTGGCGGTGGCCCTGGCGCGGCCCGCGCGCACCACCGACGCCACCCACATCAGCACCGTGTTCCTGGTGGACGTGAGCGAGTCGGTGACCGACGCCTCGCTGGAAGCCGCGACCGAAGCGGTGAACCAGGCCCGGAGCGCCCGCCGCGACGACGACGATGTCCAGCTGGTCACCTTCGCCCGGGAGGCCCGGTCGGTCCCGCTCCCCGCGGATGTGAACGAGCCCCTCGAGGGTCTCGAGCGGCACGGCGGCGGCGACGAGGGTCGCGGGTCCAACCTGCAGCTCGCGCTCCAGCACGCCTACGGGCTCTTCCCGCCAGGCCACCTCCGGCGGGTGGTGATCCTCAGCGACGGCGGCCAGACCGAGGGCGACCTCCTGGCCGAGGCCAGCCGCGCGGCCGAGTTCGGGGTGCGGGTCGACGTGCGCCCCTACCGCGAGGGCGCCCCGGCCGAGGTCGCCGTGCGGGAGCTGGTGCTGCCCGACCGCATCAAGGTCGGCGAGCCCTTCCCGGTCCGGGTCCGGCTCTTCGCGTCCAACCCCACCCCCGCGCGCCTGCGCCTCTACCAGGGCGAGACCCTCAACGGGCTCGACGGCCTCCGGGACCTGGAGGTCCCCGCGGGCGAGAGCGAGGTGGAGCTGCGCTCGGTGGTCCACGTCGCCGGTCCGGTGACCTACCGGGTCGAGCTGGAGCCGGGGGGCGGCGTCGACCAGGAGTCGCCGGAGGCCGATGGAGCGGTCGACCGCTTCGCCGAGAACAACCGCTTCGAGACCTCGGTGGTCGTCCCCGGCAAGCCCTCGGTCCTCTACGTCGAGGGCGCCGAGGGGCGCGCACGCTACCTGGCGCAGGCCCTCGGCGCCGCCGACTTCGACGTGGACGTCCGCTCCGCCCGCGGCATCCCGACCTCCGCGCGGGAGCTGGAGCGCTTCGACTTCTTCGTCCTCAGCGACGTGGCCGCCGACCAGGTCAGCCTGGGACAGCAGGACGCCATCGAGCGCTACGTCCGGGACATGGGGGGCGGCTTCCTCATGGCCGGCGGCGAGCGGGGCTTCGGCCTGGGCGGCTGGCAGGGCACCCGGATGGAGCGGATGCTCCCGGTGCGCATGGACTCCGAGCGGCGGCGCGACCAGCCCTCGCTGGGTCTCGCCCTGGTCATCGACCGCTCCGGCTCGATGAACGGCCAGAAGATCGAGCTGGCCAAGGAGGCGGCCAAGGCGACCGCGGAGCTCCTCTCCAGCGACGACTACATCTCGGTCATCGGCTTCGACTCGCAGCCCGAGCGCGTGGTTCGGATGCAGAGCGCGCGGAACCGGCTGCGCATCCTGCGCGACATCGGACGTATGGCGGCCCGCGGCGGGACGGCCATCTTCCCGGCGCTGGACATGGCCTACCAGGACCTGTCGGTGACCCGGGCGCGCATCAAGCACGTCATCCTGCTCACCGACGGCCAGGCCCCGGAGCGCGGGATCACCGAGCTGGTGCAGGTGATGCGCGCCGAGGGCATCACGGTCAGCACCGTCGGCCTGGGGGCCGACGTGAACCGCGCTCTCCTCCAGAGCATCGCCAACCTGGGCGGGGGCCGCTCCTACCTGACCAACGACCCGCACAACGTCCCGCGGATCTTCATGCGCGAGACGACCACGGTGGCTCGCTCGTCGGCGGTCGAGGAGTACTTCACGCCGCGGGTCGTCGAGCGCGCCGACTTCCTCCGGGGGGTGCCCATCGACAACGCCCCCTATCTGCACGGCTACGTGGCCACCCGGGCCAAGCCGAGCCCGGCGCAGGTGATCCTCCAGAGCGACCTCGGCGAGCCCATCCTCGCTCGCTGGCGGGTGGGCCTCGGCTGGTCCATGGCCTGGACCAGCGACGTGAAGAACCGCTGGGCCACCGAGTGGCTCCGCTGGCCGGCCTACAGCCGCTTCTTTGCCCAGCTCGTCCGGGAGCACATGCGCCAGCGCCGCACCCAACGGCTGGACATGACGGCGCAGAAGGTCGGCGACGAGGTCCAGGTGGTGGTCGACGCCATCGGCGGTGACGACGCCTTCATGAACGACCTCGACTCCACCCTGCGCATCGAAGGCCCGATGGGGGCCCGCCGCGCCGGGGACGACGAGGAGGACGACCCCCAGCTCCGCCGGACCCGGGAGCTGCCCCTCCGGCAGACCGCCCCGGGCCGCTACGAGGCGCGCTTCCCCCTCGACGCCTACGGGTCCTTCGTGCTCACCGCCACCCACCGGCGCGAGGGCCGCGCGGTGGCCGAGTCCGCGGCCCAGCTCGCCAACCCCTACCCCGCCGAGTACGCCACCCTGGAGCCCGACGTGGCGCTCCTCGAGCGCGCCGCCGAGGCCACCGGCGGCAGCACCGACCCCGAGCCCTCGGCCCTCTTCGACCCCGGGGACGAGACCATCCGAGCCCACGAAGACCTCTGGCCGTGGCTCATCTACCTGGCCCTGGGGCTTTTCCTCCTGGATCTGCTGCTCCGGCGAGTCCGGCTCTTCGACCGGGACTTCCGCCGCACCCGCTGATCCGACCCCGCGGGACGCGCGTGCAAGCCACGTCGCGCCCCGCGCCTCAGTCGTCAGGCTCGGTTCCCCGCCGGCACATGCGGTCGTCCGGACAGCGAGCAGCTCCGCAAACGAACACGCCGCCCCCGCAGTCGAGGGGGTTCTCGTCGGCCCAGCACTCCTCGAAGCGGCAGTTCTCGTCGGCGCCGGCCCCGCAGTCGAGACGACAGTAGGCGCCCGATTCGCAGCTCACCCGGCAGTTGGAGGCGCCGCGACAGTCCACGATGCAGCAGGCGTCATCCTTGTGACAGCGGACATCGGCGTTCGACACATCTCGGAGGTTCACGTCCGTGCACCACGCGCCGTCGCAGTTGACGTCGATGTTGCTCCCGCCGGCCGCGTCGATGGTGCACTCGGTGTCCGCGTCCTTGCAGTGCAGGTGGTCGCAGTCCTGACCCGGGGGGCAGGTGAGGTCGCACGCGCAGCCGTTCTCGCAGTCGCAGTTGTTCCCGTCGCATCCGGTCAAGGAGCACTCACAGACCGCGGCCCCCGGATCGCAGATCGGCGGTCGACCCATGTCGACCCCGAGATCCGGCTGGCCGAGATCCGGCGCGCCAGGCCCGCCATCGGGGACCTCGTCGGAGACACAGCGACCGTCCTCGCAGCGCTCGCCGGCGCCGCAGCTCACGTCGCGACAAGCCTCCACCAGGGTCACCGGGATGGTCAGCGTCTCGCCGACCTCGAAGTAGAACGCCTGCGCGCCGCCCGTGACCGTGGTCCCGCCGGGCCCGCGGCCCTCGGCGGCGACGGTGATGGGCCCCAGGGGGCCCGCTTCGTAGCGCAGCGGCACCCGCACCGGAAACGACGCGCCGTCCGCGCCGATCACGACCTCGCGGACCATCGCCGTCTCGACTCCGCGCATGACGGTGACCGTCAGCGAGTCGAAGGTCCCGCCGGGGAGCTCGGAGTAGACCACCACGGTAGCGCCGGTGGAGTCGTCGCCGCAGCCGACGAGCCCGGCGATCAACATCAGCGCGGCCAGAGTTCGCTGCCTCATCGCGACCCCAGGTCGAAGACCAGCGCGTCGACGTCGCCGGTCGGGCTGTCGTTGTCCCGGAGCCCCAGGCCGAGTCCGAGGGCGACGGCGCCGACGATGAGGACCGCCGCCGCGATCCCCAGGCCGATCCGCCGCCGCCGCTTCCGCCGGGCGGCTTCGCCTCCGAGGAGCTGGGGCGTCTCTTCCCCGCCCTCGGCGGCCGCGACCCCCTCGGGCGAGAGATCCGGCCCGATCCTCAGCTCCTTGGTCTCGCCCCGGCGGAGGGTCACCGTCTCCTCGGCGACCAAGCGGTCGTCGTCGAAGAGCGCGACCCGGTGCTCACCGGGGTTCACGTGGAGGACCTCGCCGCCCGGGACCTCCTCGCCGTCGAGCCGTAGCCCGACGTCGTCCGGCGGGACCCCCTGGGCGACCAAGGTGAGCCCCGCCAGCGCCGCGTCGATCTGGTCCAAGAGGACCTGGGCGGCCTCCTGGAGCAAGAGATCGTCGCCGTGGACCACGGCCGCGGCCTCGACCCGGGCCGCCTCGAGCTCGTCCTGCTCGTAGAGGCTCTGGCCCAGGTTCAGGCGCACCCGCGCCGAGGGCTCGATCTCGTAGGCCTGCCGGAAGAGCACCTCCGCGGCGACCCAGTCCTGCCGCTCGAGCGCTCGAACTCCGGCTTCGAAGATCTCGTCCGCCGTCGAAGTGAGCGGCGGCGCGTCCTCCTGTGCAGCGAGCGCGCCCGACCAGAGCAAGACCAGCAGGAACGCAACGCGGTACACGTCTTCCTTGTCCGGCCCATGGCGCCCCGCGTCAAGGCCCGCCGTGTGAACTCCGTTGGACCTCCCTCGGCTGGGGGAGACCGGGTCGCCCTACTCCGCGGCTTCGGACTCGCCGGGCTCGACGTCGTTGGCTGGCTGGGGAATCCGGAGCACGAACTCGGTGCGCCCCGGCTCCGACGAGACCGTCACCGAGCCACCGTGATCCTCCACGACCTGGCGCACGATGGCCAACCCCAGGCCGGTACCGTCGGCCTTGCCGTGGGTGGTGAAGCTCTCGAAGAGCTTCTCGCGGATGGCCTCCGGGACCCCGGGGCCGTCGTCGACGAAGCGGATGACCAAGGCCTGGTCTTCCCGGTCCACCCGGATCCGGAGGGTCCCCCGGTGGTCCATCCCCGCGCACGCCTCGGCGGCGTTCCGGGCGAGGTTGTGGGCCGCCCGCTGGATCTTCCCCTCGTCGAAGTGGGCCACTCCCCGGTCCCCGAGCTCCAGCTCGACGTCGATGCGGTCGCCCAGACCGTGCCGGAGCTGCTCGACGAGCTCCTCGAAGAACTTGTAGAGATAGATCTTGCGAACCAGGAGCTTCCGGTCGCCGCGCGCGAAGGCGAGCGTCTCCTTGGTCATGGCGTTCAGGGTGGCCACCTGTCGCAGGATGGTGTCGGCCATCGCCGCCTTCTCGGCGTCGTCCGACTCGCGCTGGAGCAGCCGGGTGTAGCCGCTGATGATGGTCATCGGGGTCCGGAGGTCGTGGAGGAGCGAGCTGAGCACCTGCCCCAGCGCGCTGAGGCGTTCCTCCCGCTCGCGACGCTCGCGCGCCCGGGCCTGCTCGATGGCGGTGGAGATGTGCCCGGCGATGACCGTGGCCAGCTTCAGGTCCACGTCGGTGAACTCGGCGCGCCCGCCGGCCTTGTTGAGGAGCTCGAGGGCGCCGAGGCCCAGCTGGTCGCCGTCCGCCCACCGGAGCGGGACGCAGAGGACGTTGTTCGGGTGATACCCCACGACCTCGGGGACCTCCTGGTTGTGGCGCTCGTCCGCGTCGGCGTCGTTCACCACCTGAGGCTTGTTGTGCTTGGCGACCCAGCCGCAGATGCCCTTGCCGGCCTCGATGTGCAGGGTCTTCACCTGCTCGGCTTCCCCGCCCACGGCGGCGCGGAAGTGGAGGTTCCCGGTGACCTCGTCGGCGATGAGGATCGAGGCCGCCTCCGCATCCACGGCGCGCATCGCGCGGGCGAGCACGCCCTGGAGGAGCTCGTCGAGCTCCATCGCCGTGGCCGACACCTGCGCGATCTCGAAGAGCACGTCGAGCTCCTGGATCTTGCGCCGGAGCTGGGACTGGGCCTCGAGGAGCTCGATGTTCTTGCCCACGATGCTCAGGAAGAGCTTCGAGTTCTCGATGCCGACCGCCGCCTGGGCGGCCAACGCGCTGAGCAGCGCCTCGTCCTTGGCGCTGAAGTAGCCCGGCTCCCCCCGCTTGTTCAGCACCTGCACCACCCCGAGGGTCTTGCCGTGCTGGTTCTTCATGGGGACGCAGAGGGTCGCCCGGGTCCGGTAGCCGGTCCGGCGGTCCCACTCCGCGTCGAAGCGGACGTCCTGGTAGGCGTCCTTCACGTTGAGGGATTTGCCCGTCTTGGCCACGTGGCCGGCCAGGCCCGCGCCCACCGGGAGCCGGATCTCCTGCAGGGTCTCGCCCTGGGCGACCTTGGACCAGAGCTCGCCCGTGTCCTCGTCGAGGAGATAGAGCGTGGTCCGGTCGGCCTCCATCACCTCGCTGATGCGCTCGACCACCAGCGCGAGCAGCTCGTTCAGGTCCAGGGTCGAGCCGAGGAGCCCACCGATCTCCTGCAGGGCGTGGAGCTTCTTGCGCTCCCGCTCCACCTGCAGGCGCAGCGACTGCAGATCGCTGCTCTCGGGGCTCTCGGCCATCGGCCGCAGTGTCCCCCAAAGCAGCCCCTCACTTCAATCGGCGCATGTCCCGGGGCTGGAGACACTCGCCGCCGTGCCATCGCAGGAGCGGAAGACGGGCCCGCCCATCCCCGTGCACGTTCGGCCCGGGGCGCACTCGTAGTCGTAGAAGCAGTTCGCCGCACCCCCCGGGAACGCGCAGCGTCCCTCACCGCCCCGCTCGCACGTGGATCCGACGCACGAGGTCGCCGTCGCGGAGACGTCCCAGCAGTCCTGGTCGTCGAAGCAGGGATAGCACCCCGCGCCGGGCGATGGCGGGGGCTCGAGGCCGCACCAGTCGCGTTCGGTCGCCCACGCCTCGTCGCACTCACCGCTGCTGCCCCGGCCCACCCGAGCCGCCTTCAGCACGCAGTCGTTACGGTACGTGTTCCGGTCGCACCCACACACGGGGTCCACCTCGGCCGGGCACGCGGTCTCGTCCGGGATGGGCATACAGACGCCCTCGCCCAAGCAGTGCCCTTCCCGGAAGCAGAAGCTCGCCGGGGCGCAGTCGGCGTCCGCGAGGCAGGTCGATCCCGGGCCGCCGCCGTCAGTCCCCGCGTCCGCCGGATCCGGCCCGAGGTCGACACCGCCGTCCTCGCTCGGGTCCGGCCCGAGGTCGGTCCCGTCGTCCAGGTCGGGCTCGTCCCCGGCATCGGCCGCGGAGTCCGGCCGAACCCCGCCGTCGACGACACCGAAGTCCAGGCCGTCCTCGTCGTCGGGCTCCAGATCCAAGAGGAGCCCGCACCCGGCCCAGAGCACCGAGGCGACCGTTGCGACCAGTGCGATGGCGACGCGCGTCATGACCCCCACCGGGCCAGCATAGCGCAGCGCGTCGTCGCCGTCAGAAGCCGCGACGCATCTCGGCCTTGTCGCCGATGATGATCGGCTCGGTCGAGCCGGTGATGAAGAGCGCCGCGGTGTGCGGCCGGACGTTCACCACCCGCCCCTCGGCCACGACCTCGGGGAGGTACTCGTCCTCGTCGGGTTCGGGGGCGTCCGGGAGGGTCTCGCCATAGGTGTCGGCGCCGGTCACCGCTTCGGCGCGACGCCACTCGTCGCCTTGCCGGACGAAGAGGAAACGGTTGCCGACCTGGACTCCGTCCTCGGACCCCTGGTTCACGAAGACCACCTGCGCGTTGGAGCTGAGCTGCCGCGGCTCGAGCGCCGCGACCACCTCGGCCACCACGTCCTGGGCGTTCTCCCGGGGCGGCACCATGTCGAAGCGCCGCGGGATGGGCGCCAGGTGGAAGCCGCGCTCGATGGGATCGAGGGCCTCGGTGATGACACCGCGGCCCATCTCCCGGTCCTGGTCGTAGTCGTTCACGCGCACGACGCCGAGGATCCGCACCAGCACGCCCTCTTCGTCGTTCTGCCGCTCCTCGTCGAGGTCGATCTCGCGGAAGACCGTGTAGTCCCGCCCCGTCTGTACGTCGGCGTCCTCGCCGAAGCGCACGTAGACCTCGTCGTAGGTGGACAGGAGCATGTTCTCTTCGGGCGAGCCGATGATCACGCCCACGTCCTCGAGGGCCTCCTCGTCCAGGTAGCCCTCGTTGCGCAGGAAGACCGTGCCCGCCGCCGGCCGAGCCGGTCGCACCGAGGCCACCGAGGTCCCGGAGTCCGGCAGCGCGCTGGGGCCGCCCTGCCCGGGGCCCCGCAGCCGGATGTGATCCATGGGGTAGATCCAGTGCGGGTTGGTGATCTCCGGGTTGTAGGACCACACCCGGGGCCAGTGGTACGGGTTCCCGTAATAGCGCCCGGTGATGTCCCAGAGGGTGTCGCCGCGGCGCACGGTGTATACGTCGGGCACGTTGCCGCCCGCGTTGGACCCGAGCACCAGCCCGCGCCCGGAGCTCCGCGCATCCCCGAGACTCTCCGCGCCCTGGGTGGGCACGTAGTCCTCGTCGTCCTGCGCGCTCCCGAGGGCGCCCCCGATGGACAGGAAGGCCGCCAGCCAAATCGCTTTCTTCATCGAAGCTCTCTCCCGGCGAAGCCCATCAGGACCCGCTCCGGCCCGCCGAGCGGGCCGCGACACTGTTGGGGTGCTCGGTGCGCAAGCGCGCGAACGCGCGGTTCGCGGCGGCGTCGTCGCCGGCTCGCTGGTGGCAGAGCCCGATCTTGAGCAGCGCGTCCGGGACCTTGGACCCGCTCGGCGCCGCGCGCAGGTATTGCTCGAAGGACCGGCGGGCGTCGTCGTAGCGCCGCTGGATGTAGAGGCTCTCCGCGAGCCAGTAGCGCGCCCGGCCCGCGAGCGCGTGGCCCGGATAGGACGTCAACATGCGCTCCAGCTCCTGCGCGGCCTCGCCCACGCGCCGCTCGCGGAAGTGCCCGAGAGCGCGCTCATAGGCTTCGCGGCCGCCGTCGACGGTGGGGCGCGCCGGGGTCGCCACGGTGCCCGCCGCGCCGCTGCTCGCCCCCGCGACCCACGGGGGCGTGCTCGGCTCGGGCATCGGCGCCACCGGCGCGGTCGCGAGCCGCAGCTCCGGGGCCCGGACGGGGACGTTGGCTACCGGCGCGAAGCTGGGATCCGCGAGCACCGGCTCGGGCTCGACCGGGCGCTCCCCGTAGAGGCGAAGCACCGGGCGTCGCGCCTCGGGCTGGGCCTCCGGTTCGGTCTCGGGGAGGTGCTCGGCGGGGACCTCCCAGTCACCCTCGGCGTCGTCGAAGAGACCGTCGCTGGCGTCCTCACCGCCGATGCGCACGGTCTCCGTCTGAACGCTGCCCCGGGACCGCAGGTCGTCGGTCTCCGCTCGCGCCATCGCGAGCTGTGTCTCGAGCTCCCGGATGCGCGCCTGCCGCTCCGCTTCGGCCAGGCGACGGGCCCGCGCTTCCTCGCGCTCGGCTTCGTCCCGGGCCGCTTCCTCGGCGGGCGTGGTCCCCTCGCCCGTCGTCGCCCCGGCGCAGCCGGCGAGCAACGAGAGCGCGAGACCGGTGCCGCCCATCAGCCGCCGGAGCGACGGAAGGGGCGTACGCCGAAGAGCGCGAAGCGCGTCGAACGCGCTACCGGTGTGCTTCTCGATCATGTGGCCGGGCCATCGTAGGAAGGCCACGGCTCGGTGGGCAAAAAAGCGGCCTGGTCGAACGCCGCTCGCAGGTCAGCGCGGCTCGAGGTAGCGGCCCATGCGCCGGAACTTGGCGTAGCGGGCGTCGATCCGCTCGGCGGGGTCCATGGGTCCCCACTCGCCGAGGGCGCCCCGAAGGGACTCGCCGAGGAGCCGCGCCGCCTCGTCGAAGTCGCGGTGGGCGCCGCCGACCGGCTCACTGACGACCTCGTCTACGATCCCATTCTTCTGGGCGTGGGGCGCCAGGAGCTTCAGCTGCTCGGCGGCGTCGGGGCCCCGCGCGCCGTCGCGCCAGAGGATCGAGGCGCAGCCCTCGGGGGTGATCACGCTGTAGGTCGAGTACTGGAGCATGCCCACGTGGTCGGCCACGCCGAGCGCCAGGGCGCCACCGCTCCCGCCCTCCCCGATCACCGTGGCCACGATGGGCACCCGGAGTTGGGACATCACCAGGAGCGAGCGACCGATCGCCTCCGCCTGGCCCCGCTCCTCCGCGCCGAGCCCGGGGTACGCGCCGGGGGTGTCGATGAAGGTGAAGACCGGCCGGCCGTAGCGTTCGGCCAGCTCCATCACCCGCATGGCCTTCCGATACCCCTCGGGGTTGGCCATACCGAAGTTGCGGTGGACCTTCTGCTTGGTGGTCCGACCCTTCTGATGCCCGATGACCGCGACCGGCGCGCCGTCGAGGCGAGCGAAGCCGGCCACGATGGCCGGATCGTCGGCGAAGAGGCGATCCCCGTGGAGCTCGACGAAGTCCTCGAAGATCCGCTCCAGGTAGTCCAGGAAGTACGGCCGGTCCGGGTGCCGGCTGAGCTGCACCTTCTCCCAGGTCCCGAGGTCGTCGTAGAGGTCCCGTTGCAGGCGGTCGGCGCGGGCGCGCAGCTCGGCGAGCTGACCGCCCAGGCCATCGCTGCCATCGTCCATCGACTCCAGGTCGCGGATCCGCTGCTCCAGCTCGACCAGCGGCCGCTCGAACTCCAGGTGGGCCATGAGCGCCCTCCCTTACCGCGTCCGCGGGTCGCAGTCCATGCCCGGCTCCACCCTCAGGCCGGACGGGTGCGGTCGTCCCACACCTGCGACTCGCCCTTGAAGCCGACCACGTTGTAGAGCTTCAGCGCCTTGGCCTTGCCCTTCACCTGCGCGGCGGGGAGCTCGATGACCTCGAACTGGTCCTTCACCCGCTCGTAGGTCCACTCGCTGATGAGGCACTGCCCGGCCTTGGCGGCCGAACAGAGGCGCGCGCCGGTGTTCACCGTGTCGCCGATGACCGTGTACTCGAGGGCTTTGGAGCTCCCGAGGTATCCGGCGACGACCTCACCGGTGTTGATCCCGATGCCGATCTTGAGCTCGGGCTTTCCGGCGGCTCGGCGGCTCGTGTTGAACTCCTTCTCCAACACGTCGAGCATCTTCATCGCGGTCCGGACCGCTCGGAGCGGATCGTCCGGGTGGGCGATCGGCGCGCCGAAGAGCGCCATGATCTCGTCGCCGACGAACTTGTCGAGGGTGCCCTCGTTCTCGAAGATGATCTCCACCATCAGCTCGAAGTAGTCGTTGAGCATGTCGACGACTTCCTGAGCGGGGACGGTCTCGCTCATCGCGGTGAACCCGCGGATGTCGCTGAAGAGCACGGTGGTCTCGCGGACCTCGCCGCCCTTCTTGACCTCGACCTTGCCGTTGACGACCTGCTCGGCGATCGCCGGCGAGAGCAAGCGCTGGAAGCGCTCCCGGGTGACAGCCTCCTGCTGGAGCTTCTTCGCGAAGAGGCTGTTCTGGACGGCGATCGCCGCCTGGTTGGCGACGTTCTGGAAGAGCTGCAGGTCCTTCTCCGTGAAGGCGTTGGCCGCGATCTGCGAGTCGAGGAGCATGATCCCGATGAGATCGTCGCCGTGAAGCAGGGGGACGGCCATCGACGAGCGGATGCCCTGCATGATGATCGAGTGGGCGCCTTGGAAGCGGGAGTCCACGCTGGCGTCGCTGGAGAGCACCGCCGCCTTGTCGCGGAGGACCTCCTCGATGATCGTGGTCGAGAGGACCACCTCTTCGTCGGGGTTGCCCTTCTTGGTCCGCACCGACGCCGGCGAGAGCTCGCCCTCGTCGTCGTAGAGAAGGACCACGCCGCGGTCGGCGCTGAGCAGCTCGAGGGCGACCTCGAGGATCTTGGCCAGCAGCTTGTCGACCTCGAGCTCGACGCCGATGGCGCGCATCAGCTCGTAGCTCGCGCGCAGCTTCTCGTAGTCCCGGCGCAGCGCGGCGCCGTCCTGGACCAGCCGCTCGGGCAGGAAGTTCTGCTCCAGCAGAGGCGCGAGCTTGGTCCGGATGTGGCTCTCGACCATCCCCGGGGCGATGGTCACCTTCGAGGGCGCGTCGGGCTTCTCGCCCGGCGTGGGCGCCCGGAACCCCGGGGACGCGACTCCGGGGCTGGCCATGGTCTCGGCCTGGGCCGCGCCGCCGTTCGGCGCCGTGGCCGGCCCGGTGACCTCCTCCGCCGCCTGGCTGAAGACGATGCGAGTGGAGCCGAGGGTGATCTCGTCCCCGTTCCGCAGCGGCCGCTCGCTGACCCGCTCTCCGTTGACGAAGGTCCCGTTCAACGAACCGAGATCCTTCAGGATGTACGACCCATCGATCAGATCGATGTGGCAGTGCTCCTTGGAGACGATGCGGTCCAGCACCTGGTGGGTGTTGTTCGGATGCCGGCCCAGCGTGTTGTGCGTGCCGAGCTCCCGCTCGTGCCGGCCGTCCGGGCCGATGATGGTGATCCGCGCCATGGAAATCGGGAAGGGAGTCCCGGGGAGACTACCCATGGGGCTCATGGGAGTAAAGCAGCGTTTGTCTCGTTCTGCCCCGCTCCATCGTCTCGGCGCGATGCTTGCTGTGGTCGCCCGAGCCTGCTAGGGTCCGCCCCTTCCGAAAGAGGACCATGGCCCGCGTTACCGTCGAAGATTGCCTCGAGCACGAGGAAAACCGTTTCGCTCTCGTCGTTCTGGCTGCCCAGCGCACCCGCCAGTTGATGAAGGGTGCCCCGGCCCTCGTGGCCAGCAAGAACCGCCCCGCGGTCACCGCCCTCCGCGAGATCGCCGATCAGCGCGTGCGCTGGAGCCGGCCGGTGGTCGAGGCCGTCGAGGAGTACATCGTCGAGGCCAAGGCCGCCGACGGACGCGGCTGAACCCGCTCCCTTCGGGACGCTACGACGCCGGCGCCGATGCCCATCGGCCGCCGGCGTCTTCGTATCCGGGGACCACTGCGATCCAGGGGACCGCGGTGACACCGAGACCGCGGTGACACCGGGGCCGCGGCGCCCTACCCGGTCAGCGCGCGGCCGAGCCGTAGCCCGGCCCAGCCGCTCAGCAGACACACCAGCACGGTGGCGCCGACGTAGAGGAGCGCCCGCCCGGTGTGGCCCGCCTCGAAGAGCTTCAGCGTCTCGATGTCGAAGCTCGAGTAGGTGGTGAACCCGCCCATCGCCCCGGTGCCGAGCACCAGCCGCGCGTCCACGCCCGCGATGGTGCGCCCTTCGCCCCACACCAAGATCGCCCCCAGCAGGAACGAGCCGAGCACGTTGGCGGCAAATGTGGCGACGGGGAAAGGCAAGCGCTCGCCGGAGACCCACTTCTCGGTCCCCACCGCGAGCCCGTAGCGGAGCAAGGTCCCGGCGGCGCCCCCGAGGGCGATGAGCAGCCACTGCACCCGGGCGTTCTACCACCCTGGCGCCCGCTGGCGAGGGTCCCACGCGGGAGACTCCTCGGGTCGACTGGCCATCGCGGCGGGAATGCGCTCTAGTCCCCCCGTGCGTGTGACCTTGGAAGGGGCGTCGCTCCGCCTCGATGCCGACCGGACGCTGCCGTTGCGCTCCGGTGCGATGCACTACTGGCGCCTGGCTCCCGAACGCTGGCGGGACGGCTTGCGGGCGCTCAAGGCCATGGGCGTCCCCATGGTGGAGACCTACGCCCCCTGGGGTGTCCACGAGCCCGAGCCCGGCCAGTGGGACTTCGGCCAGCGGGACCCGCGCAAGGACCTGGGCCGCTTCCTGGACGTGGCCGCCGAGGAAGGTCTGGAAGCCTTCGTGCGGCCGGGCCCGCACATCAACGCCGAGCTCACCTACTTCGGGCTGCCGGCGCACATCGTCCACGACCCAGCCATCCAGGCACGGTCCCCGAGCGGCCGGCCGGTGATCCTCGTCTTCCCGCCGCGGATGTTCCCGGTGCCCTCCCACGCCAGCCAGGCCTACCACCGGGCGACGCGCCACTGGTTCGAACAGGTGGGCGCGGTGCTCGCGCCGCGGCTGAAGCCGCGCGGCGGCAACGTCGTCCTCCTGCAGGTGGACAACGAGGTGGGCTACTTCTTCCGCAACGGCCCCTTCTGCCAGGACTACCACGAGGACGCGCTGGTCCGCTGGATCGAACACCTCGAGCGGACCCACGGGTCCCTCGAGGCCACCCGCGCCGCCCACGAAGCCGACTACACCACCTGGGCCGACGCCCTCCCGCCCAAGCGCTTCGGCGAAGGCATCCACGGCGAGGTCCCCGGACCGGGCGAGCTGACCCTGCAGCTCGACTGGGCCGCGTTTCAGGAGGAGCTCCTCACCTGGGCCATCGGCACCATGGCCGAGGGCATGAAGGACGCGGGCCTCGACGGCGTGCCCACCATCCACAACGTCTCCCTGGGCGAACAGGGCCTGCAGGCGAACGTGCCCAAGCTCGGCGAGCACGTGGACCTGGTGGGGCTCGACTACTACCACCCCGCCCGCGAGCACCGCGCGATCAAGCGGCGGACCCTCTACCTCGACGGCACCACCGGGGCGGCCTACGCGCCCGAGCTCGGCATCGGGGCGCCGCCGTGGTTCACCCCGCTGGCCCACGAGGACAGCCTGTACACGGCGCTCTGCGGCCTGGCCTACGGGCTCCGGGGCTACAACCACTACATGGCCGTCGACCGGGACCGCTGGTACGGCGCGGCCATCGACTCCAAGGGACGCGCCCGGCGCGAGGCCGACGACTGGGGCCGGCTCAACCGGGCCCTCGACGCCACCGCCTTCCACACGCTGCGCCGGGTCGCGCGGGTCGCGTTGATGATCCCTCGGGAGTACGCGCGATACGCCCGCCAGACCCACGTGCTGGGGCCGCTCAGCCCCTCGACCATGGAGGCCATCGGGGGCACGCCCGTCGACGGCTGCCGGGGTGACGACCTGGGCTTCGACCGGCCGATCCAGCTCCGCTGGTGGCAGGACCTCGCTCGGCTGGCCCAGGCGCTCACCGCCGCCGGAGTGCCCTACCGCTACGTGGACTCGGACGCGCCGATCGAGCGGCTCGACGCCCACGCGCTGCTGGTCGCGCCGAGCTACACCTTCGCCGACCCCGCCCGCTGGGAGCGCCTCGCCACCACCCGCGCCGAGGTGATCACCGGACCGGTGGCGCCCAGCCGGGACCTCACCTTCCGCGACCACGCCTTCGAGCCGGTCGGCGAGACCCTCGACCTCGGTGACGACGTCCAGGTGCAGGCGGCCATCCACTCCTGGGTGGAGCGCTTCGAGCTGCGGCGTCCCTCCCCCGTGGCCCCGCCCCTGGAGACGAGCCTCCACGAGGGCCCCGACGGGGACCGGGTGCTTTTCGTGCTCAACCCCACCACCGAGCCGCGCACCGCCAAGGTCTCGCTCACCCGACCCACGGCGGCGGTGGACCAGCTCAGCGGCGAACGCTTCGAGGGCGAGCGCGAGCTGGAGATGACCATGCGCGCCCAGACCATCCGCATGCTCGCCCTGGAGGTGTCCTCGTGATCGGCCCCGACCTGCGCGTCGAGGGCTTCGACGCCGAGAGCTGGACCCACCTGGTGGGGATCTTCATGCCCAACCTCGAGGACCGGCTCTCCCGCGAGCCCCCCTCGAGCGACGCCGACGTCTCCCTCGACCCCGACGACGGCGGCCGCGCGCGCGGAACGCTGATCCTGGTGGACGACGCCGAGCGCCGGATCCTCATGGCGCGCCACAGCATGGAGGGCACGCTCCCCGGGTTGGTGGGCGAGAGCTCCGCCCGGGACCTCCGCGATCTGACCGCCGCCCAGGGCGCGCGCCGGGTGGTGGTCATTCGCGAGGGCGCCCTCGACGGGCTCGCGGACGCGCTGGCCGACGGGCTGGCCCACGAACCGCCGAGCGCGCGCAGCGGCTACGTGACCCAATGGCTGGTGCTCCTCCGCGCCGTCCGTCAGATGGTCGAGCACGGCGAGCTGCGCGTCTGGCCGAACCCGCTGGCCAGCGTCCCGGTCCCCAGCAACCGCATGGTGCAGCGGACCTTCGATCAGGTTCTCCCCGACGACCGCGCGCTGGTCGTCGCGCTCTTCGACCGGGACGAGCCCTACACCAGCCTGGTGGTGCGCCGGCGCCATGGGCTCATCGATCTGGTGGCCGGACCGGACCTCATCACCACCTGGACCGGCCCCCTGGGCGGCGACTGGCGCCGAGACCACCGGATCCTCAACCGCGCCGTGGAGCGGCACGTCGCGCCCGTGCACCTGGGGCTCTTCGCCGAGGTCGACGCCGTCCGCGAGGCGCTCCGGAGCGGCGAGCCCGGGGAGTGGGCCCGGCAGGTGACCGTCCGGGACATGGTGATCGATCCCATGCCGCGCTCGGTGAAGGTGGCGCTCGGGGCCGACGCCATCCGGGGCCTCAGCCACATCACCAGCGACCTCCTGGGCGGCTTCGACCTGGTCCGCGCCGCCGGTCCGGTCCTCGACCGGGTTCGCTCCCGTTGGACGGAGATCCGCAGCCTCAGCGAAGAGCTGGGCTTCGACCCCTTCATCGTCCTGGCCGCCCTGCTCCGCCGCGACGACGACTGACCCCGCCGCTGCGCCGCGCGGGGCGCGCCCGCCCCCCGCGCGGGCTATGCTCGGCCCATGGACGTTCGGCTACAGACGGCGCTCATCGCCGCCATCGTGAGCCTCTCGCTCGCCGCGAGCGTCCTGGTGCGCGCCCGCAAACGCCGGGACCAGTGGCTCTTCGGCATCTTCGGTGTGAACGTCGCGCTCTGGTACGCCACCCGCTTTTTGGCCACCTGGCTCGACGAGCACCTGGTGGCGCGCCTCAACCTGGCGCTCGGCATCACCCTCCCGCTGACCGCGGTGGCCTTCTTCGCCGCCTTCGTGGGCAACCCCGACGGCCCCGGCGCCCAGCGCATGCAGCGGCTCCGGCGCGCCGCAGCGGGTGTGGCCACCGGGCTCCTGCTCCTCACCGCCACCCCGCTCCACGAGCACCTCCTCGTGCGGGCCACGGTCCTGGTCTACGTGGTCGTGGTCCTCTTCACCTCGCTGGGGTTGCTCTACCGCCGCGCGCCCCAGGCGGCCTCGCGCTTCGAGAGCGGGCGCCTGCGCTTCCTGGCCGTCGTCGGGAGCCTGGCCGCGCTCTTCGCCCTCTTCGAGTACCTGCCCTACCTGGGCCTCGAGATCCCCGCGGTGGGCACCATCCTGGTGCTCGTCTTCCTCTACATGCTGGCCCAGTCGGTCCTGCGCTACCGGCTCATCGACCTCTACGAGCTCAGCGGTCGTCTGATCGTGCTCACGACCCTGGCCTTCGTCCTCGCCGGGATCCTCTGGGGTCTGGTCAGCTTCGGCGGCGGGCAGTACTTCCTGCACGCGGTGGTGGCCTCGCTGGTGGTGCTCCTGCTCTTCGACCCGGTCCGCACCAAGCTGGGCGAGAAGCTCGCCCAGCTCCTCTTCCGCGAGCGCCACGCCCTGGAGCAGTCGGTCGCCGTGCTCCGGCGCCGGGTCGCCCGGGTCCTCGAGGTGGACGAGCTGGGCGATACGCTCATGAACGGCCTCCAGGCCTCGCGGCGGGTGACCCACGCCTGCATCTACCTGGCCGACGTGGGCCGCCAGAGCTTCCAGCTCCTGGCCCACGCCGGACCGCCGCCCCCCGAGCGCATCGAGACCGCGCCGGCGCGCCCGCTCCTGGACCGGCTGGCCCAAGGCACCCCCGTGGTGCTCGACAACGTCCAGCGTCAGCTCGAGGAGCATCGGGACCGGGGCGAGGATCGACAGGCCGAGACCCTCTACGAGATCGCCCAGACGATGCAGGCGATGAACACCTCGGTCTGCCTGGCCCTCCGCTCCCAGGACGACGATCTCTTCGGGCTCCTCGGGGTCCGCGACGAGCGGATGCTCGACGCCTTCGCGCCCGAGGAGGTCCAGCTCCTGGCCGGCCTCGCGGCCCAGGCGGCCATCACCCTGGAGAACTCGCGCCTCTACGAAGAGCTCGAGGAGCGCGACCGGCTCGCGGCCCTGGGCGAGATGGCCGCTGGCCTGGCCCACGAGATCCGCAACCCCCTCGGGGCCATCAAGGCCTCGGCCCAGTACCTCACCGAGGACTCCGAGGACGAGCACCGCGACGAGTTCCTGGACATCATCGTCGAGGAGGTCGACCGGCTGAACCGGGTCGTGGGCTCCTTCCTCGACTACGCCAAGCCAGCCAGCGGAAACCCCGCGCCCACCGACATCGATCACGCCGTCGAGCGCACGGTCCAGCTCGTGGGGCCCGAGGTCCAGGCGGCCGGTGTGCGCCTGGAGCTCCGGCTCGCCGGCGAGCTGCCGCTGGTGCGCGTGGACATCGAGCAGCTCCGCCAGGTGCTCCTCAACCTGGTCCGCAACGCCCTCGAGGCCGTCCAGGACCGGGACGAGCGCCGGGTCCGCATCCAGACGATGACCGCCGGCGATCCGGCTCGCGAGGTCCTGCTCCTGGTCGAAGACACCGGCGGCGGGATCCCGGCCCACGTGCGCCCGCACCTCTTCGTCCCCTTCGTCACCACCAAGCAGAAGGGGACCGGGCTGGGCCTGGCCATCAGCCAGCGCATCGTCAGCGCGGTCGGTGGCCGCATCGAGGTCCGGAGCCGCGACGACGGCGCCACCTTCGTGGTGCGCTTCCCGGTCCCGCCGCCGCCGCCGGAGTCCCCGGTTCCCGACGAGCCCACGATGGAGCTCGTGACCCCCGAGGCCGCGCCGATCTGACGTCAGGGCTCCGGGAGCAGGTCCCGGAACCCGCCCGCCGTGCTGCGGCCGAGCTCGGTGACCACCATGCGGTAGAAGCGGAGATCGCGACGGCCCAGGCTGTCGACCGGTAGGGCGTTGTCCAGGAAGAGCGCCTCGTAGGCCTTCACCGCGCTGCCCTCCCCCTCGCGGCGGGTCGCGTCCGGGAGCAGATAGCGCCACGCCCCCGGCCGCTCGTAGGCCACGCCGTGCTCCGAGCCGAAGACCCGCTCGATGAAGGCCGGCGTCACCGCGCCGAGGGTCCCGTCCTCTTCCAGGATGGAGACCTCGACGTCGAGGCCGGGCAGGCGGTCCGAGAGCGGTCCGCCCAGGGCCTGCTGACGCTCGCGCCAGCGCTGCCGGGCGGCGGTGGTGGCGATGTTCAGGGCGGCGGCGATGGAGCTGCTGCGCGCCGACCGCCAGAGCCGCGCGGTGCCGAAATCGCGCAGCAGCACCATCACCTCGACGTTGCGGATCCGGCGGAGCGGCTCCGGGTAGCTGGTGATGGGGGGTGGCGGCGTCCCGCTCAGGATCCGCCGCGCCACCCGGGCGGTGGCCTCGGCCACCTCGCCGAGCTCGGCCGACGCGCTGGGTTCGTAGAGCGCCGCCGTCGGCGAGAGGTACACGCCGCGCATCCCGGGCACGTGCCGGTAGGCGGCCAGGGCCTGCTCCACCGTGGCGCCCTCCTCGGGCGCGTCCTCGCCGGCCTCCACCAGAAGCGCGTCGATGCCCGAATCGGCCATCGCCCGGGCCAGGGCCACGCCGTCGGTGCCGGCGAGGGCCTCCGCCAGGGGAGTCGGTTCCACCAACTCGGTGCCCTCCACGCGCACGTCGTCCAACCGACCCGAGGGCGAGACGAGCGCGACCTGGCCGCGACGCTCGAGCTCCCGGGCGAAGGCGTCCTCCAGCGGGCCGCCGCTGCCGAAGGCCAGGTAGAGCGCCACCGCCGCGGCCCCCAGGACCAGCGCGGCCACGATGATCAGTCGACGCACGGCGAGGTCTTGAACCCCCTCCCGCGCCAGGGCAAAGCGACCCTTTCGTTCGGCCACCGGTGGGCTAGGCGGAACGAACCTGCGTCGTGAGAAAACGCGGTGGTTCACGGGCAAAACGCCCGTTACGCTCGCGCCCATCGAGCCCCCTCCTCGCGGCCAATGGCGGCCTCTCCCCGTTCGAGGGCTCGGCGGAGCACCCCCGTGAAGATCGGCATCCCCACCGAAATCAAAGAGCGCGAGCATCGCGTCGGCATCAACCCCGGCGGCGTCCTCGAGCTGACGCGCGCCGGCCACCAGGTCCTGATCCAGAAGGACGCGGGCGTGGGCTCGGGCTTCACGGACGAGGAGTTCGTCGAAGCGGGCGCCACCATCGTGCCCACCGCCGCCGACGCCTGGGCCGCCGACATGGTCATGAAGGTCAAGGAGCCGCTGGCCAGCGAGGTCCAGTACTTCCGCCCCGGCCTGATCCTCTACACCTACCTCCACCTGGCGCCGCTCCCCGAGCTCACCCAGCACCTGATGGACAAGCAGGTCCGCGCCATCGCCTACGAGACCATCGAGGGTCCCGACGGCTCCCTGCCCCTGCTCCGCCCGATGAGCGAGGTCGCCGGTCGCATGGCCGTCCAGGTCGGCGCGGCCAGCCTGGAGAAGGAGCGCGGCGGCAAGGGCATCCTCCTCGGCGGCGTGCCCGGCACCCGGCGGGGCCGGGTGGCCATCCTGGGCGGCGGCATCGTCGGCGCCAACGCGGCCACCATCGCCGTCGGCATGGGCGCCCACGTGACCGTCCTGGACATCAACCACTCCCGGATGGCCTACCTCGAGGACGTCTTCCGCGGCTCCATCGAGACCCTCTACTCCAACGCGCGCAACATCCAGCACGCCATCGAGTGGGCCGACCTCGTCATCGGCGCGGTCCTCGTGCCCGGCGCCCGCGCTCCGAAGCTGATCCACGAGAAGATGCTGAAGGACATGGAGCCCGGCTCGGCCATCGTGGACGTCGCCGTGGACCAGGGCGGCTGCATCGACACCTGCCGGCCAACCACCCACGACAACCCCACCTACGTCATCGACGGCGTGGTCCACTACTGCGTGCCCAACATGCCCGGCGCGGTGGCCCAGACGAGCACCTTCGCGCTCACCAACGTCACCCTGGCCTACGCCAAGCGCATCGCCAGCATGGGCGTCGTGGACGCGGTGAAGGCGGACCCGATGCTCGCCAAGGGCGTCAACTGCTGGGACGGCGCGTGCACCTACCAGGCCGTCGCCGACGGCGTGGGCACCGAGTACACCGACCTCGCCAAGATCCTCGCCTGAGCACCGCGGGAGTCACGCAGACGCCGCCTCGGCCCTCGGGCCCGGGCGGCGTCTCGCGTTTCAGTAGCGCGCGGCGACGGAGACCGTGAGGTCCCACTGGTTGCGCACGTCGTCGGGCACGTCGTCGTCGGCGTTGCTCGGGTCGAGCAGGTCGATGTGGAAGGTGACGCCCAGCGAGAGGTAGCGGTAGCGGCCGCTCAAGCCCAGGGCGAGCCGGGAGCGGAAGGCGCGCAGCTCGTCGAAGGAGCGGTTGTTCGCCAGGTCCGAGGTGTCGCCCTGGCACGCCAGGGGCGGGCTCTCGGGGTCCGGCGTGGCCACCGGATCGCACGCCGCGTAGGCGTCGGTGCCGGGGGTGAGATCGACGACCTCGCTGTCCGCGGCGATCCAGAAGAACTGCGCGGCCACCATCGGGGTCAGCTCGAGGACCTTGCCCAGGACCAGCCGCTTGCTGACGATGACGTCGAAGCTGGGGACGGTGAGCTGCAGGTCTCGGGCGCCCGCCAGGCTGCGCACGGTGCCGCGCACCGCGATGTCCGGCAGGATGGCCTGCCAGCCTTCCCGGAAGCCCTCCAGGATCGCGATCTTCAGGTCCGCGCCCCAGACCCAGAGGGACGAGTCGTAGAAGTGGCCGCCCTCGAGCCCGATCTCGATGCCGAAGGGCAGACCCTTGCGCACGTGGAGCCGGGAGCTGACCAGCGAACCGTTCACGAAGCGGTTCTCGTCCGCCCCGCCGTTGCCCTCGGTGCCCAGGCGCCAGTAGTCGGCGCCGTCGTCGATGGAGGCGATGGAGGTCTCGAAACCGACGTAGAAGCCCTGGGTGCCGGTGGTCGCGGCGCCGGTGGTCACCGGGGCGGCCACGGCGAAGCCCAGCTGCGAAGTCAGGCGCGCGAAGGCCGCCTGGTCGGGGGAGAACGTGCCGTCGCCCCCGTCGATCCGCAGCCGGTAGAGCGCGGGGTCCATGTCGTCGGCGCGCGCGGTCGCACCACCCAGGAGGGCGACGGCGAGCACGGCGACGGCGAGGACCCGGACCATCCTCCGGAAGCTATCGGCGGCGCGGTCGCCCGGTCAAGGAAAGGCGGCGGCCAGGGAGCGGGTCGCGCGGGGTCAGGGACACGACCGCGCGGACCAGAACCCACGGTCTCCCTCTCGGGCGCCCTCGAATCGCCCCAAACCTCGTCGCCGCAGCCCTGGCACGGGTCCTGCGCAAGGCGTCGGGCAGGAGGACCCGATGACCCGAACGCTCGCCCTGACCTTCGCCCTCGCCGCGCTCGCCCCGGCGCTGGCCGCCGCGGACGGCCCCGCCGTGACCCGCCTGGTGGCCCTGAGTCCCGACCGGACCCCGCTGGGCGAGTGCCCCCTGCAGCATACCGAGGTCACCCTCGACGTGAGCGGCGCCACCGTGCACGCCCGGGTGGCGCAGCGCTTCGCCAACCCCTTCGACGTGCCCATCGAGGCGGTCTACGCCTTCCCTCTCCCCGCCGACGCCGCGGTGAACGCGATGGCCATGCGCATCGACGATCGGGTGGTCCAGTCGGAGATCATGCGCCGCGAGGCCGCCCGGGAGACCTACGAGGCCGCCCGCGACCGGGGCCGGACCGCCAGCCTCCTCGAGCAGGAGCGGCCCAACGTCTTCACCACCAGCGTGGCGAACATCCGGCCCGGGCACCCCATCGAGGTCACCCTGGAGTACGTGGCCACGGTGCCCTACGCGGAGGGCACCTACGAGATGGCCTTCCCGATGACCGTCGGTCCACGCTTCGTCCCCGGCGCCCCCACCGGGCGGAGCGGCCCCGGGTGGGCGCCGGACACCGACCGCGTCCCCGACGCCTCGCGCATCACCCCGCCGGTCGCGCCCCGCGGTCGCAGCGGGCACGACATCGCCGTCCGGGTGAACCTCGACGCCGGCGTGCCGGTGGGTCAGCCCACCTCGCCCAGCCACGAGCTCCGGGTGCGCCGACTCGACGCGCGCCGCGTGCGGGTGGACCTGGCCGCCCACGAGACGCTGCCCAACGCCGACTTCGTCCTGCGTTGGCCGGTGCGCCCCGAGCGCGTCGAGTCGGGGGTGCTCGCCTACCGGCCCGATCCCGGCGAGCCCGGCTACCTCGGCCTGGTCCTCCACCCCGACCCCGCGCCGCCCACCGAAGAGATCACGCCCAAGGAGATCGTCTTCGTCCTGGACACCTCGGGCTCGATGAGCGGGCAGCCGATGGATCTCAGCAAGGCGCTGATGCGCCGGCTCATCGCCGACCTGCACCCCGACGACACCTTCGCGGTGCTCCGGTACGACGACGACCAGAGCGCGCTCAGCCCCACCCCCTTGGCCAACACGCCGATCAACCGGCAGCGCGCGCTCCGCTTCGTGCAGAACCTCAGCGGATCCGGAGGCACCGACGCCCTCGGCGGTGTCCGCGCCGCCTTCGACTACCCCCGGGACGAGCGCCGTCTGCGCGTGGTGGTCTTCCTCTCTGACGGCTACATCGGCAACGACCACGAGGTGATCGCCGAAGTCCAGCGGCGCATCGGCCCCGCCCGCCTCTTCGGCTTCGGCGTGGGCTCCAGCGTCAACCGCTACCTCCTGGAGGAGATGGGCCGGGTGGGCCGGGGGAGCACCGCCATCGTGACCCTGGACGACGACCCCGAGGGCCAGGTCGAGACCTTCTACCACCGCCTGCAGAGTCCCTACCTCACCGACATCCGCGTGGACTGGGGTGGGCTCCCGGTCACCGACCGCTTCCCCGATCCCATCCCCGACCTCTTCGCCGGCCAGCCGCTCCAACTCCGCGCGCGCTATGCCCGCGCCGGGACCGGCACCGTGACCATCCGCGGCCGTTTGGCCGGCCGCCCCTTCCGGCAGGAGTTGGAGGTCACGCTCCCCGAGCGGGCCGAGGACCACTCCGCGCTCGCCACCCTCTGGGCCCGGTCCAAGGTGGACGAGGTCGAGCGGCGGATGCACCAGGGCCCCGACCCGGCCCTGGAAGAGGAGCTGGTGCAGGTCGCCCTCGCCCACTCGCTTCTCACCCGCAAGACCTCCTTCGTCGCCGTGGAGCGGCGCGTGGTCACCGACCCGGCCGGCGGACCCCCGCGCCTGGTGCCGGTGCCCGTCGAGCTCCCCGAGGGCGTCTCGGCGGAAGGGGTCTTCGGCAGTGACCTCAGCCTGGCGCGCTTCCAGCCCGGCGACCCCGAGCTGCGCGTGGACGCGCCGGCGGACGCCCGCTCGGTCACCGCCGACTTCCCCTTCGGCGAGATGCAGGAGCTCCACTTCGAGCCCCGAATCGGCCGCTGGACCACCCGCTTCCTGGTCCCTCGGGAGACGGCCGAGGGCAACTACCACATCGCCATCGTCGTCACCCTGGCCGATGGGACCCAGGAGCGGCTGATGCAGCCCTACACCGTCGACGGTTCGGCCCCCGACGTCGCGGTGGAGCTCGAGGGGGAGCTGCGCGCCGGCGCGTCGGTGCGGGTCATCGCTCGCCAACGCTTCACCGACGCCGATCGGGCGCTCCACGGCAACCGACGGGTGGACATCCTCAGCGACGTCGCGCGCCTCCGGGTCCGCTTGGCGACGGGCGAACGGGTCGAGCTGCGCATGGTCGCGCCCGGCCACTGGGAGGGCGAGCTCGAGGTCCCCGCCTCCGAACGCGTGGACCTGCGGGTCACCGCCTACGACGTGGCCGGCAACCGCGGCACCCGCCTGCATCACTTCGGAGCCGAGCGATGAGCGCGCTCCTTCTGGCGGCCCAGGTCCTCGCCGTGCTCACCGGCACCGCCGACGCCCGGGCGCTGGTGACCGACCCCGGGGGCACCGTCTGGGTGGGCACCACCGGGGGCCTGGTCCGCGCGGAGGGCGACTCGACCGAGGTGTACACGCCCCGCGACGGCCTCCCGGACGGCACGGTGCGCAGCCTGCTGCGCAAGGGCCCGACCCTGTGGGTGGGCACCGACCGCGGGGTGGCCCGGTGCCGGCCCGACGCCAGCGGTCTCCACGTCCAGGCCGTCGTCGGCGCCGGTCTCCGGGTGGAGGCGCTGGCCATCCACGCGGGCCACCTCTACCTCGGCACGACCACCGGGCTCTTCGAGGTGCGCGAGGCCGAGGTGGTCCCGCACGGCCCCAGCGGCCGCGTCACCGCCTTGGCGAGCGCGGGCGGCGACCTCTACCTGACCCGTCCGGGCCGCGGCACCTATCGGCTCCAGGGCGAGCGGCTGCGCCGCCTGCGCGGCGACCGCTTCGCGTGGGACCTGGCGGCCGACGGCGACGACCTCTGGATCGCGACCAGCGCCGGCCTCGAGCACCGCCGCGCGGGTCGCCGGCGCCGCGACCGCGTGGAGCGGGCGTCCCGGGACATCCCCGCCCGCGACCTCCGCTCGGTGCGCCTCCAGGACGGGCAGCCGGTGGTGGGGAGCCTCGGCGGCGGCGCCTGGCGATACTCGCGCGGTCGGTTCCACGCGCTGGACACCATCCCCCCCGGCGCTCGGGTCCAGACGCTGACCCTTGGCCCCGAGGGTTGGCTCGCCGGGACCCCCGACGGCGTCGTGGGCGCCGGCGCACCGGCCAACGGAGGGCCCTTCCCGGACAACGACCTCAGCGCCCTCGCCCAGACCGACGAGGGCCTGTGGGTGGGCACCTTCGATCACGGGCTGGTGCTCCTCCGGGGCGACGGGACGCACCAGCGCTTCGACGAGACCCGCGGCCTCCTCGACGACCGCATCAACCGCCTGGCGGTGGACGACGCGGGCTCGCTCTGGGTGGCCACCGACCGCGGCGTCGTGCAGCGGCAGGGCGAGGGCTTCGTGCTCCGGGGTCTGCTCGATCGGCACGTCTTCGCCCTGGGGTTCGCCGCGGGGGCCATTCACGCCGGGGCCGGCGACACCGTGGTCCGCTTCGGCGACGGCGGGGACACGGAGCTCTTCCCGCCCGGCGCGCGGCCCCAGGACTTCGGCGGCGCCGCGAACCTGGTGGTGGCCACCGCCGAGGGCCTGGTGCAGGCGACCCCGGACGGCTGGGCCCTGCTCACCTCGGACGACGGGCTCGAGGACGACTGGGTCACGGCGGTCGCCTCGGGGCCCGACGGCCTCTACCTGGGCACCTACGCCAGCGGCGTCGCTCGCCTGAGCGGGGGCCGCGTGGAGACCCTGCGCGACGACCTCTGGGTCAACGCCGGCGCCCTGGTCGCCGTGGGCTCCTCGCTGGCGCTGGGCACATTGGACGACGGCCTCTGGCTCTATGCGGGCGAGCGGTGGACCCAGCTGGACACCGCCGCCGGGCTCCCGGACGACGACGTCACCGCGGTCCTGCCCGCCGCCGACGGCACCCTCTGGGTGGCCACCCGCGGCGGGCTGGCGCGCGTCGCGCTCTGATGGACTACCTCTCCCAGAGCTGCACCACCACGACGTTGGGCGTCGACATGGGCATCATCGGGATCGAGCGCGAGTAGCGGTTCCAGAGGATCACCGGGGCGAGGCCCACTTCGTCCGTGACCGCGGCCATCGCCTCCATGAGCTCCTGCTCCCGGTAGCGCATCCGGCTCTTGCCGTACCACTGGAGGAGGTCGTTGCAGGACACGGCGAAGCAGTAGCCGTCGCGGCCGGCGTAGGTGATCTTCTCCAGGCCGTCGGACCCGTCCCGGGTGAAGGCGCGGGGCGCGAACCGCGGCGCGTTCAGCTTGAGCCAGACGTCCTTCCAGCGCTCGGCCAGGTGTTTGTCGACCGACCGCTGGACCTCCGCGGTGCGCGCGTCATTGGGCACGTACTGCTCCCCCTGGTTCGCGAGGGCCCCGAAGCACACCCGGTACCCGGGGACCCAGATGGGCATGTGCCTCTCCTCCAGACACTTCACCTGGAACTCCGGCTCCATCTGCACGATGGCGCCCTTCAAGTAGTACGAGTTCTCGCTCGCGGGGACGACCTCGCTGCTCATGTCCCAGCACGCATCCCAGTACGCCGGGAAGTCGGGGAAGTTCACTTGGAAGGGCGGCATGCGCGCGTCGGGCACCGGCGCCATGGCCTCGCTGTTCGCCGGCGTGCCCCACGCGCAGAAGAGCACCTCCTGGATGGGGACGTTCGCCGCGCGCAGGTCGGAGAGCAGCGTGGAGAGCTCGATCCGCCGATCGGCGACCGAGTCTTCCACGCGGAGGTACATCGCCTGGTGGGAGATGCTGCGGACCTCCGTATAGATGTCCCCCCCGGGTTTCACCCGAAGCGAGCGCTCCCACGTGTCCACCGTGCGGTTCACCAGGAGCTCCTCGGTGATCGAGAGCTCTCGGCTCCAGCCCACCACCATGATGAAATGACGGCCCGGGTCGTAGTCGAAGACGTCGTGCTGGAGCCCTTCCGGCGGGAGCTGATGAACGCCTTCGATGGCGCCCACGGGCACCGTCACCCGCTCGACCATCAGCGCCGGCGCGAGCCCCTGGCAGAAGTGGCCGGCGGCGTCCAGCGTGACCGCGCGGATGACCTTGCCGCTCTCGTCGATGAAGCCGAAGCGGCCCTCCTTCTCGACCCGCGCCCGGCCCTCCTTGACGTGCACCGCGGAATCCCACTGGAAGGCCACGCGGACCTGACCGGCCTCGTCGATGACGCCCCACTGTCCTTCGTGTTTCACCGGCGCGAGGCCACCGTCGTAGTTGAAGGCGTCCTCGAAGTGGCAGCCGATGACCAGCTGGCCCCGCTCGTCGATGAACCCGATCTTGCCCTGGGCGTCCCGGATCCGCGCCCGGCCGTTCATGTACGGCCAGACGTTGTCGTGGCCGCTCGCGATCCGGTTACCCTGCCGGTCGAGGAAGCCCCAGGTGCCTCCTTCCTTCACCGGCACGTGACCGATGCCATCGGCCGGCCACGCGGCGGTTCGCGCGTCCTCGAAGGGCCCGAAGACGCCGCCGTCGGCGGAGAGGATCATCACCCGGCCGTCACCGACCGCCCACACCATGCCGTTGCGGACGTCGCCCATGCGCTCCCACTTCGGCTCGGAGACCCAGGACCCATCGGCCCGGACGAGGCCGAAGCGACCCTGGACCTGTACCTTGGCCATGCCGCCGCCGAAGATCTCTGCGCGGTCGAACCGCGGCTCGATGACCATGCGGCCGTCGAGGTCCAGGTAGCCGTCCTCGTTCCCGACGGTGACGATGGCGCGTCCCTCCCGGTGCCAGGAGAGATAGGCGTACTGGGGCTCCACCACGGTCGACCCATCCGGCGCCAGGATCCCGTGGCCGACGTCCTTGACCTCCACCGTCGCCCGGCCTTCCTCGAAGTCCAGCGCATAGGAGTATTTGGGCGAGACCAGCTCGGTTCCGTCGGCCTTCAGGTAGCCCCACTGCCCCCCCTGGACGCTCCCGTTCTTCCCCAGCCAGCCCCCTTGGTTCGTGCGGGCGCTGCCCTCTTTACCGAACTGCAGGATGTGGTCGTAGGTCGGCTCCCGGAGCATCGCCCCGTCCGCACCCAGGATGCCCATCCGGCCGTTGTGGCCGGCGACCCGCGCGACCCCCACTTCTCGAAATCGTGGGCGGTGACGAACTCCGCGGGGACCCGCACGTCGCCATCGCGCCCGAGATAGAACCAGCTCAATCGGTGCATCGTTCCTCCTCGACGACGGACGCTAGATGGGTCGGCCCGAGCGGCTCCAACCCCAGATGGGGTAGGCCGCTCACTTTCTCGGCCGTGCTATGACCCGCCATGCCCACCGGCGAGAAGCTCCGCGCCCATCCCCTGGCGACCCCGTTGCGCGTGGTCCTCGTCGAGCCGGAGATCCCGCCCAACACCGGCTCGGTGGCCCGCACCTGCGCGGCCACGGGGAGCGCGCTGCACCTGGTGGGCGAGCTCGGCTTTCGCATCGACGACCACTCCGTCCGGCGAGCCGGCCTCGACTACTGGCCGCTGGTGGACCTCCATCGCCACGACGACCTGGGTCAGTTCGGCGCCGCTCACCCCGAGGCTCGCTGGCACCTGTTGGCCTCGAGCGGCAAGCGCTCGATCTTCGACGCCGACATCCGCCCCGGGGACGCCCTGGTCTTCGGCAAGGAGTCGGTGGGTCTCGACCTGGAGCTCCTCGAGGCCCACCCGGACCGGGTCTATGGGATCCCCACCCTGGGCCCCGTCCGCTCGCTCAACCTCTCCAACGCGGTGGCCATCGTGGTGTACCAAGCGCTGAGCCGGATCGGCGCGCTGGCGGAGCCCTTCCTCGCCGACGACGCCCTCGGGGACCGCTGAGCGGGCGTGAACCAGCGTTTACGTGCCGCGAAGAGATCGCGACGCATTGGCCCCCTCCGCTCCGGCGCACCGACACGCAGTTCCCGCCGCTCCGGGCAAAACCCAGGACTTTTTCGCCCTTTTGGCGCCAACCGTCTTCGTGGCACGATGATCGCATGACAAATGCCCGAGCCCGACCGCCGTCTCATGGCGGAGACCGACTCAGGAGTCACCACCCGATGCGAACCCGCGCCCTACTCTTCGTTCCCTTCCTCAGTGTCCTGCTCAGTGGCTGCCCCGTCTGGGGCGACGACGGCGGCGGCGGCGGCGATGGTTGTGCCGGCCTCGGCTGCGCTTGCGACTTCGACCGCGACTGCCGCGGTGACGAGTACTGCGGTGTCGACGGCTACTGCATCCCGGATGGGGAGTGCACCCGCGACAGCGAGTGCGACTCCGACGAGGTGTGCGACGCCGGGCTCTGCGTGTTCGTCCCCGAGTGCTCGGTGGACTCCGATTGCGCCGATGACGAGGTCTGCCAGGCGGGCTCCTGCGTGGTCGACCCCGGTGCCGGCAGCTGCCGCACCCACGGCGACTGCGACGCCGGTGACTACTGCGCCGACGGCGAGTGCACCCCGGGCGACACCTGCGACACCGACGCCGAGTGCGCCGCGAGCTTCTACTGCGACTTCCGCGACACCTGCGTGCCCGCCGACCCCGGCAGCTGCCGCACCACCGCCGACTGCTCGGGCAGCGACCGCTGCATCGAGGGCTTCTGCCGGCCGCCGGCCGACACCTGCCAGTTCGAGTACGAATGCGGCCCCGGCAACGCCTGCCTGAACTCCGGCTGCGCCGACATCTGCGTCGACGACACCGACTGCCCCTCGGGCACCGCCTGCACCGGCAACTTCTGCCGCCCCGTCGCCGAGTGCACCTCCAGCGCCCAGTGCGCCACCGGCGAGCACTGCGTCGACGCCCGCTGCCTCCCCGACTGCCAGACCGACGCCAGCGCCTGCGGTGACGACGAGTACTGCGCCGAGGACGGCTTCTGCCGCCCCGACTGGCAGCGCGATCCCTTCTGCTCCGACGACAGCGACTGCGCCACCGGCAGCGTCTGCGTCGACGGCGCCTGCCGCACCCCGTGCCCCAGCGGCACCAACGACGAGTGCCGCATGGCCGACGCCCTGCTCCCCGTCTGCGACACCGACAACCTCTGCTACTCCACCACCGAGAGCGCCCCCGAGTGCGAGACCGAGGACATGTGCGACGCCGGCGAGAGTTGCATCAACGCCATCTGCCGCTGACCCCGGGCTGACTCCCCCGCCGCGACGCCGCGCCCCCACCAGGGCGCGGCGTCGCGCGTTGAGCCACAGGCGCAAAGCTGGCGAAACGCGCTGGCGAACGGCGCATCACCGTTTCGGGACACCACCGCTTCCCACGTTCCCCCGCAAGAACCGACGCGCCCTCTTCGAAGCGCAAGTTGGCAAGTGCGTCCCCAACGCAAGTCGGGGCGCTGCTCAGCGGTCGCTGTCGACGGAGGCCAGGGTGCGCTCCATGTCCTGCGTCGCCTGGAAGCCGAGGACCTCTTCGGCGCGGCTTCCGTCGACCATGCACAGATAGCGAATGAAGTCGATCTCGGGGGCGGGGAACGAGGTGAGCCGCAGCTTCCAGAGACGCTCGAGGGCGGCCTTGGCCGCGAACGCAGGGACCGCGCGCGGGCGTCGGCCCAGGCGGTTCAGGATCTTGGAGAGGGGGAGCTCCCCGGGGCCGCGCAGATTGAAGATGCCGCGGACACCGGGCCGGAGCGCCAGCGAGATGGCCTCCACCACGTCGCGCTCGTGGATGACCTGCACCATCGGGTCGAACCCCATCATCGTGACCGGGCGCTCGAGCCGGAGGTAGTTGCTGGGGGCGTTCCGGACGCCGCCGAGGATGTGACAGGGCCGGAGGATCACCGTCTCGGTGCTGGGGTGCTTCCAGAAGAAGCTCTGGGCGAGCATGTCCAGCTCGACCAGGTCGCGCATCCCGCCGAAGCCCTGGGACCCCAGGAGCGGCGCGTCCTCGGTGAGGAACTGGGGGTTGTCCGGCTGGGGCCCGTAGACGTTGGCGCTGGAGAGCACCACCAGCTTGGGCACCTCGAAGTCCTCCATGTACTCGAGGAGCTTCTGGAAGGCGGCCACGTTCCACCGGTGCCGGTCGTGGTCGCTGGCCCGCGGGTCGTGCATGACGCCCAGGTGGACGACCGCCTCGACGTTCTCCTGCCGAAAGACGTCCCGGGTCTTCTTGCGGCGGACGTCGATGGCGTGGTGGGTGATGTCCTTGGGCCGGTCGGGGAAGGCCCGGCGGTCGATGCCCACGACGCGCTGATCCCGATGGAGGCGCCGGGCCAGCAGGTGCCCCAGGCGCCCGCAGATGCCGGTGACCAAGACCGAAGGGGGCACGGCGGCCCGACGAACCTCGGAGGGCGACGCGGGGCGCGGCGGAGGCGCCGCGTCGGCGTCGGCCTCTGCCGGCTCGGGGCTCGGCTCGGGGCTCGGCGGAACGGGCGTCGAGGTGCCGCGGCGAGCGCGCGGTCGGTCGAGCCGCGCGGGCCGCGGCTCGTCGGCCGGTTGCTCCTCGTAGCGAGCGGCCGGCCGGACGTCGTCGCTCTCTCCCTCCCCCGCCATCGCGCCTCAGCGCCTCACTCGGCGCCGGCCTCCGGATCGGCGGGCGCCTCCGGCTCGGCGGCCTCGGGGTCGGCGGGCGGGGGCGTCGCCTCGGCCGCGGCGGCCGGGGGCTCCTCCACCTCGACCTCGGTGTCGGTGATCTCGATGGAGGTCTCGAAGATGGCGCCGCCGGCGATGGTGAAGAGGTTCCGCGCGGCAAAGGGGTTGTCCAGGCGGGGGTCCATGTACTGCCAGTTCATGGTGAACGCGCCGGGCGCCGGGCCCTCCTCGATCTCCATGACGCGCATCGCCAGCCACGGGGTGTTGGCGAAGGTCTCCTGGAACCAGCCGTAGATCGCCGCCTGGCCGTCGTAGCGCATGGCTTGGTCGGTGGGGGTCCGGGTGTAGGGGTCCACCAGCGAGCCCTCGGCCGCGAAGAGGCGGGTGATGCGGGTGGCGTCCTGGCGCTGGAAGTGCGCGGCGTAGCGACGGATGAGTTCTTCGCCGGTCGGCTCGGCGCGCTGGGCGGGCGAGTAGACCATCTTGACCTCGAGGCCGTTGCACCAGTTCGAGCGCTGCACGTAGATCTCGAGGAACTCGCCGCGCCGCCGCACGTCGCCCGGGCGATCGGCCTCGGGGTCGGTGGGACACTCGCCGACGTGGACCCGCGCGTCCTCGCGCATCTGCCACTCCTGGTCGGTCTCGGCGCCGGGCCGAGCCCGCTGGACGATGGTCTCGCGGCAGTCGTCGCCAATCGACTGGTCGTAGGTCATCAGCAGGCCCTGGTCGTCGGCGCTGATGTCCACCGTGCGGCGGAAGCTCTCGTCGATGTGGTGAGGCTCGCCCTCGGTGCAGGTCGCCTCGACGAAGGACCAGTAGGTGCGGTCCAGGTCGGGCCCGGCGGGTCGGGTGCCCTCGAGGTGGCCCGTCCGCGAGCCGCCGACGTCGAGGTCGCCGGACTCGTCGGGCAGGGTCCGACGGTCGTCACCGCCGCCGCAGGCGAGCGCCAGGACACAGGGAAGGAAGAGGGCGAGGGAGCGAACCATGGAAGCCATGAAGCGCAAAGGGCCCCCCTCGTCAAGGAGGGAGGGCCCGGGACTCATCGGAACACCGACTTCCGCTCGCCCAACCCGCGGGCCATCAGGGCCTCCACGCTGGTCTTCACCACCCAGACCTTCTCCTCGATGAAGCCGTCGTCGTCGTCGGGGTCGCCGTCGAAGCGCAGCGGCTCGCCGAAGTAGATGTGGTAGCGAGTGGGCAGGGGTGCGACCATGCCCAGCAGCAGCTGGGGCAGGATGGGGAACGAAGGCATGCGCAGCGCCTTGGCCAGGGGCCGCACGTCGCCGATCGACGGATACTGCTCCTCGGCGCCGATGACCGCGACGGGCACGATCGGGGTCCGAGTCTCCAGGGCGAGACGCATGAAGCCCAGGCCGAACTCCACCAGGCGGTAGCGCTGCTCGAAGGGCTTGGCGATACCCCGCGTGCCCTCGGGGAAGACCACCAGGGCCTCGTCGTTGCGCAGGAGGCGCCGCGCGTTGTCCGGGGTGCCGACCACCTGACCGAGGCGCGGGAAGAGGGAGCTCACGAAGGGCAGCTCGGCGGTCCACTTCTCCACCATGCTCCGGGGGAGCCGCGGCGGGTCGCGGTCCAGCATCATCGCCGCGCCGATCATCGCGCCGTCCATGGGGATCTGCCCCGAGTGGTTGGCCACGATGAGCGCCCGCCCCTCGGGGACGTTGGCCACGTCGTGGACGATGGTGCGGAAGTAGCGCCGGTGGAGCAACGCCGTGGCCGCGAGCGCGTAGCGGCCGGCCACCGGGTCGAAGCCAAAGGGGTCGTGGCCCACCTCGTTGGTGTGCAGACCGATCTTCGCCATCCGGCCGGTGATGTCGTCGCCGACCACCTCCTCCACGAAGCGCACCAGGCGGTCGCCGAAGGCGTTGCGCGACCGGGGACGCTCCTCGGGGTCCACCCCGGTCGCCCGGAAGGGGCGACCGGAGAGCGGGATCGGCGGCTCGTCGGAGGACTCCACGGCTCCGAGCATACGTCGAAAACTTGCCCGTTCGCGCGCCTTCCGAGACGACCGGGGAGTGATGCGCGGCCGAACCCTCCTCATCGTCCTCCTCGGAGCGCTCCTGCCGGGGCCGCTCGTCCACGCCGATGACGACGAGGTCGTCCGCGAGGCGACCGAGGCCCCCCACGACGACCTGGACGACGATGAGGAAGACGACCGCCCGCGCCGCCGCGGGCGCCGCGGCCGCCGGCGCGACTACTCGCAGTTCAGCGATGGTCCCCGGCGAGTGCCCACCCCGCGCGGCGCGAGCCAGACCCGGGCCGAGGCGCTGGGCCTGGGCACCCGCGAGGCGGCCAGCCGGGCCCTCCACGCGCGACCGGACCCCCGCTGGGTGGCCGCCGCCCAGGAGGCCGGCCCCATGGAGGACCACCTGCGCTGGCCGGTGGAGCTGGGTCGCTTCGGCCGCGGCTTCGGCTACGTGCGGCACACCCGGCCCGACCTGCGCCACGACGGCGTCGACGTGGTGGCCGAGGTGGGCTCGGTCATCCGCGCGGTGGCTCCGGGCATCGTGGCCTACAGCGACAACGGCATCCGCGGCTTCGGCAACGCCGTCATCCTGGTCCACCCCGACGGCTCCACCAGCCTCTACGCCCACTGCTACCGCACCACCGTCCAGCCCGGCTGGCGGGTCCAGGCCGGCGAGCGCATCGGCTTCGTGGGCAACACCGGGATCAGCCGGGGCCCGCACCTGCACTTCGAGCTGCACCGCAACGGGCGCGCGGTGAACCCCCTGAGCGATTTCGACGGGCGCCCCTGGATCACCCAGTACCGGCGCTGGCGGGATCTGCGCGCCAGCGGTCGCTGGGAAGAGCCCACAGATCACCTCCCCGAGCGCACCCCGCCCGAGCACCCCAGCCGGACCGCGCGCCCGGCACGCACCGAGGAGCGGGACGACGGGGACGTGGGGAGCGTGGCCCACCTCCGGCGGTTGATCGCCGAGGGCGCCACCGAAGCCGACCTCGCCGACGTGCCCGGGGACCACTTCCGCAACCTCCTCTGGCCCCTGCGCGGGGCGGCCCGAGTAGCCCGCCGCCCGCGGGGCGTGAACCTGGCGGCGGCACCGGACACGCCGGTGCGCGCCGTGGCCGACGGCCTGGTGGTCTTCGCCGGCGAGGGTCTCAGCGGCGTGGGCCAGGCGGTCGCGGTCCTCCACCCCAACGGCTGGATCTCGCTCTACGGCAACGCGGAGTCCCTGCACGTGGAGGTCGGCCAGACCGTCCGGCGTGGGGAGTGGATCGCCCGCGGCGGCGGCGCCGGCCCCGTTCACTTCCAGTTCCACGAGGCGGGCGCGGAGCAGGACCCCCGCGAGCTCTTCGTGCAGGTCCCCGAGTGAACTCGGAGGGCTAACGCCCCCCCGGGGTAGCGTGATACGAAGGGGCACTCATGCTCCGCTTCGCTTCCCTGGTCTCCTGCCTCCTCGCCCTCGTCGGGTGCGGCGATCCCGAACCCCTCGAGCCCACCTACGAGAACGTGGCCGCGGTCATCCACCGGAGCTGCGGCGGCGCCTCCAACAGCTGCCACGGCGGCATCAACGGCAACGCGCGGCTGAACTTCGGCCTCGCCGAGGGCGAAGGCACTCCCTACACGGAGCTGCTGGTGGGCGTCCCCGCGTGCGAATACGACGCGATGCCCCGCGTCGACCCGGGCAACCCGGACAACAGCTGGCTCTGGATCAAGCTCCAGGGTGCGCACGACGCCGAGGGCAAGATCCTCTTCACCCCGGCCGCCAGCTGGGACCCGGCCGGGGACGAGCGCACCGGCTGCCCGCAGATGGAGGACGGCGAAGTGACCTTCGGCCTCCTGATGCCCCAGTCGCCGGGCGCCCCGGCCCAGCTCCCCCAGGAGACCCTGGATCTCTTCGAGGACTGGATCCTCGTCGGCGCCCCCGGCCCCGGCGAGCTCTGACCCCGGCTCGTCCGCTACCTCGCGCGCCTGTCGCTTGTCAGGAGCGTCCCCCTGCCCGAGGCTTCGCCCCATGACGGAGTTCGACCTCGATCGGATCGGCGGGCGGCGCGCCCTGGACGCCCTGGTGGACGCGGTGCTCGCCGCAGGCGAGGAGGCCCTGCGCATCCAGACCGCGGGCCTCGACGTGGAGATCAAGGGCGATCAGAGCCCGGTGACCCAGGCGGACCGGGCGGTCGAAGAGCGGCTCCGGGCCTACGTCACCGACGCCTGGCCCCAAGCGGCCTTCCTCGGCGAAGAGACCGGGAGTATCGGGGGTGGTTCCCTGCGGATCGTGGTCGATCCCGTCGACGGCACCCGGGCCTTCATGCGCGGGCTGGACACCTGGTCGGTGCTGGTCGGCCTGGAATGGGAGAAGGAGCCCGTGGTGGGCGTGGCCTTCATGCCCGCGCGGGGAGACCTCTTCGTCGGCGCGGCGGGGGGCGGCGCCTACGTCAACGGGCGGCCCTGTCGGCTCTCCAAGGTGGGCGACCTGGACCGCGCGCTGCTCGGTCACGGCGGGCTCGAGCAGTTCATCGAGCGGGGCCTCGATGGGCTCCTTCCCGCCCTGGCCCAGGCCACCTTCACCCAGCGGGGCCTGGCCGACTTCGCGAACTACGCCGCGCTCCTCCAGGGGCGGATGGACGTGGTGGTGGACCCGGGGGTGAAGCCCTACGACATCGCGCCGGCCGCGGTGTTGGTGCGCGAGGCCGGCGGGCGGCTCACCGATCTCCGCGGCGTCGACACCATCCACGGCGGCGGCGCCCTGGCGAGCAACGGGCGGCTCCACGAGGCGGCCCTGGCGGTGGTCCAGGCGCACTCGTGAACCCGCGAGCGCGCCTGGTCGCGCTCGCGCTGGGTGGCCTGGGGATCGCCGCGGGTCTGGCCCTCGGCCTCCCGGCGTTGGTCACCCATGCCGAGGCCCGGGCGGCCTGGGCCGCCGAGCGGGCGGATCAGGGCTCGGACGGCTACGACGCACGGCGGAGCGACCGCTTCTACGCCGAGAGCCGCGACGCCTGGCGCCGCGCCGGGCTCGCCGGCCAGCTCCTGGGCGGCGGACTGCTCCTCTTCACGCTGGGAGCCGTCCGTCCCCGGGAGCCGGGCGCCCAGTCGGCCTCCCGCTCCCGGGCGTCGAGCGCGGCGGCCCTCGACGCCGTCGTGGGCGCCGGGGTCCTCGCCGCGGCGTGGGTCGACGCCGGCGAGTCGGCCGCGCTGAACCTCGCCCGTGCCGCCGCCCCCTGGCTGGCCGCCCTGCCCTTCGCGCCTCTCCCCGCGGGCACGAGCCTCGGGTCCCGGCTGCTCGGCGTGGGGGTCCCGCCCTCCCCGCGCGGGATCCTGGCCGTGGTCGTGTGGCCCCTGGCCTTCGTGGGGGGGCTGCACCTGCGCCTGGCCGGCCTCCCCGTGCGCCGCTCCCCGGCCGCGGACGGGGACTGAATCGTGGCTCAGGGGCGTTGCGCCCCGGCCATCGGCTCGCTACGGTCCCGGCCCCATGGCTGCGCACGCCTCTTCTCACGACGAACACGCCGACCCCCAACCCGCTCCCGGCCTCCCGGCCATCGCGGACGAAGCTGCGGACACCCCGATGTGGGTCCCCGCGTTGGGCCTCGCGCTCTTCGTCCTCGTCGCGCTCTACCTGGTGATCGGCGCCGCGTTCGAGGACGTGGACGCCGAGCAAGCCGTGGACGAAGCGCCGGCCGCCGAGGCCGCTCCGGCCGAGCCCGCGGCCCCGCCCTCGCCGCATTGAGCGCGCCCCGATTCCCTGCTGCGGCGCCGCCGCGGCAGCTCATTTCCCCACCAGCAAGCCTCTCGAGGCAAGGAGAGTCCCCTTGACCGAGCCCATCCGACGAGTCGGCGTGATCGGCGCCGGCGTCATGGGTAGCGGAATCGCTGCTCATTTCGCCAACGCCGGCGTCGAGGTCGAGCTTCTCGACATCGTCCCGCCCAACCTCTCCGACGAAGAGAAGAAGGATCCGCGCAAGCGGAGCGCCTTCGCCGAGGGAGCGCTCCAGAAGACCATCAAGGCCAAGCCGGCCCTCTTCTACACCAAGGAGAACGCGCGGCTGGTCCGCCCCGGAAACCTCGAGGATCACCTCGACCGGCTGGCCGACGTCGACCTGGTGGTCGAAGCCATCATCGAGAACCTGAAGATCAAGCAGGACCTCCTCGAGAAGCTGGAGAAGACCTGCAAGGACACGACCATCGTCGCGTCCAACACCAGCGGTCTCCGCATCGCCGACATGCTCCAGGGGCGCGGCGAGGACTTCAAGAAGCGCTTCCTCGTGATGCACTTCTTCAACCCCGTCCGCTACATGAAGCTCCTCGAGATCGTGCTCGGCGAGGAGACCTCCGACGAGGTCCGCGACCGCATCGTCGCCTGCGGCGAAGAGCAGCTCGGCAAGGGCATCGTCATCGGCAAGGACACGCCGAACTTCGTGGGCAACCGCATCGGCGCGCACTCCATGATGAAGGTGATGCACGTCATGCAGGAGATGGGGCTCGCCCCCGAGGACGTGGACGCCATCACCGGCCCGCCCATGGGTCACCCCAAGAGCGCCTCGTTCCGCACCGCCGACATGGTCGGCCTCGACACGTTCCACCACGTCGCCAGCAACTGCTACGCGGCGCTCACGGACGATGAAGAGCGCGACGTCTTCAAGCCGCCGGCCTTCCTCGACGCGATGGTCGAGAAGAAGATCCTCGGCAACAAGACCAAGGGCGGCTTCTACCGGAAGACCAAGGAGGGCGTGTTCACCCTCGATCTCGACAAGCTCGAGTACCGCCCCAAAGCCGGGGACGAGCAGCTCAAGAAGGCCATGAAGGGCCTGGGCCGCATCGAGGACGTGGGCGAGCGCGTGCGCAAGCTCGTGGCCACCGAGGGCGTCGCCGGCGAGTTCGCCTGGAAGGTCCTCGCGGGCTCCCTGGCATACTCGGCGCGCCGCATCCCGGAGATCACCGAGGACGTCGCCGCCGTCGATGACGCCATGAAGTGGGGCTACAACTGGGAGCTCGGCCCGTTCGAGACCTGGGACGCCCTCGGCTTCCGCGAGACCGCCGAGCGCATGAAGAAGGACGGCATCGCCCTGCCCGCCAGCATCGACACGATGCTGGAGAGCGGCGCGGAGTCCTTCTACCAGGACGGTCAGGTCTGGAGTCTGGTCGAAGGGAAGTACGTCGACCGCGCGACGGACCCCCGCGAGGCCCCGCTGGCTTTCGTCCGCAAGGGCGACGCGCCGGTGCTCAAGAACGGCTCGGCGGAGGCCTGGGATCTCGGTGACGGGGTCCTCGGGCTGACGTTCAAGACCAAGGCGAACAGCATCGACGACGGCATCATCAAGATGCTCCCCGAGGCGGTGGCCAAGGCCGAGAGCGACTTCGACGGCATGCTCATCTTCAACGAGGGCGAGCACTTCTCCGTCGGCGCCAACCTCTTCGGGGTGGTCATGGCGGCCAACCAGAAGCAGTGGGACGCGCTCCGCGCCATGATCGCCGGGCTCCAGAACGGTCTACAGACCGTGAAGTACTCGAAGGTCCCCGTCGTGGCCGCGCCCTACGGCATGGTCCTCGGTGGCGGCCTCGAAGTCTGCCTCGCCTGTGACGCCGTCCAGGCCGCGGCCGAGACCTACGCGGGTCTGGTCGAGGTCGGTGTCGGGCTCCTGCCCGGCGGCGCCGGCAACCTGAACCTGCTCTGGAAGGCCCTCGAGAGCCTTCCGGACGGCATCACGGTGGACACCCAGCCCTTCGTGGCCCGGGTCTTCGAGAACATCGCCATGGCGCGCGTGGCCACCAGCGCGGTCGAGGCCCAGAGCTTCGGCTACTTCCGCTGGAGCGACGGCGTCAGCTTCGACAAGGCCCGGCAGCTCGCCGAGGCCAAGGCGCGGGTCATCGGCATGGCCAAGGCCGGCTACCACCCCAAGGCGCCCCGCGCCTACAAGCTCCCGGGTGAGAGCGGCATCGCCACGCTCAAGAGCGTCGTCGACACCATGGTCGACGGCGGCTTCGCGAGCCCCCACGACGCGCTCATCGCCGAGAAGGTCGCCACCGTCCTGTGCGGCGGCGTCGCCGGGCACACCCACGAGGTGACCGAGGACGAGATCCTCGAGCTCGAGCGCGAGGCCTTCCTCAGCCTCTGCGGCGAGAAGAAGTCCCAGGAGCGGATGCAGCACATGCTCCAGTTCAACAAGCCCCTCCGCAACTGACCGAGACGCGAGAAAGAAAGGAACGCATCATGAAGGAAGTCGTCATCGTCGATGCCGTCCGCTCAGCGGTCGGTCGTGCCCACAAGGGCTCTCTCAGGTACCGCCGGCCGGACGAGCTGGCGGGCGAGGTCATCCGCCAGCTCTTGGCGCGCAACCCGGCCGTGAAGCCGGAGACCGTCGAGGACCTGGTCCTCGGCTGCGCGATGCCCGAGGGTGAGCAGGGCCTCAACGTCGCTCGCCCCGCCGGCATGCTCGGCGGGCTCAGCGAGGACTCGTCCGCCATGACCATCAACCGCTTCTGCTCGAGCGGTCTGCAGGCCATCGCCATCGCGGCGAGCGCCATCGCGGCCGGCTGGCAGGACATCGCCATCGCGGGCGGCGTGGAGTCCATGTCCATGGTGCCCATGACCGGCAACAAGCCGAGCATGTCGCCCGAGGCCATGCGCGACGTGCCCTCGGTCTACACCCCGATGGGCATCACCGCCGAGAACGTGGCCAACAAGTTCGAGATCGCTCGCGCGGATCAGGACGCGTTCGCCTACGAGAGCCAGCAGAAGGCCAAGAAGGCGCTCGACGCCAAGGTCTTCGCCGACGAGATCGTCGAGGTCCACGGCGTCGCCTACGAGAACGGCGAGCGCAAGCTCGTGCCCTTCACCGTCGACGAGCTCCCCCGCCCCGAGACCACCTTGGACGGGCTCGCCTCGCTCCGCCCGGTGTTCTCGGCCAAGGGCTCCGTCACCGCCGGCAACGCCTCGCCCCTGAGCGACGGCGCCGCCGCCTCCCTCATCATGAGCCGCGAGAAGGCCGAGGAGCTGGGTCTGCAGCCCCTGGCCATCTTCGAGAGCTTCGTCACCGCCGGCGTCGACCCGTCCATCATGGGCATCGGTCCCGTCCCCGCGGTCCAGAAGCTCTTCGCGCGCACCGGCCTGAGCATGGACGACATCGACGTCATCGAGCTCAACGAGGCCTTCGCCAGCCAGTCGCTCTACGTGAAGCGGACCCTCGGGATCCCCGACGAGAAGCTCAACGTGCACGGGGGCGCCATCGCCCTCGGTCACCCCCTCGGGTGCACCGGCGCCAAGCTCACCGCCACCGCGCTCCACGAGATGAAGCGCCGGCAGGCGAGCCGCGCGATGGTCACCATGTGCATCGGCGGCGGGATGGGCGCCGCGGGCGTCTTCAAGCGCCTCTGAGCCCCGCGCTCCCTCGTGACGAGCCCCCGGACGCTTCGGCGACCGGGGGCTCGTCGCGTTTGGGGCGAGGCAACTCGCCACGCCGCGGATTGTGATCGCGCCGCCTTGCCCCGAGTGGCCCCCGCCGTCGTCGAGGTGTAGCTCGGCACGGTCACTGCAACGACCCAGGGCGTATGCGACGAATCGTTCCCATCCTCCTCGCCCTCTCCGGCCTTCCCCTCATCGCTTGCGGTGGAGACGCGGACGTCGAGACCGCCGAGCTCGATACCCGCACCGCGGGCTCGGAAGAGGTCGACTACGTCGACTCCACCGGCGTCGTGCGTCAGGTCGATCCCGAGAACCCCGAAGCCATCGACGAGCTCGCCGCCGCCCTGTCCGACGAAGGCCAGCGGGTGGAGCTGGGCGAATTCTTCGAACGCGACGAGATCGCCGGCCTGCCCGGACGCCGCCTGACCATGCGCGGCGCGGTGGTCGAGACCTGGGAGCTCGGGAGCGCCGCCGAGGCCCAGGCCCTGGTCGGCCGGTTCACGCCGGATGGCCGCAAGTTCGATGACGAGCCCCTGCCCTGGAACGAGACCACCCACCTCTGGGTGCGCGGAAACCTCGTCATCATGTATGTCGGCGACCAGGGCGGCACCGTCGCGGCCCTCGACCAGGTGGCCCAGCGCAAGACCGCGCACGTCGAGGGCGGGACCCGCTCCGCCGAGGAGATCGAGACCCTGATCCGGCAGACCGCCGGCGACCGGCTCGCCGTCGCTCCCGCCACTCTCCGCCTCGTGAGTCGTGAGGAAGTGACCTTCAGCGATGCCTGCCTCGACGTCCCCGAAGCCGCCGAGGTCTGCCACGAAGTGGAGACTCCGGGCTGGCGCTTCGTCTTCATGAACGGCGAGGAGCGGATCGTCGCTCACGCCGACCGCGGCGCCGCGCGCGTCTTCTTCCCTGGCCACGGCGGCTGAACGCCGTAGGGATTGCCGTACGATGAACGTGCGGCCGCTCCTCCTGCTCGCTTCGGCGAGCCTCCTCGCCGCCCCGGTCGCCGCTCAGGCTCCCGGGGCGGACGACGTTCCCCCCGACGAGGTGGCGGCGGACGCCGGGGTCCCCGATGCCGGGAGCCCGGACGACGCGGCCCTGGCGCGCATCCGCGAGGCCCTGGACGCGATCGGCGGGTTCGACGACGTCGAGCTCTCACAGCGGGCCGGCGTGATCCAGCTCCGCGGCACCGTGGCCCAGCCCAGCGCGCGGCAGGCGGCCCAGCGGGTGGCCGAGCGTGCCGCGCCGGACGCGCTCTACATCGCCAACGGGATCGAGGTCGTCGCCGCGGAGTCCCCCGAGGACTCCGAGAGCCTGGCGGTCGACGACTCGGACAGCGACATCGAGGGGCTCCTCCGGCGCATCCTCTCGCAGGTGCCCGAACTCGGCGACGTCACCGTCGACGTCGAAGGCGGCATCGTCCA